>NZ_CP046401.1:4806960-5407830 GCF_009762775.1 Maribellus comscasis | reverse complement strand
AAGCTTCCTGAAAGGTGCAGACAGATTTTCATCCTCAACAAACTAGAAGGTTTAACTCAAAAAGAAATTGCGGAATATTTGGGCATATCAATCAAAACGGTTGAGAATCAAGTCGCCATCGCCATTTCAAAATTAAGGGAAGAAGTAAAACCATTCTTACATTTAATCCCTGCAACTTTACTTTTTATCATTCTTTAGCAAAATTTTCGATAAACTTTAGGGGTTTCTTTTTTGGGAAGGTTCATTGTAATAAAAAACAATGGAGCAGATTCCAATACATCGAATCATTCAGTCTTTTGAAAACAAACTTTCGGAAAAAGAAAAAGAAGAGCTTGACGCATGGCTTTCGTCATCAAAAGAAAACCGGCAACAGTTTGAAGAACTCAGAAAAACATACACGGCGACAGGCAAATTAAAAATTGATTTTAATCCCGACGCGAAAGAAGGACTGGAAAAAGTGAATAAGCGTATTCAATCCGGAAAAACAAAACATATTGTTTGGAGGGCTGCAGCTGCACTATTGCTATTGGCTCTGGCAACTCAATTGGTTTTACAAATTCAGGAGCCAAATAACCGGACAGAAATTGTTGCTCAACAACGCCAGATTGTTTTTTTACCCGACAGTTCAAAAGTAATCTTAGCTAAAAATGCGTGTCTTAGCTATCCAAAAACTTTCAAAAAAAATGAACGTGATGTAAAACTAAATGGAACCGCATATTTTGAAATTACCAAAAAACCGGGAAAACCATTTCAAATAAAAACTCAACATACAAAAGTTGAAGTTCTGGGAACAAAATTTTTAGTTGAAGCAGATAATCCCAGCACAGAAAAAGTGACGGTTGACGAAGGAAAAGTTGCGTTTAATTCCGGAAGCTTATTTTCCGGTAAAAAATTAATTCTTACAAAAAACGAAATCGGAACATGGAACGCAAAAACGAAAAAGCTGAGCGAAGAAATAAATCAGCAACAAAACAGCAATTCGTGGCTTTCGGGAAGATTCAATTTTTCGAACATGCCCTTATCTGAAGTTTTAAAAACACTCGAACAACACTTCAATAAAAAAATAGAATTAAACGATAAAAACGCCGGGGCACTCAAATATTCAGGACAGTTCAATAGCAATTACAGTCTTGAAAATATTATAAAAACGATATGTCTTACACTCGATTTTTCATATGAAAAAAATGAAAATACTTATGTAATAAAAAAGCCATGAAAATAATTTTCTTGTTATTCATTATAATTCCCATTGTTACAATTACCGGAAACGCACAAACCGGTTCAAAAACTACCTATCTGAATGTATTGGAAGAAATTGCGGTAAAAGAACATCTGGAACTCAGTTATAGCCCGGATTTAGTTTCGCTTTCAGATAGTACCGACTTTTCATTCAGTGCAAATATTGATTCGTGTTTAGCGCAGTTGCAGAATTTACTGAATTCAAAAATAACTCAAACAAATACGCATTTAATTATTACATCAAAAATACCGGCATTTATTCATTTACAAGGAAAAGTTGTGGATGCAGAAACCGGAGAGTTTCTTCCGTATGCAAATATTTTAATTGAAAAAGCCGGAACCGGAACGATTACCAACACCAACGGAGAATTCGATTTCAAAATACAGGGCCGTTTTGCAGGAAGTCTGGCATTGTTTTCATTTCTGGGTTACGAACATAACAAAATAAACATCACAAATTCTGATGATGAAAGTCTTGTGATAAAAATGCAGCCAAGACCTTACACGTTAAGCGACATTTACGTACTTCCTTCGGGCACAGAAGCTGTAGATATTGTAAAGCGGGCGGTGAAAAATATTAAAAGAAATTATGCCCACACAACTTCGCAAATGGAAGCTTTTTACCGCAATACAAATTATCGCGACACGGTGGCTTCTCAACTCATTGAAGCTGCCCTTTTAATTGAAGACAAAGGAATTAACAAGCCAACTGAAACTACCCGTATTCAAATTCAGGAAATTAGAAGGAGCACAAACTACCTTGTTCCAAGAAGCAAAAAAGAGGAAGGGTTTATAACTGCAATGGATAAATATTTTGGACACCGAAATATGATCTATAAAAGTTATAGTAATGCCGTAAGAAGTTATCGCTCTGACTGGTGGTATTCTCCACTTACCGATTATGAAAATTTCCTATATGAATTCGCCGGTTTTGAATGGTTGGATTCCATTAAAGTGTATAAAATAAAATTCATATATAATGTCTTATGGCCAGATGGAACAAGAGCCTCTGAAAGTAAAAATTCAGAAAGTGCCGGATATATTTATATAAATTCAAAAGACTGGGCAATTCTAAAAATTGAGAGTTGGTTGAAATTCTTTGGAGAACATTCAAAAAAATTTAGTGGCAAAGAAGAATCAATTCTCAGCAAGTCTGAAACGACTTACCAAAAAATAAATGGCAAATATTTTTTGAAATATAAACGTGGTACAACTTCTCCAAATGGAAAATTTATGATTTATAAAAATCCGGAAGCTCTCGAAAATGAGAAAATTGTAAAAGAAAGACAACTAGCCGGATATGTACTTCTGATCTCCAAGGTTGTCACCAACAAAAAAGAAATGGATAAAATAAGGTACCGCGAGAAACTGGACAGAGAAGAAAACTCCTACAAAACCGTTTATCCTTATCATCCCGAATTTTGGAAAGACTTTAACATTTTGAAAGAAAATCCGCTAGAGGAGAAATTTATACAAGAAATGGAATGGGAAAAGTCACTGGATATTCAATTTGAAGAAAACTCATCGAACCACGCTGAAAATTAATAATTTGACAAAAAAGTTTGGAAGTTACACAGCTGTAAAAGACTTTAGTTTAGAAATTTCAGAACCGGGGCTCTACCTTTTTGTTGGCGACAACGGCTCTGGCAAAACAACGCTTTTTAATATCATTTGCGGATTAATTGCACAAAACAAAGGATATATAGAATTAAACAATTTTAAAGATGCCGATTTGCGCCGAAAACAGATGGGAATTTCCACAGAGCCATTTATTACAGAACCTTCGCTGAGTGTTCTTGAAATTGCAGAAATTGCCAGAAAAATAAAACAAACCTCTTTTGAAGAAATAAAAAAGTTACTCCTACTTTGGGAAATTTGGCCGGCACAAGAAAAAGCGTTCAAAGCCCTTTCAACAGGAATGAAAAAACGATTAAGCCTCGCGCTTTCGATGCTTGGAAATCCGAATTACTTATTGTGGGACGAACCTTTTAACGGCCTCGATCCGCTGGGAATAAAACTACTAAACCAGGTTATTCAGGAATTGATTGAAAAAAGAAAAACTATTTTTCTTTCAACGCATTTACTAAACGAAATTAATTTCCAGGCAACAGCCTGTTTTATTATGAAAGAAGGAATTTTAACAAGCACTGTTCTGCGCAACTCAACGGACAATTTCAACGAAACAATTATCAATATCCTAAAGAATGAATAAAATGCTGAGCATAGAATTAAAATTATTCAAAAATAAAAAGCAAATTCTTCCGGCCACCGTTTTGTTGCTGGCACTATTTTTTCTTGCTTTCCTCAACTATTGGTACGGGGCTGGCAAAAAACAACTGGACGGCGCCGCTCTTGCGGAGTTCATATCGATTCAGGCAAGTCAATCAACATTGCCTGCACTTTTTTTTATTTTTTGGGTGTTGCAACGTTCCATTCATCTCATTAATTCGGGCTATTACAAAATGCTGTTGCTTTTGGGTTGGCCACGCCACAAACTATTTTTTTATACCATTTTACAAGTTGGAGTGTATGCATTTTCGTTTATGCTGCTTAATTTTATTTGCTATGCTTCACTCAGCTTTTTTAAAGGAACAAATCCCTTGCAACTAATTCTGAATACCGACTACAATGCTTTGATTTCGCAATTTTTATATTTAGCAGCAACCGGTTTTATCGCTCTGGCAATTGCTTTTGCGCGCCCAAATCCGGTGATGGCGCTTCCCATTCTGGTTTATTGGCTGCTGGAAGGATGGCTGGTTCATTTTATTCATCGAAAAACAGAATCGGCAGCCGGAGATTTTCTTCCGCTTCAAGCTTGCAAACAAATTATTTCCGAAAATTTACTCGGAACAAAACAAGTATTGCTCGTCGCCGGCTACACTTTTATTTTCCTGATAATTCTCCATTTCTCCATCCAAAAAAGAATGTTCGTATGAAAACCAAATATCCAATTGTTGTTGCCCTCATTTTCATTGTTTTTCTTGTTATGAACAACAAAATAACCGAATGGAAAACCTTCCGATTTTATAATCAGTTGGTAAATATTGACGACCCCATTCGCAAAGAATTGGAACGCGATGAGTTTTTAAGCGACGAAGCGGGTGCGCAAACCTTGGTTCTTAATTTATGGGCAACCTGGTGCGGTCCGTGCCAAAAAGAAATTCCGCTGTTAAATAAACTGGTAGATAAATACGAAAACGAAAATACGCTTTTCCTTTCCATTACCGACGAGACAGAAAAAGATGTGGAAAAATGGGTGGAACTTCAAAAAAACGAGCCGCGTTATTTTCCGCTATACGAGAACAAACGATTGATGAATTATTTGTTTCAACTTAATCCGAAACCTGGAATAAAAAAAGGCCGCTACCCGGAATTACTTCCCACAAATATTATCATCCATAACGGCAAATTACTGCTTTTTGAACAAGGCTTTTCAGAGGAAACCATCATAAAAATGGACTCAATCCTTATGTCAATACACTAATTAGCAAAAAACCCCGCCAAATGGCGAGGTTTTCGTATATCAATTTTAATAACTGATTAGTCAAGTTGTGGTCCAGCAGCAACCAATGCTTTTCCTTCTTCGTTGTCCGTATATTTTTCGAAGTTTTTGATGAAACGTCCGGCCAGGTCAGCAGCTTTTTCGTCCCAGTCAGCAGCATTTGCATACGTATCACGCGGGTCAAGAACTTCAGTAGCAACACCTTTTAATTCAGTAGGGATTTCAAGGTTAAAAACCGGCAGGTTTTTAGTTGGAGCCACTTCAATAGAACCATCAAGAATTGCAGTAATAATACCACGGGTATCTTTAATCGAGATACGTTTTCCGGTTCCATTCCATCCGGTGTTTACAAGGTAAGCCTCAGCTCCGTGCTCTTCCATTTTTTTCACTAATTCTTCACCGTATTTTGTTGGGTGTAAAGAAAGGAAAGCAGCACCAAAACAAGCAGAGAAAGTAGGTTGTGGAGCAGTAACCCCACGCTCAGTACCTGCTAATTTTGCAGTAAATCCTGATAAGAAGTGATATTTAGTTTGTTCCGGAGTTAATTTAGCAACCGGAGGAAGTACTCCAAATGCATCAGCAGTCAGGAAAATAACTTTTTTAGCGTGACCTGCTTTTGAAATCGGTTTAACAATATTTTCAATGTGGTAAATCGGGTAAGAAACACGTGTGTTCTGAGTTACAGAACCGTCGTTAAAATCGATTTTACCGTCAGCATCAACAGTAACGTTTTCCAACAAAGCATCACGTTTGATTGCACCGTAAATTTCCGGTTCAGCTTCTTTATCCAGGTTGATGGTTTTTGCATAACATCCACCTTCAAAGTTGAAGATACCTTCATCATCCCAACCGTGCTCATCATCACCAATCAACTGGCGGTTTGGGTCAGTAGATAAAGTTGTTTTACCGGTTCCTGAAAGACCAAAGAAAATAGCAACATCACCGTCTTTACCTACGTTTGCTGAACAGTGCATAGAAGCCATTCCACGAAGTGGCAAGTAGTAGTTCATCATAGCGAACATACCTTTTTTCATTTCACCACCGTACCAGCTACCGCCAATAACCTGCATTTTTTCAGTAAGATTGAAAACGGTATAAACTTCAGAGTTCAAACCATGTTCTTCCCATTTTTCGTTGGTTGTTTTTGAACCGTTCATTACAACAAAATCGGGCTCGCCATAGCCTTCCAATTCTTCTTCTGTCGGGCGGATAAACATGTTTTTTACAAAGTGAGCCTGCCATGCTACTTCCATAATAAAACGAACTTTTAACCGAGTGTCTTCGTTGGCACCACAGAAAGTGTCAATAACAAACAGTCTTTTCCCTGAAAGCTGTTTAACAGTATTTGCTTTTAACTCAGCCCAAACTTCGGGAGTTGTAGGTTTGTTGTCGTTAGGCGATCCTGGTGTTGTCCACCAGATGGTATCTTTTGTTGTATCATCTTTAACGATGAATTTATCTTTAGGTGAACGTCCTGTAAAGATTCCGGTCATAACATTTACAGCGTCTAATTCTGTAAGTTGTCCTTTTTCAAAACCTTCCAATTCAGGTTTCATCTCTTCTTCGAAGAGTTGTTCGTAAGATGGGTTATAAACAATTTCCTGTACGTCTTGTATACCGTACTTCGACAAATCCAAGTTTTTCATAACTACCTAATAATTAACTTAATAATACTCTTTTCAATACGTAATTTCGGTGAACAAAAATAACTTTTTTTTCCAACCCCGGCCGATAAAGGTTTTGATTTAGCCGCTTTTTAGCTCCAATTAAACAATATCTTAACAATTAACTTTTGCACCCTACTTGTTAAATATTTATATCGATATGATCTCAAAAAAAAGAGCATCGTTTTTTTTCGTTCAATGCTCTTTTTCTTTATTTAAATTTGAATTTTAAGACCTTGGATGAAACTGATGAATGGTACTACGAAGATAATCGCGGTCTAAATGCGTGTAAATTTCTGTTGTCAATATCGATTCGTGCCCTAACATTTCCTGAACAGCGCGCAAATCAGCACCTCCATTAATTAAATGCGTTGCAAATGAATGCCTGAATGTATGCGGGCTTATCTTTTTTTCCAAACCAATTTTATCAGCCAAATTTTTAATAATTGTAAAAATCATAACCCGACTTAACTTTCTGCCTCTCCTGTTCAGAAACAATACATTCTCACTTTCTTTACTTATTTTCAACGTTTTGCGATACCCTTTCAGATATTTATTTATTTCTTCAATTGCTCTGTTGCTTACCGGCACAAGCCTTTCCTTGTCTGCTTTTCCTTCTATTTTTACAAAACCCTGGTCGAAAAAAAGATTGGTAAGTTTCAAATTCACAAGTTCTGAAACTCTTAACCCACAACTATATAGTGTTTCAAGCATTGCTTTATTACGCTGTCCTTCCGCTTTTTCCAGGTCAATTGCTTCAATCAACGAATCAATTTCTTCCATTGTTAAAATATCGGGAAGTTTTCTCCCTATTTTGGGAGACTCAAGTAAAGCAGTTGGATCGCTGTTAATTTTTCCTTCTATTAAAAGATACTTGTAAAATGATTTTATACCAGAAATTGTACGAGCCTGCGTTCTGGGACTAACACCTCTTTCATTCAGCCATTCAACAAAACTTTTTAAATGCGAAAGTTTAACTTTATCCGGTGCAATTTTTTTAAAGTTCTTTTCTAAAAACTCGACCAACTTATTTATATCATTGATATACGCCGCAATTGAATTTTGCGACAGCGATTTTTCCAGCCTCAAATAATTCTCGTAGCCTTTTTTACTGTCCTCCCACTTCATATCTTTAATTTTATATTTTGTTAATCGTTTTATTTAAATAATTTTGAAATAGAATCAGTACTATTTTTTAATTATTTGAATACTAGTACGATTGATTACATATAAAGTTACTATAAAAAAAATTAAAATCGAAATGTAATGAAATTATTGATAATCAACGGCCCAAATTTAAATCTGTTGGGGAAACGGGAAAAGAATATCTACGGGGACAAAAGCTTTGACAGTTTTTTTAAAACATTAAAGAATAATTTCAGAGAAGTTGAATTAAATTATTTTCAATCAAATATTGAGGGAGAATTAATCGACAAAATTCATGAATTTGGGTTTAACTGCGATGGTATAATTATTAACGCCGGAGCATACACCCACACTTCGGTTGCTATACGCGACGCAATTGCAGGTGTAACAACGCCGGTTGTTGAAGTTCATATATCAAATACTTTGTCGCGTGAAGATTTCCGGCATAAATCTATAATCGGGCCGGTATGTAAAGGATGTATTATGGGTTTTGGACTGGATTCATATACGCTTGCAATTCAAAGTTATTTGGTAAATAAAGATTAAATACTACTTCAATCTTAAATTTAATTTTTGTTTAATCCGAAATGAAATACAAAGAGACAAATAGTTCTACATTTGCAGCCTTTTAAAATTAAAGACATGAGACAAACAAAAATTGTTGCAACAATATCCGACCAAAAATGTGATGTGGATTTTATAAAATCTCTTTACGAGGCCGGGATGAACGTAGCGAGAATAAACACTGCTCACATAAGCAAAGAGAGCGGAAAAAAACTTATTGAGAACATACGCACTGTTTCTGATAAAATTGCGATTCTTATCGATACCAAAGGACCGGAAATAAGAACCTGCAAAACCCAAAACCAACTAGAGGTGACCAAAGGGCAAAATATTTCGATAGCCTATCATGAAATGGAAACCGGAAACGCTCATATTTGTGTAAACTATAAAAACTTTGTGCGAGATGTAAATGAGGGCGACAAAATTTTAATAGACGATGGCGATATTGAAATCACTGTTGTTGAGAAAAAAAAGGAATATCTGGTTAGCAGGATTGAAAACAGCGGTACTATAAAAAATAATAAAAGTCTAAATATTCCGGGTGTAAAAATTAAACTCCCTTCTATTTCTGAGAAAGACAAAGAATTTATCAACTTTGCCATCGAAAACGAATTGGATTTTATTGCGCACTCATTTGTACGGAATAAAAAAGATGTCGAAGCAGTTCAAAAAATTCTGGATTTACAAAACAGCAAAATCAAAATCATCGCCAAAATAGAAAACCTGGAAGGTGTAAATAAAATCGATGAAATTCTGGAATCGGCATACGGAATTATGGTTGCCCGTGGCGACCTGGGTATTGAACTTCCCGCAGAGCAGATTCCAACAGTACAGAGAAATTTAATCAGAAAAGCAATTATCCAGAAAAAACCGGTGATAATTGCGACTCAGATGCTGCATAGTATGATTGAACACCCGCGTCCGACTCGTGCAGAAGTGGGCGATGTGGCCAGTGCTATTTATGCACGTACCGACGCCATTATGCTGAGTGGAGAAACAGCGTACGGGAAATATCCGGTAGAAGCGATACAAATGATGGTTAAGATTGCCAACGAAGTGGAACCTGACAGGGATAAACGCTACGACGTTATTCTACCACCTGTAAAGCATGAAATACCCGCCTATCTGGCGCAGTCGGCTTTGAGAGCAGCGAGAGAGCTTAATCCGGTTGCAATAGTAACTTCAACAACAACAGGGAAAACCGCAAGATATATATCGGCATATCGTTCAACCACACCCGTTTTGGCCAAATGTCATTCAGAACAGGTTGTCAGACAGTTGGCACTTTCTTTTGGAGTTTATCCGTCGTACCTGCCCATCAAAAAGAATAAACTAAAAATTCAGAAGGCGGCAATTCAAAATCTGATTAAGGAAAAGACGATTAAAAAAGAAGACCTTATTATATATATCGGTGGCCGGTTTGGAGAAGATTCGGGGGCATCGTTTATTGAAATCTCATCGGCAGATAAACTACTGCTCGATCCAAAAATGTATAAGTAATAAAACGGGTTACCGGAAATCAATAACTTCCACATCCTCATAATCATCGGCATTAAAAACAAAGTCGGAATCAGGAAAAGATTTGTTGGTTTCTATATTCTTTACTTTTATACTATACATGTTACCGCCGTTCTCATAAAGCGTCGCGGAATCAATCATTAGTGTCGATTTATTAACAGCTATATTTATTTTTGAAACTTCCTGAAAATTTTCGTCAGGAAACAAGTCAATTATATATAACGATTTGTTTCCTTCTTTTTTCTCCTCCACAAATTTCGATTGAAAACCTTTCTCGTAAATATTAAACAGAGAGGAAGGATCCATCAAGTCACCACTTTCTTCGTCGATGGTAGAGATTGTTACCTGGTTTCCGTCTTCCATGTAATTCCAAAGTGTTTCCCCGTCAGAATATATTTTTACGCCAAGCTCCGGAAGTACCACTGCATATTTCTCACCCTTTAGTTTTATTGTTCCGTCGTTTGCTTCATGAATTTCCATTTCCTTATTTTCCATTGTGAAAGAGAAATCAGCTTCAATGGTAGTATAAGAACGCGTTTTACTGCTTACCTGATCTAAAATATCTTTTGCTTTTTCGTCTCCCTGGGCAAACGAGAACAAGAAAGAAATAAAAATTATACTTGTAAGAAATATCTTTTTCATCTGTTTTTAATTTTTTCGGCTGCAAATATTCAAAAAATTTGGAAACATTCAGGAACGCCAACCAATTTTCATTGTCTTCAACACAATTTAAATTGAAAAATTACAGCGTTCTAATTTAAATCATTCAACAATTGTTCCAAACTGTATTCATCCTGAATAAGTACCTGTCGTGCTTTACTTCCTTCACTGGGTCCAACAACACCGGCAGCCTCCAATTGATCCATTATTCTTCCTGCCCGGTTGTAACCAATTGAAAATTTTCGCTGAATCATTGATGTAGATCCCATCTGGTTCATCACAACCACACGTGCTGCGTCATCAAACAATTCATCTTTATTGTTCAGGTCAACTTCTCCCGGCCCTGGTTCATCATCTCCAACATATTCAGGTAACAAAAATGCGGTTGGGTAACCTCTTTGTTCCGAAATAAAAGAACATACTTTTTCCACTTCTGGAGTGTCCACAAATGCGCACTGTACACGGGTAATATTGCTTCCTGATGCGATTAACATATCTCCTTTCCCGATAAGCTGGTTTGCACCCGGTGTATCCAGAATTGTTCTGGAGTCAATCATCGAAGCCACCTTAAATGCAATTCGCGCAGGGAAGTTCGCTTTTATTACCCCCGTTATAATGTTTGTTGAGGGACGTTGTGTGGCTATTATCATATGAATACCAACGGCACGTGCCAACTGTGCAATCCTTGCAATTGGCAATTCAATCTCTTTTCCGGCTGTCATTATCAAATCGGCAAACTCATCTATAATAACCACAATATAAGGCATATACTTGTGCCCTTTTTCAGGATTTAACTTGCGGCTTATAAATTTTTTGTTGTACTCTTTTACATTTCGTGCATGTGCCTTTTTTAACAGATCATAACGCTGATCCATTTCAACGTTAATGGAATTCAATGTATTTTTTACTTTTTGAATATCAGTAATAACCGGCTCTTCTTCGCCGGGAAGTTTTGCGAGGTAGTGTTTTTCAAGTACCGAATAGAGGTTTAACTCTACCTTCTTGGGGTCTACAAAAACAAATTTTAATTGTGACGGATGTTTTTTATACAGCAAGGAAGTAATAATTACATTTACCCCAACCGATTTCCCCTGCCCAGTGGCCCCCGCAACCAGAATATGAGGCATCTTAACCAAATCAAACAAATAGGTTTCATTCGAAATGGTCTTTCCCAGTGCAACCGGAAGTTCCGCAGTATTCTCCTGAAATTTCTTTGAACTTAAAATAGAACGCATTGAAACCACTTCCGGACTCTGATTAGGAACTTCAATACCGATGGTTCCCCTCCCGGGAATAGGGGCGATGATTCGAATTCCCAAAGCCGCCAGGCTAAGTGCAATATCATCCTCCAGATTTTTAATTTTTGAAATGCGAATACCGGGAGCGGGCACTATTTCGTATAAAGTAATCGTTGGACCAATGGTAGCCCTGATTTTTGTAATTTCAATCTTATAATGACGAAGTGTTTCAACAATTTTGTTTTTATTTGAAATTAACTCCTCGTTGCTTACTTCAGCGTTTCCAAAATTGTGGTCTTCCAAAAGTTCAAGTGTGGGGAATTTAAATTCCGATAAATCGAGGGTGGGATCGTAATCTTCCATTTCCTCATTCTGAATCGGGTCTCCTTCCTCTTCCTGAATTTTTTTAACGGTTAACTCCAGTTCCTCCTCTTCTTCTCTTTTTTCTTCATTTACTTCCTCGTCTTTTTCTTCTTTTGAAGCAATTTCCACTTCAAGTGAATCATCTTCTTCCGAGTCGGGCTCAAAAATTGCTTTTACGATATCGTCGTCTTCAATAACTTTTGAAATTGATTCGTCAGTAATATTGGAATCTTCTAAAGGTTCCTGTTCTTCTTCAAAAGCTGGAATATCAACCTTCTCTTTTCTTCTTAGCCGGTTTTTAAGCCAGTGATATCCTTTGTCAAACCGGACAACAAAAATTATAACAGCGGAAACAAACAAAAGCAAAACAACACCGAATGTCCCGATAAGTGAACTCAACCAGTTACTAAGTACAAATCCGTATTTCCCACCGGCATATATAGCAGATCCTCCTTCGGTTTTTGTAAAAATCAACCCGAGTGTCACCGACAACCATATCAGCAGAACAAAACTAAAAAAGAAATTTTTGCTAAATCGCCCTTTATTTCTCCCCAGTATTTTAAAACCGATTATAGCCAGCAGATAAATAAAAATAAAAGAAGCCAGTCCAAATCCCTGATTAAAGACAACTTCCGAGAGCCAGGCTCCTGTTTTACCGGCTTTATTCTGAACTTTAATGGTTGAATCAAATACGAGTTCTGACCACGGTAAGTCAAGCTTGCTTTGATCGGCAGCCCCAAAAAACAAAAACGAAATAAAGGCTATCAACAAATAGCTTGCAACCAATAAAACCAAAACTCCAAAAACAAACTTAAACTTCTCATTTTTAAAAAATGGAGTTCTTGATTTTTTAGCTTTTTTTGTTGGATTTTTTGGCTTTTTTCGTTTTACGGCCATTTCAAAAATATTTGTTTAATAAAATGCAAATCTAACTAAAAAAACGCAGGTAGCAGGTGAATATTTTCTTCATAAAATTGAATCATATAAAATGCAAAGTGTTAGTAAAAAAAATATCCGCTCAATAATCTGTCATCCAAAACAGATGTCAGCCGAAAAATTGTAACTAAAAAAATTAAGCCACTGTTTTATAATAGGGTAGACAACGGTAAAGATGACAAAACTCCATATTTTAGATTCCCCCAAATTTTTAAGTTTGTTTGAAGATTAAATGATTTATCATGAAAAAACTGGCAGTTGTAGCTCTTGGTGGCAATGCCATTTTAAGGGATAACGAGGAAGGAACAATTGAACAGCAGGAACAGAATTCTACCGAGACACTGGAAAACCTTGTTCATCTGATAAATGATGGTTATGAGCTGGTTATAACGCACGGAAACGGCCCCCAGGTAGGAAATATTTTGATGCGTAATGATGCCGGTGAACAAGTTTATAATATTGCCCCGATGCCACTTGATATATGTGTTGCCGATTCGCAGGGAGGGATTGGCTACATGCTTGAGAGGATGATGCGGAATGTGCTCAAACAGCATGGTATTCAGAAGAATATTATTACAATGGTAACACTGGTTGAAGTAGACCGGAATGATCCGGCATTTTCAGATCCGTCAAAAAGAATTGGGAAACTATATACCCGGGAAGAAGCTGACAGGCTGACTAAAGAAAAAAAATGGACTTTTAAAACCACAACAAAAGCTGAAGGCAAATACAGAAGGGTTGTTCCCTCGCCTGTTCCGCTGGAGATAATAAATAAAGACACGATTGAATCGTTGGTCAGAAAAGGCAACATTGTTATTGCTGCAGGGGGCGGAGGAATTCCCGTATACTATGATGACGAGAAAAATGTAAGAACACTGGATGCTGTAATCGATAAAGATATGGCTTCAAGCTTGCTGGCGACCAACATAAATGCCGACGAGCTTTATATTCTTACCGATGTTTCGTTTATTTATAAAAACTTTGGAGAACCAAACCAGGAAAAACTCGAGTTTTTAGATTATGTTGATACGCTAAAATATCTTGAGATGGGGACATTCTCAGAAGGAACAATGGAACCCAAAATTAAAGCATGTCTCAATTTTGTAAAAAACGGGGGCAAAAAGAGTGTGATAACTGAAGCCAAAAAACTGGAAGACAAATCGTTTGGTTCGAAAATAACAATGGAATACGAAAAGTAAAATTCAAAAATAAAGAACAAAAAAGAAAGATATGGCCATTAACCTTGAAAACCGGAGCTTTTTAAAATTACTTGACTTTACACCGGAGGAAATTTATTACCTGTTGGAACTTGCCGAAGATTTGAAATACGCAAAAAAAAGCCAGACAGAAGATCGTCTATTAAAAGGAAAAAATATAGCTCTCATTTTTGAAAAAGCATCAACACGCACACGCTGTGCTTTTGAAGTAGCTGCCTACGACCAGGGAGCTCATGTTACGTATCTTGGTCCAACCGGTTCGCAAATTGGTCAAAAAGAATCGATGAAGGACACCGCACGGGTTTTGGGCAGAATGTATGATGCAATTGAATACCGCGGATTTGGACAAAATGTTGTTGAGGAACTGGCAAAACATGCAGGTGTTCCGGTTTGGAACGGATTGACAAATGAATTTCACCCTACTCAGATTCTGGCTGATTTTCTTACCATAAAAGAACACTCAAACAAGCCTTTTTCTGAGATAAAACTCTGCTATCTAGGAGATGCAAGAAATAATATGGGCAATTCATTGATGGTGGGAGCGGCAAAACTTGGAATGGATTTCAAGGCGGCTGCGCCAAAAAACTGTCAACCTTCGGGGGAACTTCAAAACGAATGTCTTAAAATTGCCAGAACTACGGGAGCAAAAATAACCGTTTCAGAGAACGTTGAGAAAGCGGTAAAAGATTGCGACTTTTTATATACCGATGTATGGGTCTCAATGGGTGAACCTCAGGAAGTTTGGGCCGATCGGATTCAAATGCTTCTCCCCTACCAGGTCAACACAAATGTGATAAAATCAACCGGAAATCCGAATGTGAAATTTCTGCATTGTTTACCTGCTTTTCACAACCGTGATACAAAAATCGGTGAAGAAATTTATCAGAAATTTGGTATCGATGCCATGGAGGTAACAGAAGAAGTTTTTGAAAGCAAAGCTTCTGTTGTTTTTGACCAGGCTGAAAACCGACTTCACACAATAAAAGCGGTGATGGTAGCAACATTGACTTAACATTTTTGAAATTTTTCGACGTCTTAAAACAAACAGTAAAAAAAACTGTTAGCTTCGGCCAACACAACGTAACCAATACAACAATGAAACGACACATCATCCTCTTTCTCCTGGTGTTTTCTGCAACAACTACTTTTGCTCAGGACGATATAAAAAAGGAAATCATAGCATTTACCGACTCTACGGAATTAATCATCAGAAACGGAAGAAAACTGCTTGCGGATAAAACCATTTCGGGTGACCATGACGGAGCGGTTTCAACGCTTAATTATCTAAAAAATACAGTAGATGAAAAATACATTGTTCTGTATCCCGCGGAAGAGATTCTTTTTTCGCTGGCGAACCGGAATTTTGAACTTTTCCTTTATAATGCAAAAAACTGGGATTCGCTGCTGGAAGGTAAAGTACAAACCTTTCAGGTAGAATCGATTTCAGATCAAATTCATCAGTATCTTGGAACAGAGATGTCTTTTATCATGGAAGATTTGGACAAAAGCCAACTTTCCGAGGCCGATAAAAAAGTGATTCGTTTATACATCAGGTATTATATGAACGATGATTATTCTGAGCTCAATAAATCGCTAAAAAATTATGTAAAAGGTAATCCCGATTCCGAATACGTTGTTTTTATAAATCAACTCCGGCAATTAACATTTACAGGAAGAATGAATTTTTGTCTGGGGTACGGGAATGAATTTCTGAACGGAAACATTACAGACAATTTTGATTCGCATATGCACATAATGAATTTTGAAATTGATGGATTTTTGAATCGTCTGTATCTTTCATTATTTATGGGCGGAAGCGTAAGCCGTGAAGTTTCGAAAAACGATATGCCGGTAAAAGATAAAAACTGGACACATCCCGCCGGCGACAAAATAAGCAGTTTAAAATACGGTCTGAAAATCGGACAATCGTTGTATTCGACTGATAAAGTGAACTTTTACCCATACCTCGTTATTGGTGGCTATGAGATAAACTCTCAATCATCGCTGGCTGACGATAACGATTCGGAACCCAAAAATAACCTCATCGGAACGTTTTGTCCGGGCGTTGGTGCGTCCTGCGATTTTGTTTTAAAAAAATGGCAGAGTAAAAATATTTACAGTCCGGGAGGATTTTTGTTTCTAAGGCCAAGTGTTGGCTACGACTATTTTCTTTCGAATAAGGAAATTTCAAAAGGAGGAGATCTTTATTTTACGGTTTCGCTTGGCGTAGCACTCGGGGATATCTAAATGATTAATCAAATTTGGTTCAAAAAGTGATAAAAATTTAGGAGTTGCTGTTAAATTAAAAATATTCAACAGCAACTCCTGATGCTCTATTTAAATACAAACACGTTATTACCTGTTTTTACAACTTTATAGTAACTCCAATTTTACCACCGGAATAATTTCCACCTCCTAATTCAACATTCAAACCAACATTTTCATTAAAGAAGTAACGCCCGCCAATTTGGCCAACCAGATATAAACCGGAGCCACCACTACCGGCATAGCTAAAACTTCCGTTTCCATCGTATTTTGAAGACCAGGCAGAGTAACCGAGAGACAAACCTGCGTAAAAATCCCACTCGGAGGGAATTTCCAGTAATTCATTAAAATGGTAATTTCCGATGGCTGCCGCAGTAAAAATAGCATGATTCCATTTGGTAGATGAATAAGTTTCGTGGTAACCGCGATAACTTACTTCGCCTCCAACCGAAATATTGTAACCAATTCCATACTCAAGTCCGCCATATAACGGTAATCCATAATTTGACAAACCAACTCCGCCATTTATCTGCATTTCTCCTTCCTGTAAAGGCGCCTGCGCTTTGGCAATTGTACCGACAAATAATAATGCGCAAAAAACTAAAGTGATCTTTTTCATGAACGTAATGTTTTAAAAGATTTAATTGTTATTCGAATTTTTTAGAAATTATGATAATTATTTAAACACATCAATTTTTTTCATTTAACTTTTTGTTAAGCAATTCTAGCCCTATAACAATCGCTGTTTCATAGAAATCACAACAAAAAATCCTGATACTATAAATTGTATTATAGTATCAGGATAACAGTTATTAAAAAAAATAGTTCTCTGTTAAACCAAAGAAATTAATACCCCGGCTGCAACAGCTGAACCAATAACACCTGATATGTTGCTCGCCATGCAGTACTGTAAAATATGGTTTTTCGGGTCATATTTTAAAGCCAGTTCATTTGCTACACGCGACGCCATCGGAACAGCGCTTAATCCGGTTGCGCCTACAAGTGGATTAATTTTCTTTTTGGAAAAAATATTGTACACTTTCACCGCCAAAATACCTCCGCTAATTGATATTGCAAAGGCAATAAAACCACCAACCACAATTCCCAGTGTTTTAGGTGTAAGAAAAACGTCCGAAGTCATTGTAGCTCCCACTGCCAGCCCAAGAAAAATAGTCGCTGTATTCATAATTGGTCCGGTTGCTGCTTCTGACAAACGACTTGTTGAAGTCCCAATTTCCTTTACAAGGTTACCAAAAAGCAACATCCCCAAAAGTGGTACTGACGAAGGAACCAAAATAGCTACAACTGTTCCGAGTGCAATCGGGAAGACTATTTTTACTGTTTTCAGGTTTTTAATCTGATGTTTTGGCGGATACTTTTTATCCATTTCCTTCATACTAATCGTAAACTCCTTTTTATTCATTAGAGTCTTTGCCACCAAGGGAATAATTACCGGCACCAACGCCATGTAGGAATACGCGGCAATTGCAATTGGCCCGAGCAGATGCGGAGCCAACATAATGGTTGTGTAAATTGCAGTTGGTCCGTCGGCACCACCGATAATTCCAAGTGAGGCTGCTTCTTTTATGGTAAATCCCATGTATATCGCGGCAATCATAACCGTAAAGATTCCGATTTGAGCCGCAGCCCCAAAGAAAGCAAGTCTCAGGTTTCGTAACATCGGTCCAAAATCGGTTAGAGCCCCTACGCCCATAAAAATAATAGGCGGAAGGAAACCTGTTTTAATCAGAGAATAATACAGGTAATTCATAATTCCGTAATCGTGGGCAATTTCGAACAGGTTCTTATACCTTCCCGCATCAAGTTCAACAAAATCGGACGGAACAATTCCCATGTTTGCTCCGGGGAAATTGGCCAGTAATACGCCAAAACCAATCGGAACAAGCAATAACGGTTCGTACTTCTTTTTAATTCCCAAATACAGCAAAACAAATGCTATAACCCACATAATAACCGTTTTGAATGTAATGTCTCCCAAAGCGGTCATTTCAAACAATCTCAAAAAAATATCCTGCATGTTTTACTGCAACTTTAAAAGTACATCATCTTCTTCAACTACTTCTCCGTTTGCCAAACATACCTCAACTACCTTTCCCGAGGTTTCTGCGATAATGGCATTGTAAGTTTTCATCGATTCAATGTATCCGATTACATCTCCTTCGTTTACATTATCGCCTGGTTTTACAGCTGTTTCCGATGAATCTTTGGTTAAAAAGAATTTTCCTTCCAACGGTGCAATTACTTCTGCAAGATTAGCGCTTCCATTACCATTCCCATTGATTTTCCCGTTTCCGTTAAGCGGAGCACTTTCCACCCGGGCTTTTCCATTGGCTGACCCATTTTTATCACCCTCGCCACAAGAAACTTTAACAACAAATTTTTCTCCGTTCACTTCAATATTCAGGTTACGAGGCTCACAGCCATTTGAATCTGCAGCAACTGCTTTTCCATTTTTAGCAACAGGTTTGGCTTCCTCTTTCGGAGCTTTTTTCGCTGCCAAATCAGCTTCAAATGCAGCTTTTGCCTCGCCTGACTTGTATGCGCGGTACTGTTCCGGGTGCATTGCCAATTCAAACAATTCTTCATCATCCTGGCCAAAATCCCAATTGTTGGCTTTCATTTCTTCTTTGAAAGATTCCAGGTTATCAGGATATAAATCCTGTGGATTTCCAGTATAGAATTCGCGGCCTTGCTTTTCAGCCAACTTTATAATTTCGGGAGACAATTCTCCGGGTAATTTTCCTGATTTACCCAAAATCATATCCCAGATATTGTCAGCGATCATCGACCAGCGCTCTTTTCCTTTTTCCAGCTGAATTACATTCATCAGCGCCAGATTTTTCACATACTGGCTAAATGGTGTTACCAGCGGAGGATATCCTAACATTGGCCAAATGTGTTCTACTTCGTCAAACAATTTAACAAGCAGATCATCCTGAGTAAGCTCTTTCTGGCCTCGTTTGGCTTTCCATTTATTTAAACTCGACAGATTATTTTCCAAATCAGCCATCAAACTTCCCATCATTCCACCGGGCAAACCGGGACCAATCAACAACGAATTCATCAGCCTGTTTTTTGGATTGATGTATAGGCCTAAAAAGTCGTCGATAAAACTCTGGGTCAGTGAACGCACTTCCATGTATGCTTTCATATTAATTTCCGGCACTGAGAAACCTGCATCTTTTAACATCGCCTGAACAGCCAGTAAATCGACATGTCCGGTTCCCCATGAAAGCGGTTCCATACCCACATCAATATAATCGGCTCCTGCACGGGCTACTTCCAAAATAGAGGCCATTGCAAAACCGGGACCGGAGTGCGAATGATACTGAACAACGGTTTCCGGATGGCTGTCTTTAATATTTTTCACCAATTTACCCAGGTAGGCCGGACGACCAATCCCTGCCATATCTTTTATACAAATCTCGTCAGCTCCCATTTCGATCAATTGGTTTGCAAGGTTTGTATAATACTCAACGGTGTGAACTTTTGAAATAGTCAAACTCAATGCTGCCTGAGAAATCATTCCTCCTTCTTTGGCATATTTAATTGAACCTTCCAGGTTTCTTGGATCATTTAAACCGCAAAAAGAACGGGCGATATCTGTTCCCTGCTTCTTTTTCACTTTGTACATTAATTTACGCACATCAGCAGGCACCGGACTCATCCGAATTCCGTTCAAAGCCCTTTCCAGCATATGGGTTTGGATACCAACATCGTTAAAAGGTTGTGTCCATTGCCGGTTTGCCACATTTGGATTTTCCCCGAATAAGAGATTTATCTGTTCAAAACCCCCACCATTGGTTTCAACGCGGTCAAAACATCCCATATCTATAATTGCAGGAGCAACTTTTAACAGTTGATCTACGCGTGGCACATACTTCCCCGAAGACTGCCACATATCGCGGTATAATAGGCTAAATTTGATTTCTTTTGACATTTTTTTTGATTTTATCTGGTTTATACTTTTGTTATTTTTGCTACATGTCCATTTCCGTTGGTTATAATATCAACGGCCGCAACAATAGCTGCGATTTTTCCTGATGACGATCTTTCCGAAGGTTGAGTTCTCTGTGTTTTTACAGTCTCAACTCCCGGAAAATATTTGTTTGTAATTCTTATTATCACATTTCCGATTATCACAACCAACCAGAGAATAACAAACACCGTGACCATTCCAACAGCCATTGTCGACAATACATTTCCTAAATTTTGTCCCATATTTCAATTCAATTTTAGATTTGATTTTATTTTTTTAAAACAATAATCCCCATTACAGCAAAATTTCTACTGTTTATTTTAAAATGAACTTAAATTCAAAATATTAAAATAAGGTTCCTACAGATGGCGAACCTTAAAAACGGTTTATACTACCGTTCTAACAGGAGGGGAAACACCGGTGAGAAAAAACAAAAATCTGTTTCGGTAACTTTTTGATTTAAACCTGAAATTTTCAATGTCAGATTTCACGAATTTTACACCAAAATCCCCGCCTCCGGAAAAACTTCCTGTTGACGGAAAATCCTTTCCGGGTGAATAGACCGCAGCATTTTTAAAAACACCATTATTAAATCCAAATGCAATAGTACTATTACATATTCCATTGGAAATAATGTTAATGCCGTAAAGTTTCCCGCAGGTTTCATACGACCCCAAGTGTACAAGTGCTATGATTATATTTAAAAGAAAAATTTTAATCATTGTCGTAAAGAAATAAGAATAATTAAAATTTTAGGTTAAATTATTTAAAGTTTTGTGTAAAAGTTAAGACAGTTTTAATAAATAAAACCTACATTTAAGCGATTCTAAATTATTGATTTACAGATTACAATAAAGAAAAAATTCTATATTGATCTATATCAATACATTGCCGGCTTTTTATTTTTTCCAAATCCATTTCCTAAAATGTCGCAAAAAAATGAAATTGTTGCCCGAGCTTTCCAAAAGCCGAGTTGAACTTTTATACTACCAGACGCTCTTTGGCCTTTGATATCTTTTTAATATCAATACTGACAAAAAAACCAATCAGGATTTATTACAATGGAAGAAATGTATGTATTGGCAAAAATGAGTTTCGCTGTAGAAAACAAACATAAAATAAGCTTCAAACATATCTTTGGCAACTGAGATGCCATTCAGCTTCAGGAAGATAGAAGAAACGGCGCTTTACAACGAAATCAAAATTACCAGGCCCAAATGAAGCCACTCGGTAATCCACTCTATCATTGGGCTGCATGATTCGCATCTTAACGCAAAACGATAAAAAAAGGCATAAGAATAAAAACAGGAAACTGTTTTACTCTGTAACAAGCTCCCATCCATTTTCTCAATTTGGAATTAAGCCTGAGTCGAAAAAAATTGCTTCCATTAAAACGCACCTCCCTTCAATGACAACTTACTCCAATCGAAATTAAAAAGGGGATGACAAATTTGCCACCCCCGATCTTTATCTGTTATTTTGTTTGGAGTTTGTCAAATTATCCTCTCCACGGTCTGATTCGATTTATATTTGCAAGCGAATCAACTACCATATTGCAGTCCTCAACAATCTGAAAATCGTACATTCCCACACAAATAAAATCGGCACCATTGTCAAAAGCAAATTTAAATCCCTCTTGCGGAGAAATTGCACCGGCTGCCAGCACCTTAAAGGCAATCCAGGGTTCTTCAAGCTGATTCATAAATTCTATGGTTTGGCTTGGTTTAAAACAAAACATATTATCGTGCTGTTCTGCATCGGGATGTGCTGACCAGTAGTTATGATGGTGCAAGGTTTTCACCCAAAAATCAGGTTTTATTCCCCTTTCAACGCAACCTTCTATCGTTTCAATTTTATGTGCGCCAATTCCTGCCGGTTTGTCATAATTCCTTATTAATTCCAGACCTTTACGAATGGTTTCAAAATCGTTATTTTGAGCCAAACGGTCGGCAATAGCACCCTGGCAATACATTGCAGATGCGCCAACTTCTTGCGACCTTTTTATCCCCTCCAAAAACCCGTCTCTGTCACCACAGTCTGAAATGAACTTAATTTTGCCACCGGTTTCATGCCAGTATTTGTTCATAATTCTTCCCAATGAGGGGTTGGTTATGATTGAATCAACACCGCATTTTTCTGCCAGCTGCAGCGTCATTATCACACGTTCGTCGTTATGGTATTCTTTAACAAGCCTGGAAACATAGATTAAATCGCGGGAATGCGCCCATCCTCCGATTAAGTTTCCGCCCATAATCAGACGGCTAAAATCAAGGTCGCCAATTTTACCTTTTGGAATTTCCCCTTTTAAATCAGCAAGAGAGGAAAAGTTAAAGCTTTTCAATGTTGCAGCGGAAACAGCGTCTGTTTCGCCTGCATTTAAGAACTTTTCTTCATAACTATCCCAACGCTGTTTTTTATAAGCTGCATAGGCAAAAGCCCCCAGAAAAGGCACACTAATCAGATTTCTTAATACCTCTCGTCGTTGCAGCGAACTCGTTTCATCCTTCTCCAACGGAACAGGAGCACTGGCATTTTCCTCCTTCCAGTTTGTTAATAAACGGTCAACCCCAAATAAAAAGCCAACCGGAATAAAAACAAAAACCAAAAGAATAAAAAATTCAATCAAAGTTTTGTTTACCCATACATAGCTTCCTTCCATAACCGTTCCAAAAGTATAACCCGGAATAGGCGGATAAGCCACAAAATAGAAAAACAACAACAGAGCACCTGCAATTGAGGACCAACGGGTAAGCAATCCGAGAAACAATGAGATCCCCACCAGAATTAGCCCCCAAATATTCATAAAATCAACAATTTTCATGATACCATCTGATTCAGCCATCTGATGAAAAACATCTGAAAAAACCCATCTGGATCCTAGCAGGTACAATTTTGCGCTCCAACCTGGTGTCATCAGTTTGGCAATTCCTTCATACAAAAAGTGCCAGCCTACCAAAATTCTTAAGCCCGTTAATAAATAAACTGAGTACTTTTTCATAACTATTATTCTTTTCGGTATTAAACTATAACCCTAATAATTTGTCTTCTCGCTTTCTTAATCAGCAAGAAATTTTTTGAAGAATCACGTCACAATTTCCTGAATCTGTATATTTTAATATTTTTGTAATTAAGCTTGTATAAAACTATTTCAATAAAAGAAGAATTAAGAAATTTAGGGAAAGCAGAATATAAAGCAAAGAGAAGCATTATTGGTCACACTAGTAAGCGACTTGAAAACAATACCTTACAAATACAATGAAAAAATTCGATCCGGATAAAATAAAACGTTTAATTGTTGAATCTTACAACTGGCCTAATCCGGAAGAGTGGACCAATTTTCATTTTAAAGAACTTAGTAAAAGGATTGAGGAAAAAACAGGAGACAGAATTAGTGAAGAAACATTAAAACGAGTTTTTGGCAAACGAAAAGTCAGTTCAGAAAACTATCTACCGCAGGCATTTACTCAACATGCATTAAACAAGTATATCGACAGCTTAGCAAAAAAAGAATCTTCTAAATCCCTAAAAATAAATCCACCTAAAATATATAGAATTTACTTTTTGTTAATTCTCGTCATTTTAGTGCCTGGACTTATTGTTATTAAATACCGTCCATTTCAAACCGAAGCTTTTTTATTTTCCTGCGAAAAAAAGCAAGATGAAGCTCCTTTTACCGCGACGTTCAAATACGATGTAAGCAAAATAAAAGACAGCGTTTTCTGTTCCTTTAACCATAACCAGGAAACCTTCCTCCCCCCTGATAAAAAAATGGTAAATTATTTCTACAGCGAGCCAGGTATTTATAATGTATTTTTATATACACGGGCAAAAACGCTGGATACAATTCCAATTATTACGTGGAGAAAAGAATGGGTTGCCGGTTGTTATCCAAACAATCAGGCAGAGCTTTTTGAACCATTTCAAGATCAAAATTTCTATCGTCTTGAACATTTTTTTTATAGTCCTACAGAAGAATTAAAAACACTGGTTACCAACTGGCAAGCAAATTACTGGACGAGCTACAGATACACCTATCCTTTTGAGAAGAGTCTTGATTCTCTCACTTTTCAAACAAGAGTACAAAACAACGCAACAAGCGGAAGCCTTTCCTGCTACGATATTGATATTGCGCTCACAGGCGAAGCGGGAGTTGTAAATCTCAGATTTACACAACTCAAGTGTTCCAGGTACGCAACTTTTCAGGTTTCGGAGAAAAAGCTGGATGGAGAATTTAATGATCTGTCTGCATTTTCGGTTGACATGTCTGATTGGCTTGATGTAAAAGTCTCTACAAAAAACAATCATATCCAAATATTTCTGGACGGGGAAGTTATTTTTGAAAGTGATTATGTTTATTCACTCGGGAAACTTCTTGAAATCAAATACTCTTTTTTTGGTTCGGGTAAGATCGATTCCATTGAACTAAAAGACAAACAAAACAACATTTTTTATTCTAACGATTTCAATAAGAATATCTCTACACTAAACAAAAAAGCATCAATCTTACCAGATTGATGCTTTGCGGTGACGACGAGACTCGAACTCGCGACCTCCGGCGTGACAGGCCGGCATTCTAACCAACTGAACTACGCCACCAATAAAATGGTGTTCATCAAAAAAATAAGCGGTGACGACGAGACTCGAACTCGCGACCTCCGGCGTGACAGGCCGGCATTCTAACCAACTGAACTACGCCACCGTTTCTTTTAATGAACTACCTTTGATTTCGCTAAATGCGCTTTTCAAAGGTGTTGCAAATATATACTTTCTTTTTTTTTCTGCAATATAAAAATTGATTTTTTTAAAAACACCCCAAACACCTAGAAATCAAACAATTAAAACAAAACTACCTTCCAACCTGAACCAAATTCTCTTTGTTTAATGTTTTTTCACCATTCCAGCGGTAAGCAGTCAGTTTTTTTGTACCATTTACACATGAATCGACACAGCAAATATTTGACTTAACAATATGTGGTCCCCTTCCCCTGCAATAATGTCCAAAAAAGACAATAGGAGCATCTTCCGGATAGACATAGTTTTCCGGAATAATTTGTTGCGGAATGGTATAATCCGGAAGTGAAAATTTACTCTCAAACGACATCTCTTCAAATGTTTTGCCTTGTGGTTTTTCCCACCACCGCATTCTGAATGTACGGGGCGACACTCCTTTATTGCTGATTATCTTCAGATCGCCGGGAAGAGTAAAATCAACACCTTTGCTTAATGTCCAAATATGTTTACCTATTCCTGATTTTGAATTCCGGTAAATTTCACGAAAAACACTCTTTTTTATCTTTCCGGCAGGAATATTCTCTTTAACAAAGTCAATTGCAGGCTGCGACCAACACGCATGAACAACTCTAAAGTCTCCCATATCCAGGTATAAAGGCAAGGTCCGCATCCATTTCAAGTGGTCCAGAAACTCATCAGCATTTCCCGAAAACTGACTAATGGTTTTAAACAATGCGAAAAAATTTTTATTGGAAGATTTTACCAAAGGATCGCCGGTTTTAAACTTCAGATAATATATTATGGCATTTATTTCATGATTTCCGAGCACAGCCAAAGCATTTCCATTTTCTACCATGGAGCGAATTATCCGGATTGTTTTTTTTATTTCGGGCCCCCTGTTAATAAAGTCACCTACAAAAACTGCTTTACGTTCAGGGTGAACGTATCCCGTACCAGACTTCTGATACCCGATTTCCAGTAAAAGTTTTTTTAGGATCGATGCCTGCCCATGTACGTCTCCGATTATATCATACATATTGTAAAAATGAAATCTAAAGTAAAAAAAAATAGCCATCCGACGAATGTCAGACGACTATTTCTAAAATATATCTTACAGTGTTTTTTACCAGAAATAGGAGTAGAATACAAGAATAATTGCAATAATAATTGCTGAATTTATCACATCCCATTTACTCCAGCTTGCCCTGACTTCAGCACGCTGTTCAGCGGTTGCAGAGCCAATGGTAAGGCCTTGAATCACACTCGCATCTTTTACTTTTGTAAAATAACTGATCACGATCATTGCAATAATAACAAGTGCAAAAATATATCCTTCGTAATGATATGTATTCATGTCAATAAATATATTGTGCATAAATGTTCCTTCTGTTACCGAACCTTTAAATACATTTATAACCAGGCGGGTCATTCCCAACACAAAGCCGATAACCAATCCGTAAAAACCGGCCTTGGGTGTAGTTTTCTTTGACAGGATACCGAGCAGGAAAACTGCCGCAATTCCCGGCGCCAGAAGCGACTGCACCTCCTGAAGATATTCATACAATACTTTCCCAAGTCCTTTCATAACCGGAATCCAGGCAATTCCGAGAATAACAATAACGACGGTGGCAATTCTTCCAACAACAACGTAATGCCGATCGGAGGCATTGGGTTTATATTTCTGATAGAAATCGATGGTAAATAACATTGCCGATGAATTAAATAACGAGGCCAGCGAACTCATTAAAGCGGCCAGAATACCTCCAATAACAATTCCTTTAAATCCGATCGGAAGTAATTCGGTTACCAAGGTAGAAAAAGCTGCATCGTTTGAACTAAGTGTTATTAATCCTTTCTGGTTTAATGCATAAGCAATCATTCCGGGAATTAAGAAGATAAAAACCGGTGTTAATTTCAAATAAGCCCCAAAGATAGCTCCTCTTCTGGCTTGGGTCATATCGCGACCGGAAAGTACACGTTGTACAATAAACTGGTCGGTACACCAATACCAAAAACCAATAATCGCTGAGCCAAGAATTACACCTGTCCACGGAAAATCAGGATCGTTGTGTGAGCGCATCAAACTTGCCATCGAGTCCCCATGAACTGTAACATTTGCTCTTGTAATCTCCATCAGTTCGCCCCAGCCACCAACCTTAATCAAACCCAAAATCAATATGGCTATTGAACCAATCAGCAAAATTGGCGTTTGTAAAACCGATGTATAAAGAACCGCTTTCATCCCGCCAAAAGTGGTATAAAGTCCGGTTAATACAACTAATCCAATCGCACTCACCCAGAAAAAATCCACATTATATCCCCAAAAGCTAATTGAATCGATATTAAAAACATCTTTAAACACAACTCCGCCGGCATACACGGTAACCGCAACTTTTGTAAGTACATAACTTACTATTGATATAATTGAAAGAAAAGATCTTGCCTCTGGATTATACCTTCGCTCCAAAAATTCAGGCATGGTAAACACTTTGCTTCTTGCATAAAACGGCACAAACAACCATCCCAGCATCAGTATTACCCAACCATGCATCTCCCAGTGTGCCATAGCCATACCGCTTTCAGCTCCGGCTCCGGCTAATCCCACCAGGTGTTCTGACCCGATATTTGATGCAAAAATTGAGGCACCTATCGCAATCCAGGTAGCGTCTCTTCCTGCGAGAAAATAATCGGAAGTATCCTTATCTTTCTTTTTAAGAACCCAAATAATGACTCCAACCAGGCCTAAAAAAAACAGCCCGAGAACGATCCAGTCCAGTGTACTCATTTTTCGATGTTTTTAATTATTAGTTTAATGATTTCTTTAAGGTTTAAATTTTAACAATCCGATCTAAAACTTCTACTTGCAAATTTGGTTTTAGCCGGTAATAATATGCTCCTTTTTTTGATTCTGTTGAATTCTTTTGATCTAATTTCTCAAGTACCCCCAGCGATAAAATCTTCTTTCTAAAATTCCCCGGATCAAATTCCCGCTGATAAATGGCTTCATACAATTTTCGAAGCTGCATAAAAGTAAACTTCTTCTGCAACAGCTCAGTTCCGATTAAACTTGATCCGGCTTTCTGCTGCAAAATATTCATCGATCTTTCAACCATTTCCCGGTGGTCAAAAATTAATTTTGGAAGACTTGTGACAGGCCACCATTTTGCGCCGTGACTTTTTATCAGTTCCTCATCTGACTGATTGATTCGAATTAATGCAAAATACACCACACTAATTACTCTTTCAAAGGGATCCCGGGTAGTTCCGGAGAAAGCACTTACCTGTTCAAGAAAAATATTACTTAACCCAGTTGTTTCCTGTAGTACTCTGTATGCAGCTTCTTCAGCAGATTCAAGCTGTTTTACAAATCCCCCCATTAACGACCATGAACCTTTTACAGGTTCAAAAGCACGGGGGTAAACCAACAATTTCAGTTGTTCTTCTTCGTAACCGAAAATGACACAATCAACTGACACTAAAAATTTGGTTTGATTTTCGTAATAACTCATAATTAGATTTAATCGCCATAAAGCTATAAAAGTAATTTTTACTTTTCTTTATCAATACTCACTTTTATTTAAAAACATGTTTTATAACAGAAAGCCACCGGCTTGAGGTAAAACAAAAGAGCCTGCCAAAAATTCTGACAGACTCTTAAAATAGTTTAACCAAATTTATAATGTTCTGATCTTTGAACCTTTCTTTCAAAGAATATCAGATACTCAGAGTAAATAAGCAGCTCTCGTTACGGGCAAAAATAGCTGCTTCAATTAACGAAGTTGCAATAACACCTAGAAATCAAGCTTCACCGAACCTTTTGACCTGATAAACAATTTATGACAAGCTCCTTTTCCATACACATGTTCCAGAGTGCTTACGTATTCATTCAATTTGTCTTGCGGAACAAAAGCCTGGATTGTTCCACCAAATCCACCACCATGCACACGCCATGCACCGCTTCCTTTCAGCACCATCTCGCTTAAAGCCAGTGCCAGTGAAACCACCTGTTCATCTTTATGAACAACGTCAAAAATATTCTGATTGTACATATAAGAACTATAACCTGATTCAACAACCATTTTCAGGAATGATTCAAAATCGTTGTTTTCCAAAGCGCTCACCTGATCCACAACACGCTGGTTATCTCCCTGAAAATGATAGGCGCGTAAGATGGCTCTGTCGCCTGTTTTTTTACGAATTTCAGGAATTTTGTCAACAATTTGCTCCAATGTTACTTCACGTAAAACGTTCGCCCCCAGTTCCGCAGCAACCGATTTCATTTCAGTAGGCAATGATGCGTATTCAGCCTGAGAAGCAGGATCATCGTGGCCGCCACCAACGTCAGTAATTACAAGTGAAAATCCGGTTGCAACAAAATCAAAATCAACCTCTTTTACTACCGGATTGGCAGGATCTTTAAAATCAATGGTAATTAAGCCTCCTACTGAACATGCTGTCTGATCCATTAAACCACAAGGTTTCCCAAAATAATTATTTTCTGACCATTGACCGATGATTGCATTTTCAACTGCTGACATTTTTCCGTCGTTAAAAAGCGCATTGATAATTGCTCCAACCAACACCTCGAAAGAAGCAGATGAACTTAACCCCGAACCTTTAGGTACACGGCCTTCGATACAAGCATTAAAACCGCCAATCTCATAACCGTTTTCCTTCATTTTGGCGCAGATACCTTTCACCAGAGAATTTGAAGTATAAAAATTGGATTCATCAATACTTAAATCCGACAAATCGACCTGAAATTCAGGATAACCTGCCGACTTTATTTTAACAACATCCGTTCCGTTTGCTGCAGCAACAGCGATATTGTCAAGGTTTACCGCACCAGCCAAAACACGACCAAAATTGTGGTCTGTGTGGTTTCCACCAATCTCGGTACGTCCGGGCGAACTAAAAAGTGTTACATCATCAGACCCAAATGTTTGTTCAAATTCACTCATCAACCCCGCATATCTGTCGGCCTGTTCTTTTAAAACTGCAGTTTCGGTTCCATATAATTCCTGAAACAACGGATTATCTCCGCCATTAATTTTTTCAATTAAGCTGTTAATTTTAGTCATAACTTTATTTATCGATTAAATAATTATTGTTTGATTTATTTCATTTCTTATAATGAATCTTTGGTAAATCCCGCAAACGCTGGGCTGCCTGTTCGGGTGTAATATCACGCTGTGGAGTAGCCAGCATTTCATAACCAACCATAAATTTTTTAACTGTAGCTGATCGCAACAACGGCGGATAAAAATGCATATGCAAATGCCACTCCGGATAATCTTTCCCATCAGTTGGTGCCTGATGTAGTCCGGCTGAATAGGCAAAAGAAGTCTCAAAAAGATTATCGTACATAATGGTTAATTTTTTATATATATCAGCCAGATCGGTACGTTCTTTATCTTTTAACTGAAGAATATTCTGCACCGGGCGTTTACTTACAATCATCGTTTCAAATGGCCAAACCGCCCAAAAAGGTACCAAAGCCACAAATGAATCATTCTGCTCCAACACACGGGTCTCTTTTACAAGTTCGGTTTGCAAATAATCGTTCAGAAGCGTTCTGCCATGTTTTTCAAAATAGGTTTTCTGAGCTCTACTCTCCTTTTCCGGTTCTACCGGAATACCCTCTGATGACCATATTTGCCCATGGGGATGCGGATTGGAACAGCCCATTATTGCACCTTTGTTTTCAAAAATCTGCACATAGTTGATTTGAGGATTACTTCCCAGTTCCTCAAACTGCAAGCACCATAAATCCACAACATTACGAATATTCTCCACCTCCATTTCAGGGATAGTAAGACTGTGATCTTCGCTAAAACAAATCACTTTACAAATACCGCTTTCGCTTTTTGCCTGAAAAAGTTCACCATCATTAATCTCACCGGGAGGAGTATCAGTCAGAAGTGCGCTAAAATCGTTGGTAAAAACAAAAGTTCCTTTATAATCCGGATTTTTATGGCCTCCTGCCCTTTCATTTCCGGGACACAAATAGCATCCGGGATCATACTTTGGTCTCTCCTGGCTGGCCTGTTTTTCAACCTGACCCTGCCACGGGCGTTTTGCACGATGCGGAGAAACCAAAATCCAGTCGCCGTTTAACGGATTATATCTTTTATGGGGATGTTCTTCAATATTAAAATTCATAGTAAGCGGTTATTTTTTCTTAATTCTGACTAAACTATCTTTTAACCAACCCATTCCATGCCAACTGGTAGGTACTGGTAGGCACAAATATATATTTTAATTTTTTCACTTTGTAAATTCATATAATGTTTAGCAACAGAAATTATATCATAAACTATTTCTCACAATCAGTTTAGATGGATTTCTGACCTTACCACTTTTCCGATCGAGAACCATTTGCGCCAGGTTCTTTCCCATTTCAACAAAATCAGTAGAAATCGTTGTTATTCCTCCTGAAACCACTTCTTTTAACATTGTATCGTTAAATGAAACAACTCCAAACTTCTTTCCCAATTTATACTTGTAATTTTTTGCAATCTTCACCAACTCAACCAAATCGCGATCTGAAATTAGAAAGTAGGCTTCATACAACCCCGGGCGAATTCCGTCGAGTGTCTTTATTATTTCGTAACTGAAATCAAACTCCTCACAAAACTTTTTAAACCCTGTGCTCCGCTGACCTGGTTCTTTTCCGCCCGGATTAACAAAAACCAGTTTTCGGTATTTTTTTAGCAACGTTTGACCTTCAACAAGTGCGTCATAAAAATCCTGCTCAAAGTGCTGGTAGACCACCGGGTAATTTTTCAAATCGTTTTTTAAGCGATCCAGAATAAAAACTTTGTCTTTGGGCAGCTTTGAAATTAAATGGTTTGTATTATCAAAAGTTGCCGGCATTATTATGTACGAAGTATAATTACCAATACTTTCTAAAAGTAAATTTTTAAAAACCTTATAATTAAAATGATGAAAATAAACTTCAACACTAGCACGGTTTTTCAGCGTATTTATGAGTGAATTATACAAATCTTCTTTAAAAGCATTTAATTCATCAAAAAGCACAAAAATCTTTTCATCATGCTGCACATCAGTCGAAGCGATATAATAGCCCTTTCCAGGCTGGCTTAACAAAATTCCTTTGGCTTTTAGTTCGTTAAACGCCATCATTACCGTATCCCGGCTTAGACCAAATTCCCCACAAATCTGATTTATCGAAGGAATCTTGTCTCCTTTTACCAAACATTTCCTTTCGATAGCGTTTACAACCGAGTCAATTATTTGTCTGTATTTTGGTTTTGAGGATTCTGAATCTATAGTCACTACTTTTTTCACAGTTCAGATTTTAGCTATTACAAAAATAAGAGAAACCAATTTTAAATCAACATGCTATACAACACCACCAGTACCCACCAGTAAGATCGATCATTTTTGCATTTTTGTAGTAAAAATTTAAACACAATGAAAATACAATCTGAAATATTCGGCAAATTAACCGACGGCAAAGAAGCTACTTTGTTTACGCTAACAAACAACAATGATGTAACTGTTAAAATTACCAACTACGGTGCAATAATAACAAGCATTTTCACCCCTGACAAAACGGGCAGTAAAGAAAATATTGTTTGTGGATTTGAAAAGCTGGAAGATTACATCAGTGAAGCCTACCTGGGAAGTTACCCCTATTTTGGTGCCATTATCGGTCGTTGTGGAAACCGGATTGCAAAAGGGCATCTCGAAATTGAAGGAAAAACATATGAAATGGCAATAAACAACGGGCCAAATCATTTACATGGCGGATTGATTGGTTTTGATAAAAAGCTTTGGGATGCAAAAACAATTGAAAACGATGAATATGTTGGCGTAAAACTTTCTTACTTCAGTCCTGATCTGGAAGAAAATTACCCCGGAAATTTAAAAGTAACCTGCACTTATACATTAAACAATAATAATGAACTGGGTATTGAATACTCGGCTGAAACCGATAAAACGACAGTGGTGAATTTAACCAATCACACCTACTTTAATTTAACCGGTGGAAAAGAAAATATTCTGAACCATGAACTGGAATTAACGGCAACAAAAATGACTGAGATGGTAGAACAAATACCGACAGGCAAAATCGTTCCGGTCAAAAATACTCCGTTTGATTTCACTTCATCAAAAACATTTATTCGTGACATGGAGGGACTACCAACCGGTTACGATGACAATTATGTTTTTGACAATGAAAAAGGAGAATTCAAATATATTGCTTGTTTAAAAGAAGAAAAATCAGGAAGAAAAGTTGAGGTTTACACAACTCAACCCGGAATGCAGGTTTACACCGGCTACTGGAATCCGGAACTAAACATTGACGGAGTGAAAAAATTTGGAAGCTATTCGGGAGTTGCTCTTGAAACACAACACTATCCGGATTCGGTTCATCACGATAATTTTCCAAACGTATTGTTAAAACCCGGAGAAAAATACAAGGAAAAAACCGTCTATAAATTCAAAATATAACATTTCAAAACGCCCGGTTAACCGGGCGTTTTCATTATATAGTTCCCTTTTTGTCTTTTTTTCTTACATTTGAATCGCTAAACGTAATAAATCGAACCAATTGTTTATTATGAAAACGATTATTGAGCTCTTTGAAACAGCGGTAAATAAATTTCCCGAAAACGTGTATTTATGGGAAAAAAAAGACGGAAAATACCGGGGGACAACGTATACAGAAACCCGTAAAAAAGTTATAAAACTCGCAGCCGGACTCGTATCCATTGGATTTGAAAAGGGTGACAGAGCCGGGTTGATTTCCGATGGTAGAAATGATTGGATAATAAGTGAACTTGCCATGTTATATGCCGGCGGCATCAACGTCCCTTTATCCATCAGACTTGAAAAAAATGAACTTTCTTTTCGTCTTTACCATAGTGGGAGTAAGTATATTTTTGTCTCCAAACAACATGCAAATAAAGTTGAGGCAATCAGAGATGAACTTCCTGAATTAAAAAAAGTAATATACCTGGACGGGAAAGAGAATCCCGGAGAAAAAGACCTCGACTACAAAGAGCTTTTCAAACTTGGTGAGGAATACTTAAAAAACAATGCTGAAAAATTTGATTCCATTTGGAAAAATATTCAGCCTGGCGATGTGGCCAATATCTCTTACACATCAGGAACGACGGCCGATCCAAAAGGAATTATGCTGACACAACTCAATTATGCCGCAAACGTAGTCCAATCAAATTCATTACTCGATTTACAACCGGAATGGAAAACGCTGGCCATTCTTCCCTGGGATCATGCCTTTGCCCACACAACCTGTTTGTACGTTTTTATGTACAAAGGAGCAAGTATTGCATCGGTTGAAATTGGAAATACACCGCTTGAAACACTGAAAAATATTCCAAAAAATATTCAGGAAATTAAGCCAACACTTATGATGAGTGTTCCCGCATTTTCGAAAACTTTTCGAAAAAATATTGAAGCCGGAATACGAAAAAAAGGAGAAAGCACATATAAATTGTTTCAATTTGCATTAAATATTGCATACAAATACAATGGCGAAGGACATAACCGAGGCAAAGGATTTCGCATATTTCTAAAACCTCTCCTATCTCTTTTTGATTCTATTCTTTTCAAAAAAATACGTGATGGATTTGGGGGAAATCTTCAGTTTTTCATAGGAGGAGGCGCACTTCTCGACACCGAGTTGCAACGTTTCTTTTACGCTGTAGGGATTCCAATTTGTCAGGGATACGGATTAACTGAAGCATCTCCTGTAATTTCATCAAACACACCTGAAGTGGTAAAATTTGGCACCTCGGGAAAACTGATAAAAGATCTGGATTTGAAAATTCTGGACGAAGATGGAAATGAATTACCCAAAGGTCAGAAAGGAGAAATTGTTGTAAAAGGTGATAATGTGATGCTGGGATACTGGAATAATCAACAGGCAACAGCCAATACCTTAAAAGACGGATGGTTACATACCGGGGATATGGGGTATATGGATAAAGATGATTTCCTGGTTGTGCTTGGACGTTTTAAAAGTTTGCTCATTGGAAATGATGGAGAAAAATACAGTCCCGAAGGAATTGAAGAGGCACTGGTTGACAAATCGCCTTTTATTCAGCAGGCTATGCTCTACAATAATCAAAATCCGTTTACCGTTGGAATGCTTGTTCCTGATGTTGAAGCAATAAACAGGGAACTAAAAAAAAGAAACATTACACCGGGTTCGGAAGAAGGAAACAGAGAATCTTTAAAAATTATCCTTAACGATGTGCAACAATATAAAAAAGGCGGAATATACGAAGGTGAATTCCCTGAAAGATGGCTACCTGCAAACATAGTTGTTTTGCCGGAAGCATTTACGCAGGAAAACGCACTGGTTAATGCCTCAATGAAAGTTGTACGTGGAAAGATAACTGAATATTTCAAAACTCAGTTAGATTTTCTTTATACTTCTGAAGCAAAAAATATTGAAAATACATTGAATTTAGAAGCCATAAAAAAATGGAATTCGTAAATTTGCGGCTTTAAAATTCGATTATGATTATTGAGACATATTCATATCCCCGGGCGGCAGTTATTGGCAACCCATCGGATGGCTATTTTGGAAAAACCATTGCGTTCGTTTTTTCAAACTTTGTCGCAAAAGTTCAGCTTTACCAGACACCTCAGCTTGAAATAAAACCTCAGCGTGCTGACAAAACAACCTATAATAATCTGGATGAGTTGGTAGATAATATCAATTTTGCAGGATATTACGGAGGAATGCGTTTGATAAAAGGAATCGTAAAAGTGTTTTACGAATATTGTAAAAGGAACAACATAAAACTTGCTTCGAAGAATTTTACGATTACCTACAATTCTAATATTCCTTTAAGGCTAGGACTGGCTGGCTCAAGTGCTATTCTTACAGCGTGCTTAAAAGCCCTTTGTTTGTTTTATGAAGTTTACATTGAACCTGCAATTTTTGCGAATTTGGTACTTTCAGTTGAAACCAACGAATTGGGTATCTCAGCAGGTCTCCAGGACAGAGTGGCTCAGGCATACGAAAAACCGGTATTTATGAATTTCGATAAAAAAATTATGGAAAAAGAAGGGTATGGCAAATATGAAGTTTTGCACAATGTCCATTTCCCAAATTTTTATATCGCCTTCCGAAAAAACCTGTCGGAAGGGACAGAAACAGTACACAATAATCTGAAAGCGCGGTTTGATATAAAGGAAGCAAAAGTACTGCAGGCAATGAAGAGATGGGCGCAAATAACCGAAGAGTTTAAAGCCGCTCTTGAAAAGAGGGATAAGCAAAAAATGCACGAGCTAATCAATGAAAATTTTGATTTGCGAAGAAATCTGATTCCTGTTTCACAGGGAAATATTGAAATGGTAGAGTTGGCCCGTTCGGTAGGAGCAAGTGCAAAATTTACCGGTTCGGGAGGTGCAATAATAGGAACCTACGCCGACGAAATAATGTACAATAAGTTGCACGACATAATGAACAATAACGAAATTGAAGTTATAAAACCCAACATTATAAACAACAATTAAATATGATCAAAAAAGCAGTTATTCCTGCGGCGGGGTACGGAACCCGCTTCCTGCCGGCGACAAAATCTCAGCCCAAGGAAATGATTCCAATTATAGATACTCCCGTAATACAACATGTTGTTGAAGAAGCCGTTGAAAGTGGAATTACCGATATTCTGATGATTATTGGGAAAGGCAAAAGAGCTATTGAAGAACATTTTGACAGAAGCCCTATACTGGAAGAATCGCTGTTAAAAAAACAAGATTTAAAAACACTCGATAAAATTCGCTCGATTTCCAACCTTGCAAACATCCATTTTGTTTGGCAGAAAGAAATGAACGGACTGGGTGACGCAATTCTTCATGCGCGCTACCATGTAAATAACGAGCCTTTTGTGATTTTGCTGGGCGACACACTGGTTAAAAGCGAAGACGGTCCGGTAACCAAACAGCTTATCGATGTTTATGAAAAATACCAAAGTTCGGTCGTTGCGCTGGAAGAAGTAAAACCCGAACTGGTCAATCGTTACGGAATTATTGATGGGGAAGCAGTTACAGAAAATGTATTTAAAGCCAAAGACTGGATTGAGAAACCTTCACCGGAAGACGCACCTTCCAATCTGGCAGTTGCCAGTCGTTATATTTTCACGCCGGAAATTTTTGATCTGCTTGAAAAAACACCTCCCGGAAAAAACAATGAAATTCAGTTAACCGACGCCATGCGTAAAATGGCAAAAACGCAAGCGATGTACGGCTTGAAGTTTAACGGAAAAAGGTATGACATTGGAAACAAAATGGGTTTTTTAAAGACCAATATTGAGTTTGCGCTGGAAGATCCGGAAATTGGAGAATCAATTAAAGTCTGGCTAAAAGACTTTGTTGGAAACTTATGACAGAAAAATGTCAGCTGCCAAAAATCACAGCTGACATTTTTTTCCAATAAGTAGTATATTCTCTATCATAACTTTTGAACATTGGTATTTTGGCGCTTCACCTCGACCTACTTTTTTTAGAAAAACCAAGGTATTTGTAAAAATAAATACCACCTTCTCCCGATATAATTAAATTATTCCATATCCCATCCGCTCCGGGATAAACAATCGGTGTTGGCCAAATTGTTGGATGCCGGAGCGTAATCAAATTGGTTCAGCTAGTAATTCCTTCTTCCTTTACATTAAAGTTTTTTGACAATTCAAAAAAATACAAACGACTGAACAACGAACCTGTCACCCAAACTTCCCGATTATGATCCACCTCTATTTTACAGTTTCCAGATGACTAGACCTCAACTCTAATTTTACTTTACTAAATATCATTAAGGATTCTAAATTTGAAGAGTCATATCAAGTCTTTGCTTTTCCGAACAAAAGTTAAATTTGTTCAACTATTTTTGGTAACGTATTTCAATTCCTTTAAATTTGAAGAAACATATTTATCTCTTAACAAAAAAAAATCTAATTTCTGAACCAAATTCTTTACACCAAACTTGACAAACACAATGAAAAATCTACTCTCAATCCTATTCTTATTACCTCTTTTTTCTTATTCATTTACATCTAATATTGATAATTGCAGATTATTAACAGAGCCCACTGAACCAACATTTTACCTTGATACAAACGGAGTAACTATTAAATGCTCAAACTGTGTTGCAGGAGACACGGGCAGGGTTGATGGTGTCTTGTATGAAGCCGTAGACAGAACTTTACTTATTCAGCGAATAGAAGAAGGAGCAGATTTATCTAAGGTTTGTACCAGTCTGGTAACCGATATGTCTTCGATATTTCAAGGTAGAAATTCATTCAATGAAGATATAGGTAATTGGGATGTTTCTTCTGTTACGAATATGTCATATATGTTTTATGATGCAGGTTCTTTTAATCAGGACATTGGGAGCTGGAAAGTATCGTCGGTTACAAATATGAATTACATGTTTCAATTTTGCAGTTCCTTTAATCAGGATATTGCAAATTGGGATGTATCTTCGGTTAGGTTGATGTCTCATATGTTTTGCGCCACCCGCTTTAATCAGAACATTGGTAATTGGAACGTGTCTTCCGTTACCAATATGTCAAGAATGTTTCTGGAAACAAGCTTTTTTAATCAGGATATTGGAAATTGGGACGTGTCCTCTGTTACTAATATGAAAGGAATGTTTGATACGTCAAGTTCCTTTAATCAGAATATTGGAAATTGGAATGTGTCTTCTGTTATTGACATGAGTTCAATGTTTAATAAAGCATCGTCATTTAATGGAAATATCGAGAATTGGGATGTATCTTCAGTTACGGATATGGCCGCGATGTTTTATAATGCAACTTCCTTTAATCAGGATATTAGTAACTGGGACGTGTCTTCCGTAACAACTATGAATACCATGTTTACTAATGCAACTTCCTTTAATCAGGACATTAGTGTATGGAATTACTTAAAAGTTAATAATTACTTCTATTTCTTAAGAGGAACCAATCTATCAGTTGAAAATTATGACAAATTTTTGAAAAAAATAGTTGAAAATCATAACAGTGGTATATACCATTTGCCTTTAAATGAAACTTTTGATTCCAGATTAAGATATTGTGAATCTGAGTCAAAAAGGAATTATCTGATTAATAACCTGAATTGGACAATGAATGACAGTAAAGACTGTTCTTACCTATATGCCAATCAACCAACCAACATTGTATTATCAAGTACTGATGTAAATGAGAATGAAATTGTTGGCACGAGAGTTGGAATACTTTCCACCACCGATATTGATTCAGAAGATGCATTCTCTTATTCACTCGTTCCAGGAGAAGGTGATACAGATAACAGTAGTTTCACTATTACAGGAGACACTCTCAAAACCAATGAAATATTTGATTTTGAAACAAAATCTTCCTATTCTTTAAGAGTTCAAACTGAAGATTTGGCTGGTAATACCTATTCAAAATCATTTACAATTACCATTATTGACAGAAATGATTTTAGAATTGAAAACATAACCATAGAAGACCCAGTTTGCGAAGGATCTCCAACAGGTTCAATTTCGTTCGATGTTGTTGAATATGTTCCACCTTTAGAATTTACCTGGAACACCGGGGATACAACTCAGAATCTATCAAATTTATCTGCGGGAACATACTCTGTTGTAATCACTGATGGTGATGAAATGACTATTGAAGAAGAATTTTCTTTATCTCTGAAACCAATTTTTGAAGGAACAAGTATTTGTTATGTTACATCGGAAGGAGAATCAAATATTATTCACTTAGATAAAGGTTTAAACAATTATAACGTTGAAAAATATGTGATTTACAGAGAAGGTGTCACGCTAGATGATTATCAGCAAATTGGTGAAATCAGTTGTACTGAAAATTCTCTTAAAGATTCACTAATTAATAACCGAACACAAAGTTTCAGTTATAAAGTTTCGATGATTGACAGTTGTGGAAATGAATCCTCTTTGAGTGCTAATCACAATACAATTCACCTATCACAGAACCGTGGAACTTCGGGAGAAGTAAATCTTTTCTGGTCACATTATGTCGGATTAAGTATTCCTTCTTATTCAATATATCGTAAAATAGGAAATGGTGAGTTTGAACTTCTTACTCAAATTTCTTCAAGTAACGGCACTTACTCTGATTTAACTACGAATCCGTCTTTTAATTATCAGTATTACATATCTTTCGACAAAGAGATAAATTGTGAGAGTGAAGTTAACTTAAAATCAGCATCTACTGTTGAAATTAAATCAAATACTATTTTAAGTTCGTCAATAAACAATACACCAACAGATATATCATTGTCAAGTTCTGATGTGAACGAAAATGAAACAATAGGTACAGAAGTTGGAACACTTACTTCAAGCGATAGCGACTCGGATACATTCACCTATTCTCTTGTTTCTGGGACAGGAGATACCAATAATGGCAGTTTTACTATCTCAGGAGATAAATTATTCACTGATGAAGTATTTGATTTTGAAACAAAATCTTCTTATTCAATAAGAATACAAACAGAAGATTCTGGCGGTGAAACTTTTTCTGAACAGTTCACAGTTTCAGTTAATGATATGAATGAATCACCCACAGGTATTGTTTTGTCAAATTCTGAAATAAAAGAAGAAAAACCAGTTGGAACAGAAATTGGAACATTTTCATCTATTGATGAAGATTCCGGTGATTCATTTACATATACTCTTATTTCAGGTACAGGAGATAGCGATAATGGCAGTTTCTCTATTTCAGGAGATAATTTACAAAGTGGAGAAGTATTTGATTTTGAAGCAAAAAGTTCCTATTCAATAAGGGTAGAAACAGAAGATTCCGGAGGTGAAGTTTATTCTAAATCATTTACAATTTCAATAATGGAAACAGATGAAAACCTATCACCAACAAATATTGAATTAACAAGTTCTGTTGTGAATGAAAACGATACAATAGGCGTAATTGTTGGAACACTTACTTCAACTGATACTGACTCGGATGCATTCACCTATTCGCTTGCTTCTGGAACAGGAGATAACAATAACAGCAATTTTGCTATCTCCGGAGATAAATTACTCACTAATGATGTATTTGATTATGAAACTAAGAATGTAAATTTAGTAAGAATACAAACTGATGATAGGAACGGAGGAACTTTTAGTAAAACGTTTGCAATCACAATTAATGATATTAATGAAAACCCAACTGACATTGTATTATCAAATTTAGAAATTGAAGAAAATAAAGTAATTGGAACTCAAGTAGGAACACTTACCACAACAGATGAAGATATTGATGATTCCCATACGTATTCGCTTGTTTCAGGAGAAGTTGATAACGATAACAGTAGTTTCATAATATTTGGTGATACGCTTAAAACCAACGAAGTATTTGATTATGAAACTAAAAGTTCCTACTCTGTGAGAATACAAACCATGGATTTAGGTGGTGAAGTTTATTCTAAATTATTTACTTTTAATATAATCAATAATATCGAAACTGGAATTAGCGATTTTTCAAATAAGAATACTATTCAAATCTACCCCAATCCGGTTACAGATAAACTGTTTGTTGAAACAAATTATCCTAATCAGTTAACTATGTTAATTATTAATGGTACTGGAAAAACAATTTTAATAAAAAAATTGGAAGGAAGAACAAATGAAATTGATTTGGAACATATTGCCAGTGGTTTGTATTTGGTAAAAATATTCAACGGAAAAGAAATCGCCCAACAATATAAACTTGTGAAATATTGATATTAATGTATATAAAGAAATCAGTATTTGAATCTTTTTCTCAGCATTTAAATATGAATCGTTAAAAGGAAGCAAAGATTTACTCAATGGATGTGAAATGAACCCAGCAAAAAAAACCACGGCACAAACACTTGTTTCCTCAAAATCTCATTTATTACATTTCCTTTTGCCATTTTTATTGATTTTAGTAATCAATTAGACAACATTTAGTAAACACATTTTTAAATCTTAAAATTCTGCAAAAATTAAAATTTATGTATCTTTGCGACCAATAAGACGGTTGGAGAATATACAAAATAGGTACATTTGTTACTTGGGATTTTCCAATATTTTATTTTTGATTAATTATCAAGCACATAAGACTTCTGCGGGGCTGACTGGTTTTGACAGCGGGTAGAAGAGGCAGGTAAGCATGCAGGGTTTTGGTTGTTGACCCTATAAAATAATGATCAAAATATTAATTGGCGAAAATAATTACGCTCTTGCTGCGTAACCGAATCACAGTAGGTTAACTGCTTAATCCCGGAACAAGGTTCTGAGACAAGACATCGCCCGGATGCTAATGCTTTGAAGCGGTCCGAACCGGCGGTGCAAGTAAATCGAAGCTAGTGGAAATTTTGCTCCGGAATTTCTGCGAAAATTTAGGAGCTAAGGTAAATATGGGTGGCCTTGATCCGGTGTTTACACGAAAACCAAGTCGGGGCTAAGCATGTAGAAAGCTTGTTGCTTCCTCGTTTGGACGCGGGTTCGACTCCCGCCAGCTCCACTATTTCACATATCATCTATAATAAAAAAAATGTCAAAGCATTGTATTTCAGTGCTTTTTATTTTCACAACGTACCAAAAAAAACCATATTTTAGGTGAACAATTCGGCGAACAGAAAGATTAGGTTTTTAAATTAATAAATTGGTTATCCGCAAAATACTTTAAGTATTTACCGAAACATTACTTTTACGCGAGAAAGCAGTTTTGTCCTGCTGATTCATCCAAATGTTCTCGAGTATATTCATATAACTGAGATAGGCCATGTACGGACTTGAGTAAGGATTAAAATACCTTTTAACAAAAGACGGTTTTACAAATTTCAAACTCATATACCTCAAATATTCCATATCATTAATCACTTCCCATAATTCCGGAGAATCCAACCCGGTACAATCCTCCACCTTTTGTAAAAATCTAAATGCCTCTTTCTGAAGTTTGTTTTTCAGGTACAAACCGGCCACTGGTTTTGCATCCTTTTTAGGCATGGATGTATCGAAAACAAATGTATGTTTGGGAAGTTGAGAGGGAAGAAGGAAAGTTGTATCAGTTTTTTTTACCAACTTTTTCAAAAAAGCAGCAAAAATACTATCAGCTATCAACTGAAAATCAGGACTAATATTTAAAGGATTATAGATAACTATTTCAGGATCCGAGGACGGGAAATGCTTCATAAATTTCGAGTACAAAGCGGAGGCAGAAGATTCAACAGATTTTTTGCCAATACCACACAGACCATTTTGTAGAATATAACTAAGCTGACAATTTATAGGAAATAGTTTTGGCGTTTGCCACCCACACTCTTCACTCGGAATTTGGAACTGATTGTCACTAAATTTGCCGTGGTAAACTATTGCGGCACTTCTGTTTATTTCTGTTATCGATTTAAGCAGTTGTTTCGAATTAAAAGCGGTTGGCAAAAGGTAAACCTCCGGCTGGCTGCCAAACATATCTTTTAAAAGCAGTTGGTGTTTCTCTGTTTCTGTTCGGAAATATTCACTGTTAGCATAAGACAGCAACGAATGAGAATAAGGTACTGCAAAAAAATCAATTTGTCGGTTCGCTAGTAATTTACCCATTAAAACTAAAGCATCGGGATTATATTCTTTAAGCTTCATTAATGTGCTTCCTGAAATAGAAAGTGTAAGCTTGAGTTTTCCGTCAGATTCGCTTATGAGCTTATTTAGCAGTTTCAGCCAGGGTACTAATCTACTGCTACAAACTTGTTTGTAATACGTTTCAATTTCGGGGCACGACAGGTTAGCATGATTTTGGCGAATATGAAAAAACCGGCAGTAAAACTTTGGGGGAGGAATGTGAATATTTGCGCAAAAACATATTGTCTTCATTGCATTGTATTTTAAGCTCGTACTACCTGACTGTAAATGCGTAAAATTTTCGATGCTGGTTTTTCCCAGTTCAGATGCTGCACTTCATGAGCTCCCTTTTTCTTTAATATTTTCCCTATTGCAGGCCGGTTTAAAATACCATAAACAGCATCTGCCATGGCATCAGTATCCCAAAAATCAACTTTTATGGCATTATGAATCACCTCGGAAACTCCCGATTGTTTTGAAATTATTACAGGAACTTTAAAGTGCATGGCTTCCAGCGGAACAAGTCCAAAAGGTTCTGACAGCGAAGGCATGATAAAAAGATCGGAACGGTGTAGTAAATGATTTACCTGCTCGCCTTTCAAAAATCCGGGGAATATAAATTTATCGTTGAGTCCGTATTGATTGACCAGCATTTTTGTGGCTTCCATCATGTCACCACTTCCGGCCATAACAAACTTAACGTCGTTCATGTAAGGCAGCACCTTTCGGGCTACTTCAACAAAATACTGTGGTCCTTTTTGAATGGTAATACGTCCCAAAAAAGTTATCAGTTTTGTGTTATGTTTTTTGCTTTTTGGTCGCGTTCCGGCATTTTTAAAGGGCTCCAAACCATTGTGTACGGTTTTAATTTTCAATGGAGTGATACCGTACTTTTCCACAACCATTTCTGCCGTATGATTACTTACTGTAATTATCAGGTCGGCAGCCTCCATCCCGGCTTTCTCAATTTCATAAACACGTGGATTTACACTCCCCCCACTTCGATCGAAATCAGTAGCATGTACATGAACTACCAGTGGTTTTCCGGTGGCTTTTTTAGCTTGTATTCCTGCCGGAAAGGTAAGCCAGTCGTGCGCATGAATTAAATCGAAGTTACTTTGGGAGGAAATGTACTCGGCAATTACCGAGAAGTTGTGAATTTCGGTCATTAAGTCGGATGTATAGGCTCCTGAAAATTCAATTGTCTCTCCAGATAAATGTGTTGTTTTACTGTAACTTTGCATTTTTTGCAGTTGCTCACGTTTATAATCCTCAGGATCGATATAAGGTACAAGGTTTGATTGAACCGTGATTTTGGTGTGAGGAAAATGAAATCGCTCTGTTTTGATTTTACTTTTTATTAGGTTAATTTTATTTGCGCCTACCAGTTTCATCGACGAAGCAGGTTCATCTCCCCATGCTTTCGGAACCACAAAAGTTAAGTTAATTCCCGGATTTGCCGATAACGCTTTTGTAATGCCGTAGCAAGCTGTACCCAAGCCTCCTGATATGTGCGGAGGAAATTCCCACCCAAACATTAATACATTCATCTGTTTTCTTTTTGGTTTAATCTGCCCAGTCAAATACCTCTTTTTTCCGGCAAATTTTTGCCGGAATGATGCGCTTAACAATTCGATTATGTAATCTTAATTACCCTTATTTACTTAACATATTCTTTCATTTGCCATGGAACTATGTAAGAATAATGCCGCTCTTCTTTTGAAGATTCTTGTTTTTGATTCGCACCATACGAAAAATAAAATGGATCGGGATATCTTGGTCTGGCTTCGAACAGATACCTCTTAGTTTTTTGTTCCAAAATTGTTTTCATGACTCTAATACCAAATATATTCCAGTAGCAAAATTACTGTTTTTTTATAGCTGTAAATGAGCTCAGTTTATTCATTTTCTTATTCATTTTATTCATTTTCTGCAGACGTCTAAAAAACAGATTCGGCGCGGTTTTTAAGTTGTTTTTTAATTTCGCAGAAGCTCTTGATCGCCTGACAACGTGTAACCTAAACAGCTTAAACCATGTAAAAAGACAAAAACTGTTTAACCAAAAATGAACCAGTCTCAGCTAAATAGATTGAGGGGAGATGTAGTTGAAAAGGCAGGAAGAGATATTCGTCACCAGAAGGATTGTGATTGGCTAATTAATAAAATTTATGCTGAAACACATCGGCAGGTAAGCAGTTCTACAATAAAACGATTTTTTGGTCTTATAAAATCACCATTTCACCCATCACGATATACACAAGAAACACTTTTAAGGTTCCTGGGATTTAAAAACAAAGAAGAATACCTTGCCCGTTTTAATACTTTCGAGCCTCATACGGCAAATAACGATATATGGGAAGAAACTCGTCGACAGGTTATGCAAATTACCAATCATAGTTTAAATTCGTTAGTACAAAAAACCCACTACAAAAATGGATTATTTGTTTTCAGGGAATTTGCAAACGAGCATTTGAATAATTTCCTGGAATCGGGGAAAACAGCGACTTTTTTTATCGCACCCGATGGATTCGGAAAATCAACACTCCTTATTCAGCTGGTAGAAAAATACTTTCTTCAGAAAGATGCGCTGTATAAAAACGATATTGTAACACTTGTTGATGGTGCCATATTCTTCAACTTGTATGCAAAAAATCAAAACTCTGAGATCTTAAACCAGCTTCTCGATTTTAAATTAACTGTCGGTACAGAGTTCTATTTTCAAAATCATCCGGAGAAGCAAAAAGGAAAATTATGGATGATAATTGATGATGTGGACGACATATTTTTCGATAAAAAAAGATACCACGAACTGGCTGAAAATATTATTCGCATGATTATGGGAATTGACAATGGAAATTACAAAGTAATTTTTAGTTGCAGACCCGAAAACATGGATATTTTTCTGTACATGGCTCAAAAAACGCCTTACTTAAAAACATGCTGGCATGGCGTAACACCCTCTAATTATGACAACTACGCAAAAACAAATGTTCCGCCATTTGAAAGAACAGAAATTGAAACCTTGCTCAACAAATTTGAGTTCCCGTACGATTTTTCTTATCTGGAGAAATATCATACAGACATTTTACACATAATAAAAAATCCCTATTTCCTGAGACTTTTTATCGAATCGTTTAAAGAAGTAGATACGATCTCGGAGATTATTCTTCTGAAAAATTTTCTGCAAAAAAGGTTGTTCTCCCCTCCTTACAGTGAAGACAAACAAATACTTATCAATCAGTTTATCGAAATCTGCAACAAAGGGAAGGAACGAAATTCGGTGTTAAAAGATAAATTACTGCAAGTTCAGTTTAACGATTTTGCCTTACGCGAATTAATTTCAAACGGAATTCTTTACGAATATAATGTAGTTAACCACGAAATTCAATCCGATACTTATTTAAAATTCAATCAAAACATTGTGTTTCATTTCCTTCTCCTGCTTTACTGGAAAGGGAACAATCCTCTAAGCAACGACCTATTTAAACGCATACTAAACTACTACGCAAATAACCAAAAACTACAGTGCAGTTTATTAAAACTGTTTATTCATTTGACAATTCACCAAAAAAATTTCGAACTAATTAAAAAAATACTCACTGATATCGACCGAAATAGTTCTGACTCCAAATCGGCAGAGTGTTTAATTCCTCTCTTTAAAACAATACGTGATGCATTAATGGCCAACAAACACGTGCGTGAAACGCTGATACCTTGGTTTTACACCACCAACACCGGCAAACAAATACTGGATAAAGCCTAAAGAAGCTCCAAAAACTGGCAATTTTTAATTATCAGCCCAATACAAAAAGCCTAAATGAATACGTTGAACTATTAGGAAATGCTTGCTGAAAACCTGCAATTCGGGCAAATTGGTTTGTGTTTATCGCTTATTAAATTGTGTTGACAGGCATAAATCATCATTTGTAAATGATTTAGACTGCCCAATTTTTCCCGAATATTTTTCAAATGCGTACGTACAGTCGACTCACTTATATTAAGTGTATTTGCTACCGCATTATAGGTTTCTTCGGTAATCCATGTTCCTAAAATCTGTTTCTCTCTGCTGGTTAATTTTGAATCATTCTGCTCTTCTCTCTGACAACTAAAAAATTTATCTACGGCCTTAGGACACAAATATTTTCCCGCAGTTTTAATCTCCTGAATAGCAAGAATGATTTTATCTGCCGAACAGCTTTTCACAATATACCCGTTAATAAAAGGCATAATCTTCATCATAAGAACATGCGAAATCAATTCGGAGATAACCAGTATTTTTAGTCGCGGAAATTTTAAATTTAACTTCGACATATAGTCTATATATTTTATAGACCACAACTTAAATTCAAAGATTATTAAGTTAGGACGTAAATCGGCAATAACTTTAAACGGATTTTCGGCATTGTTGACCAGACCTACTATCTGAGAATGCTGATTTTCTACCATATAAGTTTTAAGACATTCAGCAACCAACCTCTGATCATAGGCAATCAATATTTTCATGGTGTCATTAAAAAGCATGGCAAACAAATCAAAAAACCGATATACAAGTTACAAAAAATTACAAAGAAGTGTCTACTTGATACCGTATAATTGTTGAGACAGAGTTCTGAATTGTTTACTTCCACTAGCGCAAATGTTGATCTGAAACTGGCCAGTGAGTCAGAAAAATCAACAATTTTAGGATTGTCTTGCCCCTTCTATTTTTGTAAATTGTTAAACCCAATGACATAGTCAGAAATAGAGCCAGGATTTATTTTAATCAAAAATTTCTTTGCCATGAAAACAATTATCCGCTATTCTCGCTATGTATTTTTTTTACTCTTAATGAGCTGCTTAACAATTCTGCTAAGCAACTGCCAAAAAGGCGATGTTTTCCCAAATGTAGATGATGATTCTGACCGGCCGGAATGGGCAGGTGGGAACACCGATGATAATGATCACATTAAGGGAAATGATGATTCAGGAACTACCCGTGGAGGAGACTACGGCGATTTGTACGTGCTATTGAGGGATGCAGATGGTGTTCCTATAATGACTACTGTTGATGTCGACCTGAATGGAGAGATTGGAGACGATGAGTATTTTGTACAACCCATCGATGCTATTACCGGAACAGTAATTGAACTTGACCAATATGGTGAAGTTCCTGAATCGGCCAGTCCCATTGAAGTAGATTTCGGGCGTTTAAACATTGTTCGCTCACCGCAATCGGTTTTAGATCAAGCCCTTGAAGAAGTCATGAAAGTAATAGAAGTCGGAGATGATTTCACGCTTGATTTCTGTGGTCGGCTATCCATTTGGAATTATGATCTTGTTGTCACCGACTCGCTTGTTCTTACCAAAACAATAGACTCGCCTCGTGAAAATATGGCCATCTATCAATACCTGATGAATTATATGTATGAAGAAACAGCAGAGAACAACTACCAGAACCGGTTGGCTTTCTTAGCCGATTACCAAATCGATCCGCTACTGCTTGCTGCAGGTTGTTTTTCTGCAGGTTCAGACAAAACCGGCACCGTTGACATTGATGAAGTAGTATACATTAATGGTTTTCTGGATTGTATCGGTCTGAATCCTATCTTGAATGAACACGATTATGATTTTAATCACGACAATAATTATTATTGGAATTTCACAGAACCAAGAGAAGGCGATGCGCAATTTCAGTACAACCGTGGAGTTTATCAAGACCGGTATATCCAGTATCTGGTTTGGGACAATGTTTACTATCCTGTAAATGAGAATGGTGTTTCAGAAGGTCCGGTGTTCTCAGTTTTCGACATTTTTGAAGGTATGGTTGACTTTAAAGGAATAGGTTCCCAGCCTCAATTCACTTACCGGTGGGCTGATTTTGACCATACAAAAGTACAGGGTTTTGCAATAGCCGTTGATGACGCCGTACAAGTTCTGGATTATGTACATGGGGATTCAAATATTATTTTTTTAACAAATTACCAACCTTAAAATATATAATCACCAGGCAATTGTGGTTTTATCAAAATTTTCCCGTGTAGTAATCTGAAGTGTAGCTATCTGCCATTCTGTGGCAGATGGTTCTCTAAAATCCGGCAATATGTTTACACATCGTACCACAGCTTCTCTATTAAAAGGATGTATAATTTTGATCATTCTCTCTGGAAGCACCCACATTTTACCTGCACAGCCAAGCCAGCTGGCTGAATCAAACAAAACAGAATTAAACCGGTTTGCCTTGCAAAGAAGTGCCAGATGGACGGAGCAAAAGCGAATTGCTGATTCGCTTGCCGTCAGCTTAAAAATACCCGTATTTTACATTGAAGAATCCGGCCGGGTAATTAGCCTTCAACGCCTGGGCCAGAACAATCAACCGGTTTATTATGCCACCGACAATTTAAGTGTTGCGGCAACTCTTGCTGTCGACCAGGTTTGGTCGCCCGGCAACGAATACCCCGAACTTACAGGCGAAGGGATTGAAATAAATCTCTGGGATGGAGGAACGGTTTTAGCTACACACCAGGAGTTTCAAAGTCCGGATGGTTCACGGATTACAATGCGCGATTTAAACATGCCGGTATCTGACCACTCAACACATATTTCGGGTACCATGATTGCTATGGGGAAAAAATCCGAAGCTAAAGGAATGGCCGGGAAAGCCCTCATCAAGGGATGGGATTTAGATAATGATATTGCAGAAATGGCCAGCGCCGCTGCTGATGGAATAACCATTTCAAATCACTCGTACGGACCATTATGCGGCTGGTATTACAATGCACAAAACGAAAACTGGTATTGGTACGGCGATCCGAACATTTCGGCTACCGAAGATTATGAGTTTGGCTTTTACAGCGATGTGAGTGCCGATCTGGATTACATTGCGCAAATGGCCCCATACTACCTCATTGTAAAATCGGCCGGAAACGATAGAAACGATGGCCCGGAAACAGCGGTTTCTCATTATGTGTGGGACGAAAACTGGATATTGGTTAACGATGAACGCGAGCCTGACGGCGGCGAAGATGGTTACGATTGTTTATCGCCGGTAGCAGTAGCCAAAAATATACTGACTATCGGAGCAGTTGATGATGCAAAAAACATGACTGCTTTTAGTGGCTTTGGCCCAACTGATGATGGGCGAATAAAACCGGATCTGGTTTCAGATGGCGTTGATGTTTATTCTTCCATTTCCTCAACCAATACAAGTTACGATACATACACCGGTACGTCAATGTCTACAGCAGCTGCTACGGGTTCTATTGCTCTTTTGCTTCAACTCCAGAATCTGCTTCAGCCCGGCGTAAAATTAAGATCTTCTACCTTGAAAAGTATCTTAATGCATTCGGCCACCGATTTAGGCAATTCCGGCCCCGATTATAGTTTTGGCTGGGGTTTGATAAATATAAAAGCAGCAGCGGATCTGATTTACAACAATTCAAACAATCAGGGTAAAAATATTTATGAGAAAGTATTAAATGAGGGAGAAGAAATAACGTTTCCGGTAACAACAGCTGGCGATGCCCCTTTTTTAAAAGCCACAATTTGTTGGACAGATCCGGCCGGACAAGCTTCCACTCCTTCCTTGAATCAACGAACCAGTAAGCTGAAAAACGATCTTAATTTAACGATACAAAATACAACTACCTCGCAATCTTTTCTTCCCTGGGTACTCGATATCGAAAGCCCGGCAGCTTCGGCTACACACGGAGCAAATCATATTGATAATGTGGAACAGGTTTATTTTACAAATCCGGGGGATAGTAATTTTACTATCAGGATTTCTCATTCGGGAACGCTGTACGGAGGCTCACAAGCGTTTAGCCTGGTAGTAACAGGAATTGAAACACAGTCGGAAATCTTTCCTCCTCAAAACTTAACTTATGCCATCAGTGAATCTGCCATTTTACTCAGTTGGGCTCCTCCCGTTTTCGGAGTTCCTGATAAATATAAAATCTATCAAAATGGCACATTTCTGTCCGAGAGCAATACGCCCACTTACAACGATGCAACAATCATTTTCGATAACGAATACACGTATTACGTAACAGCGGTTTATTCCATAAATAATACAGAAACCGAAAGCCTTGGAACGAATGAAGTTACAGTTTATCCCCGAACAGCCCGCTCGTTGCCCTACATTGTTGATTTCGAAACCGGTACTACAGATGTACAGATAAAAGACAACATTTCGGGTTGGCAATGGGGAGATAGTGAATCACTGAATTGTTACTACCTCGATTTTTCAGCGAATAACACTAAATTTATTGCAACTGATTCCTACACTGCCGGAGAAGCTGTACACGTTTCCGATATAGCTGCCACTCCCCCGCTACTGCTTGCCGATTATTCAAACATTTCACTTTCATTTGATTATTTATTAAAAACCGAAATTTACGATGCCATTGATGAATTACATGTGGTTTACAAAAACCAGGAAGAAACGGAGTGGCATGAATTTATTAACCTGGAAAAGGCCGTTGCCTGGGCACATAAAACAGTTGAACTGCCCCCGGAAATTTGTAAAAACGGCATTCAACTGGGCTTTTACTACGACGATCTTTATCAATGGGGAATGGGCGCCGGGCTGGATAATATTTCAGTTTCGGGAGAAGAAGAACCGCGTGTTACAGACTTTACGATAACGGCATTAAATTGCCCGGTATCATCCTGCACCTTGTCTGACGATGAAATGGTATCCGTTTCCATTAAAAATTTGGGACCAGATCCAGCTTTATCCGGCGACAGTATTATGATTCAAATGATTTGTTCTTCGAATGAGAGTGTTGAAGAAATAGTGGTGCTTTCTGAATCACTTTTACCCAACGAAGTGCTAAGTTATGAAATGAATAATCATCTGGATTTAAGCGCTGAACAGAACTACACATTTGAATTTCTACTGACTTGTTCGCTCGACAATAATAGCACCAATAATTCATTCGAAAAAACCATCGACATATACGGGAATCCGCAACCAACCATCGTAACTGCGGATCTCACTTTCTGCGAAGATGAGCAACCAGTTCTAATCGAAGCACTTCCTGAAGGAGGCGTTCTTTCCGGCGAAGGCGTTTCTGATTTATACTTCTCCCCTGCTCTTGCCGGACCAGGCACACACATCCTAAGCTATACCTTAACCGACGAGAATGGGTGTATAGGAGAAACAACGTTTCAGGCAATTGTGGATTCCGTACCTCAGCCACAAATTCTGAATTCAGACCTCTCCTTTTGTGAAAATCAGCTGCCGATTTTTATCGAAGCAATTCCCGAAGGTGGAATACTTTCCGGAGCAGGTGTTTCAGAACATTACTTCGATCCTTCAGTGGCCGGGCCGGGAACGCACACCTTGACTTACACCGTAACCGAAAATGAATGCACAGGTGTAATCGAATTCCAGGTTATCGTAGATTCGGTAATCCATCCTGAAATTTTGAATGAGAACCTCTCATTCTGCGAAGATCAGCTGCCGGTTTTTATCGAAGCAATTCCCGAAGGTGGAATACTTTCCGGAGCAGGTGTTTCAGAACATTACTTCGATCCTTCAGTGGCCGGGCCGGGAACGCACACCTTGACTTACACCGTAACCGAAAATGAATGCACAGGTGTAATCGAATTCCAGATTATCGTAGATTCGGTAATCCATCCTGAAATTTTGAATGAGAACCTCTCATTCTGCGAAGATCAGCTGCCGGTTTTTATCGAAGCAATTCCCGAAGGTGGAATACTTTCAGGTGCCGGTGTTTCGGAACTTTACTTCGATCCTTCAGTGGCCGGGCCGGGAACGCATACTTTAACTTACACAGTAACTGAAAACAAATGTAGAGGAGAAACCGAATTTCAGGTAATTGTAGATTCTGTAATCCACCCTGAAATTTTGAATGAAAACCTTTCATTCTGCCAAGATCAGCTGCCGGTTTCTATCGAAGCAATTCCCGAAGGTGGAATACTTTCCGGCGCAGGCGTTTCAGGCCTTTATTTCGATCCTTCAGTAGCCGGAGCGGGAATGCATACTTTAACTTACAAGGTAACCAAAAATGAATGCACAGGTGTAATCGAATTCCAGGTTATCGTTTATGAAAAACTTGTAGTTGATCTTGGCCCTGATCGGGTTTTAGGAATTGAAGATTCCACATCCCTTCATATTCCAAACTCCGATTGTTCTATTATTTGGTGCGATGGAACAACCGAAGCCAATCTTACCATCGTTGCCAGCGAACTCGGTCTGGGCATTCATCCGGTTTGGGTGACGGTGTCTAATGGAGCCTCCTGTTTTTCGTCGGATACAATGTTCATTACCGTCGAAAATATAAATGCCGTTACCGGATATAAGGACGCCAGTGGAATACTAATCTACCCCAATCCCACCAACAAAGGATTTACAGTGCAATTAACTCAAAACGAGCTAATTGATAATCTATTGATGTATAGAACTACAGGCGAAATGCTAATGAATGAACAGGCAGCAACAGGTTCTTATTTTGATGTATCATCTCTTAGATCAGGAGTGTACTTTGTAATAGTAAAAACAAACGTTCGAACAGCACGAATATGCCTTCTAAAACTATAATGTACGATGAACTTGATTAAAATTCAAACGAGTGAAGAAAATTATCCGGCAGTCGAAAAATTAATAATGGCTGCAAATGATAAAATCGATAATAACGAAAAATACGTGTCATGAAAACAAAATAATTGTTAATTAAAGTTAAACAAGAATGAGCATACAACTTTGAGATGGGTTTTACAACGGTTTAAAACCCATCATATTTTACCTCATAACATGCCCTTAGTGCACATAATTGCCCATAATTCTTCACTGCAAAATAGATAATTTTAGATTCAACTCACTCTTTGCCTTGCACCTATTTAAATCTACAACCCTACATCTACGTCCATTTTTCTTGGATTGCGCTCTTTTTATATACATTGCACCTGAAATTATACCGAAATGAACAATAACACCCACTTTTCTCTAATCGCACCTGTTTTTCATGGGAAACAGTGTCCTGAAAAAGGATATATAGTTGGCTTTTTATTGTACTTTTCTTAACACAATTTTTTTAAGAATGAAGTAAAATATTGTAGCTCAATATTGAAATATTTTTTTCTGCTCAAGCGGTAACCTTTGACTGCAATCTGTCACCATCCTGTTTTTAGACCGGAATGTTCTTCAGTATTCACCTGCGTTATGGAGAAAAAATTCAAAATAATAATTCCCACCTTACTGACGATTTTCTTTGGTGAGAATATTTCAACGCAGAATTAAGTTTCTACTGATTTTAACGACTTGTACCTGGAGTTCTGCAATAAAGGCCTTTAGAATGTCCTTCACCACGAAAAATGTAAATTTTAAGATTATAATACAATATAATTCACACATAAAAAACTACAAAACAAGCAGTTAAAAAAAATATTAGAGTATAAAAACAATTATGACTTTCTTTGAAATATGGTTGTTTAAAACAAGGGAGTAAATATATTAACTTTGAAGAAGAAAAATGGGTGAAATAATAATCATTGTTGGATTTGTACAGTCATTATTCGGGACAATACTATTTATTTCAAAACGCCCCAAACACTTAAGTTTCCTATTATTAGCGATATGGTTGTTTGTAAATGCTATTTTTCTTGGCTCCGAACTTCTTCCTTTTGAAGTAGTCGACTATTTTAAACCAGGTATTTTCCCTTTTCTTTTTTTATTGGGGCCATTATTATACTTCTACGTATCCTCGCTGGCAATTCATAATTTTCAACTCAAAAAGCAGCATTTAATTCATATTTTACCACTCTTATTGGTTGGCATTCATCGTTCTGTAACCCATCCGATATCTTTTTCAAATCCATACGGATTTGAGGAATATTCACTGTCGGGGAATAATAAGATTTATTATTTGCTTTTGCTTCTTTCTCTGTTTTTATATTGGTTTTTTGCCATCAGAATTATTCTGAGTCACAGAAAAAAGATACCCTACTATTTCTCAAACTATACCCCGAAAAATACGTTTAGCTGGTTAATATTTGTTGTAATTATTTTTGTTCTTCTGTTTTTGGCTGATTTTATTTTATCTCTTGTTTTTAAAATTTTTAGCATCAGGTTTGTGTCAATATTTCCACTTACAACCAACCTGACCATTTTTACATTTCTAATGGTGTACTTTGGAAATAATCAATCAGCCATCTATAAATTAAAAAAGAATTCAGAAAAAAGTGCTGAAAATGACCAAAGTGAAAAATACAAACGTTCTGCTTTGAGCGACTATAAAGTTGAACACATTAATCAAAAAGTTACCGATTATTTGAAAACAAAAAAACCGTATCTCGATCCGGATTTCAATTTACAAATGATGGTTGACGATTTAAATATTTCCAGGCAAAATTTATCACAGGTGATAAATTTAGGTCAAAAAAAGAATTTTTATAAATTGATTAATGAATACAGGATTGAAGAAGTAAAAAAAATGATAGTCAATGCGAAATACAGTCATTATTCGATTCTGGGTATAGCATTTGAATGTGGATTTAATTCAAAAACATCATTCCACAGAATTTTTAAAGAGGAAACCAGCCAAACACCCACTGAGTACAAAAAGTCTTTGAATTAAAATAGTTCCAACAAACCGGCTGGTACTAACGTATATCTTGTATTGAATACTTTTGGTGTCAACTAATACAGTAATTTATTAATTCAAAGAATGTCAAAAAATGAAAAAAAGTCTGGTCATAATTACATTGGTATTTTTATTCTTTGGTTTTTCCTGTACTCCCACGCAAAAGAGTAAAGAGGGAATTTCTATATTAAATTTATCTGATTTAAAACTTATTGGTCAGGTTGATGAAAAATATCAATCGTTTAATGTTGAAATGTGTGAGGTGGTTGGTGGTGAATTTTGGATTCCTTACGATTTGCTTGATCCATCCAAGGTAGCGACAGGAGATTTTAACGCTTTAAAAAGAACCATCCCCGCAGTTAATCTGTACGATGAAAAATTGCGAATGCTCACTAATGCATTAGAACCTTTGTATATTAGGGTAAGTGGCACCTGGGCAAATACAACCTATTTTCAGGATGATGATGAACCTCAATTAACAACTGCTCCGGAAGGTTACGAAAATGTTCTCACAAGAAAACAATGGAAAGGAGTGATTGATTTTTGTGAGGCAACCAATTCGAAATTAGTAACATCGTTTGCAGTCAGCAACGGTATGCGCGACAGCGAAGGGAACTGGACTCCGGCACAGATAGAACCACTGGTAAATTATACCAAATTAATTGGAGGAGAGATTGCAGCAGCCGAAATGTTCAACGAACCGACATTTGCCGCGTTGGGAGGCGGGCCAGCAGGTTATGATGCAGCCTGGTTTAACAGAGATTTTGCTTCTTTTAAGAGTTTTGTAGAATCTGCCATTCCCGAAATGAAAATAGTGGGCCCCGGTTCAGTAGGTGAAGGTGGCTTGTTAATTGACACAAGTGAGGTGAATGTTGCGGCTGGCGCTATTGGTAAAACAATAACTACAGAAGCGATGTATACAACGGAACCCATCCCTGAATTTGAAATCTTTTCTTATCATTTTTATGGAGGGGTATCAAAAAGGTGTGGTGGAGATCTTACTCCGGAAGACGAACGTACCAGTGAATGGTTTAGCAAAACGGAAAAAGAGTTCGAATTTTATAAAAAATTACGCGACAAATACAACCCTGATGCACCCATTTGGCTAACCGAGACTGCTGAAGCAGCTTGCGGAGGTAATCCGTGGGCAGCTACTTATAATGACTGTTTCCGATATCTGGAACAATTAGGCAGACTGGCAAAAAAAGGTGTTCAGGTGGTAATGCATAATACATTATGTGCAAGTGAATATGCATTGCTCGATCAGGATACTCATGAACCGCGCCCCAACTATTGGGCTGCATTTCTTTGGAGTAAACTGATGGGGACAGAAGTGTACGATGCAGGAATTACAGCCGAAGGAATTGATGTATTTATCCACAATCTGAAAGGCGAAAAAGGATATACAGCATTAATTGTAAATCCTAAAGACGTTGAAACTTCCATTGAAATACCTGCTGATGCAGAGCAATATTTATTAACTGCAGATGAACTACTTACTAAAACAGTAAAACTAAATGGTGAAGTTTTAGAGTTAACACCAGACGAAACCTTGCCTGATGTAAGCGGGAAGAAGATAAAGAAAGGAGAAACTTTGGTTCCTCCTCACAGTATACAATTTCTTGCCTTTAAAAAATAGTTGATTTTAGTGTGAATATAGTTTGACCAGGTTATCTAGAATTATCTTCCTAGTTAAATTCAGATTAGAGTGTATTTATAGAAAAAGGAGGTCGAATCTGACCTCCTTTTTACTTTGGAGATCCCGGAACAGACTTGAACTATCTTCCCGATAAGATTTATTCGTACATATTTTTGAAATTTTGAAATATGGATAAACGAAGTCAAATCGATATGAATCCACTAACTAACATTCTCCCAGAGGGTTAAAACACAGATTGGTAAAATATACATTTTAGTTGGCCAGCTTAACACCACACAAAACATGAAAGTGGTTAATTTTTAATAGCGTTATACAGCTTAATGCAAATTATTTCTGCAACATTGCTAAATTCACTTTGTCAAAAGTTTTTTTACCGAAAGTGATAGCTTCTTTTTATTTCGGGGATGCTTTCACATGGCTATAAGTTTTATCTAAGGAAAAAATTGTTTTAATTGTATATCGTGATAACAATTCTGATTAACGAAGTACCAATTTGGTATTTGAAAAATGTAATTTGAAAATAACCAGGGCTAATAAAGTACCGGTTATTTCTCCTGCAATACCCATTGATACTGCTTTATAAAAAATATCGTTAAAAACAGAAAAACTCAAATCTCCTTCTTTCAGTGTCATTAAAAAGGCCGTAAATCCAAATACATATCCCAACAAAGTGCCAACCAAGACAATTTTTCGATTTACTTTTGCAATTACCCAACAGAACCCTGAAGGTATTGAACTGAAAAGAGCACCAAAAACTGAAAAGATAAGAATAATCGGAAAAATATTTTCATGAGGGTCAAAATAGTTGATCTTTTCAAAATATTCCAAAGGATACACAGAGTAGAAAAGAAACACGTTTATAATGCATGCGATAAAAAACCCCAAAAAAGAGCCTTTAAAAAACTCTTTAAACTTGTTCTTTGGGGGCGGTTTTAAATTATTTTGATGTGTATATAGTTTTTCAGTGTGAATGAATTTTTCTTTCGCGCTTCCTTCTAGTGATGAATATAAAAGTATATTGACAATATTATTCACAATTTCTCTCCGTATTATTCTCAATCCGGGGAAAAGAGTTGTTCTATATTTTTCAACATCTAAAAGTTTTATTTTAGGTTTTTGCAAGAAACGGTTAGGGGATTCATTATCCATATTCCTGAATTTTTCCTGAAATAGATCAAAAACATTTATTTTCGTTTTATTATCTACTAATACTAAAACATTTTGAATATTTATATGATCTACTATGAACTCAATCTCATACTTACAGCCACGGTTGGAATCAGAGAATCCTCTAAGATCCATCAAAACAACATCTCCTACATCTTTTAATTCATTCAAAGCAGGTTTCCAAATATTTTCAAAACAATAAATTGGCAACTCACTATATTGATAGTTTTTTCTTGGATTTTTTGAATTATGTTTTTGAACTTTAAATCCTATTGCTCCGGCACTATCAAGAAAATTTCTTTTTATATTTCTTTTTACAATAAACAATGTAACAGTAAATACTAACACCGGAAGTCCAAATTCAAAATATGTATTGTATTGAATAGGAATTAACTCAAAATCCCAAAAAAAGAAATTGAAAACTCCGTAAACTATAAAAATAAGAGTCAAAATAAAAATTACCTCCAGGCTATTTGTCAAATTTTTTGGACCCCAGAAGCGATAATAATACTTGATATACGAAGGATCAACAATTGTGTAGTGTGCACCAATATACTTCCATCGCTTGATCAACCTACCAAATATTAAACCCATATTTTTATAGTTGCCAAATACCCGGAGTATTACAAGATTAATTGATAAATCTTTGGGATGTGCCAATTCTTTTATGGTTAATATTGTAACTGACAGAATGATCAGATAAATTCCGACAGAAATCAATATATATACTGGTTTGTGGATGAAGTCAGAAAAGATAAAAACAGACAAAGTAATTAAAATAACGACAAAAATTTGATACAAAATCGGCAGAGCATTATCTCTGATATAGTAGTAAAGATGTCCACCCGCTATTGCTATTATCATACTTGAATACGATAGAATAAGAATTGGTTGAAGAGTTGAAGAATTATCATAAAATATACTTTCTAAACTGTCGGGGTTAGATTGATGAGAAACAATAGATATTCCAAAAATCAAGGTGATAATTAAAGTCCAAGAGAAGTGTATTCTAAAAAAAGTGCTTCCGATGGTTAGTCTTTTTTCTAAAGATTCAAATTGATTACTCCGTTTAAAAGGAATTTCCTCCAATTTGTCGGTATATGTGAGGTTAGATGTATAAACAGATGATTTTTTTTGAGCTAATCCTGATTCTGTTGTAACTTTATTTTTTGTTGACTTCTCCAACATATTTTTGTATACAATTTTTGCAACAAATTGTAGTAAAACCAGATAAAGAAAAAATGGGATTAAAATTTTAAGAATTATTACAATATCCATATTTTGATATACGCCCAAACAGATAAAGTGTTTTAGGTACTAATTTTCAGAACAAAATTTCAATTTACGTGAAAACTAGTTTGGAGCACCGCTGAATAACGCATAACCCAAAATCGTTGAACCGACTCTAATACCAGCCACAACACCACCTGTTTTTGTTTTTTTGCTTCAGATTGCTAATATTCAAACTCCCCGACAGATGTATTTTGAAGATTATCAAAAGAATAAGATTCTGATGATATTGGATAATTTCTGTCGGGAGTATTGCTCGAAAGACGCAGCTGAACTGTTCCGGAATACGTTAAAAAATTCTGTCTGGCACAATGAATACAGTGATAATATTGGCATTTTTGAAGCAAACAGGAATCAATCTTTCAAAAAGGTCGATGAATGAACTGTCACAACAAAAATCGGGTTGATAGTATCTGAGTCATTATTTCGTAAAAGAAAAAAGTTATTTGATAGTCTGTAATCTGCCGCCATCCTGTTTTCAGACAGGAATGTTCTTCAACATTCTCAGGCATTTCATTCTCTTTTCTTTCAAATAATTATTAAATTGACGTTCAATTGAATAGACTTATTTTGTAAACCCTTAAAACCAATGAAATGAAAATTCCCTTAAACACAGGAAAAACAACTGACAAAAAATTGTATTTGACCCTGAATGGCAAAAAAAACCGGCAAGCTATAACGGAACCTGCCGGCAGAGATCAATAACGCCCTTTGAAGGGCATAATATTAACATTGTAAAATTACAAAATTATGGCAAACATTGATGACTACAATGCCCGGTTATCCGACATCAAGGCAATTCCTGATGAAGAAACCCTGGAACCGGGTATTCCTGTAGATGTTGCTTTACAGGAAGCCGAAAACCTCCATCACTGGAGTTTAAACGATGCCACTGCATTGGCGGTAGTTGGAATTACTTCCGACATGATTAACGACCTGCCCGTACGTGCAGGCGCCTGCCGCGAGGCACAATCGATTTGGAACAAAGACTACCGTTCGCAACAGGAAGCCCAGAAAGAATGGGCCGAACAGGCACCTGAAGCCTACGCTTTCCGCGATGACCTGCTCGCTTCGCTTCGTTTTGCTTACAGGAAAGACGATGCCCTCCTAAGCCGTGTAAGTGCTATTACCGATGGCAGCGGCCATGCCGACATGATACAGGACCTGAATGACATCGCCGTTTTGGGCCGCGAAAATCCCGATCCGCTTACGGCTATTGGTTTCGAGCTCACACAACCCGACCTGGCGGCTACCCGGGCAGATGAGCTGGCCGATCTGCTGGCTGAAGCCAACGGCGACAAAGCCGATCCCAACGAATCGAAAATCATCCGCGACAAGGCCTACACCTACCTGAAAGCACTGGTGGATGAAATCCGTGAAGCCGGTAAATATGTTTTCCGAAAAGATAAAAACCGGTTGAAAGGCTATTCCAGCGAGTACTGGAAAAAACTACACCGAAAACAAAGCAGCAATCAGAATGATGTGACTTAATATTTATTCTGCATCCGGTTGGGGCGTCCTGCGAGCATATGGGGCGCCCTGCTTGTTTTATCTCCTCCCTGCAAGGACTTTATGCAATCCTGCAGTGCAGGATTCAAAAACATTACCGCAGGAAGGGTAAAAAAGCTGCAGGATTAATCAAAAGCGATACAGGAACAAAAAAAAGTCCGCAGGGAGTGGATAATGTATTGCAGGATTGCAAAAAATGTTGCTGGATTTCATTTTACTATTGCCATGTGTCCTTTCCTGAAATAACTTGACAGATTTAACTTTAATTTCTGATAGATGTAAATATTTATTCTGCATTTACTGATTTACAAAACTATTTCATTTTTTATTCTTGCAAATTCTTTCCTGCATATTTTTAATCCCTGTAACTGCTCATTCCTTTCTGTCTTATCCCTGATTAAAGGGACAGATATAATTCTTCTTCCTGTTTTTTTGTGCAGCTTCATTTTTTATCGCTGGTTTTTGTTGCAGGTTTGTATTCTGTTGCTTCTTTTCCCGTCGTATTAAATTCCCGCTTTTTCCAGTGCTTTTTAAGTGATCCCGATTCCTTGTGTGCATCCACCGGAAGCATAAAATCCACGCTGCGGTGCGGACGTTTGTTGTTGTATTTGTAAACCGCAACCTTTGTTGCTTCCAGGGCTGCATGATAATCCGGGTAAGTTTCGTTTAAATCATATTCATTCTTTAAAATACCATTAACCCGCTCGGCTATAGCGTTTTCATAGGGGTCGCCGTTTTCTGTCATCGAAATATTGATATTTGAACCTTGCAGGTAGTTCACATAGTCGGTGCAGCAATACTGGATGCCGCGGTCGGAATGGTGGATAAGGTTCTGCTTCACCCCTTCCCCTGAAATGGCCATCTTTAGAGCATTTAAAGCCCCTTCGCTGGTGAGGTCGGGCCAGAGGCACCAGCCAACAATTTTTCTGGAATATGCATCGGTAACAAGCGAGAGGTAAACAAAACCTTTTTCAGTGCGAATGTAGGTTATGTCGCTAACCCATAAACGCCCGGAACTCATTATCTCAATATCCCTTACCAGGTTGGGATACTTGCGGAAAAAATGCTTCGAATTGGTTGTTTTAGGCCTGCGCCTGCGCCGCCTGACCAACAGGCCATGTTCCCGCAGCAGGATATAAAACTTGTCCCTTCCATATTTAATATTATGTTTCTGAAGGGTCGGCGCAATCAGCCGGTGGAGCTTCTCTGTCCCCATCCGCTTGTGCTCTTTACGCAAATCTTTTACCTGTCTTAATATAAAAACTTCCTCCATCTGGTACCCGGATTGACGTTTCCTATTGTCGTACCAGGCCTGGCGGGTAAACCCAAACAGTTCGCATAGTACCGCCTTGGAAACCAAAGGATACATGCGTGCCAGTACATCTACTGTTTGGGTCCAGACTTTTTTCTGATTTCGAGTTTGTAGTCGTTTTCTGCAATGTCAATCATAGTGTTCAGCGCCACATTCTTCATCTGCGCACGTTCCAACTGCTTTTCCAATTCCCTGATGCGTTTCTCCAACGCTTTGTGGTCTGTTCTTTCTTTTGCACTCATCATCTGTAAAGATATGTGGATTTCGTCGGAATATCTCTCCTGCCAGCGCTTTATGATCTTTTTATATTCAAATCTTGATAATGAAAATCGTTCCCGTGCTTCCTGGTAACTCATATTTCCAGCATCAATCTGCGCTACCAGCCAACGTCGGAAGCTTACTTCATAATTACTGTAATTAACTGTTTTTTCTTCAAATCCATCCATGTAATCTGTTAACATGGATTCATTCCTTTTTTTCATTTTCTTGACATTTTTGCGTCAAGTTATTTCAGTATAAGACATGATAATTAGAAATACGGTGTTCTTGCCTTTATAAAGAAGCGTTTTGCATTCATTTGAATTGCCTTAATTATTTCATAGGTGTATGAGGCTGAATCTGCCCTAATGATATCAATTGTCACCCCGGCTTCATGCAGTAACGAGCACATCCGTTCTATGGTTTTATGTTGCAAAATATGAGCATTACTCCGTCCATTTCTGTTTTCAACATAAACAATATGTTTGCCTATCATTCCAACACCGGGATAATAACCAGGCTCTTTTTTGTAGGTGCGTTGTGCATCGGATTTTTCATTAAATATCAAGGTGTTGTCATAATCTAAAATCACATTTTCTTTTTGGAATCCTGGCAATAACGACAGCATTTTTATGTTGAGCCTGTTCAATTCCTGGGCCAACGAGAAATGGTGCTCTGTTTTTCCTCTTTTCGCAGTAAAAAATTGTGGACTGTCCGACAACGATTTAAGCCGGCTCAAAATCCTGTCCGGGCTGGGAATATTGATAAAAGGGTTATTCTGAAGTCCTTCTTTCAAATTAACAGACAGATCTTCAGCACAATCTCCACCACAGAAAAATACGGACCAATAAGACATTATTATATCAAACCAATTGTATCGTGATTGTTTGGGTAAAGTCGGTAGATTGTAGTTTAACAAACTGTTGATTTTTAAATCGATGGCTTCTTTTATAACAAAATTTAATCCGCCAAAAGATGAAACTGGTAAAGAATTTAATACTTTCATAATGGTATTGTTGTGCAACACCAATTTAGGTGAACATACCAAAGCTGTAAAGCATTCATTTGAATAGTTTTACAGCTTTTTTCAACTATAACATGCGGATTTTAGGAGGATTCGCGCGGGAGCGGCGGGTCCTGTCATAAGGCTTGCCCTGGTTGGGGCGCACATGGGGCAGGCATACATCCTCTCGAACTGCACACCATCGACGACCAACCTGTTTAGGTTCGGCGTTTCAATGAATGTATTTCCATTGAATTCACTATCTCCCCAGCCTTGGTCGTCTGACATAATTAAAATGACATTGGGATGATGGTCAGATTCTGATTTCTTAGAACATGAAATTAAAACTAACGATAAAATCAGTACTAAAAAAAATATACCATTCCGGGTCAATATAACCGTTAACAACAATTGCCTGTTACGCTTATCAATCATATCAATACAATATAAATAGCGTTTCATAAAGCTTATATCTGTTAATTATGTGTCCTTGTTTCAATCAATGGAATTACATCGAACTCATCCCTTGCTGATCTGAATAACTTTTCGAATTGTTTGGCAACCTCTGCATTTTGACCTGCTACATTAACCTTTTCTTCCGGGTCATTTTTAAGGTTGTACAATTCAAAAATCGTTTTTTTAGTAGTATCTCTGACATTGAGTTTTACGGCTTTCCAATGATCTTTCAAAATTGCCTGTCTCCCTCCACGCTCATAAAACTCCCAATATAAATAATCATGCTCCTCAGATTGTTTTTGCCCCAATAGGGTAGGCATAAAAGATATACCTTCAGTGTTTGCCGGTTTTTCCTGCCCAGTTAATTCAGAAAAAGTAGGAAGGAAATCCCAAAATGCAAACAGTTTTTCGGATTTTGATCTTTCAGGAATAACACCAGGCCAATAAGCTATAAATGGGGTCTTTATCCCTCCCTGGTACAAATCGCGTTTCATGCCTCTGAAAGAGCTGTTTGAATTAAAAAATTCCATTTGGTGGCCCCCTTCCTGGTGAGGTCCATTGTCAGAACAAAATAAAACCAGGGTATTTTTATCAAGCCCCAGGTCAACTAACTTTTTAAGGATTGACCCTACCGAGTTATCAATATTCCGGATCATCGCTGCAAAACCCTTTTCCTGCCTCGGCCAGTCCTTTTCCTCAAACTCGTAATAATCCGGAACCTCCATGCCGTCCGGTATCTTTTCATTATTGGCATGGGGAACATTATATGCCAGGTAAAGGAAAAACTTGTTATCCTTATTTTCTTCAATAAATGATATTGCCTTAGAATCAAAGAGAAACGGGGCATATTCATTTTTAACCTCAGCGACTCCTTTCCCTTCGCGCAAGGTGTCTGCCCAGGGATTTACCCCGTTGATCAGTTTTGTTTTATTATTTAAGAATACTTTCTTCCCGTTTTCAATTAAAAATTCGGGGTAAAAATTATGTGCATGCCACATATTTATGTATCCATAAAAATAGTCATATCCTTTCTTTGCAGGGTCATCATAAGGCAAATATGCACCTACCCCCCATTTCCCAATTGCACCAGTTACATATCCTGCTTTTTTAAACACTTTGGCTATTGTATTTTCATTATCGCCTACCATTTGATTGGGCATGTTGCCCCTTACTGATGAATGACCTGTGTTCCTGCCGGTTAATAGGCAGGCACGTGAAGGGGCACAAACCGTAGAGCCAGTACACATGTTTGTAAAATGTATACCTTCATTCGCCATTTTATCTATATTGGGGGTTGTTAAAGTTTCTTGCCCATAAAAACTTATATCTCCATAACCCAGATCATCCACTAAAATCATAATGACATTAGGCTCATTATCTGGTTTAACTTTATTTAAACATGAACTCACTCCCCCTAATATCCCCATTAAAATCAAAAAATAGCGAAGTTTAAATTTTGTCTGCTTCGATACCCTTTTTTTCTTTTTCATAACATAATATTTTTAGTACGTTATTTAGTCTATTTCAGTTATTTTAACTACCATACTTTGATATGCCTTCCTCATGTTTACCCTTAATCCAATATCCATTAAAAATTTGCCTGTAAACAATTGTCTTTCATATCTTAAATTTTGTTTCGAAGCTTTATTTATCTCTGTAATCCTGTATTTTTTATCTGGATCCAGTCCTCTTAAGCGGGTTGGTGGGTTTACATATTTCAGGTTCTCTTCAAGGTTGAAAGCAAAAAATACGGCCCTTTCTTTTCCGGGGGAAACATACATTAATGAAGCGATACCGTTATTCTCATAAGGAGATATTAACCGGTACAAATCCCCAAATTGAACAATATCCCTGATCGATTTATATGATCTTATCGCATTTTCTGAAAATTGCCATTCTTCAAGGGAAAGATCCTTTGGTTGCATTTCCAGGCCCAGCCTTCCTGTCATTGCTACATCAAACCTGAATTTCAACGGCAATTCCCTTCCTGTTTGATGGTTTGGCGATGCACTGACATGGGAAGCCATATTGATTGCCGGAAAAATATGCGATGTCCCCCATTGCATATAAATACGGCTCAATGCATCGGAATTGTCACTGGTCCAAAACTCATGGAAATATTTCAGGTAACCGTATGTCACCCTGCCCCCTCCACTGGCACAAGCCTGCAATACTACGTCCGGATGTTCTGCGATTATCCGATCCAGTGTTTTTTGAAATCCCTTGTAGTATTCAATATAAAAACGGGATTGGTTGTTGGGCTGGATCGCCAATGAACCAATATTGGTCATATAATGGTTGGCATCCCATTTAATATAGGCTATGCCGGGATGCTTTACCAATAGGTCGTGAATAGTATGATATACAAAATCCTGTACTTCCGGCTTACATAGGTCTAGTAACATCTGTGAACCTCCTCTGCCCATAACAGTTTCGCGGTTTGGTTGATGTACGATCCAATCAGGATGTTTTTCTGTCAGTTCGCTTTTCAGGTTGGTCATTTCTGGTTCCAGCCATATCCCAAATTTTATATCTTCATTTTTTGCCTTTTTAATAAGAGGATCCAATCCATTTGGGAGTTTCCCTGAATTTACCATCCAATCTCCCAGGCTTGTAGTTTCATCATTTCGGGGGTATTTGTTTCCAAACCAACCGTCGTCCATTACAAATAATTCGCCGCCTAATGCTGCAATATCACTGATCATATCCAGCATTTTATCTTCTGTAATATCAAAATAAACCCCTCCCCAGCTATTTAAAAGGATCATTCGCTCCTTATGCCCATCTCTGATACCATAGTTTCGCGCCCATCGGTGAAGATTCCTACTGGCTTGACCTTTACCTTCTCTGCTATAGGTTAAAATCACTGCAGGTGTCTCGAATTCTTCCCCGCTTTTTAAAACAATACGTGAAACATCATCATTTATACCGGCAATAATATTCACCTTGTTTTTTGTATCTGAATCAAAGCTTATTTTGTATGTCCCCGTCCAAGAAAGGGTCCCGGCAATTACGTCCCCCTTGTCTTCAGAAGGTTTTCCATCAAGGCTTAGCATAAACGAAGGGTTATCGCACCGGGTACCCCTAATACCATTATTGTTTTTAATTACTTTCATACCCCTTTCCAGTTTCTCTTCGAATAAATTAAATTCGTTGGCCCAATGCCCGTGGAAATGGCTCAGCCAGGGAGTATAGGAAGATACAGGCATATAAAACGATGCAAATTTATTTAGTGTCACCGGGCTTTTTTCCGTGTGGGATATCACAGTCCAGGACTCTATTACATCCTCGTTAAAATAAGACCTGTAATACAGGGTAACTTTAAATGGGTATTTGTTATCGTACAATTTAACTTTTGTAAGGCTAACATTCTCACCTTGTCTAATTGTCTCCACAGCATCGAGATATAAATTTGTTGAGACATTTCCATCTGAATGAATTGCATACAGGGCTTTTTCTGCAATGCAGTTGATCCCGAATGTAGGGTATGCTTCCTCTCCTGACCCCGATCCACTGGTTAAAATTTGAGATAAATCATCAGGTTTTATTCCGTAATATTGAAATAGGAATTTACCTTCATGTTTTCCGGTAAAAACCAATGATGTATTTTTTGTCTCAATTGTGTAAGTATCGTTATCTGCTACGGGAAAAGAAGGACATTCATTGCTCAATAACGGACAAAAAATAAAAAATATCCCAAATACAGTAAATATAAACAATACACTTATTGATAAAGATAGATGGAGATTATGCTTTTTTAACTTCGACATAGTTTAAATAATTAGGTTTAATTCTTGTTGTTCTTCATCTCTAATTCCAATATCTATTTAATTTCAAAAGTCATGCTTTTATTACTTTCTGTACTCATCAATATATTTTTCAACTTCACAGAACCTAAACCTGACAAGGTAAGGCCGGACAATTCAACTTCTCCGTACAATATATTCAGAGTCAATCTATTCCCTTCAACTTTGCTTGTCCCCCATGCATAACCATTGCTCCAAAAATAGGTTCCTGATTTTGATGTAAAAGTTATAGTCTTATCAACACCTGAATAATGAAACCCTGAAAGAGCAAGCGGGGCAGACCAACTGGCCATGGCACGGCCATAATGATGCCCGCATTCAGCTTCGTTGAATGGGCTCCGTTTTTTTCCATCGTACCTTTCACGTATATTCCGGATGCATTTTAATCCGTTTCCTGTTTGCCCTTCATATAACATCCCTACAGCAGCAGTATATTCAAATCCGGTCATTACTTCAGTAAAATAAGGGAACGGATTTTCCGGCCTTGTTTTCGGGTACGAAGCCATAAGTAAAGCCGATTCATTGCCTAAGGCAAAACTCCTAAAACAGTTAAAATGGTTTGAAAGATCGGGCTGGTAATTGTATTTCATTATACTTTGCAGTGTTTTAGCGACATGGTTTTTGTTAACTAAGTAGCCCAAACCGCAGACATGAGCCATGTACTGGCCAACGAGTTGGTCAACCAGGCATCCTTCGCCAAGCTGGAAATCCGGGTTGCCATAATCTTTTGATCCCATTCCTATTAGTTGTTCTGCAGGAATATCTTCTTTCTTAGGTATTTCAATTTTATGGATATAATATTCACCGTTGAAAAGGTTTTCATCGGTCCATTTACTGCCATTTTTAAACAATTTTTTGCATTTTCCGGCAGTCTCTTTGTCTTTCATATACGTTGCCATTTCTTCCATAGCACGTAATGCACCAAGGTACCAGATGGTCATTTGCGGGTTGGGACCATAATATTCCACATCCATTGTATTGTGCTGGACACCTTCCATTACTCCATCCTGATTAGCATCCCAACTCCCTTTTTTCCACGCATAGCTTAATGCTGCTTTTGCCTTTGGATAGAGTACCTTTAAAAACTCATTGTCTCCCGACAGTTGCCACTCCCTGTAGAGTTTCATAATACAACCCATTTGCCCGTCGGCTGCCACTTTTGAAAATTCAGGGATTTTTTCGTAAGGCAATTTCACCCTGAAACTCATAATTCCGTTATCGGTAGTTGCTTTGCCAAATTCGACTTCCCGCATGGTTTTGGCTAAGCCTCCAAAAAGGAAAGCAGTAGCTGTTTCATAGTTCCATACATGGGTGCAACTGCCGGCACAACAGCCTTTATTGTCGCCACAACCTTCCCATGCGAAAAAATTGCCATCCGAAAGCCTGAAGCAGGTTTGGGTACGCAATGTGCTTACGTTGAACAACGCCGCTTCTTTTACTTCTTCAGGAAGGCTGCTTTTACAAAACGCATTAACAAATTCAATGGTTTTATTCTCCAGCGTTTCCAAGCCAGGCAATGTTTGGGCTGCAACATCCCATGCCCCGCTGTATTTTGTAGTGTAATAGTTCTTCAGGGTTACAGAAGACCAGGCTTTCCTGTTTGGGAAATACCAGGTTAACAGAAACCTTACAGTTTTGGTAGCTCCGGCTGGTATCACATTTCCCACTGCAAGGGATGACATGGGTTTATCATTATTTTCATCTATTCTGTTATCAAGTTTCCCATCGGCAGATAAGTCGTCCCAAAAGTCAAGTAATGATGTCCCCCAACGTTTTGGGAGCCATGAGGTTCGATAAGATATTTTACCCGGACTTACACACACAAGGGACATCTCGCCCCATTGCTCTGATTCCCGTCCAACACCTTCGGTAGTGAATAAAATGCCATTTAGCCCATCTTTGGAAAGATATGAGTTTCTATTTTTTAATGCTTCCCCTTCACTTCCATCTTCACCAATAAAATTCTGCATATTCCCACAAACACTGAATTGGACTTCTTTCCCGGAAGTATTTGTCAGTTCAATATCAATAACAGCCATAGGGATACTGCTATCATCAATATTACCCGGGATAAGCGGGTTGAACGATTTTACTTTTACTTCAAGGGGGACATGTGGTGAATAAAGGCTGGCCTGCCCAAATGGATAGGCTGATTCGAATGTAGCTTCTTCAAAACGCGGCAACCCATGATTAAGGGCCACAGCACCGTGGCTCCCCTCGTATTGATAAAAAGGGATTGGCCCTTCTAACAAACGCAAATCCTTTTTACCGTCGGCATTGGTAAATAATGTAAAAAAAAGATTTCCCCCGGGATTATATCCTTTAGCCGGGCGGTTCATAACCTCCATATCCTGAAAATTGCCCCTGCCCCCAAAAGATATGGTTCCGGTACCAATACCTCCGATGGGTAATGCTATTTTACAAATGTGTTCCTGATCGTATTTTTTTAATACTGGCCAATCTGATGAAAAGCTATTCCCTATAGAGGGAAAAAATATCAATAAAAATATATAAACGTTTTTTTTCATAAACCTTATTTTAAGTCATAATTACTAAAACAAATTACTCTACATTATAGACAAATTCACACATGGTATAAGCTTTCTATATTCCTTGCTTGTATCCGCATTCCAATAAACTTTAAAAATCAGGGAATTTTTTGATTCCCTGATTAAGCTTATAAAGTCAAATTACGGCTGTAGTTTATTTTTTATTATCCAATAAATGTTACAACTATCACAACCTTGAATTGACTTAATTATTGAAATAATATGTGGATATTATATTTATTTTACCGGATATCAATGCATAAAATATACAAAGGGAAATATTATATTATTCCCATCCTGCATTTTGTTCCAACTGGGAATTTAACAATATTTGCCGTGTTGGCAAAGGCATTAAATAATGTTTTTCCTCGAATGTTCTTTCACTTGCATCTTCTATAATAATGTATCCATCGTTATCCAAAGAATAAAACACATCTTCCCATTCCGGGTCTGTTTCAAATTGTGTCCCCTTCCATAAAACTCCTAACAAAGATTGTGGCATTTCTATTTCAGCAGTTTTCCACCTTCTTAAATCATCGTAGCGCTGACCTTCCATAAAAAGTTCTATTGTACGTTCTTTGCGAATTTCTGTCTGCAAGTCAAGGTTATTTGCTGAAGCAAAATTATTACTAAGATTAGCAACACCAGCCCTTTCCCTAAGCATGTTAATTGTTAAATCCAGTTGGGCATCAGTAATAAAACCATTTCTTTCATATAAAGCTTCAGCATTAATCAATAATACTTCTGCATATCGAATAACCGGATAATCCATAGATGGACTAAGAATTTCAGGATTAAATTTATTTTCCATATAACCTGATAAAGTATATGTACCAAATGTAAGAGATGCAGTCCATCCCCCAATGGCCGGATCAGTCCAATCTCTACAATTCTCGGCAGGCTGGGATTCCCAAAGTTGATCACCATGCTTGACAAAAATATTTTCCATACGCAAATCTCTATTTTCAAATTCACTGGTAACCGTTAATTTTCCCTGATATAAGGTAGACTTATCAATCGGTAATCCATCTGTACATAAAAACATATCGGCAAACTTTTTAGTAGGATTTGGTAGGCTATTAGTAGAAACAGTCGATTGTTTCCTAATAGATTCATCATACCTATTTCTTAAAATGTATTCAGATTGATCAACTTTGGTTAGTCCGGCTGTATTTGATTGCACTTTATCCAATATAAAAAAGTATTTATAACTTTCATCTCCTAAAACATCCCGTCTGTCGAAAAGCTCATATTCTCCACTTTCTATTATTTGATTAGATGCATCAATTGCTTCATCAAGCAATTCTTCATATCCATCGTTTTCCCTAAATTTTCTCCATGTTCCCTCAAAAAGTGAAATCCGGGCTTTCAATGCAAGAGCCGCTCCTTTACTTACACGTCCCTTGTCACCCTCTGCTATAGCTGACTCAACTGGCAAGACATCAATTGCCTCCTCCAAATCATTCAATATAAAATTGACCACTTCTTCACGACTGTTACGCGCTCCAAACAATTCATCATCATCTAAATCCAAGACTTTATCAATAATTGGAACTCCTCCAAAATCACGGAATAAATTAAAATAGGAAAACGCCCTGAAAAATTTTGCTTCCCCAATATATATTTGAGCTTCTTCTTTTAGGTCAGCATTAACCTCATCGCCTTTTTGGATGAGATAAGTTGTATTACGAATATATGTATATGCATCATCCCATGTATCACTCTCTTCTGTTGCATAGTAACTTCCATTACTAATTGTATTCGTAGTTCTTGCTGCGACAATATCTGAATATATATCACGATCGTTGTTTCTGCCAACCACAGGCAAATAATAATAGAATTGGTTGGCAAATAGTTCAAATTGATCTACCGTTGTAAAAAATGTTGATTCTGAATAACTAGTTTGTGAAGATAAGTCCAAACCTTTTTCACAAGAATAAAAAAGTAAAAATGAGACGAAAAAAAATATTTTATAAAATAGATTTATTTCACAACGAGATCTCATCTTTAAGTTCTTCAAAAATTTCATATTAATACTACTAAGTGAGTATGATTTTATTTTGTCTAATATTCGTATCATAATTGTTGAAGTTTAAAATGTTAAATCAATCCCAAATGAATACTGACGGGGAAAAGGAGTAACGCTTAATGTAAATGGTGTTTCAGGATCCTGGTTTCCAGGCAGATTGCTGGATTCCCAAATATCAGTTCCACTAATATAAACACGAATTTTATCCACGTTTATTTTGTCAGTAATTCTTTTGGATAGTGTATATCCTAGCTGAATATTCTTAAGTCTGATATATCTATTATTATATAGCTTATATTGAGCGTCAGAATATTGATAATTATAATTTTTCACAGCATTGTTTTGAGACAATCTTGGATAAAAAGCATCTGTCCTTTCCTCTGACCAAGTTTGATGGTAAAAATATTCTTCAATGGGTTGATAATATTGATTACAAGGACGCACTGTTGAAACAACATCCCAATTTAATACTCCCTGAAAGAAAGCACTACAATCAAAATTGTGCCAATTAGCTCCCAAATTTATTCCATAAAAATAATGTTGATTTGCATCTCCAACGCGAACCAGATCTCCAGAAGTGGAAGATGGGCTTCCATTTTCATCAAGATCATAGGCTAAAGCTTCAAGTTTACCATCTCCATCTAAGTCTTTGAAACGGGCATCTCCAACCTTTAAATTATTGGGAATTCCACTTGTAAAATTTGCCATATATTCGACCAGTTCTGATTCAGTTTGTATCAATCCGTCATAACTATATCCATAATATGAATTAAGAGGATTTCCTTCAACAAAAGTATTTAGTCCAAGAGAAGGAATAGCGGAATCAGAAAGTTTAACAATCTTCGTATTGTTGTCACTCAAATTGATTTTAATAAAATAGTTCAATTGGTTTATTTTATCTCTCCAACCAAATTCCAATTCCCATCCTTTTGTTCGGACATGCGCACCGTTAACGGTGGGAGGAGTTGTCCCTAATACAGAAGGATATTCTTCAGTATAGAACATATTTTTATTGTCCTTTATAAAGAAATCAAAGGAACTTGTTATTCTTGAGTTAAGAGCTGTTAAATCTAATCCAAAATTGATTGATTCAATTGTTTCCCAAGTTCTGGTTGTACTTGCCATATCCCCTAAGTAAGCAGATTGAACCTGAGTAGGAGATGTATAGCTTCCCATAGGATAGCTCCCGCTCAAGGAGATTAGAGATTGATAATCGTATAAGCCGATACTAGATTGATTCCCCAATTGTCCCCAAGAACCTCGAATCTTCATAAAATCAATAATCTTTTTTGTATTTTCCATGAAACTTTCGTCTGTGACAACCCAACCACCAGAAAATCCCCAAAATGGTTTCCATTTATAACCGTCAGCAAATTTTGAAGATCCATCATACCTGAAGATTGCTTCGAACAGATATCGGTTTTTGTATGCATATTCAAATCTTGAAAATCCAGATTTTAATGCATAATCAGTTTTTCTTTCTGAATTGTACTGATAATCAGAATCTCCCATACTCATTGTGGGTAATTCAGCAGAAATTAATCCATATTTACGATAAGCTGAAAAACTTCTATAATCATTTTCTTCGTGTGAATAGCCAACCATAATATTAATCTTGTGATTTTCAAATTTTTCATAGCTATATTTTAAATAGGCAGTAGCTGTTGTATAGCGATCTCTGTAATATTCGACTCCTGCTTGATTCACATTAGTGGACATTATATTATAATTGTCATAATAGTCATACATTGCAAAACCAATGTTTGCCCAATCTGTTTCTTTAATATTATAATTTGATGCAACTCCAGCATAAAACAATAAATTTTCAATTGGTGTTATTTCCACCCCTATATTTCCATTTATAATGTAGAAGAGATCGGTCGTATTTCCTGAATCTTTAGCATAACCAATAGGATTATGTAAGCCCCCCATATTGTAATAATGACCTCCCGAGGTATATGGTAAATTTGTAGGAAAATTAAAAAACAATGCACCTTGTACTCCTTTATTTAAACTATAAAAAGAGGTAGTACTACTTGCTGTACTTGAAGTAGTTGAAGAATAATTAAAAGGTTCAACTACTTTTTGATTTCCAACTTTAAAATTTGATATAACTTTTAAAAAGTTAGTAACAGAATAATCATTTTTCAGGGTGATCAAAAATCTTTTATTATAATTCTTACCATAAGCCAACATTCCTTTTTGTTTAAAATAATTAACAGATTCATAATAATCCAATTTGTCAGTCTTTCCCGAGATTGAAATATTGGAATTATACATAGGAGATGGATCAAACATGATATCATACCAATCGTAATGACCAAGTGCATATGCAATACCAAAAGGTGCGGTTACTATGTGTTCTCCATTATTTTTCTTTACTTCTTCAAACGTGATATTATTTGCTGCAATGTAGTTTGCTACTGGAGTATATGTATTAGTCGCCTGTCCATCATTCACATATCCTTCGTTGTGCATTTCAACCAGTTGCAATATATTACAGGGTTCTCTTATAAGGGCAGGAGATTGAATCGTATAAGATGATGAAAATTTAATTGTAGGTTTATCCGATTTTCCCTTTTTAGTTGTAATAAGAATAACACCGCCTGCAGCCCGTGCCCCGTAAATTGCAGCCTGCCCGTCTTTTAATACACTTATATTTTCAATATCATCCGGATTTATATTATCCAATGCACGCGCATCTGTACTTGACTGGGCAACGCCGTCTACAACAACTAATACTCCTGGTGCGCTACGGGATGTTACACCACGAATAGTTATTTCATTTGTTGAATTTCTGATATTTCCTGTATTTGCTCTTGTTATTTGTATCCCACTACTAATGCCTTGAAGTAAGTCTGTGGTTTGAGTTGCAGGTCTGTTTTCTAACATTTCATTATCAACAATAGAAATTGCACCAGTTAATGTTTCTTTTGCTTTTGTCCCATACCCAATCGCAACCACTTCGTCAATACCAATTGTCTCTTCATCCATAGTAACATTAATGTTGGTTTTGCCAGCGACAGGTATTTCCTGTGTTTTCATCCCCACAAATGAAAATTGCAGTATTGTATTTTCTAGCACATTGGCCAGCAAGTATTCACCATCTGCGTTAGTTACTGTCCCCTGAGTTGTACCTTTTACTACTACGGTTACGCCGGGAAGAGATGCGCCGGAAGAGTCGGTTACTTTCCCCGAAATGGCTTTTGGCTGTTCAGTGTCAGATTTTTTAGTTGTTGAGAGCAATACCTGGCGATCATTAATACTGTAGGTTATCCCCGTATTTTCGAAAAGTTGATCAAGGATATTGCTTATAGGTTGATTTTCACAATCGACACTTTTCCGTTGATTGACATTGATTCTTGAAGCATCGAACATAAAATAGAATTCAGATTGGTCTTCTATGTTCTCCAAGATGTTAATGATTGTTTCATTTTCTAAATTAATACTTAAGCGTTTACTTTGCCCATAGCCGTCGACAGCAAAAGTTTGGGTTACTGTTATTAAAATTAATAATACAACAATCCTCATTCTTTTTAAAAATTTGGATTTCCGGATTTTACATACTCCGGAAATCAATCCATAATGATTTTTTTTCATAAATTTGTTTTGATTTGGATTATTTAATAATTCAAGTTGATTTTGCCTCTGGAGTTGGTCACTGCGAGGCAATAATAAAACATGAGGGAGATGTTAAAAGCATCTCCTTTTTAGTACATCGTTTTAATTCATCATAAGCCTGTTTTTTTAAGTTATACAGTTCATTGTTTTTTTGAAATAATTATTTCGGGTTTAGCTTCTTTTTCGTAATTATGTATTAGTTTACAATGAACACCGCAAACAATTTCTATATACCTGAAAATTTCCTCGTAGCTTTCGTTTTGAATTGTTCCTGAGAAAATAGAGTTATACACTTCCTCATCGGCTACTTCAATATCGATATTATACCATCGTTTTAATTTTTCAACTACATTTTTCATCGATTCGTTGCGGAAGATGAGTTTTCCATTTTTCCAGGATGAATAAATGGCTGTATCGGTAGAATTTAGCGTTAATGCATTATCGGCTACGTTATACGTTGCTTTTTCTCCGGGCTGCATGGTATAACTAAAGGTTTCAATCTCGTTGTGTGCCAGCTCTACTTTACCCGATTCAAGCACAACAGCAATCTCATCGTTTTCAGGATATGCATCTACATCGAATTTTGTACCCAGTACTTTAACTATCAAACCATTCGCCTGTACTGAAAAAGGGTCACCTTCTTTGTGGTAAACCTGAAAAAAAGCCTGTCCGTTGAGTGAAACTTTTCGGTTTTGTTCAGAAAAGCTGCCGGGATAAGAAAGTGTCGTGCCTGAATTTAACCAAACTATTGAACTATCGGGTAAAACAACCTTTGACCGTTGACCATCTTCAGTAATAAAAGAAGTATAAGATACCTTTTTGGTGTTATCGGCGGAGTTAAGTTGTTGTTTGTTTGTATAATAAATTGTGGTGAGGCTGATTAGAAATACAATTATTGCCGCATACTTTAAGACAATTTTTAGGGTTGTATTCAATTTTCTTTGTTTCCCTGAAATTCTATACCGGGCTTTCAGGTATGCATTTTCAATTTCGTAATCGTTCAATTTTCTTGTTGAAGAGAGGAATGCCCAGGAAATCTTCAATTTTTTGAATATTTCCTTTTTTTCTTTTTGAGTATTAATTTCTGTAATAACTTTTCCCTTCTCCTCAAGAGGTAAATTTCCTGTTACCAGTTTTATTATGTCTTCAAAATTCTTCATCTATATTATAAATAAACCATGAAACAGCATTTACCCCCAGTAATGCTTTACTTTTCTTTATACTTTTTTTGCGTCTGTTTATAAGGTACTGAAAACTAAAGAACAAACAGATAGGCCACTAAGGGTAAATAATCTTTCAAGGCAACTTTAAATGTTCTAATTCCTTTCGAGATATGTTTTTCTACTGTTTTTACCGAGATATTGAGTTCTTCTGCTATTTCACGGTTTTTCATTTCCTGAAACCTGCTGAGTTCGAAGACTTTTCTACATTGGGGAGGCAAACTTGCTAAAGTTTCCTGTATGATTTGTTCAATATCCATGAATGCGCATACCGATGTATCTACAGCTGACAGTGTTTCTGCATTTAAATCCAACTCACCAACATCTATGGTATTCGTGAACAACTTTTGACTGTACCTTTTATCGCGTAACTTTTTTAAGGCATTATTTTTCGCTACCGTAAAAAGGTATGACGTAAGATTTGAATCGTCTTTTAGTTCGTTGCGTTTGTTCCACAACGTGACTAAAGTATCCTGTACAATATTTTCTGCAATGTCTTTAACAGAGACAAACTCTAATACGAAATAATACAACTTTGGATAAAAATCGTTAAAAAGAACTTTGAAAGCAGCTTCATCGTCGTTTCTTAACCTTTCAAAAAGTTGTTGTTCGTTTTGGTTCATTTGGTTTTTGTCTATTTAATCACAAAACTAAAAAATAAAATCAACAAATAATTTTTGGTCTGATTTATGTTAACCAACGCCCTGATACTTACCTAATTTCAAATAAGTTACATCCCAATATTTCCAGCACAAAGCAATAGTAAGAGCTATTTGGTGGTTACCAATTACCGTAATAATAAGTCGCAGCCGTCTATTCCAACACAAAAAAATTATTATAGCTTTGGATATAAATATCCGGGAGTTATTGGAACCTATAAAATAAGAGAAACTGATAAATTTGGTTTTCCCGACATTTCTGCTGCAGAAAAAGAAAGTTATTATCTTAACATGCAAAAGACCAGTTTTAGCATCAAAACAAAGCTTGTGAGCAAAACAGGGCATATGCTTTCGATTTTTGTTTACCGAGGAATGAAACAAGATACATACAGGAATAAGTTACCATCCCCATGGAAGTTAACCCGTAACATAAAAAACACCTTTTCTAAATTTCAAAAAATCCGGAAAAACAGACCATATTAAAATAATCCAATCAGGGCTCTGTCTATGATTCTTTTTATAAACGAACTCCAAAATAAAAAATATGTAGTTGACTTATCGGATAGAAAATTATTTACGCTTTTTGATTTTAAGTTTGTCCTTTTTTTCAACCACTATTTTTTGAATCTTTGAATCCAGTACTTCCAAACCTGGAAAATCAGGCAAAATATCTGAATCTAAAAATCCATAACCTTTTTCTGCTCTTTTTTTTAAATCTTTACCTGCCATGATGTTATGATTAAAATTTTAACTTAAGAACTATAATATTACGCCAAAGCGTGAAAATAATTTCGGTTCAAATAGCTGTTGGTTTTTTCCTGTGCAACAGATTTTATTTTTTTGTCAACATTAAAAACAATATCATCAGAAAAATTTAAAAGTTCCTGAATTTGTTTTCTCAACTTTAAATATTCTTCCCTCCCTTTCTTTTCAGATATTTCGTCAAATTGAATTTTACTCCAAAGATTTTCATAGTTTAAAAGCAGTCCTTGCAATAGCCTTTGTTTATCATTTATCTCTTTGCAAATCTTGGAAAACGGGAAATAAGGTTTTATCAAATTAATTATCTGGGCAGCAACAATAATTCCGGCCCAAATTATTGGGAGTTTGTTCCAAAGTGCCCAGGTAGCAACGCTTCCCGAAGTTGCAAAAGCAAGAAAGATATTTAAATTTCTGTCGTATTTGTAATACTTTGTAGCCAGCAAACTCAAAATAAAGTATTTATACTTATAATTGATGAGGTTCTTAAATATTTGAATTTGTTGTTCCATAGCAGCATATTTATACAAAAATTATCAACTCGTTATCAAAGCATTGAGTGACCAACAAATCAAACAACTTAAAAGTTATGATAAAGAAGGTATATTTAAACTATTCGCTCTTCCCTGCTTCACAGAACTTGAGATATGTTTAATAACACCCATCGCTATATTTTCAGCCAGTCATCAGCTTCGTTTCTTTGTTGATACGAAATCTTTTCATCTCCGTTGACATCAAACTCACTATATGCTTTCTTTATTAATTCCTCGGCTATTCCAGCCTCTCTTGCTTTTTTCAGGGTTTCACCAAGTCTGATTTTATTCCGTATTTGTCTGGCACTAAAAACAATCGCCTGAGTTTCAATGGTAGGATCTATATTCTGAGCTTCCGATACCCTGATTTTATAAGCCTGTGGACTTAATTCATTAACATCTGTTTCCTCTAACCGCTTACAAATATCATTAAAACTCTTTTCAAGATTACGAACTGTTTCTTGCGTAATATTCTGGGGCCCTGGCAGTAACTCTAATAAATTTCTGTCTGCAAATCCTATTCCCGAAATTGAATATTCAACATTTGCCAGATTCAATTCACTTATTGCCCCAATCGCACCAAAACTTACATCTGTCCCAAACTCAATATTTGATACTTTTATCATTAACCTAATACCAACTCCGTATCTTGTTTGAATAACATGGCTATTTGCCGGAAGATCTTCTCTCGAATCGACATCCATATATCGCGCAAAATCACGAGTTAATACGATAGAATTAAAGGTCGTGTCAACCTCCGCTACAGCAGCAATTTTTAAGTCGCTGGAAAAATCAGCGCTGGTTTTACTCTCTTCCAGTAAAGTGACCTTGGCAGCATTTGCCCAATTCGATGGTTTTTTATGTGGCTTATAATTAATTTCCGGGTCGCCAATATCGCCTGTAAAGCTCGAATCGATATTCACCCAGGTATCATTTAAGTCAATCGCACTGATTTTGTTGAATTTTGCATTAAGCCATTTATTGGCATTTTGCTTTTGTGTCTCTGTTGGTGTAGCATAAGCATCTTTTAAGTCAAAATATCGGTACACAAATTGAACAACATTCTCATTCAGCGAATTATCCTTTTCCCTTAATTCCTGTATTGCCTGGTATAGACTTAGTCCGTTCACTACCTTTCGCACTCCAAAGTATATGGATCGCTTGTCTGACTTCTCAAGTTTTAATTTTAAATCTTCTTCCTTAATCAGTTCAATTGGGTAGAGAGTTTTTAATTCCATTGATTTAAACGCTGATTTTACTACGCCGACAAAATCTGATAGTTTTTGAAAAGCTTCAACTGAAAAATCTCCTGAAGTATTTGGAATTTTGATTTCCGGAGGAAGTTTACTTGGGCCGATTATTTTTAGTGTATAACCTACTTTGGCAAAATCCAATTTGGCCGAAGCTGCTAAAATTCCGTAATTCCCGTTAACTTTTGTTTCAATGTCTTTTACTTTCAGCACAAGTCCAATTCCAATACCATAACATTTAGTGGCTATAATGTCACCTTTGTGGTCCAGCACAGGAGACCTTTTATTTGAAAGCATTAATGCCAAATACCTGGTTTGAAAACTTTTAAACTTTGAATTCGCATTTACGAAACCACCAATATTCAGTTGATTACTGCTCTCAATATTAGAAATGATTTGTTCAACTTTAAAAGTGACTAGTTTAGAGTTATTGTCAACTATTCCATTTTGAATCTCTTTTTCTATGATTTTTGCTTCATCAAGATTGGTGCTTTCAATAGCAGAGATGTCCCCAACTAAAGAACTACTTGTAATATTTTTCATGATAACTTTGGTTTTTTTATATATAAAAGTTATGAAATAAAATCATGAAAAACAAGCACAAAAAACTATATCTCAGCATGTTAATCCATAAATAAAAAGGAAGTATCTCTCCGCGATGCCGGCGATGTATCTTAAAAACCAATCGTATAGAAATCTGTATTTCTCCAGCGGATCGACACTATTCCGTAAGAATTTATTATCAAGCCCTGTTCTCTGGCGCAATGAACTATTTTTTCCTTTTTGGAGCCAGGAAATTATTCGTTAAAGTGAACGACTACTTTGTCCAGGATTGGCTTTGACACATTTTCAGTTGTATCTGTCATTTTAACCTCAAACTGAAAACCATACCCTTCCGGGAGCCCTGAAAGATCCAATGTCGCAGGAATTCTTTCAATCTGCTTGGCAAACCCTTCAATATTATCATAGCGCTCTTTTACAGTTTGCCAATCGCTCCAGTAGTCAATGACACTATTATTGGTAGTATCCACACCCATGCGTACCTGTACCGTTTCCACCCACGGTCCGGGGCTAACAAAGTCGTTGTTCATCTGTGTTACCAAATAAAACTGCCCTTCGGCAAACATAATATCCGGATCGGGATGCCCCTGGCCAATATTGCCGCAAAATGTAAACTTCTTATTGATATTGGCGGAAGTAAACCAGGCTACACTCATGCTTTCTCTGCCATGGCCGCCGGCCGGATCAAAATCGCAGAACAAATAATACTGACCGTCAATTGAAATGGCAGCCCAGTCTCCAAAAGCATTTTGTTCAGGTTCATGGATTTCGTATTTCCCAAAAGCGCGTGTTTCTCCGGCTTTTACCCGGTGTTGAGGTACATCTTCCCTGACTGTTTTTCCGGGATAGTTTTCAGGATCTTCCGCATGCCAGTGTGGATGAACATATTCAGCAAATTTTCCAGTTGGGTTGGTGCGCTCATCCACCGGTGTGTCAAGTATTTTAAAACCATCAATACCATTAGTGCTAACAGCATGAACTGCCAAAGGAGAATCCCAGGCATGGGTTGACGCATTTACAGGTGACCAGTCTTCAGCAATAAGATGAAAATTTCCTTCCAAATCACGGATTACGGCGCAGTCGGATCCATGTGATGGGTCTTTAAAAGCTATTCCCATATTTTTTCCCGGAACGCCATCATTCAGGTTTTCATCGATATAAACATGCGGATCCTGATCATTGGGAAAATCGTAGTATAAGTAAAGCTTTCCATTTGCATATTCGGCGGTAGTTACCCATTTTGCAAAGCTTTCGGATACTGGGCCATGATGCACCCAGTTCACCATATCCTTGCTTTGCCAGGCATGGTATCCGCCTAATCCTGACTTTTGGCCTCCGGGAGCATCAAACTGTTTTTCGAAAGGTGTGGTTTTCAGCGGGATACCAAAGCCCTCAAGCTTAGTATCTTCGCCCTGAAAAGTTCCATTTTTTTGACTGCCTTTGTAATTTATTTGGGCTTGTTCCGGTTTGTTGAACGATACGATAATCAAAAAGATTCAGTGGTGCCCCGCCCCTCTAATACACGATAATTATTTGTAAAAATTAAAAAAGCGCTTAAAATCGAATTTAAGCGCTTTTATTTTTTGGTGACTCAGCTGAGTCTCGAATTTATTTTGTATTTTACTTATTATCAGACAAATAAAACCTCAAAACTTCTTCTGTAACTAATCTGTAACTTTTATATTGTCACTTGATTGTCTCCATGTGTCATTACTCTTTTACATGAGTATCGAATTCATCATATCACAGAACTGCCAAATAGCTTTCCCAAATTTAGGAATATGTCAAAACTAAATCAAAATTTTAAGAGTTTTTATTAAAATGGATTTGGAAAATGAGAATATATGTCTCTCAAAAGGTAGAAATAATCAATTTTGAAGCCTAGTGTTTACCTATTTCTTTTTATTACAAATAGGTTTATAACAGATTGTAAATCAAACTTATGTTTATATTTTGATGTATATTAATGTAATCAAAATTGTACATCCAGACAATCTTTATGTCCTAGTTTTTGTTTTGAACTTTTACTAGAAACCAATTATTTTAGTCCGCGTTCTGAAATTTGATTTTTATCTTTGTTTTCTATTTTAGTGTCTTATCTCATTGGGAACAATTCATTTAAATAAAGAAGAAGACCTGTTATTACGCCTTAAGAAAGGCGATAAAGTGGCATTTGAACTTATTTTTTACAAGTACAAGGGAAAACTGTTTGACTTTATTAATAAAAGCTTACCAACCAGCGAAGAAGCAGAAAATATTATACAGGATGTTTTTGCAAACCTATGGTTATACAGAAAAAAACTCGATACAGGTAAGTCTTTAAATGCACTGCTTTATACAATGGCCCGTAACGAATTATTCATGCATCTTCGTAAGCAAATAGTGAGGAGGAAATATATAGAAGAATTAGGCTTCTTCATAAATGAAAATGATAATTCAACACAAAATCAAATTGAGTATAATGAATTAAAGTTATTATTAGCTCAATTAATCGAATCAATGCCGGATAAGCGAAAGGAAGTATTCAAACTAAGTCGTTACGAAGGATTAAGTTATAAAGAAATTGCAAAAAAATTATCTATAAGTGAACATACTGTTGATACACAAATACGCAAAGCACTTTCTTACTTAAAAGAAAATCTCCGGAAAACAATATTTGTTTTCTTATCCTTGTTTTTCTGAAAGTTTTTTTGAAACTGTGCTGGCTATATATAAGTTATACTCCCCCATCGGTAAAAAACTCAATATAGTTGAAGGAAAATTTAAATTAATTTTTTAAAAAAAATATTCCATCGAATCACGGAAACAATCTCTTAAAGCATATTATAATAGTGAAGACATATATCATATGAATGTACCTCAGAATATAATTGAAATAATTAACCGTCTCTACAGTAATAGTTACTTAGGGGGCGATGAGATTCGCAATTTGGAGAAATGGTTAGAGAAAACTAGGGACGACCAAATTACGGAGCAATGGCTGTTTTCGAATTGGCAACAGGCTGAAAATGTAAATTTTGATATTTCTGTAGAAGGCATCTTCGAACGGATAAAACAATATGAGAAACAATCAAAATCATACCGGATTAAGGTTTTATTGAACCGGACGCAAAAAGTTGCTGCTATGCTTGCTATTCCATTATTAGTTTTGAGCATATGGCTTTTATTAAATCCAAAATACAAATCCTCAGAAATGGTTTTAGCTACAGCGAAAGGTGAACAATCTCATGTTTATTTACCCGATGGTTCTGAAGTCTGGCTAAATGTAGACTCAAAACTGGAATATGCAACTGATTTTAATGCATCAAACCGTAACCTGAGATTAAACGGAGAGGCATTCTTTAAAGTAGCAAAAAGGCAAAAATATCCATTTATAGTCGAAACTTCTGATTTTAGTGTAAAAGCAATAGGTACGGAATTTAATATTGAAACATATAAAGAAGAGCCGTATGCTTCAACATTCCTTAACGAAGGAGTGGTGGAGTTAATTTACTTCTCTAATGAAGGAAAAGAGAAGAAAATGAGGATGAAGCCGGGTGAAAAAGCATTGTTTAATAAAAAGGGGAATACTGCAGTAATTACGAATACATTATCACAATATGAAATATATTGGCTTGAGGGAGAGCTCATATTTGAAAATGAACCGATAGATGAGGTATTCAAAAAAGTAGAACGTTGGTATGATGTTAAAATTGAATATAACCTCGACGATTTTGAAGGCGAAAGTTTAAATGTAAAACTTAAAAAAGATGAATCTATACAAAGATTATTTGAAATAATGGATGAAGCAATGGACATTAATGTAAAACAAAACGATGATGAATATGTAATCAGCAGGAAATAAAAAAAGGTAAGCAGCAAAAGTTGGCACGATTCTGCTTACCCTTTAAATAATGATTTCTTTAATATTAAAAATCGATCAAATTTATGAAAAAAAACTTTGAAAAACCAACCAGGAGGAAATGCGCCTGGTTGCAAAAACTGTTAAAAATTATGAAACTGACTTTCTTTTTAATTTTAGTTTCTACTATGCTTGTTTCTGCAGGAGTTTATTCTCAGAATACGAAGCTGAGCCTTCACTACAAAGACATATCAGTTGGCGATCTCCTTGAATTAATCGAAGAACAAACAGAATTTAGATTTGCTTTTTCTAAATCATCTCTAAATCGGGATGAAAAGATATCGATAAATGTAAAAGAAGAAAAGCTTGATAAGGTTCTTTCTGTAATTCTGAATCCAAACCAACTTTCTTACAAAATTATTGACAGATATGTTGTTATATCTGATAAAAATGCATCTGCCGAAAACAAAATCCAACAATCCCAGATTACTATTTCCGGTAAGGTTACCGACTCCTCTGGAATCCCGTTACCCGGGGTAACAGTAGTAATAAAAGGAACAACTAATGGCACGGTTACTAATGCAGATGGGGGATATTACATTTCAAATGTCCCTGAAAATGCAACATTACAGTTTTCTTTTGTGGGGATGAAGGCACAGGAAATTCTTGTTGACGGGAAGGCAACTATTAATGTTGTTCTCTCAGAAGAGAACATTGGTATTGATGAGGTTGTGGCCATTGGATACGGAACAATGAGAAAAAAGGACATTACAGGAGCCGTAAGTGCACTTAAAGGAGATGAGTTAGAGGCACGTCCTGTAGCTAATTCAGCCTTAGCTTTACAAGGAGTTGCTCCGGGTTTAAATATTCAAAATCATGGAGGTATTACAGGTGATGAGGATGTTATAATTAGAATTAGAGGTACAGGTACACTTAATGACTCTAACCCCTTGGTATTAGTTGATGGCATCCCTCAGTCTTTATCTGACATCCCCGCTAACGAAATTGAGTCAATTTCTGTTTTGAAAGATGCTTCATCCGCTTCTATTTATGGAGCAAGAGCAGGAAATGGTGTTATATTGGTTACTACCAAAAGGGGAATCGAAAAAGGAGCGAGAGTGATATACGATAACTACGTAGGATTCCAATCAAGATGTATCTGGCCTGAAGCTGTATCTCCGGGAGACTATTTGAGGCTACAGAATGAAGCATTTGAAAATATAGGGCAAAGTGCTCCTTATAGTGAAGAATGGATAACAAATGTTGAGAATGGTAGTAATCCATATATATATCCATACTCTGATTGGGCAGATATAGTATTTGACGATCAGGCGTTTCAACAGAATCACTCGCTAAATATATCTGCAGGAAGTGATTTTGGAAAGATCTCATTATCAGCCAATTATTTAGACCAAGATGCTATCATAAAAAATCATAATTATAAACGCTATAGTTTTCGTCTAAACTCGAATATTAACCTTAATAAAAAGATGGAACTAATCGCGGATTTGATGTATCGTAGCAGACATCGAAAAGGAGTAGGAAGAACTCCTGAACAAATGGTTCAGGGCGTTATACATACCAATCAGGCAATAGTTGCTGTTTATCCGAATGATTCCTATGATTTTGTAGGAGTTTGGAATCCATACGCTTTAATTCACAAATCAGGTACCCATACAAAAGATTACTTCGATTTTGTTGGGACAATAGGATTAAATTATCAATTATTAAACAATCTAAAAATCAAAGGTTCTGTAAGTATTGTCAATACTTTCTTGGAAGAGCGTTTATTTAGGAATAAATTGGAAATAGAGGATTATTTTACTGGAGAAGCAATATCTGTAGGCAGTTGGTGGGTTGAAAATTACTTAGAAGAAAACAGAGAGAGGAATTTTGAACCTAATTACAACTTAACAATAGATTATGACAACAAGCTTTTTAATAATGAATATAAATTATTGCTTGGTTTCCAGGAAATTGGAAGTAAAGAGAGGTCCCTTAATGCAAGTAGGGATGGATTTTATAGTAATGAAATCCGAGAACTAGATGGCGGAGAGAGTACAAATATTGGAAATGGAGGCACCTCAAGTGAATGGAGGCTTAGATCATTCTTTGGAAGATTTAATTATTCGATTAAAAATAAATATCTAATTGAGGCAAATGTTCGATACGATGGTTCTTCCCGATTCTCAAAAGGGAATAAATATGGATTGTTCCCATCCTTCTCTGCGGGATGGCGTATTTCTGAGGAAAACTTTTTCAAGGCAAAAAATGTAATCTCAGATTTAAAACTAAGAGCGTCTTGGGGACAACTGGGTAATCAGGGCATTCCATTATATCGGAATGTTGGTTACTATAGCCTGGATCAGGGATACAGCTTTAATGACGATCTGGTTGTCGGTGCAGCTCAGACAATAGCTCCCAACTCTGATATTACATGGGAAACAACAACGATGACTGATATTGGAATTGATGTAGAATTGTGGAATGGTAAGGTTTCTTTTACCGGAGATTATTTTTGGAGGAAAACTTATGATATTCTCTTAGAATTGCCTATTGCTCCTTCCATTGGAATAGATGCACCTGTGCAAAATGCAGGAATTGTCACAAATCATGGATGGGAACTGCAAGCTAATTATTTTGGAAGTTCATCTTCGAGGGAATTGAAATATTCAATCTCATTAAGTTTATCTGATTTTATTAATAAAATTGAAGATTTGAAAGGTACAGGTCCTTACCACGATAGTCCATATATTTGGCAGGAGGGGTATTCTATAAACACTTTGTATGGATATAAATCTCTTGGATTGTACTTATCAGAAGATGATTTGTCCAAATATCCCACTAAGATCAATGAAGGTGTGACTTTAGGTGATATGATATATGAAGACACCAATGGAGATGAAAAAATAAATTCAGAGGATCGTGTAGTAATTGGTAATTCGGATCCTAGATATTCGATTGGTATAAATTCTAATATATCGTATAAGGGATTCGACTTCGCAATGTTTTGGCAAGGAGTCTTAAAATATCAAGGTCTAAATAATAGTGGGCTAATCCAGGGACCAAACTGGCAATGCTATACGGTGAAGGAAATGTTAGATCGTTACCATCCAACGCAGAATCCTGATGGTAGTATGCCGAAAATTCGTTATGGAATTAACTGGAATACACAAATTTCTGATTTCTGGATTGAAGATACCAGTTATTTGCGTTTAAAAAATTTCCAGATCGGATATTCGTTAAATACAAATTTTCTTCAAAAAATTAATATATCTAAGTTGAGGTTTTATATAGCTGGTGAGAACCAAATAACATTTACAAGGGCTAAATGGGTAGATCCGGAATTTCCCTCTAATGTAAGACTCCGTTATGTTCCACAAGCGAAAAGTATAGTTCTTGGTTTAAACGTAACCTTTTAAAAAAAATAAATATGGAATCAAAAATATATATCTTTAAATATCTACTTATTGGTTATATTCTCTGTCTAATGTTTAGTTGTGAAGATTCGTTGGATTTCTATCCAACAGATTCGGTTGACGATAATGTTTTCTGGGAGCAAGAAAATGATGCGATATTAGCTGTTAATGCTATTTATCGCGATTTAGATGATTTTAATATGGTAGTTACCTTGGATGGTATTACAGACATTGGGTATATAAGAAATAGCTATAATGATTGGTATCAATTAAGTATGGGGTCTCATGATGCCCTTGATAGTGATGTGATTTCAGTCTGGACGAGGTATTACCAGGGAATTCGAAGATGTAATGTTTTACTCTCAAATATTGGTAATATAAAAGATATAGATGAAGATCTTTTCGATAGAATAAGAGCTGAAGCAATAGTTCTCAGGTCATATTTTTATATAAACCTAACTAGTTTATGGGGTGATGTACCCTTAACTTTGGAAACATTAAATATTGACGATCATATTTCTGAAACCTCGAAAGAAGAGATTATCGCTACTATTATTGATGACCTTGATATGGTCGTTGACAGCAACTGGCTTCCTCTTGAATATGATTCTGAAAACATTGGTAGAATAACAAAAGGTGCAGCATTAGGCTTAAAAGCCAGATTGTGTTTAAGGAACGAAAAATGGAGTGAGGCGGCTAAAGCAGCTAAGGCAGTAATGGATTTAGATATTTATAGTCTGCTTCCTGATTATGGTGATTTATTTAAGTATGCTGGAGAAAATTCCAGCGAGATTATCTTGTCTCGGCAATACGCCAAAGAGAGTAATGTTCACTATGCTTTTGATACAGGTCCTGTTTCTATCGGCGGAATATCATTAGCGGAACCAACTCGAAAATTATTTGAAATGTATGAATATAACGGAGAAAAAGACGAAGATAATCCATACGCAAATATTGATCCAAGATGGACATACACTGCATATTATCCAGGCTCTCTAGTTTCTCAATCATTGGTGTTTAATTCTTACCCATATGAAGAAAATCAGTCAAGTGATAAGGTTAATTCACAAGATGACGCTACTTCTCATGGTTGGAATATTCGAAAATATATTGACTATGATAGTGATAATGATAGTCCTAGCCAAGGCTCTATTGATGCAATATTATTGCGTTATGCTGATATCCTGTTGATGTATGCCGAAGCAAAAATAGAGATGAATGATATTGATGAAACCGTATATAATGCTATTAATGAAATAAGAAATAGAGTTGGGATGCCCTCAATAACAACAGGTAAGTCAAAAGACGAATTGAATAAGATTATAAAAAATGAACGCTGTGTCGAACTGGCTTTCGAGGGGCTCCGTATTTTTGATTTATATAGGTGGAAAGAAGGTGAGAAAAAGGCTGGATTAGTTGAAGGTTTCCAATATATTGATGAAGATACTGGAGAAAACAAGATATGGAATTTGGGTGTTACCAGGCAATTTGATCCTGATAGAGATTACCTTTGGCCTATTCCTCAAGACGAGATAGATTTAAATAATAACATTACGCAAAACCCAAATTATTAGATATTTCCATAGAATGTATCTATTATGTTGATAAGGGGAAATGTACATTAAAATACTTATTGGCAAGAATATCTAAAAATAATACAGCCCTGCTTACTTTATTGTAAAATATCGAGCAGGGCTGATTTTGAGCATTTTACTCTAATATTTATTTGGATAGATATAAATTTTATAAGATTATTTCAATGCGAAAGAAGTCTTCATTTTCAGTTTTGATAATCCTTATGTCTCTTGTGAATTATTCCATACTACTCGCAGAAGTTAATCGGTACAAAGATCAGGTGACTCATCTATATTTTTTTATTCTACTTTTTTTGTTTTCAACAATCTGCAACGCTCAAAAGGAAACTCGATGTCAAATCAAAATTTGTAACGATCCTAATACCTTTTGGTGGACAGGTCTTATTGCTCAGGCAGATATAATGCCGTTGAAGAATGGTTATAATGCAAACCTTGCAAATAATTATGGCAATCAAGTTCAACCGTTATTGTTATCAAATAGGGGGCATGTTATTTGGTCTGAAAACTCATTCGGGATAGAAGTAAATAGTGATACATTATGTATAATATCGCCGGATTCATCATTGGTTTTTATACATGCAGGAGAAACATTGAAAGATGGATATTCATATGCATCGAAAAAATTTTTCCCTGCATCTGGTAAATTACCCGATGAATCATTATTTGCGGAACCACAATACAATACATGGATTGAATTAATGTACGACCAGAATCAAAAAGATATTTTGGATTATGCCCGGCAAATCCTCAATAGTGGCTTTGAACCTGGCGTTTTTATGATCGATGATAACTGGCAGGAAGATTACGGAAAATGGGATTTTCACCCAGGGCGTTTTTCCAATCCCAAAGCATTGGTTGATACACTCCATGAAATGGGTTTCAAAGTCATGCTATGGATTTGCCCATTAGTGAGCCCCGACTGCGATGTTTTCCGAAGGTTACAGAAAGAAAGGATGCTTCTGGAAGATAAATCCGGCAATGCTTTTATAACAAAATGGTGGAATGGATACAGCGGGATACTAGACCTGTCGAAAGACGAAGCTAACCAATGGTTTATAGGTCAACTTGACAACCTGATAGAAGAATATAATATCGATGGGTATAAATTTGATGCTGGCGATTTTAATCATTATACAGATTGCTATTCCGAAGGGAAAAAAGTAACAGTTCAGGAACATTGCGAATATTACGCACTCCTGGGGCTTAAGTACCCTTTAAATGAATATAGGGCGATGTGGAAAATGGGAGGTCAACCCATTGCCAATAGGTTAAGAGATAAAGAACATACTTGGGCAGATTTACAAAAATTAATTCCAGGGATACTGCTGCAAGGGATTATGGGTTATACTTTTGCCTGCCCTGATTTGATCGGTGGTGGAGAATTTATCTCTTTCTTAAAGACGGAAACAATCGACCAGGATTTGATAGTAAGATCGGCACAATGCCATGCGTTGATGCCAATGATGCAGTTTTCTGTTGCTCCATGGCGCATATTGGATACCGAACATTTAGAAGCATGCAAAAAAGCTGTTCAGATAAGGAAGAAGTTTACCCCGTTAATCCTTAAGCTGGCCAGAGAATCAGCGAACACCGGAGAACCGATTGTAAGACCTTTGGAATATGTGTTCCCTCACCAAGGTTTTGCTAAGGTCCAAGATCAATTTATGCTGGGTGAAAATATTTTAATAGCACCTGTTGTCAATAAAAAAACAACCAGACTGGTTGCCTTACCGGAAGGGAAATGGAAGGATGACATGGGCGTTATTTACGATGGAGGAAAAACAATAACCATTGAAGCAGGACTTGACAGATTACCATATTTTAAGAACTTGAATAGAAAATAAGTTTGTCTAATTTCATTATCCATTAAGGAAAATTAGGGGAAATGACAAAAGTAAAACAAAAGACATGAAAACTTTATTGACTATCCTTTGACAGTTTAAATAAACACAGTATAATTCAGTATGATACTTCTACAAAAAAAAATTAAATACATAAGCCAACGCTTAATATGCCTGGTTATATTCTACCTTTTTGCATATCCTGGATATTCAAAGGAAAAATCCATACCACCTCCTTTTAAAATTATCCCTTGTCCTCAGGAATTAGTTATTTTACAAGGCAAAGGGCTTCATTTTGGTGAACTTAGTTCGATAAAATTAAGTGAAGGATTGCAGCGTCCTGTTATGGGGACAATTCTTAACCAACTCCCGGAAAGGAGCATAAATAGAAAGGGTATACTCAGCCTTAAGATTTCCAAAGGTGAAAATATACCCGCTTCAGAAGAAGGGTATGTATTGTATATAGAAAATGGCAATGCAGAAATTATGTCGAAAAGCGAAGCAGGGCTTTTTTATGGTTGCCAAACCTTGGAACAATTGCTGGAAGATGCACGAGACTGTAAGAAAGCCATCCCTGCTTGCCGGATTACAGATTACCCGGAAATGTCTTACCGCGCTGTCCAATTTGATGTAAAACACCACTTGGACCACATGGATTATTACTACAAAAGTATCGATAGGCTTGCCCGCTATAAAATCAATGCCGTAGTTTTTGAATTTGAAGATAAACTCAGGTACCGGCGTCAGCCCATAATAGCAGCACCTCAGGCAATGAGTATTGACGAAATGGCAGCCCTAACCAAGTATGCAAAAGACAGGAATATAGAAATTACCCCCCTTGTACAGGGATTAGGGCATGCCACTTTTATCCTGAAACATCAGCAATATGCTCATTTACGTGAACAGCCTGAAAACCGGTGGGCATTTTGTCCCTTGAACGAAGGTACTTACCAGGTGCTTTTCGATATGTACCTTGACGCCATTGAAGCTACCCCCGGGGCAAAGTACTTTCATATTGGCGGCGACGAAGTTGGGAATATAGGCATATGTCCCCAGTGCGGCCCTAAAGCACAGAAGGAAGGGCTACTTAGTTTAAACCTTTATTGGCTGAACCGGGTTTGCGATTTTTTAATTGAAAACGGTCGTATACCAGTATTTTGGGACGACATGCCTTTAAAAGAAGCCGGTGTTTACCATAGCACAGACAATGCAAATATGAACCTGCAAGAAGTGGAAACAATTTGGATGGATGGAGCTGCAAAATTGGAAGAAGTAATATCAAGATTTCCCGAGAACTGTGTGTATATGCGGTGGAATTACTCCTCTGGGCAACAATCCGGTAACATAAAAGCACTTGAATGGTATCAACAAAACGGATTAAATGCAATGGTTGCCACTGCCGCCCAATCGGGACCTGCTGCCCTTTTTCCCTTCGATGATAGAGCTAAAGAAGTAAAATCAAGGGGAATGCCTGCAATTAAAGGTTTTATAAATTTGGCAAAAGAAAAGGATATCAATGGAATGCTATGCACTGCATGGGACGACCGTTCGCCACACATGGAAACTTTTTGGAGAGGATTTATTGCTTCTGCACAATACAGTTGGTCGCAAAGTAATATGAGCCTGAAAGATTTCGACACAGCATACCTCCAACGTGAATTCGGAGTAAAAGAAAACAATTACGGCAAAATTTATGTTTGGCTTAGAGAAGCTGCCGATTTCTGGGAAGGGGCATTTAACCCAACCAACGACAGGCTGAATATACATAATGCTATGCTCCCGCTTCCGGGAATTTCTCATTCACTGACCCCTGAAGAAAGTAAAAAAATTAGAGAGAGTAAAAACATTGATTTTTCTAAACGTTTAATTGAACTCCCTGACCTGCAAAAAACGGGAGAATGGAGCAAAAAATATAAAGACAGGTTAGACAGAGCTAGGGCAATAATGAACGGATATTTGATCGTTAACCGAAAATTGGACAGTTTATACCACTCTTCTCATAGAAACCGCTACCATTGGGAATTATTCATGGCATTAAACAGCTTTCAGGTAAAGGCTCCACAATTATTATTAGCCCTTGAATCCTGCGATACTTCCAATAAAGAGCAATTTGCTGCGGGAAAAATAAAAGTCAGGGAAGCTCTAGTCGGCTTCAGGCAGGCTTGGGAAGAATTAGAACAAGTATATGCCCAATCCAGGTTTATTTCCTATCCGGAAGGTTATGTCCCTGACCGCTACTATCATTTTGCAAGCCAGCGGGAAGATTTGTCATACCTTATCCAGGTAGAAGAAAATTTTCATAAAATGGTAAGGGGTTGGATGGAATTAGATAATGAATAATTCATAAAAATTAAGCTATGAATACTTTAACTATTAGAATTGAAACTTTAATACAAAAAATTTTCTGGATTAAGTTGGTATGCCTGTTTTTTTGTTTGGTTTTGTTACCTTTTCAGAAGACTGGTGCCCAGGAAATCCCTTTCATAACAGAACCGGAAACTGGTCAGCATAACAACATCCGTATTTACTTGATGGAGAAAGCAGATGAAATAACAAATTCGGCTTTTAATAATATTGATACTCATGAAACATGGATAAATGAAAAAGACCAGCGGTATTCCGAATTAGTTCAGTCACTTGGTCTTAATTATATGCCTTTAACAGAAGAAAGACCTGATTTGAACGTTAATTATACCGGAAAGATCCAGATGGATGGGTACCACATTGAAAAGCTATACTTCGAATCTTTGCCTTCATTGTATGTGCCAGCAAATCTCTATGTTCCTGATAATATCAGGTCATTATGCCCGGCTATACTTTATCTTTGCGGCCATTCTGAAAGCCAGAAAGTAGCTTATCAGCCTTATGCCCATAAATTTGCACAACTCGGATTTATATGCCTGATTATAGAAACAACTCATCAAGGTGAAGTATGCGGCGATCATCATGGATGTTATTCCAAAGGTTGGTTTAACTGGTATAGCCGGGGTTACTCTCCGGCAGGTGTTGAGGTTTGGAATGCATTAAGGGCATTGGATTTCCTCTGTTCAAGAAAGGAAGTAGATACTGGAAATATCGGTGTAACAGGACGTTCCGGAGGAGGCGCCCAAACATGGTTTGTTTCTGCAATTGACAAAAGGGTTAAAGCAGCCTGTCCGGGTGTAGGTGCTACTACATTGAACGAACAGATATTAACCAAAACTATTGACTGGCATTGCGACTGTATGTCACCCATTAATACATTTTGCCGAGATTTTTCTGAGATCGGCGCCCTCATTGCACCACGTTCACTTTTGATTGAGCAGGGTGACAGGGACAGGCTGACAACCATAGAGGGAGTAAAAGAACTATACAAAAAAGTTAAAAAAATATATGGTTTTTATAACACTCCTCAAAATGTCGAACTCATTGAGACACAAGGTGGACATGGTGCTACTGCTGAAGGAAGGAAAAAAATGTTGTCCTTTTTTCTGGAAGAGTTAATGGGGAAAAAAGTACCTGTTGAAAAAATTAGTGATGTTGATTTTTCCCCAGAAAAAATGCTTTCTTCAAAAGATTTAAGGGTTTATAAAGATGGTGTACCTGCCGACGATCGGACAACAACAATTTATGACAGTTTCATTAGAATTCCTGAACCACCGTTAATTAAAAACAAAAATGAGCTTTTTGCCTATCGAGACTCGGTAATCTGTTTTCTTGAAAAAAATACCTTTGGTGCATTCCCTGATAAAAAGTGCAGCTTTGAACCTCATATGGTTTTTCGTTCTATAGACAAAGATAATTTTGGTAGCAATATATACACTTTTGTCCCGGAAGAAGGATGGCGATTACGATTAGACATGCGGTGGAAAAATAATCCGAAAGAGAAGAAACCACTACTGATTGTCTTAAAAAATCCAGGAGATCAGTTTGGTGAAGTCGAAACATTTTCAAAACAACTGGGAGAAAAATGGAATGTTGCATATTTTAATACCAGGGGTGTAGAGGATGCCGGATGGGAAAATAGTTTGCAATGGCATATTCGCAGATCCTCTGCTTGGATCGGAAGGACTATTGCATCTATGCAGGTTTATGATTTATTGCGCTGTTTAGAGTTTTGCAGAACATTACCAGGGATAGATTCTGAAAATATAAGTATTGCTGCCAGAGATGGAATGGGGGCTGTAGCATTGTATGCTGCTTTGTTGGATGGTAATGTTGCAACACTAATTTTAAAAAATCCTCCACCAACCCAGAATGAAAGTAGCTGCCCGGATGGAAAAGGTCAGGCTGTTGAAATGTTGAATTGTTTGAGAGTTACGGATGTTTGTCAATTGCCAGCTTTGATGCCACAAACAAATGTAAAAATAATTGGTGAAGTTCCTGAATCTTATCAATGGGCAGAAAACACCAGATGTAAAATCGGAAGTACATCTTTCCAAAAAGAATAATTTATTTGACAAAAGAATAATAATTTCCATTTTTTATAGCAAATAAAATAATACCAAAATATTTCTGTTCCCCCTGATATTTAAATAAATAATTTGAAGATATATGGAAATACAAAAAACACAACGTTTAGGTTCGCTCGACGTATTAAGAGGCTTTGATTTGTTTTGCCTCGTATTTTTTCAACCCGTGTTCAGAGCTTTGGCAAGGGCAGTGGATTTGCCGTTTACCAACTGGCTGGCAACGAAATTTCAGCATGTGCAATGGGAAGGTTTTGTTTTCTGGGATATTATAATGCCGTTGTTCATGTTTATGGCGGGGGCTTCCATGCCGTTTGCCTTTGCAAAGTACCTGAATAGCGGTGGCAAAGCAAGGCTTTACAGGCGGATTATAAAACGCGTACTCCTCCTTTGGCTGTTTGGAATGATTTGCCAGGGCAATTTGCTTGCGCTGGACCCCGGAAGGATATTTTTTTATTCCAATACTCTGCAGGCAATTGCCATGGGCTATCTTATTTCTGCTGTTTTGCTGATGCACTTTAAACTAAAGGGACAAATCATCATTGCCTCAGGTTTATTGCTTGCATACTGGGCAGCCCTTTCGTTTATAAAAATTGGCGGCTTTGGAGGAGGAGATTTTACCCCTGACCATAATCTCGCTGAATACTTTGACAGGATAGTGTTGAGGCGTTTTCGGGATGGCTCAACTATAACGGCAGCCGGAATAGATTTTGGCAAATACCGGTATACATGGATAATCAGTAGTCTGAATTTTGGGGTAACGGTAATGAGTGGTGTATTTGCGGGGCATATTATGAAGAGTAATTTGCCTAAAATAAGCAAGTTACGATGGTTGGCTGTCGGAGGTGTACTTATGGTAGCTGCAGGTCAGCTTTGGGGGCTACAGATGCCTATTATCAAAAAAATATGGACAAGTTCGATGACACTGTACAGCAGTGGTATCTGTTTCCTGCTTATGGCGCTGTTTTATTACCTGATTGATTACAAAGATTACGGAAAATATTTTAATTGGCTGAAAATTTACGGAATGAATTCCATCCTTGCATATATGCTATATGAAATTATCGACTTCAGCAGCATCAGCAAATCGTTGCTACATGGCACTGAACATTTCCTTGGTAATTACTACATAGCAGTGATAAAACTGGCCAATGTTTCCATTATTTTTTTCATACTCTGGGTAATGTATAAAAAAAAGAAATTTATGAAAGTATGATAATGCAGGCTTTAAATTGTTATAATAGAGATATTTAACAATGAACTCAAACTTACATATTTTACAGGTACTTTTAATTGCGACTATTGCCAATTATAAATTGGTAGAAGTATCCCCGCAATAAAAATCAAGGCTTTATATTAAAGATCCTTGGGTTATCAATAGTAATTGGATAACACCTGCTGAAAAGATAGACCTGAAATATCCGGGATATATTATAAAGTAAAAAGAATATGGTGAAAATAAGGCTAAATGGGCTTTGAGATAAATTAGAAGAGAAAAATGTATTCTAATTCAGCTTCTGTAACAAAATTGGTACAAAAAAGTGCCTAAAACAGGCATTTTTTGGCTTTTAAGTGACTTTCAGGGAAAACAAAAAATCCGTGTAAACACTTGATTTACACGGATTTTCATCATTTGACAACAAATTGTCTTTTTCTAAAAGTGACTCAGCTGGGATTCGAACCTTGCCTAATACCCGGCTGATTATCAATATTTTCCAAAGCGCTTGTTTTTGGAGGTCTCGATATAGACCCTCCTGATAATTAGCACGTTACAGTACAAATGTAAGCAAATATTATTGAAGATGATTCAATATCTTATTCTGTGATTTAAAAAAATTACTAATTTCCCTGATAAAATGTGCGCATTGCTCCCTATACAATATTTTGTCATTTATAACAAACAAAAATGCATCAAAAGGAAAAATTGTTATCTATGACATTCATATTTGAGATAATATACTTTAACATATTTATACCTAAAAATTCTTGATTTTTAACGACCAAAAAAAGAGGCTTTCGCCTCTCCTTTTTCAGAATTTAATCTGTTCCTCCACTTCCTTAATCTTGCTGTCCAGAGTGGATTTGATCTCCTCCATCACGGCTGACACAACCGGTGTATTGGAGGTTTTGAATTCCTTCCCTGAAGCATCCCTGAGAAAGATCGTTGCTCCCAGGCCATCGGCACCTAACGAGAAAGTCTGAAGGTTTCTCCGGGTTTCTGACAGTTTCCGCCACCTTTCAATCAGCATACTTAAATCCTCTACTTTCTGGATGCGTTTCTCCAGTGAAGGAGCTTCAACAATTGTTTTTTCATCTTTCTTTACCACTTCCATGGAAGTTTTGTTTTGTTCAGCACTTTCAGCATTGATTTTTTTAGCTGCATTACTCATTATTGTTTACTGCTGCCCTACAGGTTTATTATGGCATCTGGCACGCCGGTTAAAATTTCGGCGTAACCGTCATTGAGCTGTCACGGATTCTTGTCAAGGGTGAATGTCCGGTTTTTGCCATGGCAAAAAGCTGACCGAACACGAAGTGCGGCGAAGCGATGAATTTATTGGCTGGGGCCGCCCTTGACTTTTCCGTGAAGCGATGAATACCTTTGCCTGAATTTTAAATGGAGTGGTTTTACCTTCTAAATGCTAAAACGAACAAAAAAGGGGCTTCCCGCCCCTAAAACTCAAACAGCAACTGCTGGGATACTCCTCCTATCGGCACCTGTTTCGTAATGATTTCCTCCTTCTTTTCAGGCAACCTTAAAACCACATAGCTTTCTGATTCTGTAATTTCCCTGATATACGGAACTCTATGAGCCGGATGAAGCTCGATTCTCCATCCGGCATAAAAGCGGTTCAACAATTTATCCATCCAGCAGACTTCGCCCAAAAGTCCGTTCAGACAAAGGTTAATCAGGCACATCATAGCACAGGTGCGCTCAATGTCCGCCCCGAAAAATAAGGAATCCCTGCTTATTTTTGCTGCTGCCAACAGCATCCTTCCAGACCCGCAACAACAATCAGCTACCCGCTCTCCAAAACCTGTCGGATTTAGCATCCGGGCCATCAGTTCGCATATATGTTCCGGGGTAAAGAATTGTCCGTTATGCCCGTGGCTGAGATATTCCATGTAAAAGTCACCGAAGCAATCTTTCAAACCTTGTCCCTCGTTGTCCATTTCCAGAACCAAAGCGCCAAAAGCTTCAGCCATCAGGTAAGCATCCGGCTTTTCGTATTTACGGACAATTTCATGATACCGGTCTTCTTTTGTCCCTAGGGACAGGGAACAAACTACCACTTCAAGAAAATCTTCAAATACGGAATGCAAACCATATTTGTACCCGATTTGCAGGATATACTTGGAAAAACTTTTTAACTCTTCCATTTTTTTAACCCTTAATTGTGATTAACTGTGAATTTTTGAGATAAAAAAGGCGAAGGCTAAACTGCCTCCGCCAATTGTCCGGCCTGGTTTGTATTTGCAGGCCAATTTGGTTTGGATTGATGCTCCAGGATATAGTCCACTGCCTTTTGAGCCTGCGACGAAGCTATCAGCAGCATCTTTTTATCTTCCTTAAATTTACCAATCCAGCTTTTGATATAGGAAGCGCTATTATCAATAGTGGCATTTTCAATACCGATCATATAGCACAAATACGCAGCTCCCATTTCAGCGACCAACTCTTCCTGACTATAATCCCTTGAGCCAAACTGATGGTCGGGTAATTTCTCATGACGGTTTAACCTTCTGGCGTGTCCCGTAGAGTGGATAAGTTCATGAAACAAGGTTGAATAATATTGTTCATCATAAAAGAATGACCGGGAATCAGGCATCCCGACACAATCCTTTATAGGTGAATAATACGCATGGGACTGGTTCAGTTTGATCTCCGGACTATCGTCCCAGAACTCAATTAATTGTTCCGCATCGGCAATCGGGTCAAACTCATGGTCATGAGCTTCTGTTTCCGGCATTTTACTTTCATCAATCCCTTCGGTTTGTTTCAGATTGAAAACCGTATAATAACGGAGGAAAGGAACCTGATCAACATTGCCATCTTTTTCCTCTATATCCAAAAGCTTCCAAAATATAACCGGGAAACCTTTTTCACCTTTTAAAACATGGCCACCCAGTTCTTTGACCTGTTTGAAAGTCAGGAAAAATGGGGAACCATATTGTTTTGTCACTGTCAACAGGTACCAGAAATTAAAACCACGGTACAATTTACGGTAAACCATATTTTGAGGGAGTGCAGTTTCTATTTTCCACGGTATCTGCCACGGAATGACACCTGCTTCAAGGCGTTCGATAATCAGGTTGTTAACCATTTCATAAATATCAAATGAAGAATTCATGGGAAATCTGCCGATGCCTTTCGGACTTATTTTGGCATCCGTCAGCAGACGGATTTATCTGGCACGCCGTTAAACTTAAATTTTTGGCGTACCGGCATTGAGCTGTCCCGGATTAGGTCAACGGGGTGCATGTCAGTTTTTTGCAAAACTGCTTGTTCACTGAATTAACCTGTTCATCTTAAATGAACAAAGCAAAAAACTGAACGCATCCGAAGGAAACGAGCCACGAAAAGCGAGTTCCCCTTTACTGTTCCGGGAAGCGATTAATAACTTTGTCGGAAATTTGAGTGTAACAGAAAGGATAAACCTGAAATAATATATATTTTAAATCCTTATTTTTGTCAAATGATTGAGCAAATACGCCAAATATTAAAAGAAGGAGAAGGGATAACGATCGAGTTTAAAACCTCGCGAAATGAGCTCAACAAGAATACATTTGAAAGTATTTGTGCTTTCTTAAACAGGAAGGGTGGTCATTTACTTTTGGGAGTAACTGACGACGGAACAGTTGAAGGTGTTGATGAAACACAGGTTCAACAACTGGTTGACCGGTTGGTAACCTCGATGAACAATCCCCAGAAGCTTTCACCAACGATTTATCTTATTCCTGAAGTTATAGAACTGGATGGAAAGAAGATCATCTATCTGAACATTCCCGAAAGTTCACAGGTACATTCTACAGCCGGGAAAATATTTGACCGGAACAGCGACGGTGATTTCAATATCACCGGTAATCACAGCCTGGTGGAACAGTTATACCTGCGCAAGTCAAATAGTTTTACGGAGTCTGGTATTTATAAATTTCTGTCATTGGAAGACTTTCGTCCCGACCTGATTGCCAGAGTTAGGAAGCTGGTTTCAGTGCGTACTCCCGGTCACCCCTGGGAAAGTATGAATAATGCAGAGATCCTTCGTAGCGCCAAGCTATACCGGAAAGATTTCAAAACCGGTGAAGAGGGTTTTATTCTGGCTGCTGTACTTTTATTTGGGAAAGATGAAGTTATTCAAAGTATTCTGCCGGCGTATAAAACTGATGCTTTAGTAAGGATTGTAAACACAGATCGTTATGACGACCGCCTGGAAGTAAGAACCAATCTCATTGAGAGTTATGACCTTTTAATGAATTTTATCCGTAAACATTTGCCAGATCCGTTTTTTCTGGAAAATGACCAGCGGATAAGCCTGCGTGATAAAATTTTCAGGGAAGTGATTGCCAACACTCTGGTTCATCGAGAATTTTTGAATTCTTTTCCTTCCAGGTTGGTTATTGAGAAAAGCAAGGTAGATATTGAAAACTGGAACAAACCCTATATTCCGGGAACTATTAATCCTGATAATTTCTATACCCATCCTAAAAATCCGATTATTCTTGAGGTATTTAAACAAATAGGACGGGCTGACGAACTTGGTTCTGGCGTTAGAAATGTTTTTAAATATGGGAAACTTTATGGAGGTACAGAACCTGTTTTTGTTGAAAAAGACATTTTTAAAACTACTGTATCACTACCTTCTTTAACACCTAGTAAAGGAAAGCTTATAAATGATACTGAAAATATTCCAAATGATACTGGAGGAGTGAGAAATGATACTGATGCCGTTAAAAATGATACTGATATTATTTTTACCAGAATAAATGATGCAGTTAATGATACTGTAAATGATGCCGTAATTCTGAAAATAAGACTCCGTATGGCTAAGATCATTAAAATATTAACCGATTCTCCTGGATTAAAACCATCCGAACTGTCGGAAAGGCTTGATGTATCAGAAGTAACCATAAAAAGAGATATTCAAAAGATTAAAAAATTGGTTGTTTACAAGGGAGGACAAAAAGATGGGGGCTATTATCTAACCTCTGGAGCGATTGAAAAAATCGGATTATGACCATTTCTAAAGTCGTTTGAAAAGACCAAGATTTTTATAACATCTTAATGCAACAATAAGGCTGTTATACCTTGTCTCCGTCAGAACAAATGCATCCGAAAGAACCGAGCTACGAAAGCATGTTCCCCTCTACCGTTCCGTGAAGCGAAATAACTTTGTCAGGAATTTGAGTGTAACAGAAAACTACAAATAATAAAAATCAATAGAATCAATATTCTTTGAAACCGATTGAACTTTTTAATTGCATCGCAACCAATTCTCAAAACAAAAATATTTAGTAATTTTATGCATAAATTATCATATTATAATACCTTTCGCATAAAATTACTAAAATGTCAGGAATAGTGGCTGGTTTTCGGGCAAGTGTAACATAACAACTTATTATCTGGATGAACTTTTGGGAACCAAGTTAAGGGCACTTTATCAGCGCAAAAAAGGACGGGACCTTTTTGACCTGTTTTATGCTAGTCAACATTCTGATCTGAACTTGTACCAAATTATTTACTGCTACCGAGAATACATGAAGTTTGTTGTAAGTAAACCTCCAACGCTAAAGGAGTTCATCGGCAATTTAAAAGAGAAACAAGTATTCCCACTGTTTTTGGGAGACATGGAAGGATTATTAAGTCCTAATGTAAAATACGATCAAGACAAAGCATTTGAATGGTTTGAGGAAAATATAATTCCTGTTATTAATTAGCGCTCAGTTTTATTTCTGCATATTCAATATTTTGGATTCTTTTTTCCCAAAATCTTAAGACTCTGGTTGGCACCTGTTTTTGAAGAGGGTGATGTTTTTAGGACAACTATTTCAATTCCTAATAAATATATTTTAAAGGCAGAAAAAGGGGAGTTCAATGTCCATGGAAATGATATATTATTCAGAAAAGAAACGAATGTTAATCATGATGCTGTAAATGATGCCGTAAAAAATGCTGTAAAAGACAGGCTGAAGGCAGAATTATTGAGGATCATGGAAATAGTGAATTCTGCTGACATAACCGACACAAAATCGATTATCTGTGTAAAATCAGCTACTTAAAATCCCTTGATGGGAAAAGTTCCCCCTGTACAGTTTCGCCACCATTCTTTTTCCCAATATCCATCGGCTTACGGACAGATCCGATATTGCGCCCGCCTGTATCGGGCACCATTAGTTCATTCATATTAAAACAGGCATTGACAACCACATGGATGACCTCGCCTTCAATCTGTAATTTACCTGCTACCATTAGCAGTCGGGACTGCAGGATCACTTTGCGGTATTTCTCAAATATGGTGAACCATACAACCAGGTTAGCAAACCCGGTTTCATCTTCAATGGTGATAAACAGCACACCGCTGGCTGTACTAGGGCGTTGCCTGACTGTTATCAACCCACAAACTTTGACGAACTGTCCGTTTTTCATTTTACTTAATTCCGAAGCAGGCGTAACCTGCAGTTGCTCCAGCCTTGTTCTGAAAAAGCTGACCGGATGGGCTTTCAAAGACAACGAAGTGCTGGCATAATCCTGGATCATATGTTCTCCGGCTGTCATGACTGGTAGCTCAGTAAGCCCTTCTTCTTCACTTTGCGAAGGTGTACCAACAAACATCCCGGTTGGATGATTGGAATTGCAAAAAAAGGAAACAAATTTTTAAGACCTATGCTACATTTTTAAAATTATTCAATTAAAGAGAAAAAAGCTTAGACTCTACGGGTGTGCAATAACCCAATGCAGAATGTAGCCTTTTTCTGTTATACCAGATCTCAATATATTCAAATACAGATAATTCAGATTCTTGTATTGTTTTATATTTTTGATGGTATACCCACTCTGTTTTCAATGTCTTGAAGAAGCTTTCAGCAACAGCATTGTCCCAACCCCAACAATTTGCTTTCCTGCTCATGCTTCGTATTACAAGGCTGTTTGCTTTTAACAGCCCGGTAAATTCTTTACATGCATATTGCACGCCCTATCTGAATGAAAAATAAGCTCGCCCGATATTTTTCTCTTTGATAGCGCCATTTTCCAAGCAGGTATTATTGTGTCGCTTGTGAGCAATGTTTTGCTCAGTGACCATCCAATTACCTGCCGGTCAAATAAATCCAATATGATTGTTAAATACAGCCAGCCTTTTTTGGTCTTGACGTATGTAATATCCGATACCCAACTTTTACAGATGGCATCAGGAAAAAAATTCCGCCCCAACAGGTTCTTTGCTACCGGGTACTTATGGTTGCTGTCAGCGGTCACCCTGTATTTTCTTCTGACCTTGCTCCCTCAGCCCATTTTCTCGCATCAGCTTGGCCACGCGCTGCCTGGACACCTTGAACTCCTAGCGTTTTAATTCCGCTGCAATGCGTGGGCTGCCATAAGTCCCATTGCTCATTTCAAAAATTTCTTCTATCTCTTTTGTCAATATACAAGTTTCGAGTTTGCGTTTGGGAACGCTACCTTTTAGCCACTTATAATAACTGCTCCTGCTGATACCAAATATTTTGCACATCTTTTCGATGGGATATCCCCTTTGTTTTCCCCTACAAATTGGTAGAGTTTCCACCGCTCTTGGAAAAGATGTACACCGCCTTTTTTAATATTTCAAGTTCCAACCGAGCCTCTTTGAGCTCTTTTTTTAACTGTTTTACCTCTTGGGTATCAATCGTGGTTTTGGTACCCGTTATTTCATTCTCAGAAGGAATAATGCCCTCACGTTTTGCAGCCTTCCTCCATTTATATAAACACTCTACGTTGATACCGAGTTCATTTGCCAATTCTTTCAGATTATCTCGTTGGCAACTCAATAAAACCGCTTTTTCTTTAAATTCTTTATTGTATATATCTTTTTTTACAATCCATCTTTCTAAGGTATTAATTTTGTATCTCCTGCCTTAGAAATTTGTCTCCTCTAAGTTAACAACTCCAACATGGGTTTGGACTGTTTTCTTCGCTAAATACAAATTCTGTAATGGACTCGATTAGTAAACAACAAACAGGTATTTCTTCTGCCACGTTGGAAAGTATGCGACTTACCGGGCAAATGATGAGCCTCGGTGTTGCTACTCTGATAATTCACCTTTTTATTGGTGATGGAAATATAATACCATCGACACATCCCCTTTTTATGAGAAGTGTCAAATTGCTATTTATAATTTTCAGCGCCTTATGCTTTTCAGGCATTTTCGTTTCATGGGTCAGGGGAAAAAGAAACTACTGAATCTGCTTTATAAACAACATATTTCGTCAAACTTCTGAATTAGGGATAGCATCTAACTTGTTTTTCGTTACATAGTCAGCAATGTCTTCTATTTTCTGAACAAGGTCTTGATAAGCTTTACTTTCAAATGTAATTACTTCCATAATTTTGATGTTTGAAACAAAGATTACACCTTTCAAAAACTTTGTTTCCCAACCTTTTCCCAACTTGGTAAAAATATTTTTTGATTATCTTGCTGGGATACCACACACATGTTAAAATACCATAAATGTCTTCCCTAATCAATATTATTTCATACCTTAGCACCCTTAACAATCAGGTTTTTTATTGAAATCGTCTAAAGCAATGCTTCGTTTCGCTTTTTTCAGCGAACCTTCCCATCGTCAATTCGACATCAAAATCAACTTTCTTGTTTAGATTAACAAGTCGCGAAGTGTGTTTCACAATGTTCGTGACACACTTGTATTATATATGACAAAATCGTTTTTTTTAGGGAACAAGGAAATCAAACTCCCGGTTATTCAAGGTGGCATGGGGGTAGGAATTTCGCTTTCCGGATTAGCTTCAGCAGTTGCAAACGAAGGAGGTGTGGGCGTAATATCAAGCGCCGGCTTGGGATTGCTATACAAACAATCGCCCCCTGACTATTTAAAAGATAGTATTTGGGGTTTAAAAGAGGAAATACGCAAAGCACGTGAATTAACCAAAGGTACTATCGGCGTAAATATAATGGTTGCATTATCGAATTTTGCAGATATGGTACGAACCTCCATTGCAGAAAAAGCAGATGTAATATTCTCAGGAGCAGGTTTGCCGTTAGACTTGCCCTCTTATCTGACTGAAGGGAGCAAGACATTACTCGTTCCTATTGTTTCGTCAGGCCGTGCTGCAAAAGTTATTTGTCAGAAATGGCAAACAAACTATAACTATCTTCCCGATGCGTTTGTTGTAGAAGGTCCTAAAGCAGGAGGACATCTTGGGTTCAAAAGAGAACAGATTGAAGACGAAAACTACGCACTCGAAAAATTAATTCCTGAGGTTGTATCAGTTACGTCGGCCTACAATCAAGAGAAAGTAATTCCGGTTATTGCAGCAGGAGGAATTACAACAGGCGAAGATGTATTGCGCATTATGGAACTTGGTGCTTCGGGAGTACAAATTGGCAGTTTGTTTGTTCCCACGCAGGAATGCGATGCGTCACAATTATTCAAGCAATCTTATGTAAGCTCATCACAAAAAGATACGATGATCATCCAAAGCCCGGTAGGAATGCCCGGGCGTGCCCTTGATGGTAACTTTATCCGAAGTGTAAACGAAGGCAAAGAACGCCCAAAGAAATGCCCGTTTCAGTGCATAAAAACATGCGATTATACAAAAAGTCCTTATTGCATTATCATGGCACTTTATAATGCAGCAAAAGGAAATATGAATAAAGGCTATGCATTTGCAGGAGCCAACGCTTACCTGGCAGAAAAAATCAGCAGTGTTAAGGAAGTGGTACAACAACTTAAAAAAGAGTTTGCTGATGCGCAAAAAAAAGATTATCAACTAACAAAATATAGCTCTATTGCTATACGTGATATCTTGGCGGACTCATGATTCAGGATGCCCCCGCATATTTCACTCGAATTAGTAATTAATAATAAATGCTGTAATGAAAACAGCAAATTAAAGTATGACATTTAAAGAATTAAATATTTCAGAGCCAATATTAAAAGCTCTGTCAAACAAAAAATACGAAAATCCTACTCCTATTCAGGAGAAGGCCATTCCCACTGCCCTAAAGGGTGGGGACTTGCTCGGAATTGCCCAAACAGGTACGGGAAAAACAGCAGCTTTTGCCATTCCGATTATACAACAGTTGGAAGAAGCTCCGTTTAGCGTGCGAAGAAGAGAGATAAAAGCATTAATACTTACACCAACCAGGGAATTAGCCATACAAATTGGCGAAAGCTTCTGGGATTATTCGCAATATACAAGTCTTCGGCAGGCGGTTATTTTTGGTGGGGTAAACCAAAAACCACAGGTAGACAAACTAAGACGCGGAGTTGATATTTTGGTCGCTACTCCCGGACGGCTACTCGACCTGATCAACCAAAAGCACATTTCGCTCGATCACATCCGGCATTTTGTGTTGGATGAAGCCGACCGCATGCTTGACATGGGCTTTATACACGATATAAAACGTTTGTTGCCAATGTTGCCAAAACAGAAACAAACACTGTTTTTCTCGGCTACAATGCCGTCAGAAATTAGTAAACTTTCGAGATCGATTTTGCAGAATCCGGTTACAATAAGAATTGTTCCGGTATCTTCTGCCACCGACATGATTGAGCAACATTTGTATTATGTGGAAAGACAGAAAAAGAACCAACTTTTGATTTCGCTGCTAAGACAGGATTTAAACAAGTCGGTTTTAATTTTTTCACGTACTAAACGCGGTGCCGATAAAATTGCGAAAGTGTTGAACAACAACCGGATTGAATGCGAAGCCATACATGGAAACAAATCGCAAGTTGCACGGCAAAGAGCATTATCGAATTTTAAATCAGGAAGAACAAGTGTGATTGTTGCGACCGATATCGCTGCCAGGGGGATTGACATTGCCAACTTGGAACTCGTAATAAATTACGATCTGCCTGACGTGGCCGAAACATATGTACATAGAATCGGACGCACCGGACGTGCAGGACAACGAGGAACAGCGCTTTCATTTTATTCTCAGGACGAACATATAATGGTTCGGAATATACAACGGCTGACCGGGAAAAAATTAAATCCGGTATCAGCTTAAATAAAAAAGACATAACGCTAAAAAAATATGAATGGGTAGAGCATTAATTTTTTAACAAAAAAGAACTATATAAAAAGAGCACAAAAAAGAAAGAAAAGACAAGACACGGATCTTTGACCGAGATGATCCCTTGTATAGATGAAAACGGTATTACTACCTGAGAATTACCCAGGCCGGAAAACAAACCGGAAATCCACGTGGAATATTACAGTTTCTATATAAAAAACAAAATAAAGAAGATGGTAATGTTGAAAGGTCGTGTAGAGAATTTTAATAAAAACAAAAGTTACGGCTTTATTAAAGACACCATCAGTGGCGAAAAATACTTTTTTTATGTTACCGATGCTTTTCCCGATATAAACGAAGGAATCATCGTTTCTTTTGAACTGGATAGTGGAGACCGGGGAACGATTGCTATAACAATCAGGCCGGTTCAATAATAGATTATTATTCACATTTAAATAAAATAAAATGAATATTTATGTTTCAAATCTAAGCTACAACACAACAAGTGAAAGCTTAAAAGAATTATTTGCGGAATCTGGAGAAGTAACATCCGCAAACGTTATTATGGACAAATTCACAGGAGATTCTCGTGGTTTCGGGTTTGTCGAAATGCCTAATGAAACTGAGGGACAAAAGGCCATTGAAGAATTGAACGAAACCGAGTTTGAAGGCAAAACGATTAATGTAAATGTTGCCCGTCCCAGAACCGATAGAAACAGTGGCGGTCAAAACAATCGAGGTGGCGGAGGATTTAATAGAAGACGTTATTAATGTTTTAAAAGAATAACATGAATAAAGGAACAATTAAGTTTTTTAATGAAACAAAAGGATTTGGTTTTATCAAAGATGCAAATTCTGAAAAAGAGTATTTTGTCCATTCATCAGGACTGATAGATTTTGTGAAGGAAACCGATGAAGTAAGCTTTGAGTTACAACAGGGACAAAGAGGATTAAATGCCGTAAATGTTAAACGAGTTTAATTCGCAATACACATAGATTCAAATCCCGTGTTATGCGGGATTTTTGTTTTTTTCAACTGTTTTGAGGTTGAATTGATGACAGATTTTAGTCCCTTTTGAGTGGGAATACATGCTTACACGTCAACCCGTTTTATGTCAGATATCGATTTAAAAATAAATGAATTCAAAAACTATTACGATTCCAATCTGGAATTTTATAATTCGGCGTTGGCATTATTCACAAAGCTAATTGAACCAATTGTAAACGTTGAATATGTTTCCGGTCGGATAAAAGATTACGATGAATGCCTTAGCAAATTTGAGCGGAAGTATTTACCAGGAATCGAAACTTCGAACATGGATTACAAAGTTATTGACTTTTTGTCTGATTTTGTAGGGATACGGGTTGTTTGTCCATATCTGAAGGATATAAACATCGTCCGAAAAGAACTGAAAAAATATTTCAGAGAAGTTTCTATAACCGATAAAACCGTTCAGATTGAAAGCACCGATGATAAATTTGGCTATAAGAGTTTGCACCTGGATCTTAAATTGAATGGGAAATACGGGAAAAAAACAGAATATGTTCGTTACACAAGTATCCAGTTTGAGCTTCAAATCAGGACTATCATCCAGGATGCATGGAGTGTTCTGGACCATAAAATCAAATACAAGAAAAGTATTCCACAGAGCCTAAAGCGAAGAATAAATCGCTTATCCGCATTGTTCGAGATTGCAGACGATGAATTTTTGCGAATAAACGATGAAATTACTTCGGAAGAAAAAAGAATAAACAGAAGATTAAAACAAGGGCAAATTGTTGAGAAAAATAAACCATTAGATGTATTCCGCTTTTTATTTGTAGCCTTAAAGTATTTTCCAGAGTATAATTTTATTGAATTCAAAGTAGACGGATTTGTACAGGAAATCCTGAATATAAAAAGTAAATTTACTGAAAGTGAGTTAAATGACGCACTGGAAATTTATCTGACATCGGTTGATCAGATAGCTGAAAATGAAAACAAGAAATTAAACCCATACACAAAGATTCGTTATTGCTTGTATATGTTCGACCGTGATTTATTTTCAAGAATATTATCTGATTATCAAAAAAGTACCGTCTTGTTAATTAAATGATGCCTAAGATTTTCCCAATAGATTAACTTTCATCATATCCGTAGTTGTTCCATTATATCCATTACCTTTAGAAAAGTACAAATACAATAAATAGATGCAGGTAACAGTAAACCGAAAGGATATTAAATTTTACCCGGATGCCTCCAGAAAAATCGCAAGATTTCTTTACACCGGAGACGAAAGGGCGCTTAATACTATACGTTCAGTACTTAATTTGTCTGAGACCTCGGTATCACAAACATTAAGTCCTGTGCTGAGAGACTACTCTCTTCGACATAGAAATATCTCTAAAATTTTCGAAAAGCATTTTAACAGGATTGCTCACCTTTTGAAACAGTTAGGAACTGAACCTGAATCACTTAACATATCACAAAAAATACTTATAGGTTCCTATTTTACGATGGAGTATTCAATTGAGGCAGCCGCCTTTTTCAATCCATCGATTGTAGAACATCCCGACCAGTCAGAAATTGGCAAGGACGAAAAAAGAGTCATTTTGAGCTTCAGAGCTACAGGTGAAGGGCATATCTCGTCCATCGTTTTTAGAACGGGGGTATTGGATAAAAACAATAATTTATCGCTAGAGCCTGTTGGCAAAATGCTGGAAGAAGCAGAACATATCAGGCGGCATGTGTATGATAAAACCTCGTTTAGCGCCAAATTAAATGAAATGAAGGATATTCATGCCATTATTCCTTCCGGTTTGATTTTAGACAAGTTAAATGATAAATTCACTTACGGCGAATTGAGGGATTGTATAAAACAAGCCAGGAGTTCTTTACACTTGACAACCGAGAAAGAAGCACTATTTAATCAGATTACCTGGCTTGCCTCGTCGCATTATGAACTTGAATTTTCATTAGATACTAATATTTCAGAGCGGGTTATCTTTCCCGTATCAGTAAATGAAAAAAATGGGATTGAAGATGCCCGTTTTGTAAAATTCACCAATGATAACAACGAAACGAGTTACTATGCAACTTATACGGCCTATGACGGGACTGCCATATTGCCCAAATTGCTTGATACCAAAGACTTCTATCACTTCAGAGTTTTACCACTTCACGGAGAAATCGCCCAAAACAAAGGGATGGCGCTTTTTCCACGTAAAGTAAACGGAAAATACGCCATGCTTTGCAGACTCGATGGCTTTAATAATTACATAGCTTTTTCAGATAATATTTCAATTTGGCGCAAAGCAACATTACTACAAAAGCCTAAATTTCCGTGGGAATTTGTTCAAATCGGGAATTGCGGTTCACCCATCGAAACACCTGAAGGCTGGTTGGTAATTACCCACGGGGTGGGGCCAATGCGTGAATATGTTCTCGGGGCATCATTGTTCGATCTCCAAAATCCGGAGAAAGAGATTGGCAGGTTAAAATCTCCCTTGCTAATCCCTAACGCCAATGAAAGGGAAGGATATGTCCCCAATGTGGTTTATTCCTGTGGTTCAATGATTCAAAACGAGGATTTGATTATTCCTTATGCCATGTCGGATTACGCCTCAACGTATGCAACTGTAAACCTTAGGGAACTCCTGAATGAATTAAAAAGAAGCAAATAATCTGCAAAATACATCCTAAAGTCAGAAATATTAAATTTGTTTACAATAGGATTTTCAAAAAGCATATAAAAATGTGTGAATGATGTAACTCTAATTCAGAATTGTGTAATACTTTACGTACACAAAATAATGATCTTGTTCTTGTGAAAATTCATTCACAACTGTTCCGCCAGCTGCGGAAATTTAGAAAAACAGAATATGAAAATGCAAAATAAAAACAGCCCGGTAAAAGGTATTCTTTTAGTAGTTTTTGCGGCAATGATGATAATTCCATTCACATCGTGCGCGAAAAAGTACACTTTTTTAAGTTCAAGTGTTGTCCCTGCAGCAAATGGTTATGTTAAGTTGAAAAAGGATAATAACAAGAATTATATAATAAAAGTAGAGGTATCTGATTTAGCTGAAGTCGAAAAGGTTCAATCATCTCAAACTACTTATATAGTTTGGATGGAAACCGACGAAGGCAATGTTGAGAACCTCGGACAATTAAAAAGTTCAACCGGCTTTTTGTCAAAACGCCATACTGCATCCCTGGAAACGGTGTCCTCCTACAGGCCGGTAAAAGTATTTATTACAACCGAAAATGGAACGAATGTACAATATCCGGGAGAACAAATTGTACTGCGCACTGACACTTTTTAAAAAGTAATGCTACGTTTATAAGAGCCGGTTAAAATTGAATTTTAAATGATGCTTACTGAAATGAGTAATTTAATTATAGAGGAGCAGTTAATGTTTAACCATTAGACAAATGGTTAAACATTTCAAAAAGCAACTGAAAGGTTGTCTTTTATATTTGAGCGATAAATTATTTTTAATGATCAATTTCCGTTAGTGAGTGTTTGTGAGATGTAAATCTTTTTATAATATGATGCAATACACATTATCAATGGAAACCTGATTTTTGCTGATAGAATTTGTTTTCAATTTGAATTTAATGATATGCCTGCCTTAACCATTGCTATTGTCGTCCTGATTGTTGGTATTATCCTTTGGCAGATAAATAATTATGTTCCAGCGCAACGCAGTATTAAAAATATTCTTAATGCGATTGTGGTAGCTGTTCTTGTGTTTTGGTTATTATATGTATTTGGAGTATTTAATAGTTAGAGGAAAGTAATAATTCTAGTTTGAGTTTAGTCTGTTGGCTGGCATAGACTTTTCCTTTTAATTCAGTGAACTATGGTTTTATTCCCAAATCATTTAGCTGAATTAATCCCTTACATAATAGCCAATGGGTACTTTGTCCATAAAATTCAGAACACTCCAATCTATACATATCAAAATCCGATTGAGAGCCTTGTCTGCTTGCTATGAGAAGTTTCTTTAAAAACATACTATTAGCAATTTAACATGAAAAAACAAAAAAGACCTTTAAAAGAAACTTACAAACTGAACAAAACAAAAGAAATTCTACAAATAGAGAAAAATGAAGGAGCTGAAGTATCTCCTTCCGAACCCAATACTCATAAACTCATTCAAGAGCTTAAGGTGTATCAAATAGAATTGGAAATGCAAAACGAAGAATTAAAGCTGGCAAAAGAGAAGGAGGAAGTTGCCAAAAAGAAATATATTGAATTGTATGATTTTGCCCCGTCTGGTTATCTGACACTTTCAAACAAAGGTAAAATTATTGATTTGAATATTAGTACAGAAAATTTGTTGGGGAAAAACCGAACATCATTAATTAATAGCAGCTTTGGTTTTTTTGTTTCCTCCGACGCAAGAACCGTTTATAATAATTTTCTTCAAGACGTATTCTCAACAAATTTAAAGCAAGCCTGCGAGCTTAAACTTGCAGGAGGCGATGATTCAATGAGATATGTACTCGTCAATGGTATTACCAGCAATGTTGAGGAAAAATGCATGTTGACACTGGTTGACATCACAAAGCTTAAATTTACCGAGGACGAATTGATAAAAGCCAGGGAGAAAGCAGAAGAAGCCAACAGGCTAAAATCAGCTTTTCTTGCCAACATGAGCCACGAAATACGGACACCCATGAATGGCATTCTGGGGTTTTCAGAACTTTTAAAAACGCTAACCCTGACAGGCGAAAAGCAGCGGGAGTTTATTGATATCATTCAAAAAAGTGGCGTCCGTATGCTCAACATTATAAATGACATTATTAGTATCTCAAAAATAGATTCACAACAAATTGAAGTTCTGGTTTCAAATACAAATATAAACGAACAGGTAGAGTATATTTATCATTTTTTCAAGCTGGAAGCGGAGCAAAAAAAATTAGATATTTCATTCAAAAACGGGTTGAACTCCGACAATGAATTAATCCGGACAGACCGGGAAAAAATATACGCATTGCTCACCAACCTGGTTAAAAATGCCATTAAATTTACAAAAACCGGTTCCATTGAGTTCGGTTATGAAAAGAAAGGCGATTTCCTGGAATTTTATGTAAAAGATACCGGACCTGGTATTCGGGATGAATATAAAGAAATTATTTTTGAGCGGTTCAGACAGGGGAATGAATTGCTATCCCGCGAATACGAAGGCTCGGGATTAGGATTGGCAATTTCCAAAGCTTATGTTGAAATGCTTGGAGGTAAAATTTGGGTGAAAAGCAAACTTGGGCAAGGTTCAACATTCCGTTTTACTATTCCTTATCATAAATGCAATAAAAAAAAAGAGCTCATTCAAACTGTATCAGAGGAAAAAATACGACCGAACAAAAAATGGAAGATTCTGATAGTTGACGATGACGAACCATCACGAATACTATTAAATATGATGATCAAGCCTTTGGAAGGTAAAATATTTCAGGCCACTTCTGGTCATGAAGCCATTAAAGTTTGCCGGCACAATCCGGGTATCAACCTGGTACTAATGGATATCCGGATGAAAACAATGGATGGTTATGAAGCTACACGTCAAATCCGTAAATTTAACAAAGAGGTTGTAATTATTGCACAAACAGCTTTCGCGCTTCCTGACGATCGCGAAATGGCAATTCAGGCAGGTTGTAATAGTTATATTTCAAAACCGACAAACCGGATGGATTTGATGGATTTGATCCATCAATATTTAAGGTGATTTGGTAAATGTGTGAATGATGTAACTTATTCATAAAGTTTTGCAACAGTTACCGCGGTAAATTGAAATACCTTTGAATATGCATTAATTCAAATGCACAATTAATAATTGAAAAGATGAAAAAAATATTATTCACTCTAGCTGCTACTGCTTTTATTACCGGAACATTTTTAACCGGATGTCTTTCGTCGTCTGAAAAAACAAAAGATACTGAAAATAAAGTACAGGATGTAGAAGTGCCGATATTAAATACGAAAAGCGATTTAGACATAACACAACAAGATTCACTTACCGCACTTCAGCAATTCAAAGCCAAATATGATGAAAAAATAATCGACAACGAAAAAAGAACCGCAGAATTAAAAACAAGTTTTGCAGATGCAACCAAAGAAAATAAGGGCATTTACGAAAAGAAATTGGCCGAGTTGGAAAAAAGGAACAATGAACTAAAAATTAAACTGGCTGATTACAAAGAAGAAGGAACAGATCAGTGGCAGATTTTCAAGTCTGAGTTTAAAAAAGATATGGATGAATTGGGAAAAGCATTTTCCGATTTTACAGTGAGCAATACAAAATAAAATTGAATCCGATAAATGAATAAGCGAGATGGCTTTCATATCTTTTTTATATCATCACAAAAAACTCAAATTCTGTAAGATAAGGGCATCTACAAAAATCTGGAAAGTTCAAATAAAATTACCAAGTGGATTATGGCCGAAGAAGAATAATCCACGTGTCGAAATTACAAAATGGACTATTTGCCAGGTATTAAATTAAAAAAACAAACCATTGAAACAAATAATATTTAGAAAACACAAAGAAGACTAGCTACTTCAAAATGTGGATAATATACATCTTCTTCGAAATTGTGTAAGATACAAAAGGAGGATGATCATTGTAACATCAATTAAATCGATTAAAAAAATAATTATGAGTTCAGGAAAAATTTTATTGAGCGTACTGGCTGGCGCAGCTGCTGGTGCATTGGCGGGAATTTTGTTTGCCCCTGCAAAAGGTTCGAAAACCAGAAAAAAGATTTTAAAGAAAGGAAGAGATTACGCCGATACATTTAAGGAAAAAATTGATGATTTACTTGACACCGTTACCGGAAAATTTGAAAAAGTAAAGGAAGATGTTTCTGACTATGCAGAAAAAGTAAAAAATGAAGTTACTGACGATGCTGAAAAGAAAACGGGTAAATCCAAAGAAGCGGATAAAAACGCAAAAACAGCCTGAGTATAAAAATGTTTCAGATTAGCGAAATTACGATAAATGGAATAGGAATGAAAACATGAGCCTTGAAATCAAATTACTGCGACAAAACGAACAGGCAAGTTACAGGCTCATTGTGTTCATTGTATTTGCCAAGGATTTTTGAATAGATGAAACTTAAACGAACCTGGATGAAAGGGGAATTGAATTCAAAGATTCTTGTAAACAGGCCTGACAAACAGGTTGTGCTAACCATCATTCATAAGGATACTGAAATTGATTCTTTTCAATCAGATGATTCAGTTACTCTTTTCGTAGTTGGGGGAAAATTAAAGCTTCATACACGAAAAGAATCAATAATTCTTAAAGAAGGTCAGTTGCTTAAACTTCACAAAAAAGTTAATTACAGCTTTACAACTTGGAAAGAAACGGTGTTTTTGTTAACTATAGTTAATCGTTAAAAATTTAAATAATCTTATCTAAAAACAAGAGTATCATGCCCGAAGCTATGGAAGACATTGTGGATTCAATTGAATCGCTACTGGAAAGTGCTGCCGATTATGGTAAAACAAGCTACGAACTTGTAAAACTTAAGACGATTAATAAAACATCAGATGTGGTTTCTTCTTTAATACCACATGCTGTTGTTTTTTTAGTTTTGACGTCGTTCCTACTTTTTCTCAATTTGGGTGTGGCTTTTTGGTTGGGGGAAATCTTCGGGAATATGTTTTACGGTTTTTTTGTAGTTGCTTCATTTTATGGAATTATTGGACTTGTGCTGCATTTCTTTATGCACGATCGGATTAAAAAGAAGATTTCAGATTATATCGTTAAACAGGCACTTAAATAGAATATAATGGAAAATACATCTTCCACCGCCGAACTCCAGGTTGCTATCGAATTACTGGAAGCGGAGCAGGCCGTCAAGTTAAAATTAATGAAAAAACAATTTCATTTAGCCTATGAAAGTTTGAGGCCTGTCAATTTAATCGAAAATACTTTGAAAGAAATTTCGACTTCTCCTTACCTGGTTAATAACCTTTTAAACGCTACAGTTGGATTAGCCACCGGTCATCTTTTGAAAAGAGTTATTACAGGTGAGTCAAACAATAAACTTAGAAGATTTTTGGGAATTGTTATGCAATTTGGTATTACTAATATTACTGCAAAAATCCTAAAGCACAAAAGACATTAAGCCAATTTATTTCACACTAAATTTTTCATAAAGGAAAATAAATTATGCAAGTCGAGACCAATAATAGAAATAAAGCAGGTACATAAAATACATTGACAAAAATAATAATTACTAAAATCGTGCGAGATATCCCGAAAATCCCAGACAGGCTATCTTACACCTTATAAAATAAACATTTTTAATAAGATGAAAATTCCTGTAAGTGTAAAAGCTCCTATTATTTTTATTGGTTTGTTTGCCTTCTTTGCAGTTATGTATATCGGTAAAGGAATCATTATTCCCATTATTTTTGCAACCATAATTGCTATTGTTTTACATCCGGTTGTAAAACTGTTTATTAGGTTAAGGATAAACAGGGTTTTGTCTATTATTATTGCTTTATTCCTGGCCTTTCTGACTGTTGCAGCCTTAGGTACATTCTTGTTTTCGCAGGCAAGCCGGTTTTCTGAATCTCTGCCCGAGCTGGCGGATAAATTTACAGAGATTCTCAACCAAACGATTATCTATATTTCGGAACATTTTAATTTAAGCCACAGAGAAATTACAGCATGGATTACAAAAACTAAAAATGAACTCTCCGGTAGCTTGAAAATCGGGCAAACCATCTTCAATGTAGGCAGCGAGTTGGCATTATTGTTTTTAATACCTGTGTATGTGTTTATGATTCTGTTTTACAAACCTATTTTAATTGAATTTTTGCGCAGGTTATTCGGGAAAAGTAACCGAAATAAAGTGAATAAAATAATAAACCAGATAAAAACGCTGATTCAACGTTATCTGATTGGACTACTTTTACAAGTGGCCATAATTTCTGCTATTTACTCAATAGGCCTTTTGATACTTGGTATAGAATATGCAATAATTCTTGGCATAATAGGCGCCTTTCTCAACCTAATTCCATATCTGGGTTCAATCATCGCAGCATCATTGCCGATGATAATTGCTATCGTGACAAAATCATCGCCATGGTTTTCTTTGTTGGTTTTGGCACTCTATATAGTAACACAATTCATCGACAATAATTTCATCACTCCAAGAATTGTTGGCTCAAAAGTAAAACTTAATGCCCTGGCTTCTATTGTTGCTGTAATTGTGTTTGCCGCTTTGTGGGGTATTCAGGGAATGTTAATTGCCATTCCGCTCACAGCTATTGCTAAACTTATCTTCGACAACATTAAGCCATTAAAACCCTGGGGTTTGTTACTGGGCGATACCATGCCGGAACCACCGGAGACCAAGCCAGCTCTTAAAGAATAAAACGGAAGTGGAATATGGTTTGTCGCGGAATGGAATGATTAGCCGGGATATATGTGAATGATGTAACTCTAATCCGGAATACTGTAAAATTTCCCAGTATGAACTCTCCTACCTTTACAAAGTGAAAAAAATTGCACCTTTAAAAAAAGTGAAAATAAACACGGTTGCAGTTAAAAAGCAGGTTATCCGGCTAGGTGAAAAAACGCGTGAAGTCAATATATTCTTTTTAGGAATAGGCGAGTTCTTTTTGTTTGCTCGGCGAATGGCAAAAGAAACCTTTTCCTTGGATTTCGAATTTAGTGAATTCCTGCGCCAGTGTTTTCAAATCGGGTATAAAACGTTACCGCTTATCTCGGTAACAGGTCTCATAATGGGATTGGTATTAACCATTCAATCCCGGCCGGTTTTGGTTGATTTTGGGGCTGTATCCATGCTTCCCGGAATGGTAGCTTTATCTATAATCAGGGAAATGGGGCCGGTGATTACCGCACTAATTTGTGCTGGGAAAATCGGTTCAGGCATGGGGGCAGAGCTAGGCTCAATGAAAGTGTCGGAACAAATTGACGCCATGGAAGTATCTTCCACTCATCCGATACGTTTTTTGGTGGTTACCAGAGTTTTGGCTGCCACTCTGATGGTTCCGATTTTGGTTTTATATGCCGATGCACTCGGGATTTTGGGAAGCTGGGCCGGTGCAAACTTAAAAGAAAGCGTCACTTTTGTGTTGTTTTTTAGTCAGGCATTCAGGGTGGTTGAATTTATGGATTTTTTACCCGCCGTAATTAAAACGTTCTTTTTTGGCGCCGTTATCGGGCTTGTGGGTTGTTACAAAGGTTATTCTGCGGGGTACGGGACAGAAAGTGTGGGCAAGGCAGCTAATTCAGCAGTGGTGCTTGCTTCCCTGCTTGTGATAATTGTTGACCTGATTGCTGTTCAGATAACCGATATGCTTTTATAAAAAATAAAATATGTTTAAAAATGAAACGGTTATACCGGTAAGTACAAAAATACCTGATCTGGTTATTGAAATCAACAATCTCAGTAAAGGTTTTGCCGCTCTACAGGTATTAAAGAACTTGTCGTTAAAGGTTTTTGATGGTGAGAATCTTGTTGTGCTCGGGAAATCAGGCTCCGGAAAGTCGGTTCTTATTAAATGTATTGTCCGTTTGCTAAATCCAGACAAGGGAACAATTACAGTACTGGGTGAAAATGTAAACGAATTAAAAGACAAGGGATTAGCAACATTGAGGGAAAAAATTGGTTTCCTTTTTCAGAGTGGCGCTCTATACGATTCTATGACCATTAAACAAAATCTTGAATTTCCACTGCGCAGAATAAAAAAGAAACTTACGACAAAGGAAAGGGATGAAAAAATTGAAGAAGTTTTGGAGAATGTAGGATTGGCCGACACGTCACACAAGATGCCCTCTGAGCTTTCGGGAGGAATGCGTAAACGGGCAAGTCTTGCGCGTACCATTGTTGTCGATCCGATCATTATGCTGTATGATGAACCGACAACCGGACTCGATCCTGTGACTTCCGACGGAATAAGCGCGCTAATTAATGATATTCAAAAAAAATCCCAAACATCATCTATTATAATCACGCATGATATTGAATGTGCCCGCGCCACCGCTGACAGAATTATCATGTTAAAAGACGGTGAGATTTACACAGAAGGCAACATCAATGATTTTGAAAATTCAACTGATGAGGTAATCCAGTCTTTTTTCAAACAAAAAGCATAAAAAATGGAAAATTATACACCACAGTTTAAGGCACGTTTAGGAATCTTTATTGCAGGAGGAATTGTCTTTTTTGTAATTGCCATTTTCATTATTGGCAAACAACAGAATTTATTTAATCCTGTGTTTAAAATTACAACCAACTTTTATAATGTTAGCGGTCTACAAGCCGGAAACAATATCCGCTTCTCGGGCATCGATGTGGGTATTGTCGATAACATTCGAATAATTAACGATTCAACTGTGCAGGTTGAAATGCTAATCAGAAAAAATGTACAGCAATTTATAAAAGCTGATAGTTATGCAAGTATTGGTTCCGAAGGAATTATTGGCGATCGGATTATCATTATTAACCAGGGAAACAATAACTCACCAATGGCAGAAGACGGACATCATATTTTGTCAAAAGAACCGATTGAAACCGATGATATTATGAGAAATTTAAAAACCAGTGCAGAGAGTGCCGAAGTTATTACGTTGCAACTTGCTGAGATAATGACGAATATTAATAATGGACAAGGAATGCTTGGCCGATTAATACAGGATTCAACCATTGCCGAAAACGTTAATCAAATTGTTGAAAATTTCAAAAAGAGTTCTGAAGGGTTGGATAAAACCATTGAAGTTACAAAAGAAAATGTATTTGCTTTTATGGAGAGTTTGCAGAAAACGGCCGCAAAAACTGAAGTTGCCTCCAACCAGCTTGGCGAAATTATGACAAAAATAAACAGTGGCGAAGGAGCTATTGGAATGTTGCTCAAGGATACATCTATCGTTAATAACATTGATGAAACTATTATAAATCTTAAAGAAAGTAGTATAGGGCTGAACGAAAATATGGAAGCGCTCAAACATAATTTCTTATTTAGAAGATACTATAAACTCAAAGCCAAAAAAGAAGAACAATTGAGAGTTGAAAAAGAAATAAAAAATGCAGCTGAAAATGAATTAATTGAAAAAGAAAAAGAATAAACAGTTGGAAATGGAATATGAAAATGAAATTCAGAATTGTAATCATACTTTGTTTTATTGATAACAAATGATTTTGCATTTGTACATGGGAGACTACAGCTCAAAAAAGATACAATCTACTTTCATGAAAACAACATTGAAACTTACTCTGAACGAAACAGGTTCAACTAAATGTATGTTCCGATTGTTTTTTAAGCCGGTTTTAACAGCCTCTGCGCAAAAAATGCTAATGCAAAACCTTACAGCTCTAATGAAGTAAAATTTATCAAGAATATTAACATCGAAACGCTCGAACAATTCGGACATTCTATTGGCGACACATTACAGTTTCGCTCAACTTTATATCTAAAACCGGAGCAAGTTTCATGTTAAAATACATCCTTTTACCATAAACAAATGAAAACCTGGTGAAGAATACTTTTCGACAGTCTTTTTTCTTCTTTCCGAAATTGTGGGCAGAGGTGTTAATGTATTTAAACAGAACTCTATTAAAGCAGTCGATTTCAGCTTCCGTGATTTTGAAATTGGAAAATCAGCACCTATTTTATTCCGAATAAATTGGAAAAAGGTGGAGATGTGTGAATAATGTAAATATTTAATGGAATTATATAATCTCTTTTTTTACAAAATGAAAGACTTTCACAAAATGAATATTTATTATAAATTAGTTTATGAGACAATTAAAAATAACGAAACAAGTAACTAATCGCGATAACCTTTCTATAAATATCTATTTGCAGGAAATTGGTAAAATAGATATGTTGACCGCAAATGAAGAAGCAGAACTTGCCGGTCGGATTAGTGAAGGCGATCGAGATGCTTTTGAAAAAATGGTTAAAGCCAACCTACGGTTTGTTATTTCAGTTTCGAAACAATACCAGAACCAGGGATTGAGTTTATCTGATTTGATAAATGAAGGAAACCTAGGCTTGTTAAAAGCTGCCGAACGTTTTGACAGAAACAGAGGATTTAAATTCATTACTTATGCTGTTTGGTGGATTAGACAATCTATTTCACAGGCGATAGCTGAGAATTCAAGAACAGTGAGGCTCCCACTAAATAAAATAGGGTTAAAAAATAAAATCTCTAAAGCATATAATCAGTTAAGCCATGAGTTTCTTCGCGAACCAACCATCGACGAACTGTCTGGCATATTGAATCTGCAATCTGAAATAGTTGAAGATGTATTGAATATATTTAATGTTCAAATATCACTGGATGCCCCTATTGGCACCGAAGATCAAATAAATTTGTATGATTTGATTTTAAATGAAAATTCTCCCAGTCCAGATATACATTTAAATGAAAATTCATTTCGTAAAGAAATTGAACGTTCACTCACAGTGCTTAGTAGTAGAGATTCAGCAATAGTGCGTAGTTATTATGGATTCGATAGCCCTGAACCTCTTTCTTTAAGCGAAATAGCATTTAATTATGGACTATCATCGGAAAGGGTGCGTCAAATAAAAGATAGTGCAATCAAAAAGCTTAGAGCTAAAAACATACTAAAAGAATATATCTGTGTTTAATAGTTAACCCAAGTTGATATGTTCTTATTCATTTTACAGTAATTAAATTAAAATGTGTGAATGATGTAATTCTTTCCAGAAGTTATGTAATACTTCCAACTTTGAATATCCTCAACTTTAACACATTAAATATTCACTAAAAAGAAAAAAAATGAAAAAACCAATCCATACACTTACTTTCTTTGCCTTGATCATTGGGTTATTATTTACGTCATGCGTATCAAATAAAAAATTTATCGCTTCAGAAGCCAGGGTGGATAAACTACAAAAAGAAAATGCAAACATGGCCAGTAAACTTAACGAACGTAATTTACAATTAATGAAATTAAAGGATGAAGAAGCAAGCATGCAAAAAGAAAAAGTTGTAGCTCAAGAAGAATATGCATCAGTTCAAAATGATCTGATGCTACTTTCCTCAGAATCAAACATGACAATAAGAGAACAAGCTATTCGATTAAAAAATCTTCAGGATATTATCGATTCTCAGGCGGAAATAACCAATAAGTTAAAAAATTCTATAGGAAATGCACTAAAGAATTATAAAGCGGATGAGCTTACTGTTTACATGAAGGATGGAAACGTTCATGTATCGCTGGCAGAAAAACTGCTCTTTAAATCGGGCAGCGACGTTGTCGATTCAAAAGGAAAAGCAGCGCTTAAATCGCTTGCCACTATCTTAAACAGTTCAGAAGATTTCACCGTATCGATTGAGGGTCATACCGATGATGTTCCAATTAAAACAAAAATGTTTGAAGACAATTGGGATCTTAGTACGGCAAGGGCAACATCTATCGTTCGAATTCTAACCATTGATAATGGTTTCGATGCAAGCCGCATAACTGCTTCAGGGAAAAGTCAGTTTCATCCTGTAAGCTCAAATATTACTGCTGAAGGAAGAGCCGGAAATCGAAGGACGGAAGTTATCCTTTCGCCTGATTTACAGGAAATATATAAGCTTTTATATCAATAGTGACTTTTACCGATCAAAAGTTACAAAACCGTACTCAGTGAAGAGTGCGTTTTTTTTTATTATAAACAATTTCATTAAATCTTTTGGGAGCTTTAAAAAGAAAGTTAACTAATGCTTCCTATGGGGTTGTCCTTAAAATACTCATAAACTAACAATCCGGTTGTACAAATTTCAGAAAGACCTGACTGTATTTCTGGAAACGAATCATATTTCTGAATGACCTCATAATACAATAGAAATGTGTGAATAATGTAAATTATTGAAAGAATTGTGTAACTCAAGTTAAGCAGAATAAACAAAATTTGAATAGTTAAAACTATTCTGTATGGGACAATTGAAAAATACCTATCAAAATAATTCACAAAATCAAATCTCGTTGGAAGTTTATTTGCAATTTATTAGTGAAATAAAACAGATAGATGCTGAAAAGGAAAATGAACTTATACAGCGTATTGGTGAAAACGATACGGATGCATTAAAAGAGCTGGTTGAAGCAAATCTTGGACTTGTTGTATCAATTGCAAAGCAATACCAAGAATTGGGTTTAAGTTTACGTGATTTAATACTTGAAGGAAATCTGGGACTGATATCAGCGGCCAACCGGTTGGTTAGTTCACAAGAATTCAATTTTAAGACCTTTGCTTCCAAGTGGATTGATCAATCAATATTCCAGGCAATTACAGAATATTTTTGGATATCAAGATTGTCGTTTAATCAAAACGTATATAAAAACAGAATTGATAAAGTACTTCACCAGCTTAGCCGTAATTTTGCGAACCAATTGTCGATGAATTGCTCGAAGTATCGAAGTAATTCTTTCGCCTGGTTTACAGGAAATATATAAGCTTTTATATCAATAAAATTTTATTGACAGAAAGGCTTCCACACCGTGCCCTGCAAAGAGTACGGTGTTTATTTTTTTAACAACAGACTGCCTTTGTAAATACATAAAAACCGTATTGCTTCTTTTGGGAAACGAATCATTCTCCTGAATTGTACTCATAAAACAATCGGAATGTGTGAATAATGTAACTTTTATAAAGAATTGTGTAACGACTTAAAAAGGTAAATGCAATAATTTTATATTGGGTTACTGGCATCTATTGGAAATATGATAAACCCGAATAGCACAGCATACTAAAATGCAATCTGAATGATTCTAAAAATTAAAAATATGGAAAGTCGCCGGTGTAAAATACTGGTGAAGCAAGAAATGGATAAACTGGGTCTTCAGAACATTACAGTGGAACTGGGTGAAATTGAATTTGAAGGGGATATTTCCGGCGAGAAATTACAATTGTTCGATTCAGCCCTCAAAAAATTGGGGTTAAAAATTTTGGTGGATAAAAGAAGTCAACTTGTTGCAAAAATTAAGGATGCGGTTTATCAATTAGTTTATCTCACTGGCGATCACATAAAACCAGATTATTCCAATTTTATCAGCGAAAAAGTAAATATTAGTTACAACTCTCTTAGCACTATCTTCTCAGCAAAGGAAAATATTACCATTGAAAAGTATATTATTGCCCAACGAATTGAACGTGTAAAAGAACTGCTCATTTATTCAGATATAAACCTTAGCGACATTGCTTTCAAAATGCATTTCAGTAGTGTAGCTCATTTATCCACTCAGTTTAAAAAAGTTACCGGTTTAACCCCTTCCTTCTTCAGGAACAACAGAAATGACAGGAATAACGAACTTAAAATGTAAAATTAGTCTACAGCATTTTGTTGGGCATCAGCCTTCATTTTTTCATTTGCTGTAATCATAAATTCGACCCTGCTATTTTGTGTCTGACCTTTTGATGTATCGTTTGAGTATTTTGGTACATTTTCGCCAAATCCCTTAATTGTTAAACGGTTATAAGCAATACCCTTAACATACAGGTACCCGGAAATGGTGGCGGCCCGTTGTTCTGATAAGTTCTGATTGTAAATCTCACTTCCTTTGCTATCGGTATGCCCCTGAACTTCAATATTGGTATCAGGATAACTATCCAATACAACAACCAGTTTGTCCAGGATAATTTTTCACCGTCTGACAAGTTCGATTTGTCTAACGCAAACAACACGTTGTTGTTGAATTCCACTGCAATGCCTTCGCCTACACGTTCAACTTTTACATCGGGCACTGTTTGGTTAATTTCCTCTGCCTGTTTATCCATCTGCCGGCCAATTACAGCGCCGGAGGCTCCGCCAACGGCCGCTTCTGTTATTGACTTCAACGCATTACTGTCCGAAGCACGGCTAATTACCGGACCTGCAGAGTCGCTGGCAACAGTTCCTTCTAAAGTCCCTTTTGTTGTTTTATCCCACATGGCACAGCCGGTAAAGATAAAAACTGCGCTTAAAACTACAGATAAAACTATTTTTCTCTCTTTCATATTATTAACTGTTTAATTGTTTAAATCAGAATCTCTCTAAAGACTAAAAAATAAAACTACATCGCTTCGTTTTCATGAAATAAAAACGAAATACTACATAACTTTCAACTAAAATTATATTACCCACTCAGTCCCTGGATATTTTCAGTTCTTCGGAACCAGAACATTTGAATAAATAACCTGTTGTTGGTTAGATGAAAAAATAAATTTTTGATTCAATAAGAAGTGATTGGATAAAACCGACATCGATTCGCATTTAACTTTTATGTTCCCTGCTCATCTTCCGGTTGCAGTAATTACTGTTTTAATAGTTTTAAAAACTATGAGAAAATCATTCGTTAATGACCAGTTATCAATGTATTCCAAATCCAATCTCATCCATTGTTCAAATGAAATATTATTTCTTCGTGAAACCTGCCAGGTACAGGTAATTCCTGGCTTCATACTTAATCGCCTTTTTTGCCACTGTTCATATTTTTCTACTTCCGTGGGTATTGGAGGCCGTGGTCCAACTACTGACATCTCTCCCCTTAATATGTTTACAAACTGAGGTAATTCATCAAGTGAAGTCTTTCTCAGAAACCTTCCTATACGCGTAACCCGGGGATCATTTGCGATTTTGAAAACAGGGCCATCCTGTTCATTTTGCCCCAACAATGAGGCTTGAAGCGCTTCCGAACCGACAGCCATTGTACGAAATTTAAAACATAAAAAGCGGCGACCATTCAAACCAATCCGCTCCTGCTTGAAAAAGACCGGGCCACTACCCTCAAGCTGGATGGCGAAGGCAATCATTAAAAAGATTGGAAAACCCAATATAATTACTGTAAAGCTAAACAGGAAGTCAAAGGCGATTTTCATTTTTAATCCTAAATAGTTGTCGGGTGTATTCTTGTAGGTTACTAATGGCAATTGGTCAATTAAGCGAAAAGAAAGTAATTTACTTTGAATTCCGTTTTCACTCTGAGCCGTTTCATTAAAATGATGAAAAGAAATACCAACTTCTGCACAATTAGAGATATAGTTGCGTATTTCATGCTGATTATTTTTTGCTTTGCAATAAATTAATTCATCGATGGTTTCTTCACGAAACAATTCATCCAGTTTTTTGCTTTCAGAAATAATTTTGAATCTGTTTTTGTACTTTTCTTCTGTATCCTTGCAATTGGTCATAATGCCATGGATATTGTAACGTCAATCTTTTGCGCGGATAATTTTTTCAATATATTCAGATGAACCCTCATCAGCAACTATCAATAACCGTCGAACATTGTAATCACGCTTTTTTGTAAAAAAGCGCATCACCGTGAAAAATGATTTCTTATAGGTGATTAAAACGAATAAATTAAATGTGCCAAATATGACCAGGTTCTTTACTCCCAATGCAGAATAGCCAAAAAAGATGTTAAAAATATATAAGGACAATACGCCAGTTAAAACAGGTTTCATATAAGCCACAATTAAGGGGAAATAACTAATTGACTGATCTATCTTGCCTGATTTAAATAAACTTAGCAGAAACAACCATACGACTGCTATTACTACCAAAGAATTTCTTAATTCATTAACCGATTCTATGTGCGCTTTTGATGAAGATATCTCAAACCACCAAACAAAACTAAAACAAGCGATGCTTAGCATCACCTGAAAAATTATACTTAGCTTTTCAAGCGTGTATTCACGTTTTTTAAACATGATTTGGGAATATTTTTTTTGTGGGAACATTGCGACTGTTTAATATCGCAACGTTTGAACTATAAATAATATCAAGATGGCTTCTGAGCTTCATAATATCCACTTCTGGAATAGCTTCCCGTAAATCCTTCACGCTTATTTTCTTCAATTTTTTTTCAAAATCTGCCATTTTATCCCAGGTTAGAAATGTTTGTTTTCTTAACTATTTGTGGAATAAAGGTAGGCTTCCTTGACCGATGAAATGTTACACAACCTTCAAATTAAGTTACATCATTCACACATTCGAATAACATTTTCTTTAGTTTGAAAACTTAAAACCAAGCGAAATAAATACAGAAACAAAGCATCTGCACTCCAACATCTCTGCAGAAAAGTGTGAATTGTGTAAATTTTTCACGGAGTTGTGTAACAAAATTACTGTCCTGACATTCTATTTTAGTACCCGAATAATTCATTAAAAAAAGATGCAGAAAAGACTTTCGTCGAAGGAAATGGGTCTATATTTTATTTTAGCTGTTATTGTAATACTAGTGTTTCTATTAATAGGTGGAAGAAGGTGGTTGGCCGGTTCAGTTCACAGACAAGATAATAGTGAAAACAGTCAGACGGAAATGGAATCAAATCAAGAATAGTCTGGTCATCATTAATTGAACAAAATTAACAGTCAAATTACATTATTTTCAAAATGGTCTTAATCCTATTTCTCACTTTTTCCGGAACAGTAAGCGTTGAATTGCCCTCACTTTTTTGAAGAGTTAGTTTGGCAAGCGGTTTTGCTGTCAGTTTCAGACTAATTCATAACTTAGTAAATTATAAGAAAGTTAAAATTTGAAAACAGAAAAAACAGAACCAGTTGTTTCATCCCTTAAGAAAAATCAGGAGAAGTTTCCAATAATTGGAATTGGTGCATCGGCCGGAGGATTGGAAGCGCTGGAACAACTATTTGGAGAGGTACCTGAAAACAGTGGTATGGCATATGTGGTCATTCAGCATTTGGATCCTACACATAAAGGCATGCTTCCTGAACTGCTTCAACGGGTCTCCAAAAATAAAGTTTTCCAGGTGGAAGATAAAATGAAAGTGAAACCCAACTGTGTATATGTTATTCCACCCAATAAAAGCATGTCGATTTTAAAAGGATTACTGTATCTGTTTGAACCTATTGAAGCAAGGGGAATGCGCCTTCCCATCGATTTTTTTCTGCGTTCACTGGCCGATGATCAGAGGGATAGCGCAGTTGGTATTATTCTCTCAGGAATGGGTTCCGACGGCAGTATTGGAATTGGCGCAATTAAAGAAAAAAACGGAATTGCCATTGTGCAGGAACCAGAAACGGCAAAATTCGACAGTATGCCGCGTAATGCTATTAATTCAGGATTGATTGATGTTGTTGCTCCGCCGAATGAAATTCATTCAAAATTAATTGAATTTCTTGACCACGTACCGGTGGTTAAAACAGACCGGATTATTGGGAAAGACAGCAAAAGTGCACTGGAGAAAATTATCATTATACTGCGTACACACACCGGAAACGACTTTTCGTTGTATAAAAAGAATACGGTTTACCGCCGTATCGAAAGACGAATGGGCGTACATAAAATTGATCAAATAAACTCATACGTTCACTTTCTGCAGGAAAACCCGGATGAGGTGCATATTCTTTTTAAGGAACTGATGATTGGCGTTACGAATTTTTTTCGCGACACCCTTGTTTGGGAAAAGTTAAAGGAAAAGGTTATTCCGGCAAAAGTTGGCAAGCACCAACCCGCCTCAACAATAAGAGTATGGATACCCGGATGTTCTACCGGTGAAGAAGCTTATTCACTAGCCATTGTATTTAAGGAAGTGGCAGAAAAAATAAACCCTTACGGAGGATTCTCTTTACAGGTTTTTGCCACTGATCTCGATAACGATGCTATTGAAACAGCCAGAAAAGGAATATTCCCGGTAAATATAGAAGCAGATGTATCGCCAAAACGATTAAGCCGTTTTTTTACCAAAACAGATGATGGTTATCGTATAAATAATGAAATCAGGGAAACCATAGTATTTGCACAGCACAACATTATTATGCACCCGCCTTTTACCAACATTGATATTATTTCGTGCCGGAACCTGCTGATATATTTGGATCCCGAATTGCAAAAAAAATTGCTTGGGTTGTTTTTTTACAGTCTAAATGCTGAAGGGATTTTGCTGCTGGGTAACTCAGAAACACTGGGGACTCAAAGTCATCTGTTTACACCCGAATATTCCAGCCTGAAAATTTACAAACGTGGTAATTCGAACCTGAACCCCGAATTGTTCGATTTTCCTTCTTCCTTTTCGCGGTCAAAACTTACTGTTAACGAAAATAAAATACCCGATAAACCCATTATGAATATTCAAACGCATGTTGATCAATTGTTACTCAATCAATTTTCACCTGCCGGAGTTTTGGTAAATGAAAATGGCGACATTTTATACATCAGCGGACGCACGGGAAAATATCTGGAACCTGCCGTAGGAAAAGCAAACCTCAATATTTTTGCCATGCTACGTCCCGGATTTCAAAACGATTTTGCCATTGCCTTCCGCAGGGTAGTCATGAAAAAGGAAACGGTGATTTTGCACAATGTCAAAATTGGCACAAACGGAAGCACCATCGCATTAAACGTTACTATTCAGTGGGTGAATAAGCCAGAGGCTTTATTTGGGAAGGTATTGATAATTTTTACTGATGTTGCCAAAACTTCTGAAAATAAAACACTTTCGAAAAGCGGAAAACAGGCCGCCGGCAGCACCAGGGAAAAAGAACTGGAAGAAGAATTACAGCGTACCCGTGAGGAAGTACAGAATATTTTGGAAGAAATGCAAACTTCGCAGGAAGAGTTGAAATCAACTAACGAGGAATTGCAATCAACCAACGAAGAATTGCAGTCAACCAATGAGGAACTGACCACCTCGAAAGAGGAAATGCAAAGCCTGAATGAGGAACTTCAAACCGTTAATGCCGAATTACAGTCGAAAGTTGATGATTACTCGCGGGTTAACAACGACATGAAAAATTTACTTAACAGCACCGATATTGCCACCTTATTTCTTGATAAAGAATTAAATATCAGGCGATTTACCGACCAGGCAACAAAAATCTTTAAACTTATTAAAAGCGACATCGGACGACCCTTTACCGACCAGGTTTCCCAACTCATTTACCCGGATTTGGCTGAAGATGCAATTGAAGTTTTGAGGACGCTTATCTTTATTGAGAAACAAATTCCGACAAAAGACGGCAAGTGGTTTTCAACGCGCATCATGCCTTATCGCACGTTCGACGACAGGATAGACGGACTGGTCATCACATTTATTAATATCTCTGATTTGAAACAGGCGGAAGAAAAATTAAACGAAACCAGTCAGTTCCATCGCCTGCTACTCGATTCATCTCCTGATGTAATTATTAAATTATCAACCGATTGGAAAATACTGGAGTTTAATTCAGTTGCAGAAGAAGTTTTTGGGATAAAGCACGATGATGTTATCAATAAAAATTATTTGAAATTGTTTGTTCCTGAACCTGAACGGCGTAAAACAGAACAATTAATGAACCAACTGCTGAAACAGGCAGGTGAAAATAAAATAGAAATGAAGACAATCATAGCAGGTACTGCTGAAACGGAAATCGAATGGACGGCTAATGTCCTTTCCAATAATCAGAAATTGCCATTGGAAGTAATAATTATCAAAAAAAAATTAAGTCATGATTAGCGATGAAATGGATTTTATGAATGCCAAAGTACTGCGCAAAAAAGCGGAAGAAGTACTCAAAGAAAAACAACAGAAGGGGAGTATTCCTGAAGAAACCGATACAAAACGACTCCTTCATGAATTGCAGGTACACCAGATAGAACTGGAAATGCAGAATGAGGAGCTGCGTCTGGCGTACATCACCGCAGAAACGGCACTTAAAAAATATACCATGTTATTCGATTTATCTCCCATGGGCTATTTTACCCTCGATTCAGATGGAGCCATTTGCGAGTTGAACTTTATGGGTGCTGAAATGCTCGGGGAGCGACATTTTAGTTTAATAGACAGCAACTTTAAACTTTTTATTTCAGAAGATTCAAAGCCTGTATTTAATAATTTTTTCAAAAAAATTTACACCAGTAACGCAAAAGAATTCTGCGAAGTAATATTGGGTTATGATAAAAAAACGTTGTGTTCTGTATATATGGAAGGGGTGGTTACGGAAGATGATCAAAAATGCCTTTTATCGGTGGTGGATATTTCAAAGTTCAGTTTGCAAAATAAATCGTAAAACTAATTGGGATGTTAAAAGATGAATTTTATGAGGCATTTTTGTTTAACTAAATACCATAACTGAACCTTTTCATTCTTCCCGTCCTTTTCCTATAGTTTCTGTTGATGTTTGTGACTGTTCTTAATGGAATATCATAATTTCATTTTCTGATTCACCATCTGGAGAATGTGTGAATGATGTAACTCTTATCCTAAATTGTGTAATATAACTTGCAGGGATTTCCCGTAAATTTATGTACAATCTCGGAATCTATTATAGGGTTTCAAAACATCAAAGTCATGAAATATTCAATATATATTATTGCAGGTTTACTTTTAATTTTATGGGGTGTCATGGTTTATGGTTTTAAGTCCCCTCCACGAATTGTTCATTTACTTATTCCGTTATCCGGAATTATTATCCTGCTTCGTATTTTGTTTAATAAAAAAATTATAAAAACATCAAAAAATTAAAATATAATTATGGATACAAAATTTGATATGAACGGATGGCGAATTATAAAAGATAAACTCAGAAACAAATATCCAGATTTAACTGATGTTGATTTGGATTGGGGAAGAGTATCAAGAGAAGATTTGATACAGAATATTTCTATCAAATTGGGTAAAACAAAAAAGGAATTGATGGATGAAATTGACTCATTGGAGTATTCTTCCTGAAGGCAAATAAACAAGCTAAAATATTAAAATGAAACGAGCCATCACAATAAGCTTTTTGAAAAAGAGGAGCTTAATTATGGCGAGTTCCTTGCGTTACCTATAAAAAACAATAAATAAAAAACACATGAATTATTTGTATTTGATCATTCCGATAGTAATTTTTTTACTATTGGGAATTAGAATTGTAAGGCCAACGCACAGGGGGCTTATTGAGCGACTTGGGAAATATAAGAAACTTGCGGATCCAGGATTTCACTGGATTATTCCGGTTGTTGATCGCCTTTTTATGGTAAACATCACGGAACAAATGGTGGATGCCGAACCTCAGGAAATTATCACCAACGATAATTTGAATGCAAGCGTTGACGCTCAGGTATATTTCAGGGTAAAATCGGATGAGGAAAGTATAAAAGGTTCAACCTACGATGTTGATAATTATCAGTGGCAGATAGTTAACCTTGCCCGTACAACACTCCGTAACATTATAGGTACACTTACCTTAAAATCGGCTAACAGCGAACGAGGGAAAATAAACACCGAACTGCATGAAACCCTGCATAAAGAAACCAAAAGCTGGGGAATAGAAATTATACGCACTGAATTAAAACAGATTGATCCGCCTTCTGATGTACAGGAAACCATGAACAAAGTGGTAAAAGCTGAAAATGAAAAAATTGCAGCTATTGATTCTGCCACTGCCGCTGAAACTGTTGCTGACGGTGTAAAACGTGCCAAAATTAAAGAAGCCGAAGGTTATAAACAGTCGAAGATTTTACATGCAGAGGGAGAAGCGGAAGCTATAAAACTCGTAAATGAAGCTGCCGATAAGTATTTTATTGGAAATGCACAGCTATTGCGAAAGCTGGAAGCACTGGAAGCATCACTGGAGAACAATGCAAAAATTGTTATTCCAACCGGTGCAGAATTGGTAAACATTATAGGCGAAATGGCCGGTATTGTACCCCTGGAAAGGAGACAAAAAGAGAAATGATTACAAGGAAAAATTTTTTGAAACGATTTTTTGGGGGTATTGAGGGAAGAGAAAGGGCAAAATATCAACATGAAAAAATGAAAAAAATATTGATTACGCTGGATTATGATCCAAGTGCCCAAAAAGTAGCGGAAACAGGCTTTTCATTTGCAAAAACGATGAAGGCCGAAATAACATTATTACATGTGTTAGCAGATCCACAGGATTATAAGGTCGCTGAACATATTACTGTTATGGGTTTTGCAGGTCATTTGGATACTAGTGAGGTGATGCAGGAAGATACCTTTAATTCTAAAAAATTATCCATGCAATTTCTTGATAAGTCAAAACTATATCTTGGAGATAATCGCATTCAAACGCTCCTTGAAGAAGGTGATTGCGCAGAAGCTATTTTAAAGGCTGCATATAAAATTAATGCGGATGTTATTGTAATGGGATCGCACAGCAGGAAATGGTTTGAAAATACAACCATGGGAAGCATTACTAAAAAAGTTTTACAAAATACGACTATTCCGGTTTTGATTATCCCAACAAAAAAGCAAAGTAAATCCTGATTTCAACAGCATTAATGGCAGATTTATTTCATTAAAATAAAGTGATAAAAAGCTAGAGAGAAATAAAATAGTAATGAAAACAATAAAAATAGAATATCATGAAATCAGTAAAACGGTTAGGAATATGGATGGATCATTCAACTGCCAATATATTTGAGTTATTATATGATACAGTAATATCAAAAACGCTGAAATCAATTCCGTCATTCCCAGACCAGGTTCAAAATCTAAGAATGGATGAAAGCCTGATGCACAACAAAGAGCAAAATGAACAATCTGCTTTTTACAAAAAATTGAGTTATGTAATTAATGATTACAGCGATGTGCTGCTTTTTGGACCTACTGATGCCAAAACCGAATTATTCAATGTGTTAAAAAGTAACCGCCAATTTGAAAAAATAAGAATTTCTGTTCAACCAGCAGATAATATGACCAATAATCAACAAAAAGCCTTTGTAAAAGACTTCTTTAACGCTCACGGGAAAATGGCTAATAAGTAACGTTTGATGAATGAAATAAAACAGAAAAACGTTGTCGTAATTGTCGCCCACCCTGATGATGAAACTTTGTGGGCGGGAGGAACAATATTAAGTCAACTGTCGTGGAACTGTTTTATTATTTCGCTTTGCCGGGGAAACGATAAAGAGCGTGCCCCTAAATTTTACGAAGCATTAAAAACGTTTAGAGCGGAAGGTGCTATGGGTACGCTGGATGACAGTCCTGAACAAATTCCCCTTGATATTAAAGTAGTGGAGCAAGTCATTCTTGATCTGCTACCGGCTAAAAATTATCATTTAATTATTACCCATAATCCATCAGGGGAATATACGCGACATATTAGACACGAAGAAGTAAGTAAAGCCGTAATAAAACTTTGGTACAACAAGAAAATATCCACCGACGAACTTTGGACTTTTGCCTATGAAGATGGTAAAAGGAAGTATTATCCCCAACCAGAGAAAGATGCTGCAATATACCGCACACTCACCGGGCGAATTTGGAAGAGAAAATACAGCATGATTACAGAAACGTACGGATTTGATGAAAATAGCTGGGAGGCAAAAACAACACCAAGGGATGAAGCTTTCCGTCAATTTACAAATTCGCTTACGGCTGTAAAATGGCTTAACAACGGAGGAGTTTACTTATGAAAGTATTGGTTTTATACGATTACCCTCCCTCGCCGGGGGGACTTGCTACCCAGGGAGATTTGCTTTACAAAGGACTTGTAGAAATGGGCATTGACGCCCACCCTGTGCATTTCGAATCGGCTCAGGAAAAGGAATGGTATTACCGCTGGTTTGAGCCCGACATTGTTGTTGGCGTTGGATACTGGGGGCACACACCGCAGTTGGTTCTTCACCCGCAGCGTTACGGTGTGCAGCCTGTTCCATGGCTGGTTGCCGATGGTTATATTGCCAATTACCAGGAAGTTTTAAATGCGCTACCATTAATCCTTGTAACGTCTAACTGGGTGAAAGAGATGTATGTCCGCGATGGTATCGATGGCAGTAAAATTGAAGTTTTGCCTGTGGGCTGCAATACTGATGCATTTATTCCTTTTCAAAAGGATGATCCAAAAATTTTGGCCGTTCGTGAAGCTTTGGGTGTTTCACCTGACCAGTTAATGATTCTTACCGTTGGTGGCGACGCCGCATCGAAAGGCGCACAAGAGGTAATGCAGGCGCTGGCCATTATCGATACCAAAGCGCCCGACTGGAAATATGTGTGTAAAGTATGGCCACAGCCACGAACTAAAACTCAAAATATGTTGGATCTGGAAATGGCAGCACATCTTGGTATCGAAAAAAATGTGACGTATGCGACGAATAAAATCTCCCGGAATTTTATGCCTTACCTGATTGGAGCATGCGATATTTATGCAGCTCCTTCCCGGTTGGAAGGATTTGGAATGCCGCAGGTAGAAGCAGGTGCATGTGGAAAACCTGTAGTTAGCATTAAAGCTATGGGAATGCTGGATACACTCATTCACGGAGAAACAGCTCTTCTGGCAAAAGTAGCTCGTAAAATTGCGGTGAGTGAAGTTTTACTTGGCGAAGAATCAGGATTTGAAGATCAGCATAAAGTAATTTTTAAAGTGCCACGCACGGTCGATTACCGGGCAAATGTGCAGGATATAGCAAAGTACTTATTGCAGCTTATGAAAGATGCTGAATTGCGCGAGAAAATGGGCAAAGCGGGCAGGGAAAGAGTTGTAGAGAATTTCGATTATCGTGTGGTTGCAAAGCGTTTTGTACAGATCATCAACGATAAGTTGGGAATATATTAAAGAAAATGCAAGTATTAATTAAAAAAGACCAAACTGAAGTAGGCAAATGGGTAGCTGATTATATTATCAAAAAGATTATAGATTTTAATCCTACCAATAATAGGCCTTTTGTTCTTGGCTTGCCAACAGGGTCATCACCTTTACCCACGTACAATGAACTTATTCGGCGACATAAGTTAGGTGATATCTCATTTCAGAATATCATCACTTTTAATATGGACGAATATGTTGGAATTCCTGAAAGTCATACCCAAAGTTACCATTTCTTCATGTACGTTAATTTCTTTAACCATATTGATATCCCTAAACAAAACGTGCATATCTTAAATGGTAATGCGCTCAATCTGGATCAGGAATGTCTGGAATATGAAAAGAATATTTTTAATGCCGGAGGTATTGATTTGTTTCTTTGTGGCATTGGCAATGATGGACATATTGCATTGAATGAGCCCGGTTCTTCGCTAACCTCACGCACACGAGTTAAATCACTTTGCTATGATACCATTCATTTTAATTCAAGGTTTTTTGATAATGATTTGTCAAAAGTACCCACAAAAGCGCTTACAGTTGGAGTCGGCACGATTATGGATGCCCGGGAAGTTCTGATTGTAATTACTGGTTACAACAAAGCACGAGCGTTAAAAGAAGTAGTTGAAAGTGGAGTAAGCCATTTGTGGCCAGCTTCTATTCTACAAATGCATCAAAATGGAATTATTGTTTGTGATGAATCGGCAACGATGGAATTACAGGTTAAAACAGTTAAATATTTCAAAGAGATTGAAATTATTGCAAAGGATGAAACAGTGCATTAATAAACACCATGCATACCGATATTTGGCAAGAGATAGTGGAAACAAAGAAAGCAGCACTGGAAGTGCTTCTTCACAATGCTCACGAGCCGTTTCACTATTTACCCCGGACAGCAGGTTGGGAATTTCCACTAAATGGTGGTAGCTAAAAGGTTTGTATCGATTATCAACAATAAATTGGGAATACATTGATATGACCCATATTATAAATATAAAAACAAATAAATCATGAAAAGAACAGAAAATAAAGTTGTCATCGTTACAGGTGGCGCGTTAGGAATTGGTCGCGAAACGTGTCTTTTATTAGCAAAAGAAGGTGCAAAAGTAGCCGTAACTGATGTACTGAATAAAGAAGGTCAAAACTTAGTTGAAGAAATAAATAAGTCAGGCGGAGTAGCAAAATTCTGGCATCTTGATGTATCAGACGAAAAAGAGGTTGAAAAAGTTTATGCTGACGTTGTCAAAGAATTTGGGAAATTGGATGCGACAGTTAATAATGCAGGAATTGCAGGCGCCGACAAGCCAACCCATGAATTAACCGAAAAAGAATGGGATGCAGTTATGAATGTAAACGTAAAAGGAGTTTTCTTCTGCACAAAACATGCCATTCCTTATCTGCAAAAATCGGGAAAAGGAAGTATTATAAACCTTTCCTCCATTTATGGGCTGATTGGAGCAGGAGATATTCCTCCTTATCACGCTTCAAAAGGTGCCGTCAGGTTAATGACGAAAAATGATGCACTTATTTACGCAAAAGACAATATAAGAGTGAACTCTGTACATCCGGGATTTATCTGGACGCCACTGGTTGAAGCGCTGGGTAAAAAAAATCCGGAATTCCGAAAACAGTTGGATAGCCTGCACCCGATAGGACATGTTGGTGAATCAATAGATATTGCGTATGGAATACTTTACCTGGTATCCGACGAATCAAAATTTGTTACCGGAAGTGAATTAGTTATTGATGGTGGTTATACCTGTAAATAAATGGAGTGGAAAGTGAAAATCATTTTGTAGAAAGAAGCGGATGGCTGAGAGCCTCTGTATTAGGTGCAAATGATTGTATTCTATCTACCACCAGTTTCGCCATTGGAGTTGCTGCTGCAAGTGTGGCAAAAGATCCCAATATATTCCGGAATTATTGCAGCAGAGGCTTTGGGCTCGCTAGTAAGCAAATCTGTATTGAGAATTTGTATCTGGGGAACCATTGCAATGGCAATGTCAGCATTGATTGGATATCTGTTCGGAGTTGGTATAAATTAAGGTTTTTGATATTTATTATCTGACTAACAAATGAACTTTATCGATTATTACAAAATATTAGGGATAGACAAAAATGCCACTGCAAGCGACATTAAAAAAGCCTACCGTAAACTGGCCAGAAAATATCACCCCGATTTGCACCCCAATGATGCAGATGCCAAAAAGAACTTTCAGCAAATCAATGAAGCGAATGCAGTACTTAGCGACCCTGAAAAACGAAAGAAATACGACAAATACGGGAAAGACTGGCAACATGCCGAACAGTTTGAAAATGCTAAACAGTATCAGGAACAATCTTCAGATTTTAGTGGACAAAAGTATTCCCGGACACAATCAGGCAGTGATTTTTCGGATTTCTTCGAATCTATGTTTGGAGGTTCAGTAAATGCCGGAAGTAACAGGCAGGTAAAATTCAGAGGCGAGGATTATTACGCGCAATTACAGCTCAACCTAACAGATGCTTTTAAAACCCACAAACAAACCCTTTCTGTAAATGGCAAAAACATAAGAATAACCATCCCTGCCGGCATTGAAAACGGGCAAACCATAAAAATTGCAGGTCATGGGGGGCCGGGAATAAATGGCGGGCCGAATGGTGATTTGTATATTACATTTTCAATAGCCAATCATCCCGGCATCAAAAGACTGGGAAATGATTTATATACTCATGTCGATTTAGAATTATACACAGCGGTGTTGGGTGGCGAAATAACCCTCGATACACTAAGCGGAAAAGTGAAACTAAAGGTAAAGCCCGAAACACAAAATGGAAGTAAGGTAAAACTCAAAGGGAAAGGATTTCCTGGTTATAAAAAGGCTGGGCTGTTCGGAGACTTATACATTACCTATACAGTTAAAATTCCAATCCATTTAACTGAAAAGCAAAAAAGTTTATTTACTGAGTTATCAAAATCTTAATCTTTTATCATGAAAGCAACACAAATAGATGATTTAATAGCGGTAAATGAATTCTGTGTCAATCACAATGTCGAGATTTCTTTTATAAACCTTTTGCAACAAAACGGATTAATTGAAATCAGTATTATTGAATCAAAGTACTTTGTTGAAAAAGAGCAGCTTCCTCAGCTTGAAAAATTTGTTCGTTTCTATTATGATCTGGATATTAACCTCGAAGGAATTGAGACCATAACCTATTTATTGCAGCGAATAGAAAACCAGCAGAATGAGATAGTTGTGCTTAAAAACAGGCTTCGGTTTTATGAAGGATAAAAGATGATATGAACAATTCAAAATCTTATAATTTAAAACTTTGATCCACAGGCATAAATTGTTCACTCCTTAGAACTTTTTCTGGATTTACAATTTAATTTTTAAAGTTACATCTAATATGGCAAGATTTATTAAAGACATATCGGCAACCAAAGGGCAGGCGCCAGGCTCGCTTATTTTTATTGGGGATCAAAAAATAGCAACCCCGATTATTAAAGTAATGGAATATGATACCGACAGCTTAATTGAAAAAGAACTAACCGGAATTAATGAAGGCGCTATAAATACCAAAGCCCAAGGCGTTACATGGATTAATATTTTTGGGATTCATGATATAGATATGATACAAAAAATGGGGGAGTTATTCGAAATTCATCCTCTATTATTGGAAGACATATTAAATACAGACCAACGTCCGAAATATTTGGATAAGGAAAATCATAATGCGCTCATTTTAAATATTTTACAATTCAACATCCTTGCGAATGAAATTACTGCCGAACAAATAACAATAATATTAGGTCAGCATTTTGTGCTTACCTTGCATGAAAGCCAGGGTGATATTTTTGAACCCGTAAGAGAAAGAATACGAAATAAAAAAAGTAAGGCCAGATTAAATGAAAGTGATTACCTGGCCTATGCATTATTGGATACAATTGTGGATAATTACATCATATTAATTGAAACCATCGGTCGCAAAGTAGAAGACCTGGAGGACAGGATATTTTCACACAAAGATGCCAAAATTGCAGAAGAAATTTACAACTTAAAAACGGAGCTGAATTTTTTGAGAAAATCGATTCGTCCTGTTGGTGATTTGATGATCCATCTTTTTAAATCTGAACACTCCCTTTTTAAAAAGAAGAATTTTCACTATTTAAAAGACTTAAGCGAATTGGTAATTCATGCCATTGATGTTATTGAATTATACAGCAATATGGTTTCAGATCAATTAAGCATTTACAACGCCAACTTAAATAGCAGGATGAATGAAGTAATGAGAGTATTAACAATATTTGCTTCTATTTTTATTCCGTTAACTTTTTTTGCAGGTGTTTACGGAATGAATTTTTCTTATTTCCCCGAGATTGAATTTAAATATTCATATCCATTATTCTGGCTGGTTACGCTTTCCATTATCGTCAGCCTAATTTTTTTCTTCAGAAAAAGGAAATGGTTTTGAATCTAAAATAATTAATTATGAACTTGATTTTTATCGACTCTATATGGTTTACATTTATGTTGTTGCCATTTTTAATTTTTATTGCACGTATTGCTGATGTAACCCTCGATACATTACGCATTGTATTTATTACAAAAGGAAATAAAATTATTGCGCCAATACTGGGCTTTTTTCAAATCTTAATTTGGTTGGTTGCCATTACCAGAATAATGAAAGACCTTGATAATATCACTTATTACCTGGCCTATGCAGGTGGTTTTGCAACAGGTAATTATATTGGACTTATTTTAGAAGAAAAATTTGCCCTGGGTATTCAAATGATACGAATTGTAACTCAAAAGGATGCCTCATCATTGATTTCAAATTTATACGAAAAAGGATTGCATTCTACCTCTGTTGAAGCAAAAAGCAATCAGGGGAAAGTACATGTTATTTATTTAATTGTGCAGCGCAAAATGATTCAGAATATAATTTCCTTAACAAATCAATATAATCCCAATGCATTTTATTCAATAGAAGACATTAGATCTGTTGATGTCCAGAGCGAAAGGATTAATACCAAACAAAAAAAATATCGGCACGTGGGCTCAGAAAAATGAAAATGAGTTTCAATTTGGGTGCTTTATTGGAGTTCCATAAATTTTAACAAGATAATATCATGAAAACCAATTATGAAAAAGAGATTGAACAAGCAAAGAAAGCAGCGCTGGAAGTCCTTCTTCACAATGCTCACGGGCCGTTTCATGGATTACCACGAACGGCAGGGTGGGGATATCCTGAGCCTTATACACGGGATCAGATGATTTCGATTCTGGGAATAGCCGTTTCCAATAATCAAGAACTTATCAAAAGTATCCGGAATGTGTTGGAAACACTGGCAAGAAATCAAACCGAACATGGCCATATTCCTTCGCTTGTGCACGACAAAGACGATCGTGGCGCCAGTGATACCACTCCTCTGTTTTTGCTGGCGGCAGGTATTTTTAGAAAAGTTTCAGGTGAAGCTGATTTCCTTGCAGAAGCCGTTGAAAAAGCACTGGTTTGGATGAGCTATCAAAGCCCTTCTGACAGGTTTTTGGTTGCACAACTACCCACCAGCGACTGGCGCGACGAACAATGGGTAATCGGGTACGGACTGTATGTGAATACACTTGTTTACAGTTATCTCAGAATTCTTGGCGAACATGAGTCAGCAGAAAAAATGCGCCACGCAATGAGCCGTTTTACCGTTACAGGAGGAACCATGCACCAACACGTGCATGAAGGTCTGGTGGTAAAACACAAACCTTATTATGCATTTTGGTCTTATAAAATTTTTAGCAGCGAGCGTTTTGATCTTCTTGGAAATAGCCTGGCCATTCTTTCCGGGATTGCCTCACCTAAGCGAGCCGATGAAATGATTTCGTGGATTGAAGAGGAATGCGCAGGAATGCATGAACGAGGCGAACTAACCGGGGCATTGCCACCCAATTTCTTTCCCTTCATTAAACCAGAAGATCCTGACTGGCATGAGCGATATTCCAAATATAATAATCCGGGAGATTACCACAACGGAGGAATCTGGCCATTTATATGCGGGTTTTATATAGCAGCCTTAGTTGCCGCCAAACGGTATAAACTGGCCGCTGAAAAACTGGAAGCGCTTACACAATGTAGTAAACTATCAGCATCCGGAAACCAACATTTTGGTTTTAACGAATGGATTAAAGCACAGAATGGAAAACCACTGGGACAGGACTGGCAAACCTGGAGTGCGTCAATGTATCTCTATGCTGCAAAATGTGTTGAAGAAAAAAGAACGCCTTTTTTTGATGAAATAAGAAATAAATGAATAAGATGGAACCAGGCATCACCTTTTTTTGCCATAAAGGGGAATGATTATAAATGTTACTTTTCATCGTAATGGGAAAATGAATTTTAAAAACCCAACTTAAAATTTATATACAATGGTACTATCATTTAAAAAGAAGGATAGCCATCACTATGGGTAAAGGGAAAGTGTGAATAATGTAACAAATTCCTGAAATTGTATAACCCTTTTCACTTTTATTGGGGGTAAATTTATTGGCAATCAAATATTTTAATTCATGACAGATTCTTTCAACACAAAAAACATAGAATCGCCTATTTTGAAAAAAATGCTGAAGTATAGAAATATAATCATTATTGCATTTTTTTCAATATTGCTTGTCTTTAACTCATTTTTCCAGGTTGAACCCGAAGAAGTAGGTGTTATTACCCGCTTTGGTAAATATGTACGCAAAGTTGAATCGGGGCTTAATATGAAAATGCCTTTTATTGAACGGGTGTATAAAGTACCTGTTGAAAGGCAACAAAAACTGGAGTTTGGTTTCCGAACAGTTAAAGCCAGCGTTAATACACAAAGAAGTCATTCTTCATTGAACTATCTGTCGCCGGATGAATTTGGAAAATTAATTAACAAACAAAAATTTGCAGCATAACTTAACTGAATGTCCAATTTTTTGTTGCAAGTTCAGTTTTTTAAAAGAATGACAAATGAAAGGGGCGCACAATCCCGTCTGGATGATATTCTTGATGGTGAAACAAGGGATTACATTGCAGCACATGATCTGGAAGAAGCTGTACGTTCTCAGAACAGGGTCCCGGCTTCTTCAGGCGCAACCGGTGAAATGATTTCAGATTCGCTTGCCTCCATATTTGTTGGCCGGGAGGAATTACAGCGTATGATTCTTATATCCGCCAACCAGAAGGCGCAGTACCATGGAATTGTTATACTCGACTTTCGGTTTAAACGGATTAATTATGTTGAGGAAGTAAGTACGCAGGTTTACGAACGTATGAAAAGTGAAAGGTTTCGCATAGCCGATAAATTCAGGTCTGAGGGGCAAGGTGAAGCTTCACGTATTAATGGCGAAAAAGAACGGGAGCTCAAAGCAATCCAATCCGAAGCTTTTAGAAAAGCGGAAGAAATAAAAGGAAAAGCTGATGCCAAAGCCGCAGCAATATATGCTTCAGCCTATGACCAAACGTCTTCTTCACGCGAATTATACGGTTTTTTAAAATCGATGGAAACTTTCGAAACAACATTTGATACAACTACATCGGTGATTTTATCTACCGACAGCGAGCTTTTCAAATACTTGAAAAGTATGAAGTAAAAAATGAACACATCTATTTTAACTTAAATGAAAAATGAAAAAAATTATAGCAGAACTTGAAGCTAAGAAAAATTAAATTCAAAAAAAATAGTGAATACAGACCTGATGGAACTAAAAAAATGGGACACTTTTAAACATAAATTGAACCATGATTTGGAAGAACAGGGAAAGGCACTAAAAGGCTTTATAACGTATGCATAGTAGGTATTTTACAAACTTTTTTTTCAAATTAAAGTACAAACCTAAACATGATTGCAACAATTAACATAGACCCTGTTCTGTCTAAATTTGTTATTCTTTCAATGATAATTATTGTTGTGGGTTTTGTATTACAGGTATTTAAGCAACCCTCAATAGTGACCTACTTAATTGTAGGCGTGTTGGTAGGGCCTTTCGGATTTAAGCTTATAACAGATGAAATCCTTATTACCAACCTGGGCTCATTGGGATTGGTTTTATTATTATTTTTTGTTGGAATGGAAATTCACTTGCCAAGTTTAGTCACAAACTGGAAAGTATCGATAATCGGAACCTCAATTCAAATAGTAGTAAGTGTAATAATAGTTTGGCTATTGGGCAATTTTTTTAACTGGAAAATCAATCAGGTAGTTATGTTGGGGTTTATAATCAGTTTAAGCAGTACTGCGGTTATTGTTAAACTTTTGCAAGAAAGAAATGAATTGTTTACAGAAGTGGGGCAAAATGTACTTGGGGTACTCATAACACAGGATATTTTAATTGTACCCATGCTTATTATGATGGGTTATCTTGGAGGAAATAACCCCGAAATTACCGAAATAATAAAACAAGTAATTGGCGGAGTTTTAATTATTGGAATCATTGTCTATATTTTAGTAAAAAAAGAGGTTAAACTTCCTTTCATGAAATATATCAGTAAAGATCATGAAGTACAGGTTTTTGTAGCCTTTACTCTGTGTTTCGGATTTTCTATATTAACGGCATTATTTGGTTTATCATCGGCTTTGGGAGCTTTTATTGCAGGAACTGTTTTATCATCCACAAAATCTACCCAATGGGTACACAATAGCTTGCATGCTTTTAAGATTATGTTTGTAGCCTTATTCTTTGTTTCAGTAGGCATGTTAATTGATTTGCATTTTTTGAAAGAGAATGCCCTTATAATAGGTTCACTTGTATTAATTGTATTAATTGTAAACAATACCATTAATATTTTAATAATGCGTATTTTCAGTAAAGACTGGAAAATAAGTTTTTACGCAGGTGCTTTGCTGTCACAAATTGGAGAGTTTAGTTTTATTTTGGGGTCAACAGGTTATTATTCAGGCATTATCAAAATTTATGACTACCAATTAATTATTGGTACTATTGCCCTTACTTTGTTTATAAGCCCGATGTGGATTAATCTTTCCAGAAAGATTATTAAAACAAAAATTTCTAATTTAAATAGGTAAGCTTATATCAATATTAGAATTATTTCCTATTTTTTTTATTCTTATTTTTACTTTAAAAAGGATATGGGTAATTAATATTAAGTGCTTCGCATGATGTATATGTTGTAGTCTTTTAACATAGGTTGATAGTTTTCTCTAAATAATTTGGAAGAAATAATAAAGTCTGCGGTAGCCCTATTACAGCCAATTTTCACGTTTTAGAAAATATGTGAATCATGTAAATTTTCACAAAAGTTATGTAACAATTACAGGAAGTACGATTAGTAACTTAGTTGACCCAAAATATAACAATGTTCACGAAATTACAAAAGAAAGATTATGAAAGAAGCATTTTAATCATCATATGGAAACAGTTATGAAATCAGAAAAAGAACTTAATTCAGACATCCTGAGAATTTCGATGATAATACTGGAAAAGTATCCAGAACTGTCGGAATACTTAGCAGAAATGCCCGTGACTATTCCATCGGGAAATGATGAGAAAATATCTCTTAATCATTTAAAATCTTACTATGAATCACTGAATTCACTACTGAATAAGTACAAACTGAAACATCCCAAAATAGAAGAATAACCTTTATATTCCCGGTTAAAATTATTCTTTTAACCATTGTTACAATATATAACAATTAAATTAACAATCTTTGTTACAATAAAATGTGCGATTCCGATTTTTAAGCCTAAATTACACACAATTAATAATTTAATACAATGAATAAAGGAACAGTAAAGTTCTATAATAGTCTAAAAGGATTTGGATTCATTAAAGATGATGATTCATCAAAAGAATTCTATGTTAATGCCTCAGGATTGAAAGAAGATATCCGGGAAAATGATAAAGTAACTTTTGATTTGGAAGAAGGAAGAAAAGGTAAAAATGCTGTGAATGTCAGGAAAGCTTAGTTAAATATTACAGTCATTTAAATATTGTCCCGCTTTATGCGGGATTTTTTTACACCAATTTCAAGTCTGACCGGTGAAATTCTTCATAAGCCTGCAAAACCGTTAAATGCGAAATTAAATAAGCGAGCGAACTTTCTGCTCCCTGGTTCCGGTTTACACCATAACTTTCAAATCCATCGCAACAACCCTTCGTTTCAAAATCGTATAAACTCATCCGCAGATCATTTTCACCCAAAAACCATAAAAATGAAGTGTAAAGTTTATTCAGGTAATCCTTGTCTTTTGTTACAAAATATGCCTGGTGGTACATTAATACCATTGCCATTGCATCAATAGGCTGCTGGGCAAAAACAGAACGCTCCCCTTCTTTTTTGTACCACTTTTCATTTCCAATGATTGACAGGTAGTTATCCTTAAGAGTATGGGTAGTCAGGAAATTCATCGATTCAATTGCTGTTTCTGTAATTTTGGGGTCATTCAGTACCTGGGCAGAATGTAAAAGAGCCAATGGTAAAATACCATTATCATAAGCCAGTAAAGACTCAAACCAGTTCCAGTCAGTAGCCTGGTTTTCGTTATAGTGTTTCATCAATACATTTGCCAGATTCCTTAATCTTTCAGTCATTGAATCGTCCGATGGATTACTTCTCAGGTAATAACTAATTCCAATCATTGTATTGGCAATTCCCCTGATCGATTTTAATTTCTCAAAATTAGGAGCTGCATTGAAGAATACCAATTTCCCGGTTTGGTAATACGCATCATTGGGAGCATTTCCCAGTAAGTATCCCAGCGCCCAGATTGTTCTGCCGAATGAATCTTCCGAGCCAATTTCATCCAAAAAACTTCGGTTAAAGCTCAGGAAATTTCGGAAAGTTCCGTCTGCATTTTGCAGATAATGAATGTAGCTCAGATAAATGGGCGATAATTCAAGTGCCCGTTTGTCTTTCATCTCCTGGTATGCCATCAAAACCATCAGTAGAGCACGCGAATTATCGTCGAGACAATAACCCTCTTTCAAATTAGGAATTCCAAATTTGGCATGCTGGATAATGCCTGTATCATCGGTGAGCCGTTTAATATGCGCAAGCGAAAAAGGGGGAAGAATAAGTAAATCGAGTTCCTTTTCTTTTTGAATAACAATAGAATGTTCATCCTTCATTGTTTTTTCTGCAAGTGTTACATATTTTTCGCCGGTTTTTGGCCAGGTAATTTTTTTCCCATATTCACCGGCATTGTTTTTTAGCTCGCTGAGGTCTTCAGGATGTTCAAGAAGTCCGGTTAGAGTTTTTGCAAGGTCGTCCGAATCATTAAAATTGAATAACCTTCCTCTTCCTTTTGCCAGTAATTCAACAGCATGCCAGTATGGGGTTGAGAGAACAGCTGCGCCCACTCCAACCGCATACGAAAGCGTCCCGCTGGTAATCTGGGCTTCGTTCAAATAAGGAGTAATATAAATGTCGCAGGCATATAAATATTTAAATAATTCCTGCTCGTCGATAAATTCATTCAGGAAAGTCACATGATTCTCAAGCTGAAGGTTTTTCACCAGCCGAAGAAGAAAAATCCGGTATTCTTCGCCGGAATGTCTTATTACATTTGGGTGTGTTTTCCCCAAAACAATATAAATTAGCTCAGGAAATTTCTTAACCACTTCCGGCAATGCTTTAATAACTGTTTCAATACCCTTACTTCGCCCAATGAAACCAAAGGTTAATAATACTTTTTTGTTCTCGATTTTGAACTTTTTTTTCGATTTTTCAGGATTGAATTGAATATCTGGCACACCATGCTCAATTAGTGCAATTTTTTCTTTTGGTACATCGTAAATGTTTGTGAGAAACTCAACTGCTTTGTGGCTCATCACTACAATCTTATGAGCCATTTTGCAAATCTCTTTCAAAACAGCTTTTTCGTTATACGAAGGGGTTTTGAGGATGGTATGAAGAGTAACAATAAGCGGAATTTCAAGCCGGTGAAGCAACGGAAGAATATAAACCCCGCTTTGTCCACCCAAAATGCCAAATTCGTGTTGTAGTATACAAACATCAGCGCCGCTAAGGTTTATGTACTTTACCGCCTTTAAATAATCTTCCTGGTATTCTTGTCTTATAATTGATTTTACTTCTTCCGGGTATTTGTAATTAAGATTGTTGTCATTTATTGCGACAACAAAGCCTTCACGCTTTTGTTCCTTTGGCTTATTGTCAATTAACATTGATTTATACAGGTTGTTGGTAAATGTTCCGATACCACATTCACGTGGTGGATAAGTGGCAATATATGCTATTTTCATTTTTATAGATATTTGTAAATGAGCAAGAAGCAATGAAGAATGTTTATAAGATTTCTATTTTTTCTTTTTCATCCTCACGTGTAACTTTAAATTTGTACCAGTTTAAAATGCTTTTCTAACAATTTTTCAAATACAGCTTTTGTAAAAGGTTTTGAAATTAAATCATTGCATCCTGCATCAACGGCCTTCTCCCACTCCTCGTTATAAGTCATTGCAGTTTGTGCGACAATAATCACCTTACTATTAAAAAGCCGTATTTGTTTGGTGGCTTCATATCCGTTCATTCGAGGCATTCGAATATCCATTAGTACCAAATTTGTATCCGGGTTGTTTCGACAGAAATCCACTGCTTCGCTTCCAGATTTTACAGTTATCATTTCGCGCGCAAAATTATTCAGCAACTCCCGGATAAGTATTTCTGAAAATTCATCGTCTTCGGCGATTAGGATTTTAATATCTTCAGTTAGAGCATCTTGTTTTTTTTAAAATTCTTTTCTACGATTTATTTGTTCTCCCTGGTGGGAATTGAAAGGAATCGTAAAATAGAAAGAAGAACCTTGCCCAAACTCGTTTTCGACCCAAATTTTTCCTCCAAATAATTCCACATAAGCTTTCGAAATTAATAGTCCAAAACCATTTCCGCTATTATCTACCATAAGCTTTGTGCTGACTCTTTCGAACCTTTCAAAAATGATATTCTTCTGCTCCCCATCAATTCCAACACCTGTATCTTTTACAAAAAATATTAAGGTTTCTCCCTTCTTCTCATATCCAAATTTTATTGATCCTCTTTCTGTAAATTTTATTGCGTTTTTTATTAGGTTAATCAGAATTGCGATGATTTTATTCTTATCTGAATAAACAGTAGCTTCCTTTGAAGATAATCCCTGTTCGCAGAGCAAATTAATTCCCTTTCCCTCAACTTCTTCCTTAAAGAAGTAATAAATATATTCTATTACCTCATTTAAATTTGTCTCTGAATTTAAAACCTTCATTTATCTTTTTGTATCACTTAAAAAGGGTAGAATTTCTCGTTCAAAATACACCAATTCCTTTCGAGCTGGCTCATCTTGAATTTTGCAATAATAAATTCTATCGACATAACGTCGAATGACCAACTTTAGCCCAGGATTTACTTTGGCATATACTATCTCGCCTTCTTTATATTTGTTTTCCATCTTTATGTTTCAATTTGTCAACTGCTATTTCTTCAACACTTATCTTTTCCCTTTGGTATTCCATTTGAAGCAGAAATTCAAAATCATCTTATTTCTCAAAAACTCCCTTATCACAATTGTTTTATTTTTAGGATAATCTGTTACCGGAAGTAACTACACCTATATTTTTTACGTTGTACAACAAAAGTTCATTTTCAAAATAAGCAACTTCTTTACCGGAGGGTTTATTTTGCGTCCTGCAATAATAAATTGGGGGTATATGCTTGCTGATCACTAGATTCAGGGTTGGATTAAACTTTGACCTTACAACCTCACCTTCTTTAAATTCATTTTCCATCATCATTTTTTCAGTTTATGAGAATAATAGTGCAATGTTGGTTAAATTAAACCTGAATCGCTTTTCCCTGCTTTTTTTGCCGCTTTTTCAGCTCTTTTTTCTTTCAGGCTTTTTACCGCTTCCTTTTTCACGTTCTTTCTCTCTTTTCCTTCTTTGCTTTTTGCCATATTTTTTATTTTAAGATATTATTATAATGTGTTTTCTTCATACCCGCTTTTATCAATGTTGAAATCATTTTAATCTTTTGCTGGCCTTGATATAATAAGAAGTGTGAGCTGGAATTACAATCACTTCCCCTGTCTTTAGAAGGTTTGAATGTTTATTTATTACTATTTCAGCATCCCCTTCTATGATTTGAATAAATATATCGAAAGGCAAAATAATCTCTGGCAATATCTTACCAGTATCAAATGCCATAACTCTAACATTTCCGGTTGGTTTCCTGATAATTGTTTTACTCATAACTGAATCGCTTGCATACTCGGCAATTTCAGTCAAGACATGTTGCTTCGATTTCTCAATCTCTCTATCCTGCATATGCTAAAAGTACTTAATACAAAATGCAACATGTTATACTATTAAATCTATAACTTACATAATTCACACATTTGTTTTAACACCCTTCTTTTCCAAGCCAAAGAATTTTTGTGATATAAGGATGAATTAAAAATTTATTTCTCCAATAACAGGTTTAAAAAAACTATGTATAAATAAAAGCTTTGAGTTACTGGAGAGTGATTATAACAATACTTTGGGGACTATTCCTTTTTTCCACTTTTAACAAAAAAGGGAATATAGAAATCAAAGGGAGATTCTTTAAAACTTTTTTCGTTTAAATCATCAATAAAATCCTGTTAGAAATGGTTAAATCGCTCCAAATCATCGTGAGCTATCAAAAACAATAATTTTTGCGTATTATGAGAATTGAATTCTCCAACACTTGTGTAAATTACAACCATTTTAAAATCATCAATTTTATCATGCTTATGCAAATAAAAACTAATGAATTTGTTTTCCTTCGGTGTTACTACATAGCGGTAATTCCTGGTTATATTATCCCATTCAAAAAAAATAATATAATCAGCAATTGAAAAGTTAGGTTGAATAAATTTTTCAAAGATTTCCTGCAGATAATATTTTTCATTGTGATTCATGAGCATCCTTTTAATTTATAATCCTTTGTTTCTTATGCCCCGAATTATTCACACTTCCTCAAGTGTATCCCGCCTTTTATTCTTTAGCTTTTTGAAATGGGAAGGAGTAAGTCCGGTAATTTTTTTGAACTGATTTGACAGGTGGGCAACGCTGCTGTAATGCATTTTATAGGCAATTTCAGTAAGATTTAGCTCATCATAAACAATGAGTTCCTTTACCTTTTCAATTTTGTGTGTGAGGTAAAACTTCTCAATTGTAATGCCTTTAACTTCTGAAAAAAGATTGGCCAGGTAAGTATAATCGTAATTCAGTTTTTCACTGAGATAATCTGAAAGGTTCACTTTAATCTGCTCCTCGGTGTAATGCACCAGTTCGATAATTGCACTTTTTATTTTTTCAACGAGGATACTTTTTTTGTCATCCATTAAAAGTAGCCCGGATTTTTTTAATGCCGTTCCTAGCTGTTTTAATTGTTCAGCCTCCACACTTCCGATAATATCAGCTTCCCCTATTTTCACATCAGTATATGGTAGCCCAATTTTTTCCAATTCAGCTTTCACCACCATTTGGCAGCGTATGCAAACCATATTTTTAATGTACAACTTCAAAATAGCATTAATTATAGAACGATAGTCCCTTTATTCCATGCTTTTCAGGTATTTGTATAATTCATTGTCGGTTGAAAGAATAATGGTAGTAGTGGAATCAAACGTATTTTCAAAAGTTTCCATACTTTTCATAAAGCTGTACAATTCTCTTGAGCTTCTTGATTTATTATAGGCGTTGGCATAGATGCGGGCAGCTTCAGCATCCGCTTTTCCTTTAATTGTTTCCGCTTTTTTGTATGCCACAGATTGTATCTGGTTCAATTCGCGCTCTTTTTCTCCGTTAATCCTTGAAGCCTCGCCTTCACCTTCCGACCTGAATTTGTCGGCAATACGGATTCGCTCGCTTTTCATGCGGTCGTAAACCCGTTCCCTGACATCCTCCACATAATTGATACGCTTAAACCTGAAATCAAGAATTTCGATGCCCAAATCTTTTGTTTCTTCGTTGACTGTTTCCTGAATGATATTCTGAATTCTTTTTCTGCCCACTTCGATGACGGCAAGAGAATCTTCGATTATATCACTTATTTTAGCTGTCGTATCAGCTTGCCGGTTCGTATTTCTAACAACTTCTTCTAGACTGTGGCTGGCTACCTGGTCGCGTGTTTCGCCATCGATTATATCGTCGAGCCTGCTTTGGGCTCCCCGCTCGTTGGTGAGACGTTTGTAAAACTGCAACGGGTCGGTAATATGCCAGCGCGCGTAACTGTCAACAAAGATGAATTTTTTTTCTTTTGTGGGAATCTGATTGGGATCGCCGTCCCATTCCATATACCGCTTTTCGAAATAATTCGCTTTCTGCACAAAAGGTGTTTTGAATTTCAGCCCGGGTTCGGTTACAGCATTGCCCACTGGTCTTCCGAATTGGGTTACTACCACCTGTTGCGTTTCGTTTACGATGTAAAGACTTTGTGACAGCACAATAATGCCGGCAATAATTATTGCTGCAACAAGTACTATTTTATTTTTTTTATTCATTGTTATTCTTTTTAACAAATTGATTTTGGGCTTCTAATTCAATTCTTTTTTAAGGAGGGGAATCATGTTGTTGCCCTTCTCTGAAGTGATAATCTTATCTCCCAATTTGGGTAGAACATCCTGTAATGTTTCAAGGTAAATTCTCCTTTTGGTTACTTCGGGAGCCTGAACATACTCTTCGTAAAGAGCATTAAACCTGGCCACTTCTCCCTGTGCATTGTTCACGCGCTGAGTTGCGTATCCCTCAGCTTTTTGAATGGTTTCTTCCGCCTGTCCCCTGGCTCGGGGAATTACCTTGTTGTATTCTGATTTGGCTTCGTTAATAAGGGTTTCTCTTTCCTGCTGTGCTTCATTTACTGCATTGAAAGCCTGTTTTACCGATTCCGGGGGGTTGATGTCCTGTAACACAACCTGGGCTATCTCAATTCCCAGTGAATATTCTTTGGATATCTCCTGCAACAGGACTTTTACCTCACTGGCAATTTCCGCCCTTCCAACAGTTAATACCTCATTAACTGTTCTGTCGCCAACAATCTGCCTTGTAATAGCTTCGGAAAGATCGCGAAGGGTGTTATCAGGGTTGCGTACTTTAAACAAATAATTGTAAGGATCGTTTACGCGGTATTGAACCACCCACTGAACATTGGCAAGGTTCAAATCACCGGTTAGCATTATCGCTTCGTCTTCCGTAACAGAACCTGTACGACTGTATTCTGTCCTTACCCCTGCCTGCTGTGTGCGAAAGCCAAATTCCTGCTTTTTTTGCCTTTCAACCGGCACCTTGTACACCTTTTCCGCAAAAGGTATTTTCATTTTTAACCCGGGAGTAACCGTACGTACGTGCTTTCCTAAACGCGTTACCACTCCCTCTTCTTCTGTGCCTACCTGAAAGAATGAACCAAACCCAACAATTAACAGTGCAATTACAATAATAATTGACATGTAATGCTTTTTGATGAATTGTAATATTTCAGAGACATTAAATTCTTGATTATTCATATTTTAACTATTGATTTTTATAATCTTGAAAGCTACAACTAATAAAAGGGTTTAGCTAGGAATCCCTTTTATATTTTACACATTGTTACTTTTTTCTCAGGTTGGATACTACTTTCGTAAAAACTCTCGTCAAATCTGGTCTTGTTTTCATAGAACAAGATGAAACATACTCGCACCGTCGGCAACCGTGGGTTATACCAGAACCATTATCCGCGTCCCGGCAAGTCAGCTTCCATCTGCAAGTAACAGATGTCCCTTCTAATAAAATATTTCATCAAATTTGTTGGTCTAAATTGCTGCGACCTTATGGTTTTTAGAAACCTGAGCAGTTTGTTTAACTAAGCCATTATACTCACCAAGCAACTTTAGCATTTTAATGTGCTGCCATACTGCTTTTGCAAAACTCTTGTTAACATGGTATGGTAGCCCGAATTCCTTTGTTTTTGTCTGCACAATTTGTGATATATCTCTGTAATGTATGTGACTAATGTAAGGAAACAAATGGTGCTCCACCTGGTAGTTCAGTCCACCAATGAGCCAGGAAAATATCTTGCTTCCCGGCGCATAATTACAAGTTGTGTATAATTGATGTACCGCCCAGTTATTATTAAGTTCGCCGTCCTCGTCGGGAATCGGATATTCCGAAGTAGGAACCACATGAGCGGTTTGAAAAATTGTGCTTAACACCAATCCGCTTGTAAAATGCATCACCAAAAAACCGCAAATTATCCAATACCATGCTACAGGAACTGTCAACAACGGAATTAAGAGGAACACACTGTAATAAATAATCTTCGAGATAGTTACATCAACAAACAACCTGCTGAACTTTCGTTTGCCACCTAATTTCGCTCCTGTATCCTTATATTTTTTTAATCGTTTAAAATCTTTGGCTACAATCCACGAGATTGTCATTAAACTGTAAAAGAACCATGCATAAATGTGCTGATAGCGGTGTATTTTTTTTAACGGACTATGTGGCGAAAACCTCAATATTCCGGGAGGTGCAATATCCTCATCATGTCCTTCTATGTTTGTAAATCCGTGGTGAAGCGTGTTATGCTGGTAACGCCAGTTGGTCGGAAATCCTCCAAGCAGGTACAACGAATTGCCAAAAAAACGGTTCACCTTTTGGTTTTTTGAAAAGGAACCATGATTGGCATCATGCATGGTTCCCATTCCAAGTCCTGACATTCCAAGCCCCATAGTGATCCAGCACAACAGAACCAGGGGAACAGAGCTTATAGCTCCCGAAACCATCAGTATAAACGGGGCAAGATACAATGTGATCATAAAAGCAGATTTTAAATAGATCTTCCGGTTTCCATATGGCTGAATATTGTTTTTACTGAAATATGCGTTTACAGAATTCCGTAATTCAGTTGTAAAATCGAGCCTGTTTTTTGAATATTTAATATTTACCATGTTTCTAATTTTCAATATTATTGTTTATGAATGTTGCGGGAATTTTCTTTGCTGATTTAATATCTACGCCCGACTTGTCTAAGTCCGTAAACGGTTCTGAAATGATAACCGTAAACAGAAAAAGTAATAGCTTCTTCCAGTAGTTTTGGTTTGTTTACGATGGTCCATATCATAAACTTCCAATATTCAAACCTGCCTCTATTTAATAGACCTAAAACAAAAATTGATTTTAAAAACGCCTTGAGCCGTGATAAATCAATATCACTTTTACGTGTTTTTATTGGTTTGTAATTCCGGAATAGTTCCCTGATACGTTTGTAATAAGGCTTCTCTTTATAAATATTATTTATAATGCGATAGTAACCTTCCAGCAATTTCTGTTTATCCATTCTGGGAATAAAATTCATTGTAAAATCGGTATTACTCCCGGTTGCATCAACAGTTAGCCTGTTTTCTTCCTGCATTTGTTTATACAGCTTTGTATTTTTCGGGGCGTTGAGCAAGCCTACCATTGCCGAGACAATTCCGCTTTTCTGAATAAAATCGATTTGTCGCTGAAATACAGAGGATGTATCGCTGTCGAAACCTACAATAAACCCACCGGAAACCTGCAACCCGGCTTTCTGGATTTGTTTTACATTTTCCAGCAGATTCCGGTTTTCATTCTGAACTTTATGGCAGTTTTGCAACGACTCTTCTACCGGGGTCTCAATTCCGATAAAAGTCGAAATGAATCCTGCTTCGCGCATCAAGGTTAGCAACTGATCATCGTCTGCCAGGTTTATTGATGTTTGGGCATTAAAGCTAAACGGATGATTATGCATTTCCATCCATTTGATTATTGAAGGAAGCAACTTCATTTTTATAACTTTCTTGTTCCCAATGAAATTGTCATCAACTACAGAGACCAGTCCTTTCCAATTAAGTTTGTACAATGCTTCCAATTCATTTATTACCTGTTTCGAGCTTTTCATCCTTACTTTGTGTCCGAGCAGGGCAGTAATTTCACAAAAGTCACATGAAAAAGGGCAACCTCTTGAAACCTGGAGACTCATTGAAGCATAGGCTTTCATATTCAGTAAATGAAAATCAGGAACCGGAGAAACCAATAAATCTGCATATTTATCTGTCTGGTAAATTCTTTTTAGCGGGGAACCGTTTTGCAAATCGGATAAAAACAGGGGTAGCGTAATTTCTGCTTCGTTTAAAATGAAATGGTCTATCTGAGGATAATTGTTGTATTCCTGCGTAAACAGAGGGCCACCAGCTATAACTTTTACCGGGTAATCTTTACACGTGGCTAAAATCTCGGTCACCGACTCTTTCTGAACGTACATACTACTTAAAAAAACATAATCCGCCCACTTTATATCATCACTGTTAAGTTCTTCAATATTTAAATCGATCAATTTTTTCTGCCAGTTTTCAGGCAACATCGCCGAAACGGTGATTAATCCCAATGGAGGCACGGCGGCTTTCTTGGAAATAAACTTTAATGCATGCGTAAAACTCCAGTAAGTATCAGGGTATTTCGGATATATCATCAGTACTTTCATAAAATCATTAATTTTTAATGGATTAAAACCTTCTATCTCCCAGATTTCAAGTTTTACACTTTTTATAAAGGCAACTTTTTACAATCCATTTGGTATTTAAACGATCTAAAAATACGGTACGATTTTGCCGAAATAAAATGAAAGGGATTAATACGAAGTTTTTGGGATAGGATCCAATTTGAAAAGACGAGTGCTAAAAATTAATACTGAATGACATTCGCCCCTGAAGCTTACAGTAAGTCCTTTACAGTCATTAAATACTGACGGGACACAGGGATTGTCTCCTGCGAATCGTCCAGTGATAACCAATAGGTATTAAAGTTTTTATTCAGCTTTTTGATGTATTGAATATTGACGATACAGGATCGGTGTGTTCGCACAAAATTGTTGAACTCCTTCAATTGTTTTTCAATATTCTTCAGGGTATTCCGAATCATTTTCTTTTTAAGTTCGCCACCTTCAACAAAACCCACTTCTACATAATTGTCCGCTGATCTTACAAAAACAATCTCCGACACCTGGACTTTAATATTATCCAATTCGTTCTCAGACTCCAACTCAATAAACTTATTTGCATAATTTTCAGAGAATTGTCTCAGCTTATCCTGCATCTCCCTGATTTCTTCGAGTAATCTTTTGTTTTTAATGTGTATTGATGAAAGAGTATTTTTCAAATGTATGGTAACGGGAACACTCAAGCTAATAACTACAACACGTAACACAATATTAAATGTAATATCTGTTTTTCCCACATACCGGGTATAAAAAACAAAAGCAACACTTGTTAAAGCTATCTGCGAAAAGTAATACAGAGAATTCAGCAATGGATTATATTCACCATCTATATTGTTGCGAAGAAGGTGGCGCTGAAAAATAATTTGTATTACTACCTGAATAATGAAAATTATTAAACCATAACCCCCAATGAACAAATTTTTATTTTCTGGTTCGAATTTATGCGAAGAGAAAGGTTGAAAAAACAGAATAAACAGGAAAATAGAAATGCTGACTACCAAATAAATCTTAAAATACTTTTTTGATAAGGTAATAAATTGATTTATGATATTATTTGACATTTCTTTTGTGATTTAAATTAGAATTAACTGTGTACTGAGTGGCATTTTATGAACGCCACTCCATATTTTAACAAATAATTCTGATGCCTTTCCTGTTTTATAGCTCTTCCGAAAACAAAGCAATCTAAAATTAGGGAAATAACTACTCTAAACTCAAGGAATAATCAATTTTTATTGAGATTCTATTTATTCCTTGATTTAATATCATGGAATAAATGGTGACTAACATATCATTATAGTACCCGTTGGCGGAATTAAGAAGCTAAAGTATGCTTGACTCTGCCGATGGGCTGATTAATTACAAATTTGTTTATATACTGTAACACTATGAGTGCTGGTATTTTTTCTAAAACCCTTGTAGATAAGCCGTCTATATCTTTTACATAGTTCAGTTGCATGTAAGTAATCAGCTCTGCAACTTAGAGAGATCCCCATGTGCGTCGCTTCGTATTTTCGCCTTAATTCATCCAGTAGTTTTGTCGTAATACTCTGTCCTCTATATTCTTCTCTAACACAGATGGACAATGGAAATTCTGGAATGACGGGAAACGAGTCGGAACATAAGATAGCCAATTAGTTCAGCTCTATTGTGTGTGATAATTATACATTTTTCCAAGCATGGTCAATAAACCCACCATCAGGCATAAATCCTAAAGTTGGAGAATGTTTCTTCCCAAGAGTTATTACATCTGAAAAAAGTTGATGATGCTGATCTATGTGTTCTATTTTCATGAGCTTAAAAAAATAATAACTAGCTGCTTATTTGCACACAATGTATTTAAAATTTAAATTCCTTGCATATGAACTCTTTAAATTTTACAAACCAGAGCAGTGTTTCATATTTAGCTATTTCAGCAAATATACTGCCTGCCGCACATGGCTTCCCTCTATCACAAGCCTTTTCCTCCTTTTCAGCAATCGTGTAGAAAGTGCTTCTGCCTTGTCCGTGTCTTTCAATATAGCCTTTATCCAGCATTTGTTTTAACAGTTCCCGAGACCTGCTATCCTTTATCCTGAGCAATTCTTCAACCTTCCCGGATTTTATAGAACTATTCTCAAACAGATAATCCAGCACAACTTTTTCCTGTTCATTATAATCCGCCGGTTTCCGCCGAACTTCCCTCAGCAATCAGTCTGAATCGGTCTGAATCGGTTGGGATCGACCGTATAATCTCAACATCAAAGAAATCGTTCTTCTCATCAATTTTAGGAGTTGGCAAACCTTGTTCCTTGCATGCATTGATAATCCGGTTTATTCCACTTCCCCATTGTTCAATCAGACCCAACTCTTTAAAAATAAGGGCAATTACCCGATTCCTCGCTTCACTACGTCCGTTAAAAATATCTTCAATGGTAATGTTGCTGGGTAAACTGCCTAGAGACACGATGTTTACAATATCATTTGTAAACCCCCACTTTAATATCCCGCCCTTGATTCACGTAATCCCTGTGAATTAAGGCATTGACCAAAGTTTCGCGTAAAGCAACCACCGGAATTTCATACGTTTCCTCCCGGTATAGTCCTTTTATTTCTGCTTTCAGGTTAATGTGATTCAATACAAAACTTTGGGTATTTTCAAGGATAGAAAAAATATCGCCTTCATACTCCTTTTTGTCGACAAAAATGTCCATAGTAGTTCCCTTAAACCGGGCATACTTTACCGTGCAATGTGGAAATTTACCAAGCAATATCATCAGTGCATTGGTAGGATAGGTTGTACCGTTTTCTGTTTTAACTAGTTTCAGGTTTCTTAGTTTATCCTCATTTAGCGGGTTACCTATATTTTCAAACCGCTGCAGCAACGGAGAAATATCGAGCTGGTCAAATGCAACCTCATAGCAGATTTCTTCATCAAAACTAGTATGTCGTTTTTGTCGTTCCAGTTCCGCAATCGTATCCAAATCAGCAAGACGATTGGTTGCGCCAATACGAATGTAAGTACCATCTACTTTGCCCTGGCTTTTCAAAAAATAAGGTTTCAAATTGCCTCGTACGATTTCAATCACTAATACCAGTTTGCCTTCAATATTGACGTTGTAAATTTCGGGTATGATCCCAGGGGAACAGTTGTCTACGATAACCGAGACAATTTTATCCTGTATATAAAACAGCTCGTTGTCGTTTATTCCTACAATTTCTCGATTGTCATTTACGCCGATAATCAGTTTACCTCCACTGGTATTCGAGAAGGCAATGACCGTTTTGGCAATATTCTCATTTTTAGGCAGTGCTTTTTTCAATTCGAGCGTTTTGCTTTCGCCTTTTTGTATTTGTTCAATCAGTTTCATAATTCAATACTAACATCAGCCAGTTTGGTTTTGATTCAACAATTTAAATCCAAAGATATCTATAATTCTCAATGGCAGATTCCTACCCTCTACTGAATATCACCTCTATCAAAAGTATAAATTTATAAGTTATCAAATTTTATGATTACACAAGAACAATTAAACAGCATATAAAATCTTTCTGTGATATTGAACTTATACCAAGTTCAATATCGATTTCTTTTTCCATATTTTAAATTTTTTCGTTTATTCCGTTCGACATTCTGTTCGTGACGTTCATTTTTTAATTGGTAGAACAGGGACTTGAGCAATTCCCTTTTGAAATTCTCAGGAAACTGAACTTTTCGATTTAAATTCCCTTCTTGGGCATAGCTCAAAATGTTATCCAAATAAAACCCCGGCCGCTCTTTAAATTCAGATAGTCTAATCGGATAACGAACCGGATTCCCTGCATCATCAGTTACAAAAGTAGCATAGCCTTTTCCCAAAGACCGAACCTCGACATTAAACAACTTCAGGGCCTGATCATACATCTCTTCGGAGGTTATAAACTCCATCCGGTTAAGTTGTCCGAATAACCTTTCCAAATTTTGTTTCAGGTTTTTGCTGGAGCCGGAAAACCGATAGTTCAGTTTTTCTTTGGGTTCATCTTTGGTAAGCTGGTATTTCTGCTCCAATCCTTTGATAAACCGCTGTGCCTTCTCCTTCTCATAATTGTCCCTGATCTTTTTACCGGTTTGTTGGTCAATCCGCGTGGAAACAATATGAAAATGTGTCCGTTCTAAATCTGCATGTTTATAAACAAAGTAGGGCTGGTTTCCATACCCCAGGTGTTCTATCAGATTCCTGATTTCAGTTCGGATGCCGGTATTTCCCAGTTTCACCAAATCTGTAACCGTCGGATTCACAGAAATATGAAGCCCTTTCTGTTTGACCCTTGTATTTCTGTCTTCAATTTCTTTCAGGATATTCCAACGATCCTGTTTGCTCCCGGCAAAAGGGTTGATTGTTGGTGTATTTCCACTCTGAAAGAAAAAAGCCTTCTTCCGCTCCACTTTCTTTTCGTTATAAAACAAAGCATTCTGCGTATTCAGCGATTGATGGATGACAATAACCATAGCTCAACGGAGATGTTTTTGTAAAAATGCCAGGCACCGGGTCATCATTTCAAAAGCTTGTTTTAGTAATTGCCGGTCATTGTCACCAATGTTGTAACCGGCAAACGAATTCATGCGCTTGGACAGTTGGTTAAGATTAACGCCGATCTTATTAAGCTGGTAATCCAACTGCTTTAACTGATAGCCGGTGTTCTCATCCAGAGAGATGATCTTTTTATTCAACCGTCTGAAGATCCGGCTGCGCACAAAATCGCTCATACAGGGATATTTTCCTGACCGGGTCAACGATTTTATCCGCTGCTTTTCTTCGATGCTAACCCGGATGAGCAGCATCTTAACCCGTTTATCGTTTTCAGACGATTTTGTTGGCATTGGTAACTGTAATCTTTGTTTCAGGGGGAGGGGAATTCTTTTCAGTTTTGAAAAAACGACTGGTCCCTGCCGGGCAAGATGAAAAGGCATTTGTATATACAAATGCACATCTTGCATTCCCCTCCCCCGAAGTAGTTTGTTATCCTCAATAGTTGGTTATTAACAGTTCCCTGGTATTTCCTCTACTATTTGACTTTGCTCCGATTGAACGCCTTGCAGTTATTTGCCTGATGGTGTAATTCCGGTAATGCTTTCGAAAGAAATTGTCATCCCCGTTACAGGAATTACTTAACATCCATTTGTTTCCAGCATCCAATGTTTTACAAAATGATGCCAGCCTTGTTTGCTGGGTATCATTAAAACCGGCAGCGCTGTAAGATGTAAAATTTGATGTATTCGAAACAGGTTTGTAAGGCGGGTCAAAATAGACAAATGAACGTCCATGCAGGAAATCAAGAGTACATGTATAGTCTCCTTCAAGAATCGTAACTTTTTGAAGCAATTCACTTAACCGGGCAATTAATTTCCTGTTGCAAATGAGCGGTTTCCTGTATTCTCCGAAAGGCACATTAAATTCATTTTTTTTGTTTACCCGGTACAGGCCGTTAAAACAGGTTTTGTTCAAAAAAATAAACAGGGAAGCCAATTCAACAATAGTTAATTTTCCGGTGTTAAACCTTTCCCTTTTGGCCAGGTACAACAGTCTTTGACTTTTGTGGTCCAGTTCCCAATACTTATACTGGAACTCTTCCAGAAAAGCGACCAGTTCCCGGGGACTTTCTTTTACGGCAATATAAGTTTTTATCAACCTTGAATTGATGTCGTTGATAATGATGTTTTTAATCCGCGGATAGTTCTCCAGGATATAAAATACGACTGCGCCGCCCCCGACAAATGGTTCCGCAAAGGTGTCGAACTGCTCCAGCTGACTTGGGAATACTTTATTTATCTGGGGCAGCAGTTGTGCTTTTCCTCCCGCCCATTTCAAAAAAGGTTTTACATCTGTCTGCATAATCCTGTCCTTTCCGTTTAAGATCCTTTTTGAAATTTTTATCCCACTTTTTGTTTGGCTCCTTTATTTTCCTTTTTTGTCTTTTCCTGTTCCAGTTCCTTTTCCTGTTTGAATCCTGAAAAGTTGATGGTGCGGTTGGCTGCATCTACCTGAAGCGATGCGCCGAATTTTTTCCTGTTCCGGCCTGTCATTTTATCCAGGTAAACCTTTTCTCCTTTCGCCAGCTTTTGTTTTTGTTCTTCTGACAGGTTAGCCCCTTTTATTTTGTCAGGGATTATAATGTTTTTGGTACGGAGCGGGCTGAGTTCATTGGTCTTGTTGTCAATGGCCAGGTAATAAGTGTCTTTTTTCCCGTCTTTCCCGGTTAATTCAACGGTCTTCCCCAGGTTTTTGTCATTCAATAACGCGGCTTTTTCTTCTTTGCTAAACTTATGTCCCATGTATTCGTCCGGGACATACAGCCGCTGTATCGGATGGATTTTTATATCCACTGCTCCGTTATCCTGTTTCTGCAAACGGAGTTTTGCCGGGATACGGAGTTGCTCATCATTCACCGTGGCATTGATGGTATAAAGTTTTTGGGAGCGGTAACCGTTCAGGAAGTCTCTCAGTTCGTTTTCACCCATGTGATCGATAAAATCTTTTTTTACCCCAACTTTTTCCAGTTTGTCAAAGGGGATTTCGTCTTTTTTAATTCGGGTATTTTCTTCCATGTCTTAATTTTTATTGGTTAATGAATATTGCCTATCGGAAGTCTTATGTTGAATTTCTCAGGATGCGGATGATGTCGTTGCAGATTTGATTGCGGTTGTTTTCCAGCACATCGTTGATGTTGTCAAACCGGTAAATAGTAGGAATAGGCTGGTACTTTTTTTCTTCCCGTTCAATTGCTTCCGTATCCACATCTACCAGGCAATTAAAATTGCGCTGGCTCACCTGCTGGTCAAAATTATCGGCCACCTGCCCTACCATCCAGCCTTGCGGAAGCGTGGCAATCTTCCCTTCAGGCACCAGAAAATCCATCTGGGTAGAAAAGGTAGACGACTGGGTATTCCGGTTGATGTTAATGGATTGCCGTTCCTGCAGGATTTTGCCCATCCGGTCCTGGATAAATTTGGCCGTCTCTCCCACTGATTGCCCGGCAAAAACATTCCCGATATTGGTCAGGATAGCGTTGGCCTGCTCTTTCCCATAGTCCCGGATGAGCTGGTCAATGGTCTGGACACCTACCAGTGTAGATATTTTATTACTCCGTGCGGTTGCAATCAATATATCCAGCCCCCTGAAATATATCGTTGGCAGCTCGTCAAAAATCAGCGATGCCTTATGCTGCCCTTTCCGGTTCATGATTTTCAGCATCCGGGTAATAAACAGGGACAGCACGGCCCCATACATTTCAATACGAAGCGGGTTATTGGCCAGGCATAAAACCTTTGGCTGATCAGGATGATTGATGTCCAGCGAAAAATCATTCCCGGAACAGATCCAGTAAATTTCTTTGCTGATGATTTTTGAGATGGCAATCTTCAGGCTGCCCAACTGACCTTCCAGTTGTTCATTCGCGCCCCGTTTATGGGCATTGATAAAAGGATTGACAATATTTTCCACATCTTTTTCCTTTGAAAGGATAGCAAACAAATCATCGTAATCCAGTTGTAACAGTTCAATGGCATGTGGCAGGGTACAATATTCCCCGTTTTGATATTTTTTCAGGAACCAGATTATGGCGGCAAAAAAGGATACGGCCGATTCAGAGAAAAACTCGCCCTGTTTGCGTATCCATTCCCGGTTCAGATTATACAATACGGTCCGAGATGATTCAAACGCATCGATAGGGCTTTCCATCAGCTCCGGCGCCAAAGGGTTGCAGCGGTAAGATTTCCGGATGTCGTCAAAGTTGATCACATAAAACCGGGCCTGCTCCGGCAAAACCTTTTTCTTTTTGGCTTTCAGGAAATAGTTCCAGGCAATCTTTGACAGGTCCGGGTATTTAAAGTCATAGACACACATCGCAAAGCCTTTGGAAAGATGTTGTTTGATAAAAGGCAGTACAACGGAATAGGATTTCCCGGAGCCGGGAGTCCCGATGACCATGGTTCCCCGAAACGGGTTGATGACGTTAATGTAACCGGGATGTGTTTTGTTCTTATATTGGAATTGTGTCGTAAGATTAACGGAGAATTCATTTTCCTTTAAGGTTTGTTCCTGCGGAAAACTTTCGTTTTCCAGGTTGAAACGGTCTTTCATCAGGTTGACATTAATGAGTTTGGAGATGTTGTCAAACCCGATATTCAGGATGACAAACCCGAAAAAGGAAAGCAGCAAATAAACCGCTGCCGATTCAAAAACCAGCAGGCTTCCCCAGTAAAGGGCAGAGCCAACAATTACCTGGATGACAATTTCAGAAACCTTTAAATCGCGGTCTTTTTTCGCCTTAGTGCCGATACAGGTAATCGCCAGAAAAGCCAGGCAAACAGCTTTCGCCAAAACTGTGTCTCCCAGAAAATGGATGCGGGTTATTTTTTCGGTTATCGCTGCAAACTCCGGGATGTACAAGCCTTTCCCGGCAAAGAAATGAATTTGGCTGATATACAAGGTCAGCAATAGCAACAGGTAACTAAAAAATCGGAAACCTTCGTGCAGTTTTCTTAATTCCGGCGATTCGTTCAACATTTCTCAAAAATTGAAAAGTTAGAATGTCCTGGCTTGAAAGATGTCCCTGTTTTTTACCTCAAGGCTAAGTTTCCTTCCCGTATTACCCAATGCTTTTTCGAGCATTTCAATGGTGAGTATCCGCTTGTCGGGGATAGTGAGTTTGGGCAATACAAACACTTCCCTGAGTTTTGTTTTGGCCGGAATGTACCTGATGTTGTAATGCTGGTATTCCGGCTCTACCGGGTATTCCTGGACATTGGTAGCTTTGTACTGCCTTTTATCGCCAATCCACCAGTGAAAACCTTCCACCTCATATCCTAAGTTGGTCTGATTGGTAATTTCCAGTTCAAAAAACAAGGCATCGTTTTTCAGATAAATGTTGCTCAATTGGAATCTTATCCCGTCTTTTTTCTTCTTTCTCTTTTTGATGTGTTTTTGATTTCTGGACAGGATTTGAAAACCTAGCTCCTTAAGTAAGTAGTCAGGGATTCTCCCGGTTGTCAGGTTCCCGTTTTTTTGGAAATGAAAATCTTCCAACTGCCAGGATAGCCTGCCTGTATCGGCATATTTTACGAACAGCGAATAGACTTTATTCGCGCTAACAAGGGTTAATGAGGTTTCGCCTTCAAAGTTTTTCACGGCTTTTACCCGGACCAGGTTCGGATGTTCAGGGACAATCTCAGCCATGATTTTATCGTGGTCACCTACCTGCAGGTAGGTTATTTTTTCATTGCTGATAATGTGGGTTGCTTTATTTTCGCAGACTTCAATACAGTCCTGGGCGTTGCATGCCATTGAAAACAAAAAGAAAACGGAAAGGATAAAAAGTAATCGTTTCATGATGATTAGTTTTGATTGATGAGATAGACAATTGTATTTTTCCGGACCGTTACCTTTTTCAGGCGTACCCGTTTTAAAAGGATCTGCGTGGTGCGGTCGGCAGCGCGTATCCCGGCATAGGTCAGGGGATCGTCCGTCATCCCAAAAAGCGAAGAGGTATTGGTTGAGCCCCCGACTTCCTGCGTTACTTTCCGGGCAACATTGTCCGGGACATAGAGGCCGGGCATCCCGTCCAGATCATAGATGGCAAGTTTTACCGGAAGAAAATCTTCACCGACCGGCATTTGGCTGATTTCGATGTGTAACCGTTCATTCCTGACTTTGCAGATGCCGTATATGAATGTGTTTTCCGGGACTTCCTGACCATTTATCCGGGTAGCTTCCAGCAAACGGAGTTTCACCCGGTTGCCGTCAAGTACCGTGGTAGTTTCATAGATCTCGGCTTTGATAAGCTTGCTTTTTTCTTCATTTCGATTGAACCCAACATTGGTTTTCTTATCAAGTGAAAAACTTGCATTTTGCGCCTTTTCGATTTGTTCCAGCCTGTTTTGGCTTTGTTGCAGGTAAAACTTCAGTGAATCGTTTTGACGGTTCAGTGTCCTGTTCTCGTCAAAAACCTTATCCAGTTCCTCAATACCGGTAACCTGTTTTACCAGGTCCTTTTTGGGTTCAGTATTTTGCCTTTTTGCAGGGAAACCAGAGTGTTGCTTCTGAGGAACCGGCCTGCTCTCTTTCTTTTGTCCCGGTTCTGCCAGTTCTTTTCTTGCCTCCTTTTCTTTTTGTTTGATGTGGGCCAGAAGGTTTTCAGGGAGCTTTTGGTTTTGCTGCGCCAACAGGGATAATCCTTCCTGTGTTGAATCAACCGGAGCCTGTTGTATCTCTATGGAATCTTCTCTGAGTTGTACATTCGCCAATTCATTTTCAGTAGCCCCTTGCCGGTAGGCTTCCATTTTATCCATGATCCCGATGGATTTTTCAGCTTCGGGCAATACATAGTTTGCCCCGTCTGCGGCCTGTGCTTGTTGCTGTTGAACCTGTTCATTGTCTTTCCCTCCGCCCAGCACATAGAAAATAAGGATCAGAAAAGGGATTAATCCCAGGGGCAACAGGAACAGGCCTTTATTTTTTTTCAGATAGTTCTTCATGGATGATACTTTTTAAATGGTTTTCAAAGGAATCTACCGGTAAATCAAAGGCAGACTGAGCGGCTGGTTCCTTGCCTTGGCTTTCTATTCCTGCTTTAGGTGTGATTACTTTTGAAGAACCGGGATTTGCTGACGGGAAAAGCAGAAACGACAGTACAAACAGGATAAAAATCCCGCCTGTCAGGAGTATCCACTTCCTTTTCCTTCGCCGGGGTGTCAGTGATTGATCCCTAGTGTCCAGATTGTTCACCCAGCGGGTAAAGCGGCTGATATCTTTCAGGTTTTGATTTGTATTTTTTGTTTTCATCATGCTGTCTTTTTAAAAGGATTTGCGTCGAATTGTTTCGATGTCATTATTTTCTACGATACGCCAGTTTTCGATCAGGAAACCATGCGGGTTGTTGTCTGTGCGCGAGATATTGCGCAAGAAGCCCGATGTTTCCAGCTTGCGGATCGTGATATTGGATTTTCGTACAATCTTTTGTTTTCCCCGGTAAGTGAACCGGTAGGGATAGGTGGAAAAATCCAGGCTGATGGAATCGGTTTGCAGGGTCATGCTGATATTCGAGGCAATCACCTGGTTATACAGGTTGTTTTCCTTAAATGCTTGGTATTGTTCCATTGCTGAACGGTCAGCCAAATAGAGGGCCTCCCGCACATTGTTTTCGATGTATTCTTTATCCGGTTCGAGCGTAAAAAACAGCTCGTGGAAACGTTTTACCTGGTCCCGGGCTTCGGCAGTGCGGTTTTCAGAGATGTCTTCCCGGAGCGCCACCAACAGGGATTTTCCATTGTCCAGCACATAGATTTTCTGTTTGGACAGCTCTACCATATCCGCTGACAGCGTAAACACATAAATGCTTGTGCTTACCAGCGCCAGGCTGATTATGAGCAGCACATAAACTGTGAAGCGGAATTTTCGTTGAATGTCAAATATCTTTTTCATTTTTTTAGATTCAAGACACAAGAATCAAGAACCAGGACTGTTTTTGACCTCGTATCAACTTTATTACTGTTACTTCATGGCGCCCTTGGTAATGGCCATAACTGCTGCAGTACGCACCAGCCTTCCCCCGCCGGATTTTGTTCCGGATGCCGAGACAATCCAGGATGCAATCTTGGGCGTCATCGCTATGCCCACAATCCCGCATACCGGTACAACCAGGTTGGAGACAAAAAACAGTGAAGGCTGGTAAATCAGCATAGCGTTGATTTGGGCGATTTCCAGATCCAGCACATAGATCAGGATTTCCTGGACGATGGAAAGGATAAGCAAAGCAATGGGCAGGTAGAGGTTGACGTTCACAAACCGGGCGATCCATTGCAGGTAATTGTCCTGAAACCCGTCAAAAATGGACAGGGCAAAAACCAGCGGCCCGAAAATAACCAGCAACACACAAAACAATGTCCTAAGAAAGGCGATCAGGTAAACCAGCACTTCAAAAAGGGATTCCAGTAACTGGCGGACAGCATCCATCAGGTAAAAATTGATCTGGTTCTGGATAGCCCGCCCGCTGATAATGTTGTAGGTCGTCAACAGCAGGTTGACACCTTTGTCCCAAAGGGCTGCCTCCTTTTCTTCATTTTCATAAAACAGGGGCAAATCGGTAGCCAGGATAGCCTGTTGCTTTTCTTCCAGCTTCTCTTTTACCAGGTGCTTTTTATCCACATAGACGGCTTCCGAAAGTTCGGTCAGCCCTTTTGTAGGAGCCAGTAAGAGGTTCACAAACGGCCCCCAGAACGTGATGACTAATACAAGGGCGAAAGGCCTGAGCAGCGGCAGTATGGAAACCGGGTTATCGGCAATCAGTTGCTCGTAGATCCGTTTTGAGATATAAAAGAAAGCGGCTATCCCGCCAACAGCCCTTGCCAAGTCCACCAGCACACGGGCATGGTTCACCCCCTGTAATACCAGGAAGTCGGTAAAATTGAAAAAATCGTTGGTACTTAATACTTGCAGTAACATCATCTCCGGTTTATTGGGTTAAAAATGAATAGCTGGTAATTTCTGCATTGTAATTACTGAAATAGCGGATTTTGGAATATGTATAGTCCACTTCCCCCAGCAGTTTATTCAGGGTGGAGCTGATCTCGGAAAGGGCGTCCAGTTTTTCGCCGTGGCCGGTCTGCAACAGGTTGACCATCAGAAAACGCATCAACTGGCGGTCGGCTTCTTCCTCGAAAATGTTCTTTACTTCTGCAGAATTTGGCAAACCACCTATCCTGTCTATCTTGCCGTATAACCGGATAAAACGTTGCGCCAGGCCGAACAGATCTTCCAACTGGTCTGCCCTTGCGTTGAATAGCTTTTCCCCGATCTGTTTTTGAAGGTCGGTATTGTCTTTTATCTGAACGGTTTCATCATGCCGTCCTTCCATCTGGTGCCGTTCCAGCATTTTGGATGTAATCCTCAATAAGCCGGTTACGGTAGACCCGCCAATTTCCGTGGCATCGGTTACCGGCATGGCGTCCGCCTCAAGGTAATAATGAGTGGGCCAGGTGCGTATAAAAATATGTGGTACGGGTATTAACCAACCCTTGAAAGCGATAAATGTCAACGGGTAGCTTTCCTCCATGTCAGGATAGGTCCCCGTCCATTTTTTAATATCAGCGATTTGACTTTTTACAGATTCCGGGAAACACACTGCTAAAAGCGCAACAGTTACCATAAAGAGTTTTATTTTTTTCATGGTATAGACTATTTATACAGGCTGTAATACATGGCAAAGCTTTCCAGGTCGCCCGATTCGTGGCTTTTCAGGTAGGAAGCGTACATGATTTTGTTGTACAGGTAGCAGATGGTGCCGTAATGCTGTTTTACCCCCAGGTAAATTTCGTTGATGGTGTCATAGCGTTGTTTGTCATCCATCATAAACAGGTTGTCCTGCAGGATCGTGTTCAAAACCGTGTTCACCAACTGTTTGCTATCCTCCAGAACCAAGTCAAAGGATTGGACAATGGCAACGGCCTGTTGCTGGGTGAAATTCCCGTCCTGAACCAGTAACGGGACTTTTTCGGTATAGATGTTTATTACCTTATTCAATATTTCCCGGGTCTCCTGCACCCGTTTATAATCCTTGATCAGGTTGGAAACTTTCTCCAGGCTCTCCAGCATTTTCTCATCAATGCCAAGAATATCCCCGGTGAGCCCTTTGATGTCGCCGTTCAGGGCTTTGATCAGTACATTGTACAGGTTGATTTTCGAAAGGATGCCTTCTTCCTCCACCCAAAGCGCTTCGCGCTGGATTCCTGCCCCTACATCGGTTACAGGCGTTTGGGCTTTTGATTGTGTCAGGCAGGTTCCCGAGAGTATCAGGAAAATCGCCAGAATTTTAATTGTTGTTTTCATTTTTTAGATGATTATTCGTCGTGAGTAATAGATATTGAGCTTCTCTTTTTACATGGTGTTGAGTACTTCCAAAACAGAAGTTTTGTCATTTAATCGTGCAAGGATTTCTTCTTTTTCCTTTTGTTCGGTGGTGTAGCAGTAATATTCGGGTTTACTGACTTCCAGGGCAAAAACCCGGGAGTATTCGCCCAGCGAGATAAATACTTCCTTGAACTTCCGGTCAGATGGCAGGTTTTTGTTGATGGACAGGATCTGTTCTTTCTGGAATTCATTCAGTCCCAGGAAGCGGCTGATTTCATCAAACTTGTTTTTAAACTTGTTCATATCCAGCAGTATTCTTGTGTCGGCATTGTTGATAATCGCATCCCTGATGATGGGTGATGAGATTACATCATCCACCTCCTGGGTAACGACCATAGCCTCGCCAAAAAATTTGCGGATGGTCTTGAAAAAATACTTGATAAACCCTGCCATTTGCGGGGTAGCAATAGCTTTCCAGGCTTCTTCCAGGCAAATGACCTTGCGGGTGCGTTTCAGCCTGCGCATTTTTTGCAGGAAAATGTCCATGATGATCAGCGTGGCCACCGGGAAAATCACCGGGTGGTCTTTTATCGAATCCAGTTCAAAAACAAGAAAAGGACAGGCAAAAAACTCATCGGTATTCATGGGCTTGTTCAGCAGGTAATCGTATTCCCCACCTTTGTAATACTTGCTGAGGATAAAGAAAAACTCGTTGCTGTTAAACTCGATGGATTCGTCTTTGGCCAGGCGCGGAATGATTTCTTTGCAGAACTCGTAGTAACTGTCAAACGAGCGTTTCTTTTTGATGTTGGTTTCAAAATACCGGTTTACCGAAAAGGCGATCACATCCTTTTCCATCTCCGTCAGGTCCGCCTTGTAAATGGTATAGATGACCGACAGGATGGTTTGTTTTTTCTCGATATCCGGTTCCCCGTCCACCACAAAGGGGTTAAACGAGATGGGGTTCGTCTCGGAAAACTCGACCAGTTTTGCCCCGCCTTTGTCCTTGAGCTTTTCATCCAGGTAGCGGGTCAGGATTTCATAGCTGCGCCCTACATCCAGTAAAACGATGTGGCAGTTTTCACTTTCTGCATATTGCCGTAGCAAATGGTTGGTAAAAAAGGATTTCCCGGAGCCTGAACCGCCGATAACGATTTTATTGCGGTTGTGGATCAGGTGCTTTTGCATCGGCTCGTCTGAAAGGTCAATTTTTACCGGGCAGCCCTCCTGCCGGTTGGAAAGGTTGATGAAAAAACCGGAATTGGAATTCCGGACTTCGCCTTCAAAATTGACCAGGCAACAGGCCTGTGGAACCTGTGTGATAAACAGTTCCGTTTCCGGCAATTGCGTTGAGAAAGGCACGCAGGCAAAAAACAGCAGGGGCAAATCAAAGTTATGCTGGTACGGGAAACAGTTCATCAGCGAAAAAGCTGAAGCGGTTTCGCTTTTGTATTTTTTCAGTTCCGGAAGGAACTCGTCAAAAAGCATCACATTAAAATGTGTTTTAACGATTTTCTCGCCTGAAACCTGTACCGTATCCAGGAAATTTTCAATCAGTCCTGCATTGACCTTGTTTTCCGAAGAAAATTTCGACAGGCTGTAGATCTTCTTATGGTTGCCCTCCAGCCCGGCTTTTACTTCCTGCTGCGCCGGGACATAGATAAACTGGTTGGTCATGTGTGAAAACGGCAGGTAATAGGTCACCGGGTACACCATGGACACCGGTAATCCGGTCTGGGGATGGCCGCTTGTTGGCCTCACTTCTGTTGGCAAATGTGAAAAGTCGCTTAAACTGAGGATTTCCACAAAGCGGTCCATCACCCTTAACCTGTCCCTGAAATCGATCCCTCCCAGTAAAGGTTGCCCAGTCCGGAAATTAAGGGTCAGATACCGTTCAATCAGTCCGGTTGTGCTATCATTTCCGATTACCTCCTCCTGCACAACCGGCGTTGCCTTTATCCCGCATTGACCGAAAACCGAAACCAGGTTGGAACGCAGCTCGTTTATTTTTTCGTTCAGCTTTGTTTCCTGCAGTTTCTGTTTGCGGGAAAATACCAGGGACGAACCCAGGTAGTTTTTTAGTAAACCAACGTTAAGCAAACTGATGTACAGGTAGCATTCATGTTTCAGGAAAGGCCGCCCTTTAAAATGATTCAAATAAGGCCTGTTCAGGCTGTTTTGAAACCCTTTTTCAGAAGTTTCCCTTACGTCAAAGTGCTCCACAAAAAAGAAATCCTGTTTATGGAGCAGGGTATTTTCAGGCAACAGGTTTACCGCCCTTTGGAAAGTATCATGGAGCATATACAACTGGTCAGCGCTGTTTGACAGCAATTCCGGCAGTTCAAGCCTTAGCCCGAAGCCCCTGTCGAGGTTATTGGAAACCACGGTATCACCGTTAAAGCCCAAAATGGGCAGGCTCTTTTCAATGGGTTTTACCTTCATCGCAGGAACCGTTTTTTAATGGTGACAAATTCAGGGAGTTGCCGGGCAATTTTCTTTTTGGCCCATCCGGCATGTCCGTATTTTTTTTGGATTTTATTCAGGCGGTACAGGTAGGCAAAAAAGAGGGGTACGCAAACCACAACGGCAATAAAGGCCCCGGTAAGGATATAAAGTAGCACAAACAACAACAGGGCGGCAATGATACCATACAAGGCTGAATAGACCAGTTGCCCTGAAAACCCTTTGATGTAAAGGTTGGTATCGATTTTTTGGATCGTATAAGCTTTCATCTCTCTGACCGTTAGGAAAAGAATGCCCGGATAACAACTCCAACAAGAATCAGGAACAGGCAAGCGCCAAACCAGCCCATGATGGCTTTCTGAGTGTCCTGGTCACCGCTTTGCCATTTGATGTAAACACGGACTCCCCCAATCAGTCCGACCACGGCGCCAATAGCAATGATCAGGTTGGCTACGGGGTCAATGTAACTGCTGACTTCAGAGGTAGCCTGGTCAATCCCACCTGCACTCTGGGCAAAGCTCCTGTATGCGCCAAAAACTGTTAAAGCAATAAATGCCACACTTTTCTGATAAACCGTTTGAATCTTTTTTCTCATGATTTTGATTTTTAGTAATTATTGTTGATAATGGATTTCGGGAATCATTTTGGCCAGTACCGGGCTGTTTACCGCTGTAAAATGTTCAATGGACAAACCTTCGTCATAACAGGTTTCTTCATACAATGAAGCCGGTAAGGGTATATTTTCAACGGGGCCTATGGGCAGGATTTCCGAGGGGTAATCCTGTGATAAGATGACAATGGGCTGTAACGTTTCGTATACAGTAATCCCCGACTGGAATTCCTCATAGCTTTTCTGACTGTTTCCCTGCTTTGACTTTAGCCAGCCAAGGATAATCAGCGCCCCATACCAGGCCAGTAAAACAAGCAGGATAAACGCTGTAAACCCGCCCCAGGTGATCCCATTAATTCCAAACATAACTTCATTTTTTTTGTTATCGGGGCAAAGGTCAAAAGCGGGGAAACGGGAAATACCACACTGTGGTGTTTTTTCTTTAGTAAAATCTATGAATCGCTGTATCTCAATTCATTAAAAACTGATTTTTTGATAGCGGGATTTAGTTTGTGATGTTGTAATACTAAATGGTTCGATTTGAATGGATTTAAACACATCCATTTTTCAAAAAGAACAGAAAAACCGTCAAAAAAGAAAAGAAATTCGAAACGGAGCCGCCCGGGGCGAAAATGCAGGGCTGGCGCGAAACTTTGAACTTTCTGCATTAGACTTTAAACCCATTATGCCGCGCCACATGTTTGGCCTTGCATTTTCAGAAAGCGCAGGCCTGCAGGCAGGGAGGCTAACTTTGGATTTCTTTTTTGGTTTTTGACAAAATACGGATAGTACCTGCTATTGTATTCATGCGGGCGGGCTAAGGGCAAGTGCAGCCCTGCAAGGCACTGGAAGGGCGGCTCTTGCCGTGGGAAGCCCAAAGGCTCTTTCCCCGTGACGGCGACAAACAGCGACCGTTCTCCGTGAGTGGGCGAACGGGATCAGGGAGCATTGGAGCCGGTTAGGGGAATGTGCCGGGGCGGAGAGATAACCCTGAAATTTGTTATTTATCTTTTATTCCGGGCACGCATCTAAAATTAGAAGATAATATATTAGCTGTTTTGTAATATTTTTATTAATTTTAGATAATATTTTATCTATCTATTTATGTATTCTCTGGAACCAACACCATACGAAACAGGCCTGCAAATCGCCCAAAGGCACCGGGCGATGCGTAAAAGACTGAAAATCTCCCAGCAGGAAATGGCCGAGCGTTCCGGTGTTTCTCTCGGTAGCCTGAAACGGTTTGAGAACAGCGGCAAAATTTCACTGGAATCGCTCCTTAAACTGGTGCACCTTTTGGGGAGGCTAAGCGATTTTGACCATGTCCTGAAAGAAGGGGAAAACCCGGATGATATTGAAAAACTATTCACCAACAAATAATACGGAATGATTGGAACAGAAAAAATAGCGGTGTCCTTATCCCTTGACGGACAAGATATCGATGTTGGGGAACTGGTGCTTTCAAACCGAAAAATATATTTCAAATACACCTCTGCTTTTTTAGACAAAGGACTAAATATTTCCCCTATCAGGCTCCCGTACAGCAATCAAATTGTCAGTGCGGAATATGAACCGTTTGACGGTTTGTTTGGCGTATTCAACGACTCCCTTCCCGATGGTTGGGGTAGGCTGCTTTTGGACCGTACGTTAAGCTCAAAAGGGATCAATATTTCTGATATAACTCCGCTTGACAGGCTGGCTTTCGTTGGGTACAAAGGGATGGGGGCATTGGTTTACCAGCCGGAAATTGAATCCGGGAAGATAACACATCCGGGGCCGGAACTGGATACCATTGCCGATGAGATGAACCAGGTACTCAAAGGGACCAGCCCTGAAATCATTGAAAAGCTATTTATATTGGGAGGTTCTTCCGGTGGAGCGAGGCCAAAGATCTTTGCAGGGTATAATGATCAAACCGGAGAACTGGTGCATGGCCTTGACAGTTTGCCTGAAGGTTACACACACTGGATCATAAAATTTGCTTCATCTTCCGACAACCCGGAAATTGCCAACATCGAATTTGCCTATTCCAAAATGGCCTTACTGGCCGGTATTGAGATGAGCGAATGCAGGCTATTTGCAGGAAAATCGGGTCGGGTCTATTTTGGCACCAGGCGGTTTGACCGTATAGGCAACAGGCGTCTGCACATGCATACGGCTTCCGGGATCATGCATGACAATTTCAGGATAAGCACCATGGATTACGGGCACCTGATGGATTGCGCCTTCCGGCTGGAAAAACATGTACATGCGCATGAAAAGATCTTCCGGCTTGCCGCATTTAACGTTTATTCCCATAACCGGGACGACCACAGTAAGAATTTCTCCTTCCTGATGAATGCCAAAGGGGAATGGCAATTTGCGCCAGCCTACGACCTCACTTTTTCCTATTCCGGCTATGGGTTCCACAGTACCATGATAGCGGGGGAAAGTAAAAATCCCGGAAGGAAAGACCTGATGAAACTTGCCACCCATTTTGGAATAAAAAATGCAAAACCGATCATTGAACAGGTGCAGGAGGCCATAAGCAACTGGGAAGAAATAGCAAAGGAATCCGGTGTTTCAAAAAATAACAGACAATCCATAAAAAATGCACTGGACAAGTTAAGGGATTGAAAGCAATCTGTTTTCATTCCCGTTTGTCCTGTGAGTTTTTATCAAAGGCTACCAGGTTAAACATTTCGCGCATCCGGCTGCGGACGCGGTTTCCATATTTTTCTTCAATTTCAGAAGCAGAAAGGTTGGTGGTCAAATGGGTGGGATACCTTTTGAAACAAACAAATCATAACGGCTGAGCAGGATTTCACCCATAACATTACATTCATTGCCAAAATGTTTTTGAGGCTGTTCAACACCTAAATCATCAAAACAAAAAATACTTGGAACAGGATTGGTATAACTTAAATTCAAGGGATTCTTACTGTAGCGGTTAATCACTTTATAACCTTCATTTTCAAATTCAAAAGTAATGTCGCGGGTGGATTTTACCTGGTATTGTTTGCCGGATTGGAAAAAGTATTTTATCAGTGCCATGAGCGTTGATTTCCCACAACCGATTGGGCCCGCCAGTAGGATACCTTTTTTCATATCCAGGTTTCGTTTTTCCGATTCGGTTTTATCTTCAATGGCGTAAACAATCAGGCTGTAGATTACGCCATAATCTTCAGGATTAAGCCTGAAATGTTCCCCGTACTGTTGTCTGCCCACTTCTTCCAGCCATTTCCGGCACGAAGAGAAATCAAACAGGTACATCCCGTTTTTGAATTCTGCGATGTCTTTATAAGGGTTCGGAGTAGTCTTTATCGGTATTGACATGGAGCGGGTTATTTCCTTTGATTTTTTCTCTTCCATTTTCTATTTTTTTGGAATGGGCCTGTTTGTTACCGTTTGTAATGTTTGTATTCTTATATAAAGCTTTATCCCCAGCCTTATCACTACCTTTACCGGAACCTTTATTATCAGCTTTACTGCCAGCTTTATCACTACCTTTATCAAAACTGATACAACTCACTTTGCTCCCCGTATTCGGGTTAAACGATGGGAAATATTCAATATACCCCCACCGGTGAAGCTCTTTTATGCACTTTGTATAGGTATTGACCGACCCGATATGGGCAAGGAACATAAGCTCTTCCCTGGACACCGGGAACGGGTTTCGGAAACGATTCCGGTTCCAGAACTGGAATAAGGCAAAATACAGGCTGATATGAAATGGATTGATCCGTTCATCTTCTGCAAACCGTTCAAACAAACCGGTTTGGTGCCTGATGTAATTCATCTGCCACGGCGAAACTCAAAACGGTTTTGCACCAGGTTTTCCTTCATCATTTTCCGGATATCTTCACTGTCGTAAAAAATGACCCCGCCTACTTTGGTAAATGGCAGGGTACCGTTGATACGGAGGTTTTGGAGCGTACCAGGGGAAATATTCAAGAGTTCCCTTACTTCCCATGATTTTAACCATTTTTTGAACGGTTGGCCATGGTGGGCAGCCAGCAATTGTTTGAATTCCTTGAGCAATTCGATTTTAAATTCCCTTAAATCATCGGTGGTTACAATTTCTGTTGGCATAACATTTTGTTTTTAAATGATACAATTTGAGTTTTGCCAAAATTGGGTTTCCCGATAACAAAAAATACCACAGTGTGGTATTTTTTAAATCAATTTATTTGTAATAATCTGATTTTAAACTTCTTGCACAAGAAGTTTTCTGGTCTGTTTTTACAAATAAAAACAATCAGGAAGTTTTACTAAAAAATTCATTGGAATTGGCCTTGTTTAGTTTCATTTGGTTTCGCCGTAAGGCAATGCACTCCCGATGCAGGGAACGAAGTTCCCGGAGTTTCTCTTCCGGGAGTGTATTTATTATCCTGATTTGTTCCTCCGGGTCATTCAACCGGTGATAAAGAATAAACGGGCAATCTTCTGTCGCGTCACCAAAAGGACAACGCTGAAAGGTTGCTATTAAATCGGCATTTTCAATATTCTTGGCTGTCAAATATTTATTCATTGGTAAAATATCTCAGGATTACAAAAAAAGCGTGGAACCGGGAAACACCGTACCGGAGGTATCGTCAAACACCTACATCACAGGCAAACCCGGCCCACGCTATAGCGCAGGCGTCCTGTTTAGATTCCTGTGATGTGTATAAATTTGACGATTTTCCGGTACAAGAATTTAAGCTAACGCGTTTGTATTTTTATTTCATTTATCTTTTCATGATAACAGTAATTTGTATTTAAACTTTTACAATAATTGCTCTGTAATTTTATTCCGGTTTTTATTTTAAAAATTATTCTCATTTCGTTTACCTGTCCCGGTTTTTATACCGGTTGTTCCTTTTTTTCTTCTCTTGTTCTCGTCCGACTCTTCGGCCCGCCTGAGCAAAGTCTCTTTCATTAAGTCCAGGTACCAGAACGGTTGTTTTTTACATTGGACAATTTCATAGAAAGTATGGTAAAACCCGAATAACTTCACATTAAACAGGGATTCAAAACCGCTGACCAACTCATTAATATGGATGTCCCCGTTATTGACTGCTTCTGTATAGTAAATGCCGTAAATGATTTGCATCAATGCCCGTTTCTTCAGGCTCCAAAACATATCGGTACGGATGGACAGGGAATTGCCCCTTGGTTTTAACCGATTGATTTGGGCATTACAATATGCTGCAATTTTTTCATTGGCTTTGATGGCAGCCAGCGTGTAATCGTAATTTGTTGAAAAATACGGGTCAAAAATAAAATGCTGGCAGCTCAGGGTACAACTGATTCCTCCACGGACAAAATATTTATCGTCCATGTGTGTTGAACCGCTGCGGTAATAGAGGTAAAATTCCGGGTTATCATTAAAAAAATCCTGTACCCTGCTAATCATTTGTTTCAAATATTTTTTCCTTCTTTTTACGGAGGTTACCGGCTGCCTGATCAAAATTTCCCAGAGTTTGCTGTAATAAAGGTATTCCCCGAGCACAAAAGGTTTTGTCACTTTAAAAAAATGGATTTCTTCCCCCTTGTTTTTAAAGTTTGAATGATTAACATATTCACGTAATTCCAACAGCGCTGCCGAACAAATCCCAACTGCCCTTTCCGTTTTTAAAATCTCATCGTCCTGTTCACCGTCTGTTTTTTGCAAATTGTTTTTTAATTGTTCTACGATATGTTCCGCTTTAATAAACTCCACAATAACACGAATTTTATCTATTGGTCATTGCAGGTAATTAGCCTACAGGTTTTCCTGCCGGGCAGCCTTTTGCTGAAGCCGTAATTTTACCTTAATGTTCCGGCGGGTTGTTTCATATTTCTGAGCAATTTGGTGAAGCTGTTTCAACCCGTTACGGTAGCTGGTATACAATTGCTTTAAATGCCCTAAATCTTCCTCCACCAATTCCATTTGTTCAACTGATGCCCCCTCTTCCATACGTTCAATAAACCAATTGTGATCTGCTTCACTTAGTGCTCCCATTTCGATTATTCATCTTTTTTATTTTACTCCCAATAAGATTTTCCCGTTGGGCATTATTTCCATGCCTTTTTCCAGCAGCAACAGGTATAATAAAAAAAGAAGGCCGGGGAAATTGCTATAATTAGTTTTCACAATCAATCAATCAATTAAGTTCAAACCCCGGCCTTTAAAAAACATCTCTTTATTCTAAATCCTTTTTATATTTAACCAATAAAAGAAGTTGTAAAAAGGGATAAATCCCAAATTTTGTTCTTAGTTTGTTAATCCCGTTCCTGTTTATAATTCCAAACTAAACTGTTTCGTAGATACTAACTCATTAACACTATGGTAAAACAGGTATGGAAATAATATTATAACATATATGGATAGTAAAATGAAAAAGTAAATTGTTATCCAGACCCCGCAGAAAAGCGATAAAAAGAAGAATAGGGTTTTTGTGATAGCTTTTTTCTTCATAATATCCTTCTTTGGTCTAATTTTTATCCCCTCCGTTGATTTTAATATTCCATATTTATTCTTGAACAAAAGTAGAAGATACTCCTACTAGAGACTATTGATGGCACCGATGTAAGCAATGTCATCCGTTCTCCAACATAGTGTAATTAATGAATATCCAAATCGAAAAAGAAAGGCTTATCAATTTCTCCAAATAAAGGTTCCATCACGTTTGAACCATCCAGTGTAACACGCATGACCTTCCCGTCAGTGGAACTATTGGTATTATTCATCCAAAAGAGATAATTGTTCTCCAAATCAATCTCTGCATCGTTAGGGTTTATGAGGTTCTCACTATCTGCTTCAACGAAAGTGGTTAAATCACCTCCATTGAGACTTCCTGAAAAAATAGTTCCTATTGAATTATTAGTGTCAACGATATATATTTTATTGTTTTCTTCATCAATAGCAATACCTTTAGGGTCGTTAAGTCCATCATCTGCATCAAATAAGACAACAGCTTCTGAAGAACCATTTACAGATCCCTTCATAACGTGCTTAGAATTCTCTTCTGTCCAGTAAATATCGTCTTGTAATATTTTAATTGACCACACCCATGTCTCTTCAATACTCTGATCCAAGGTATATAGTGTTTCTATTGAACCACCATCCAAGGCTGCACTCTTAATCCATTCGTATGCATAGGTTTCAGCATCATAACACAATATAAATATCTTATCTAAGGATCTATCAACGGCAATATCAACAACATAGCCAACTCCATCATATAAGGTTTGTATCTCTCCTGTACCACCGATAGCAGCTCTTAATATCTTTCCTGAAGGATTACCCCAATAGATATATCCCCCTTCTGTATCCACTTCAATCCCTTGTGGATCAATAGATGAATATAATTGAGAGATGTCAACCCTATCGCTATTTATTTCTCCTTTATAAATTCCGTCAGCAGATGTCCAATAAACAATCTTAACACTGGTAGGGATTTCCAATACCGTATATGTCCATGTATTTGATTCGTATCCACCACGAACCACTTTGATGGTTACTTCTCCCGGCTCCAATCCTTCGGGAACATTTACATTAATTGTATTGTTTGATGCCCCCCCAAGTTCAGGTTCTGTTGCCTCAACATCGTTAAAATAAACGGTGATTGCAGAAATATCTGCACCAAAATTTTCTCCAGTAATGTTAACCTCCGAACCCACATAACCCGATTCCGGCACCACACTTAATAATTTGGGGTCGGGTAGATCTGTATTGAATGTAAAATTCTGTGTAGTAGTTACCGATTGTTCCCCAACAGTTACCGTTATGGGGCCGTTGTTACAATCGGGTGCCAACACTTTTAGTTCAGTCTCTGTTGCAGAGGTTACTATTGCAGAACGATTGGTGGTAAATTTAACCATGTTCAGGGTATAATTAGTAGCATTAAACCCGGTTCCCGTAATCGTTACGGTGTCGTTTTCCCTTGCCGTAGCAGGACTAAACGAGGTTACAGTTAACTGCGGGGTAGTATCAACAGGGTCGTCGTCTTTACTACACGAGATAAATAGGGTACCTGCCAGTAAGACGAGAGCAAATACTTTCATACTGATGTCATTCAATTTTTTCATTTTCATTTAAATTTATTGTTGAAACTTTTTTATTGTTTTTGTATAATCACTCCATTTATTTGAAGATAATTTTAGTCAGAAAGTTAAAATGTAGCGCTTATTCCGAGGTAGATTAGACGGATGGTATTATCGCGCATGGCATTTTCGATGTCATAAACCGGTTTTTGTCCGTTATTGGAAAGCACGTCTGGCCGTTTTTTCCCGTCAAAATCCCTGTCGCGCCAGCCGGTAATGTCTTTTTTAAACAGGTTTTTAACCCCAGTCTTTAGGGTGAAGTTCTTTCCCATAGGCTGGATGATGGTAATATCCATCAGGTCATACGCATCCTGGTACAAATACCCAAACTCGGTATCGCCGGTGGCAAGAAGCGTCTGGCTGGTGTAATTGTAATTAAGGGATAGCTGTGTTTTGTATTTGGGATCAGTATAATACAAATTGGCATTGACCAAAAAAGGAGTAGTGCCGGTTAGGGGCCTGTTACTTTCTTTGGGATCTGTCCAAACCAAGCTCCCTTTTGAGAAAAAAGAGTTCTCTATTTCAGTATAGGTATAGGATATGTTAGCGATCAGTGAAAATCGGTCGGACCAGGTTACAGGTATGAAGCCAAAATTCTTGCGGATTTCTATTTCAGCTCCGTACAAATCGGCCTTTTTATAGTTTACAGCCAATGCATATGTGGCTCTTTCCGATTCCCACTCAAAATTTTCAATCGGGTTTTTAATGTGTTTATAAAAAAGGCCAGCAGCCAAAAACTCACTTTCGGAAGGATAAAACTCCCAACGTAAATCTGCATTATCCAGACTGGCATTTCTTAACACCTTATTGCCGGTATATATTTTCCCCTCTTCAACCGATACATATAAATCCAGCGAACGCTCCCGGGCAAAAGCCCGGTCGAGAGTTTTGCCGTAGCCAGCCCTTAGTCTTTGGTTTTCAGCGATGTTCCAAGTCGCATATAAGCTGGGCAACCAATAGTTGAGATAAGGACCTTCAAGATCTAGAACAATGATTTCGTTTCCCATAGGTGTCCTTTCTTCGGTCACCGCATCCCCGTTTTTATCGTATAGCTGTGCAAATTCATACTCGTAGCGCACCCCCCCATAAATGTCTATCTTCTTCTTAAAGAGACTCTGTTTCCATCCCAGGTAGCCCGCCCATATCCGGTTCTCGTAACGGTAATTATTGTCGGTTGCGTCGTATACAAAATCTTTTACCGCCTCGTCTTCCGTATTATAAAGATCAGGGCCAAACAACTCATCCAGGTTCAGCCACGGACTGGGAACATGCATATAAGGCTGAGCTCCGTCATTTAAATGCGATATCCAGTAGTAGTCTGATGAGCTCGATGTGCGTACCTGGTCTGTATAAGCACCCCCGGCTTTCAGCGTGCTGTTGGTATTCAGTTCAAACACGTAATTAAGTGAAGCGTGTTCGCCTTTTTCTTCAATGGTATAGGACGAACGGGAGTTGCCACCGCTTTGTGTTGAGGGAAATCGAACCTGATACAAACCCTGGTGAGATGGATAGTCCATATATTGAAAATCAAATATTTCCTGATCGGGCACAAACGATTTGAAATAACTGCGTCCGTAGTTCCAATCGATGCTGTGTTTCCCTAATTGATGGCTCCCTGAAAATTGTCCGGAATATAGATCATTAACTTTGTAAGTGAAACCCAGTTGGATGTCCTTTGGGATGGAATCCGACAACCGGTATGCAGCACTTCCATAGGTAGCCCGGGGAGCTATCGAACTGGCATCGGTAGCATTGCGGTTGGCAAAAAAATCGAAGCCCAGCCGGTGGTTGTCATTAATCTCAACATGGAGAGACTGCAACGCATTTAGCCGTACTTTTTCCGTAGAGATACTGTCCAATCGTTCTATACCTCCATCTATCCTGTCATGGTCATAGTCTATAAGGTTAGAATAATAAAACCGGTACCTTGTATTTAGTTCCCGTTTATATGTATAATTCAGGGAAGTGAGGTTATTGATCCGTACATTGCCAATCAGCCACGAATCATAGTAGTTAAATCCAAAGCTCCTGTTTAGATTATGTTTTGATTTCTCCAGCCTGTTTGCCGGCATCATGGTTTTTAGCTGTTCCAGCCTTTCTGCGGGGTAGAGATTGTACGAAGGGAGGTCTTTTAGCTGGGGAATGAATTCGCGATCGTCAGCCCCCATGCCCATCCAATCGTCTGAAGCATCATTACTTCCGGTATACAGATCGGTAAAACCGGTTTCTGTATCATAATCGCCCGAAATGTTGAACTGGAATCTCCGGGCAACCTGGCTCTTTTTAGTGCTTACTTTAATAATACCTCCGCCAAAGCCTCCCGGAAGTTCCGGCGCCGGTGTCCGGTAGATTTCAATAGCATCAATTACCCCCGAAGGGATCAAATCGAAGGCAAATGCCCGCTGAAAACTTTCGGAACTGGGCATTTGCATCCCGTTGATATAGGTTTTGATATAGCGTGGCGCCATCCCGCGTATTAGCACAAATTTGTTTTGCATGGATACACCGGGCGCCCGTTTTACGACATCGGACGCATCACGGTCAAGGCTTTTGGCAATCTGCTCGCTTGAGATACCTGCAACCATCAAGTCGGATGCGCGGATGGTGCTGAGCAGGCTGAACTCGTCGGTATTCCGTATGGGAGCGGTTTTTACATTGACCCTTCCTGTTACTTTTACTTCATCAAGATCTTCCGAAGCAGGGCTTAATTTTACATCGATCAAGGACATTTCCCCTGATGTGACTTTCACTTTTTCAAACCGCCTTTTCTGGTAGCCGATAAACGATACTTCTATGGTATAAGTGCCGGGGGGAATACCGGAAAGGGTAAAATTCCCGCTCATGTTTGTGATTGTCCCTGCAGTCGTACCTTCCAGCGCGATAGATGCACCAACCAAAACTTCACCGGTTTCGGCATCTTTTACACTTCCTTTTATACCACCTGGAGGCTGTACCGTTTTTTCTTCCTTGATATTTTGTCCACTGTTTTTTGATATGGCAATCGTAGTCTTTACTTGTTTATAAGAAAAAGAAGCTTTTTCGGAAAGCTCATCCATCACCAAATCCAGCCTTTTGGCCTTAGCGGTGATCGAAATTCCCTTGACAGATTCTATTTCTTCAGGCCAGGAAAATTGTAATGATGTTTGTTCTTCTATTTCCCAGAATATGTTGGTTAGCTTATCATTGGTAAAATCCAGGGTAACGGTAATTTCACGGAGTGATTGTGACCTGGCATTATTCGCAATCAGCGTACCCGGAATTAAATAGCCTGTTGCAGTAACTATTAACAAACGAAGAACACACTGTAAAAAATAATTTTTGGTATTTTTACACATAGTTTTTTAATATTAATCAAGAGTTAGAAAACTTTTATCCTGGCAGTAGTTGGCGCTACTGCCTTTTTTTATTAAATCTACTGTGGCGATAAACCATGTATTAAGGCGGTTGAGAATGTATGTTTCTAATCATTGTTTACCGGATATAATTATTTCTTTACCATCAACTGAATAGGAGAATCCGGCAGTAAAAGAAAGTATTTCCATAATGCTTGTTATATCTTCATTTTTTTGACGGAAGGTAACTTTCTTGTTTGCCAGTTGTTCGTTTTTAAATACAAACGAGACGTTGTAGTACCGTTCCAAAGTTTTGGTTATCTTGTCTAACGGTTGCTGATCAAATACCAGGAGCCCATCTTTCCAGGCATAACTTGCGTAAGGATCAATTTTTTTAATAATGAATTCGTTCGAACATTTATTATAAACCAACTGCTGCCCCGGCGATAATACCGCATTTTGACCGGATTGCCCCGAACCAAATGCAATTTCGACCTTGCCGGTTGCCAATGTAACGGTTACTTCATCATCTTCCTGATAGGACTGGACATCAAATGATGTTCCCAATACTTTTATTTTTATTTCTCCTGCATACACAATAAAAGGTTTGTCCGGGTTCTTTTTTACATTAAAAAAACCTTCACCTTCTAAAAATACTTCCCTTTGTTCACTTGAAAATTCAGAAGGATATTTTAACGTACTGTTATTGTTGACCCAGATTTTCGATCCATCAGGGGTGTTGACCATTTGAGATTGATTCCCGGCTGAAGCCAACTGCATCACCGCAGCAGGGTTTTCTTTTTTCATAAAATGTTCAAGTTGTGGATAAAACAGGACTGCAATGAGTACTGTAGCAGCTATTGTTGCTGCCCATGGGATAATGGAACGAAAGGGTAAATGTCTTTTACGATTGTTCCTGTCTGTACCTGAAAGTTGTGCCCTGATCCATTCAAGCCTTTCCGAAGCCTTAGGCGAAGCAGGTATCTTTTGTCTTGTTGAGAAGCTTTTTTCATGTTCTGTAAGCACTTCCATCCAGATTGCATCATCAATCCCCTCCGAAATCAACTGCTCGGTTTCTTTCAATTCCTCCGGCGTAGAAGTATTTGCAATAAATTTCTTCAATAAATAAATAGTCCTGATATACTCCGTCATTTTGGATCTGATTTTATTTGTTTCTATATGTTATACAATTAAATCTACCCCACATATATAGGCCAAATTTTAATTTAATTATTCTGCAATAATTATGTAACAGATTATAAATTTTTAGTGGGACTAAAATTTCAAATGCCGGAGGAATAAAAGGTTGTATTCTAATTTTTTATAAAAGGAAAGTCCTTGTTATTATTTTGAAAAGGAAGAAAAATATTACAAATTATAATTACCTCAAAAAGAATAGCAGAAAAAAAGATGTGGTCAGGACGCCGTTCATATTCAGATATTCCCTTATTGCTTTTAACGACTTTACCATCTGGGTGTTTACAGTGCCGGAAGTAATACTTAACTGTTTTGCCGTCTCTTCGTATGTCAGCCCTTTTATTTTACAAAGCTCAAAAATCTTTTTTTGCTGGGCAGGTAGGTTAGCAATAGCCTGATTGATTAAGGATTCTGTTTCCCTGAAATCAAAAGATTCTTCCACAGGTACAGATTCCTTTTCAGCATATAAAAATATTTCCGAACGTATTTTATCGTCCAGGGAAGCGCGTTTCATCAGGTTCAATACATGATTCTTCGCCACCGTAAAAAGAAAAGTCTGAAATGACCTTTCAGGATTCAATAAACCTCTTTGTTCCCAAATTTTGATGAAAACTTCCTGCAAAACGTCATCTGTCAAATCGGGTGATTTGACAATACTTAGCACATACCGGTACAATTGCCCCTCGTATAAATGGTATAATTGGGTAAAAGAAGCTTCATCTCCCTTTTGAAGGTTCATTATCAACTTTTTATTGGAAAAGGAAGCTGGCATAGTGAATTATTTCTGCCCAAATGTATCAGAATTTTAGTTTTAGGAAAGCCAATCAATATTAAAAAAAAGTAAATCTTTGGTAACTTTCGGTAAGTCATTCTATACAATGAGATTAACATATTTCATGGAATATTTCCCTGAAAAGGATAAAAACAAAACCATCGCGTGAATAAACTAATGTTCCTATTTTTGCACAAAAAGATACTATAACGAAATGAATTTATATCTAAACCGCGAGATCGCCCGTGATTACGATAATTTTTATGAAACCCCGCAAGGAAAAGCAATAGATAATATTGAAAAAAAAATTATCACAGTATTAATGGAAGATATCCCCTGTGAACCGTTGCTTGAACTGGGGTGCGGCACCGGGCACTGGACACAATTTTTGGTCAACCGGGAATTCCACGTAACAGCTACTGACGCCTCAGAGGAAATGCTGAAAATTGCACGAGGTAAAAAGATTAATAACGTGGTTTTTCAACAGGCTGACGCTACCATGCTCCCATTTGCCGACCAAAGTTTTTCTATTGTTGTTTCTATAACCATGCTTGAATTTGTAAAAGATGAAACAAAAGCGCTCAGTGAGATTGACCGTGTTCTAAAATCAAGAGGACATCTGGTTTTGGGATGCCTGAATTCACAGTCAGAGTTGGGAAAAAACAAAGGTAATGATGAGGTTTTTCGGCACGCCCGTTTTTTCTCTCCCGAAGAAATAAGACAAATGTTATCACGCTTTGGGAAACCAAGACTGGAGACGGGGGTTTATTATTCTCCTGCATTTGAGTTATTAGATGATACGGAAAGTCAAAATACGGTGCATCCGGCCTTTATTGGCGCAGTTGTTCAAAAAAAATAATAATAATGGAAATTACAGCGGAAATCAGCTACTACCCACTGAAAGAAAACTACAATAAACCCATACAGGAATTTATTGATACATTAACAGAAAATCAAAAAGTTACCTTTGAAACAGGAATGATGAGCACAGTTATTTCAGGAGGGTATGACGAGGTAATGCTTTTGCTTGTTCAAACCATAAAGCCGTTTATGGAAAAATACCCTTCACTATTTACGCTTAAAATAGCAAACACCTGCAAAATCTAAAAAAATTGTTCGGAAAATTCTGTAAGTAAAAACATTCCTGATTGTTACAAGTAACCCGTAAATTTCTTTTACAATTTCTATGCTTCTATCACGAAAACAGGGTGATATGTCTTTACTCGATATTAGACTGTTAATATCATTTCTTAGCGGTCACTAAAAAATTGTTCGGAAAATCCATATAATCCTGAATCTCATAAAATCCTGTTCCAAGCAATTGTTCTTTTACCTCATAGGGTTCGTATCTTAACTCTAAAGATGGGCCATGTTCCATATCCTCCTTTTTCCAATCTGATATAACAATAACACCGTTAGGCTTTAATAGCCTGTAACATTCTTTTAATGTTCCCTCCGGGTCATCCAGTTCATGATGTAGGTTTACCATAAAAATTAAATCGGCAATATTATCATTCAAGGGAATTTGGTTATCAGATATTTTCATAGGATATATGTTGCCATATTCCGGTACAATATTTTTGGCCATCCAATCAACCATAATCTCCGAAATATCACATGCATAAATTTTGCAGCTCTTGTAAAGACGTGCAAAAGGAATGCTGAAAAACGCTGTACCTGCACCCAAATCTATAATTACTTCGGGATTTTCAATATTGGTTAATTTTACAATAGAATCAACCGGAAATATTTTTGACCGTTCAGGATTATTTAATCTTTCAAGTTTTGCCGGATTAAACCTCTTTTGTTCCATATTTATCTTTATTCTTTAATGCTGACTAATTTAAAATTAATGAACGTTTGAATATAAAATAGCCTCAGAAATCTTCTCTACCCTACAATAGTAGGAAAGCCAAATTTAACCAACTTTATTTAATACAAACTTTTCATGTTCTCCAAAATATCTGTATATATAATCTGGACATAAACCCGCTATGTCCAAACATTTTTGAAAAAACCTCAATCAGTGTAACATTTGACAGTATAACAGAGATTTAAAAAATGCAAGAATAACATTCCATAATTTGTTAAATTCTCTTCAAATTATTATCTCATGATGGCTGGACAATATGGAGAAGTTAGAGCCTGGGAGTTGATTAATTGAAAAATACTTTGGATAATAAAAAAAAGATGCCCCCTAAAATTTTAAAAAATAACGCAACTAAAAATGTGGATTAACCATTTTACATCTAAAATCAAATAATAAATTTATGAAGACCACAAAAAACCTAATTTATCTACTTGTCATTTTTATGATAGTTAGTTGTACAAAGGATAATCTTGAATCTATTGAAAATACAAGAAATAAGTATTCGTGTGCATTCTCCATTATCGCGAACCAAAACAAAGTCCTTGTTAGCGGATATTTAAATACTGATTCAGAGTTTAGGACTAAATATTGGATGGATGCTTTAAGTGTTGACTCTTTAACTTTTATCAGTTCCTTAAATAATGGCAGCACATACAAAGAGCCTGTTGATGAGCTATATAGAACTGTGTCGGTTTATAAAACGTTAAACGGGGAAAACGATATATATAAGTTTGACCAGGGTAGTTTTATCGATGATGGAAAAATATTTTATTACAAAAACAACGAGATTGTAAGGATGGACACCTCTGCTACCGGGACAATAACTTCAGTATGTATTTTAAACGACGAACCTTTTTTTGCAGGATATTTCAGTGAAAAAAGGTACAGTGAGGCAGGTGAAACCTTAGCGCCAAAAACACCGTTTTTTTGGGATGGGAACACAACATTAATTAGCCTGCCTTTGCCAGACGATGCTTTTTTTCAGGGAATTAGCTGTGTTTATGTTGATAAAGAAGATTATTACACAGGAGGGTTAATGAGTTTCCCGATGTACTGGAAAAATACAGAACCTGTAATATTGAGCACTTTGTATGGTGAGGTTCATCAAGTTATTGTATCAGAATCAGATGTATATGCTGTAGGATTTTACAATAAAAACAATAGTAACAGTACCGGACATACAGCTTGCTACTGGAAAAACGGAGAACTTTTTGAACTCGAAGATAATGCACAGGCGTACGGAATTTATGTTGACGGAAATGATATCTATGTTTCGGGGGCAACAGGAAATGTGGCGTCTCAATACAAAGCATGCTATTGGAAAAACGGAGTTAGAGTTGATTTGCCAAATTAAGAAAAATGAAATTTTTGGACTAAAGCAGGAATCAAATGTTAGAATTGCTCAACAAGCATTAACCAGAACAGGGGGTATTGGCCCAAAATGCAAATAATAGATGAAAATATTTATGTTTCTACACTAAATGGTATTTCCCAAAAGTCTATTAATTCAACAAATGATACTACATGGGATTTATATAGTGTTATTTGGAAATAATAATAAAGGATTAACGTTTGCCAATAAAAGACAACCAACATGAAGTATACTTTAGCATTTGACGTTTACGGGACATTGATAAATATATCAGGAGTTTTCGACTCATTGGAACAAATGATTGGTGATAAAGCAAAAATGTTTATGGATACATGGAGAAGTAAACAACTGGAATATTCAGTTAGACGCGGATTAATGAATAAATACGCTGACTTTTCGGTGTGTACTAAAGATTCACTGGAATTCTGTTGCCAGATGTTTAAAACCGATTTAGCCGGAAGTCAGAAAGAAGCTTTAATGGATGAGTACTCTGTTTTGCCGGTTTTTGCCGATGTTAAGGCCGGGTTGAAGAACCTAAAAGAATCCGGGCATAAATTGTTTGCCTTTTCAAATGGAAGCAAAAAAGCTGTATCAAAGCTTTTAACTAATGCGAAAATTATTGACATATTTGATGATATTGTAAGTGTTGAAAATCAAAAGACTTTTAAGCCAAGCCCGTTAGTTTATAAGCATTTCAATGATGAGACTAACTCAACAAAATCAGATTCCTGGTTAATATCAAGTAATTCTTTTGATGTAATTGGAGCAATTTCATACGGGATGCGAGCAGCCTGGGTACAGCGTTCTCAAGATTCAATATTTGACCCATGGGGAATTGAGCCAACAACAATAATCAATCAGTTGACCGATTTATCGTTGAAATTGGAAATGAAAGAATGAAAGGCAGATATGAGCAACTATAAAAAAGAAATCTTAGAGAAAATTTGTTACACTGAACTTGTTTACAACAGGATCAACAAGAAATTAAACAAAGAGCTTTCAAAAAGAGAAATTGAAGAATTGATTCTTACAATTATAAAGGAGACGGATGAGACGGAATTTCATAAAAAAGGCAAAAATATTTATATAATAAACAACGAAAGAAATGTCAGGCTGACGATTAATTCCAATACCAACAGAATAATTACAGTAGATAAAATGAAAAAAACATTGAGCCACTAACCTGTGGTCATCAAACATTTGAGGTAAAGTGATTATTCGAGTGTCCTACTACGCATCAAGGTTTGGTAACTGTGGATACGAACTAATTCATAAATTCTTTTGAACTTACTACTAAACCTTACACGATAGCCTGAAAATGTAATTTGAAACAGATACTTAATGAAAGACGGGCTTTGATTGCTTTTGATAACAGAAAAAAGAATTGTCAAAGAAACAGTTGAACTAATCTCCGTTAAGGTCATTATGAACTTTCAATAGATCCGAACTTAATCTCTTGTTTATTTCATAACATCAATTTATTTTGATACTTTTAAGTAGAATTTAAGTTCTATAATGAGCATATAATTATAGAGTTACCAAAAAGGTACCAAAAGAAAAGCAGGTATATAAACATCTGATTTTAAGCGCATTAAAAACAATAATCGTGCCCTTGTTCTATGCATATCCCATTAATCAAACAATTTAAAAACAAGCCTATAAATTACAAGGAACAATATCGAGAATAATTAAATTTAACACATTGCATTTATAATATTGCATTCAACTTCTTCATGTCTTCAGAGATTTTCTTGTCCACAATTCTAGCATAAATCTGAGTGGTTTTAATCGAGGTATGCCCCAGCATGCTGGAAACCGTTTCAATTGGTACGCCATTGGTTAGCGTGACCGAAGTTGCAAATGTGTGCCTTGAAACATGCATAGTCAGATTTTTATCGATCTTGCATATAGCTGCCAGTTCTTTTAGATATTCGTTCATCTTTTGGTTGGAATTTATCGGAAGTAACTTCCCGGTGATGCCAAACACCGGATGTCTTTCGTATTTTTTAAGGATATCTTTGGCCTGATCTAATAAGGGAATCCTGCAACGGATATCGGTTTTATTCCGGTCAATGACAATCCACTCATTTCCGTCATCCCCCAGGTGAATATGTTCCCGACTAAGTTTCTTTAGTTCGGCGTACCCGAGCCCGGTATAACATGCAAACACAAATATATCCCGTACCAGCCCCAATCGCTGAGTACTTATTCCTTTGCGTCTTATTTTGTCAAGTTCCTGTAATGTAAGGTAATCCCGGTGGGATTCGTTCCTGACAACCTTAAAGCGTTCGTAAGGGTTGGCGTTAATGTAATTTAGGCCAACTGCCGTATTCAATACCTTCTTCAAATGCTTATGATAGGTTACTGCAGTATTAGGCTTTACCCGGAATTTCTGCTTTAAATAAACATCCATTGCATTAATAAAACCATAGTCAACTGATGAAACAGGAAATTCCTGCCGCTTAAACTGAAAGCTGATAAATCCTTTTATCCGTTCCCTGCTCGTTTTATAATGTTTCAGGGTTCCCTGCGAATAATCAACCCCGACCCGCGCTTCTATATCTTTTATCACGGAATCAAAAACCGAAATCAGGCCAACCTTCTTCTTCGGGGACAAAAGTTTTTCTTTTAGATCAAAAATGGTGAAATGTTCTTCGGTTGATTCCAATAAGTTGAAAGCATCCTGTACTTGTGTAGCAACTTTACCTAAACGGTTTTTGACTACCAGAGCTTCCTCGGTCTTCCCCCTGGGTTCCTGCCTGCCACTACTCCATAAATCCGGTAAAATAAAAATACCGGTTGACAGTTCAAACCGTTCCCCATCAAGCGTACACCGCAAATAAACAGGGCATTTGTCATCTTCCCTGGCCTTTGACTTTTTCAACTGAAAATTAACTGTTACTCTCATCTTGATTAACATTTTTTGTTTGACAAAAAATGGTCTCGTTCCCTTTTCAAAATTACCCTTTATAGGGCAATTTGAAAACATCAAAACAGACCAAAATAACTCAATTTAAATGTTAATTATCAGCGAGTTAAACCACAATCGAGACCTAACTTTTTGCCTCATTTTGCATAGGTCTCGATTTAGACCCTTTTAATTTGATTTTCAGTGCATATCCCGGCATTTGCCGAAAATAAAAAAGCGCCTAAAATCAACGATTTAAGCGCTTTTGGTTCGGAATGGTTTCCGATTTGGTGACTCAGCTGGGGTTCGAACCCAGGACCCCATCCTTAAAAGGGATGTGCTCTACCAGCTGAGCTACTGAGTCATCCTTGTAGCACCTTTGTTTCTCAAAGGCGGGTGCAAAAGTAATATTTATTTTTTTCTACACAAACCCACAGAGTATTTTTTCAAAAAAATTAAATTTTCTCATTAGCATTTTGTTACAATCATCGCCCAAAATAAAATAAAATTTAAAAACCAAAGATTGTACAATAAACAGATTTAGAATCAACTAACATCAGAGAATTGCGATTGTTTATTATCACCTCCCTTTTTTTTGTGATGGAAAATAAAATCCGGGTTTATTTTTTTTTAATCAAAATAAAACGATTGTTTGAAGGAACCAATTTTAATAGTAGATTTGATTTTTACATTTTTACTGATACGAATCGAAAAAACACTTTAAAATACCGCAGAAAGATTAAGTGACTTTAGAAGGATATATAGTACTGGCTATAATTTTTGCCTTAATAGTAATTCTCGCAAAGGAAATCATGCGCCCGGGGCTGGTCTTTTTCACGGGAGCAGTGCTTTTGATGGCCACCGGGATTATTAGCGAAAAAGAAACATTGGAAGGCTTTTCGAATAAAGGAATGATCACAGTAGGTATTTTATTCCTGGTTAGTGAAGGTGTCCGTCAATCGGGAATACTTAACCGGCTTGCGCAAACATACCTCCCTCGAAAAAGAGGGAAAATGGTCTTTCTGATTCCCCGGATTATGCTTCCGGTTTCTGTTCTTTCAGCATTTTTGAACAATACACCCGTTGTCATTATCTTTGCTCCAATTATTAAAAAATGGACAGAAAAACTAAATCTGTCTTCGAAAAAGTTTCTTATCCCACTATCTTACGCTACCATACTGGGAGGTATGTGCACACTTATTGGCACTTCTACCAACCTTGTTGTTCATGGCCTTATATTAGAGAATGGCTATGAAGGTTTTAGCATGTTCGAACTGGGTAAAGTAGGCTTATTTATCGCGATTATTGGAACAATTTACATGTCGATTGCCGGGAACAAACTTTTGCCCGGGAAAAAAATCCTTTTTAATTCAAGAAGTTCTACTGAATTTAAAGACTATTTCTACGACGTCATTGTACCGGAAAGCAGCAGTTTTATTGGTATTGAGATTAAAAACGGCCGGATAAAAGAATTGCGAGGTCTTATCATACGCACCATTGAAAGAGACGGAAAAATAATTGAAGTAAACAAAGGAAGTTACTTCATTATGCCTGAAGATAAATTATTGGTTGTAGGCAAGTCAGACAGACTAAACCTTATTTTAGGAAACGATAATATTCGTTTGCGCGGGATGGACCTGATAAAAGGTGTTCCTAAAAATGAGTTAAAACAATATGAAGCGGTACTCTCTCCCCGCTTTCCGGGAATTGGAAAAACAATAACAGAATTTAATTTTTTTGAACATTACCAGGCAGTAGTTTTATCGATACACAGAAACGGAGAACGAATTACGTCCAACTTAAGCAGTTTAGAACTTAAGGCAGGAGATAATCTGGTTTTATTAACTACGGAAAGATTTGCGCAAAACTGGGGAGATTCAAAAGTCTTCTATTTAACATCCTATATTCGCGATTACCGGACAACCGGGACTTTCTGGAAAAAATGGCTCGCCTTTATCGTACTTCTGCTGATGATTATTGGCAGTACGGTTGGGAAATTTTTCTCTTCTCCTTCGGGAATCACTTTTGATATGTTCTATTTTTCTGCCATTGCCTCTATTCTGCTTGTCTGGATGAAAATCATGCCCCATCAGAAATATACAAAGGCCATTAGCTGGGACGTATTAATAACTATTGCGTTTGCTTTTGCCATTAGTAAAGCAATGCAAAATTCGGGTGCAGCAGAATCAATAGCAAGAACAACGATAAATTTCGCTAAAGGATTTGGACCAATTGGAGTTCTTGCAGCCATCTACATTTTAACAGCGATATTCACCGAAATTATTACGAATAATGCAGCGGCTGCACTGGTTTTTCCAATTGCGATGGCAGCGGCACAACAGCTGAATATTGATCCCAAACCCTTTTTTGTAACGATTGCCATCGCAGCTTCAGCAAGTTTCTCAACACCAATCGGGTATCAAACCAATTTAATCGTGCAGGCAATTGGCGACTATAAATTCAAAGACTATGTAAAAATAGGCTTACCACTTAATTTACTGGCATTTATTTTATCACTTCTGCTGATCCCATATTTTTGGCATTTTCAATAAAAAACTAATTTGTCTGTTATTAAATTTTTAATGAATAAAGCCGAAGAGGAAAGGGTTGAAATAAAAGTTTTATATTTGCCCACATTCTTACAATTTTGAAAAAATATAACCCAATTCATGAAGGAATATAGTTTAACAAACCTGCGCGAACTGGAAGCCGAAGCGATTCACATCATACGGGAAGTAGCCGCCGAATTTGAAAACCCGGTTATGCTTTACTCGATTGGAAAAGACTCTTCGGTAATGGTCCGGTTAGCAGAAAAAGCCTTTTATCCGGGCAAAGTCCCGTTTCCGTTAATGCATATCGATTCGAAGTGGAAATTCAAAGAAATGGTTGAATTCCGTGACAATTATGCCAAAGAAAAGGGCTGGGATTTGATTGTTCACTACAACAAAGAAGGTTTTGAAAAAGGGATTGGCCCTTTTACCCACGGAAGCAAGGTGCATACCGATGTAATGAAAACACAGGCCCTGTTGGCCGGATTGAATAAATACAAGTTTGACGCCGCCTTTGGAGGCGCCCGCCGCGACGAAGAAAAATCACGTGCAAAGGAACGTATTTTCTCGTTCCGTGATAAATTTCACCAGTGGGACCCCAAAAACCAGCGCCCGGAACTGTGGAATATATACAATGCCAAGGTTCACAAGGGTGAATCCATACGTGTATTTCCTATTTCCAACTGGACAGAACTCGATATCTGGCAGTACATACGTTTGGAAAATATCCCGATTGTACCTCTTTATTTTGCAAAAGAGCGCCCGATTGTTGATATTGACGGCAGCCTGATTATGGTTGACGATGAGCGCATGCCAAAAGAATTACGCGATAAGGCACAAATGCGAAAAGTACGTTTTCGTACCCTGGGATGTTACCCCTTAACAGGTGCAGTTGAATCAGAAGCCGACACCATTGAAAAAATCGTGGAAGAAATGATGACCGTTACTGTTTCTGAACGGACAACCCGTGTTATTGACTTCGACCAGGAAGCGAGTATGGAACAGAAAAAACGAGAAGGGTATTTCTAAGAAAAAAACAAACCAATCAAAATGGGAAAAGATACACCAAAAAACAATCATAATAACACATCAAAAAACCAGTTGGATTCTGTCTCCTCATTTGAGGGGGAAAAAGGGGGGCTTTCCATACGCGAATTCCTTGACCAGGACCAAAGAAAAGATCTACTCCGTTTACTGACAGCCGGCAGCGTTGACGACGGTAAATCAACCCTTATAGGCCGGTTAATGTTCGACAGTAAAATGCTGTATGAGGATCAGCTGGCGGCTCTCGAACGCGACAGCAAAAGGGTTGGGCATGCAGGAGAAGACATCGATTATGCGCTTCTTCTCGACGGGCTAAAAGCTGAACGTGAACAGGGAATCACCATTGATGTAGCCTACCGCTATTTTTCAACTGCAAAACGAAAATTTATCATTGCCGACACACCCGGGCACGAGCAGTACACACGGAATATGATAACCGGTGGTTCAACCGCAAACCTGGCCATTATCCTGATTGATGCCCGCCACGGAGTAATCACCCAGACCAAACGCCATACATATCTGGCCAGTCTACTGGGAATAAAACACGTGGTTGTGGCCATAAACAAAATGGATTTGGTGGATTTTAGACAGGAAGTGTTTGAAAAAATCCGAAAAGATTATGAAACCTTTGTGGCCCAGCTCGATATTCCGGATATTCATTATATCCCGCTTTCTGCATTGAAAGGCGATAATGTGGTGGAAACATCGGAACGCACACCCTGGTATCACGGAAACAGTTTACTGGAATTTCTGGAAACAGTTCACATCAGCAGCGACCGTAACTTTACCGATTTGCGTTACCCTGTGCAGTTTGTACTTCGGCCTGATATAAAATTCCGTGGTTTTTCTACTTCGGTAGCTTCCGGAATTATCAAAAAAGGAGACGACATACTGGTACTTCCTTCATTAAAAACGTCGAAAGTTAAATCGATTGTTTCATACGACGGCGAACTGGATTATGCTTTCCCACCGCAGTCGGTAACGGTTACACTGGAAGACGAAATCGACATCTCGCGTGGTGATATGATCGTCCATCCCGACAACCGCCCGCGTGTAGAACGTCATTTTGAAGCCATGCTGGTTTGGATGGATGAAAATGAGATGGACCTTTCCACACCGTTTTACATCAAACACGCCAACAACAATACCAAGGCAAAAATCGACCAGATAAGATACAAAGTGGATGTAAACACACTGGAAAAATCGAATATTGAAAATTTCAAATTAAATGAAATCGGGCGCGTAGTAATTACTACCACAAAGCCTTTGTTTTTTGATCCATATACCCAAAACCGCCAGACCGGTTCATTTATTTTGATTGACCCGGTAACGCATAATACCTGTGCGGTTGGAATGATTATTGACAAACTGGGAAGCAAAAACCTGCCATCAAGAATTACCGATACGGATAAAGAAACGATTGCCAAAGGAAAATCACTTGTTACCATAGCAGAGCGGCAGAAAAAACTCAACCAGAAAGGAGATACCATCTGGATTACCGGGCTGCATGGTTCAGGTAAAAACGAACTGGCATTCAGCCTCGAAAAGAAATTGTTTGAAAATGGTGCAACAGTGGTTCTTCTTGATGGAAGCTCATTAAGGATGGGACTGAACAAAGAACTTGATTTCTCGCCGGCCGACCGTGCCGAACACCTGCGCCGTGTGGCACACATCAGCAAAATGTTAAACGACCAGGGAATCATTACCATCTGTTCATTTATTTCAAGGAACAATTCACTGCGGAAACAGATTGCTCAAATTATCGGAGAGGAACGTTTCCACCTGTTGTACATGAATGCAACAATGGAATTTTGTAGAAATAATAAACCGGAACTGTACGAAAAAGCAGAAAAAGGCGAAATTGAAAATCTACCGGGTATTGATTTGGAATACGAAAAACCCGGAGATGCCACGCTGGTATTAAAGCCGGAAGAAAATGAAATCAATATTGACAGAATTCTGGATTATATTTCTGCAAATAAAATTTTCCCGGTACATTAAAATCTGCATATGAAAATTCTCGTTACGGGGACAGCTGGTTTTATTGGCTTTCACCTTACCAATAAATTATTGAAAGAAGGATTTGAAGTTGTGGGTATTGATAATATCAACGACTATTATTCTACTGAGCTAAAATTTGCACGTTTAAAAGAAGCTGGAATTCCAGAGGAAGCTGCAAGCTGGAATCGAAAAGTAAAAAGCACAAAAAATCCGGCTTATTCTTTTTTCAGGATGAACCTGGAAGACCAGAAGGAAATCAACCAGCTTTTTGAAACCGAGAAGTTTGACCTGGTTTGTAACCTTGCGGCGCAAGCCGGTGTACGTTACAGTATCGAAAATCCACATGCATATATCCAGAGCAACATTGTTGGTTTTGCCAACATTCTGGAAGCCTGCCGGCACAACAACATTAAACATTTGGTGTATGCCAGTTCCTCGAGTGTTTACGGAAACAGTAAAAAAATGCCGCTTGCCACTTCCGACTATGTTGATAATCCGGTTAGTTTGTATGCTGCTACAAAAAAAAGCAATGAACTGATGGCACATACTTACAGCCATCTGTATGGTATCCCCACCACAGGCCTACGATTTTTCACCGTATACGGCCCCTGGGGAAGACCGGACATGGCATATTTCTCTTTTACAAAAAATATACTGGCTGATAATTCCATTAAAATATTTAACCACGGCGATTTATACCGCGATTTCACGTACATTGATGATATTACGGAGGGTATTCTGAAAATTATTCAAAAAGCACCTGAAAAGCAGCCACCTTATAAAGTATACAACATAGGAAACTCATCGCCTGTAAAACTGATGGATTTTATTGAAACCATTGAAAAAGCTTTGGGGCAGGAAGCAAAAAAAGAATATTACGACATGCAACCGGGCGATGTATACAAAACTTTCGCCGATGTTAGCGAATTGGAAAAAGATTTTGCTTACGCGCCAAATACTTCGCTGGAAAAAGGAATTGGTGAGTTTGTAAAGTGGTACAATTCGTTTTATAAATAAAAGAATCGTCCGGCTCCCCGTAAAATAAGCATATTCAAAATTAGATACCGAAATTTGAAATACCAATACCTGGTCTACGACTCTCAAAAGGAAAAGAGCTAAGATCATATGTGATTTTAATTAACCATTTCCTTGTCAATCTGTTTAATTGTAAAACAAAAAGGAAACATCATGAATGCCAGCCAAAACAAACTTTCACCGGAAGAGAAAAAGGAACTGTTCAGAATATTAAAAAACCGTTTTGAAAAAAACATGAACCGGCACAGCGATCTAATTTGGGAAAAAGTAAAAATAAAACTGGACAAATCTTCAGAAGAAAAATTGTGGGCGCTAAATGAAATGGAAGAAACGGGAGGTGAGCCGGATGTTGTGGAATATGATGAACAGGCGGACGAATATATTTTTTTCGATTGCTCGGCTGAAAGTCCCAAAGACCGCAGGAGCATCTGTTATGATCGAGACGCTTTGGAGTCGAGAAAAAAACATAAACCGCGAAACAGTGCGATAGATTTGGCGGCCACTCTAGGCATCAAAATTTTGACAGAGGACCAATATCGGAAACTGCAAAAGCTCGGAAACTTCGATTTAAAAACGTCGAGTTGGGTGAAAACGCCCGATAAAATCAGAAGACTTGGCGGCGCCATCTTCTGCGATCGCCGCTACAATACCGTTTTCACCTACCATAACGGAGCAGACTCATATTATGCAGCCAGAGGATTCCGCGGCTGTTTAAAAGTATAAAACATAGAATAAATATAAGAAGCCCTCCGAATTTCTGCCGTTGTAGTTTATTTCAATTGTATAGTATTTTTGATTAATTTACAACCCCAAAAGCAAAACCTTGAAACCAAATTTAAAAAAGATCGCATTTTTATTTCTGTTCCTTTTTATTTGCCTGAAAGGATTTTCAACAGTACTGGGGCCAGTCAAGATCGATATTATAGGATTTGATACTAACACCAATTCAATATTTTTTACACGGACCGACTGGGCTGAATGTGACTGCAAAACTGAACTATTTATCTACAAAATTGATAGCAATTCAATTGAAAAAGACCTGAACTGGAGTTCCCGGTATGATTTTGAAAAAAACAGAGAAGAAGTTATCAGAAAAAAAGGGTTTGCATACCTTTCACATCCTGATACTACAGCACTTCCCGGTTTTATTTCGCTAAAGTGGGAACCCGAAATTAAATACATCAGTAAAGCTTCCCAACGCGAAACAACCGGTCTTCCTTTTAAAATATCGATATTTGGGCGAGAATATAAATATTACCAATGCTCAAAGGAAAGCGGAGCGCCGCAAATAACAAATTTTGAAATAAACAAAGATTCAGGGTTGCTGCTAATCACATTTCAGGGAGATTGTTTCGAAGGCTACTGGATAGACTCCCTGATTTATTATTCTAACGAGGACAAAAAAAAGTACTGCAAAAAACTTACAGCAAATGATGTTAAACCGCTGGAGATCTTAAAATAAAGAAAAATAAATGGCCGAATTTATTCAACCCAGTGACATATTAAAAGACTTTATAAAAGGATATTATATTGTTGAGATCAATAGTTCAACTCCTTTTCTACCATGTGAACGTGTATTTCCAACCGGAAATGCCTGCATGGTTTTTCATTACGGCTCTCCATCTTTGTTTATAAAGAAAAACTCCGGTGCATATATTGAACCCAACCTTGTAATTTGTGGCCAGCAAAACAGCTATTACGATTTGTCTCTGGCTGGCAATACAGGTATGATTCTGATTATTTTTACGCCCTATGGACTTCAGGCTTTTTTTCATTTTCCCGCCAAAGAGTTATCAAACGAGAATCTTGCATTCAAAGACCTTACAAAAAAAGGGGCCAACGAACTGGAGGACAAACTACTAAGTTCCGAAAACAATAAACAAAGAATAGAAATTCTCGAAAGCTTTTTTATTCAAAAACTTATTTTTAGCAAAGATTTTGAACGTATTGAGTATGCTGTAAAACTAATTGAACAGTATAAAGGACAAATTAAAACCCGACAACTGGCAGGAGAAATATGCCTGGGAATCAAACAATTTGAACGGATTTTCTCTGCTCATGTCGGAATGACTCCAAAAAAATTCTCTGGTATTGTCAGGTTACATCATGTTATAAAAACAAAAAACAAGTACAAAAATCCGGATCTGAATCAATTGGCTATCGACAACGGATATTACGACCAATCACATTTTATTCATGATTTTAAAAAGTTAACAGGCCAAACTCCCGGAGACTTTTTTAACAAAAAATAATAAAGACGATTTTTTACAATTGTCTTTATTTTTTATCGCCTACTTTTACTTAAAAGAAGCTAAAACGATGAATAAAATTGAACAAAAGCACAAACAGGTAATCGACTTCTACATCAAAAATGCAGATAAAAATGTGGTAAAAAAACTTTCCCGGTATTTCAGAGAAGGACTGGATGCTTATGGCTGCGACAGGAAAAAGGAGGAAGCACAACACAACAGATGGCTAAAAGAATGGGAGGAAGATATGACAACAAAAGATTTTCTCGATTTTGGAGACAGATTGGTTGCGACAGGAAAATATGAAGAAGCCCACTGCGCGACATATTTTATTCTCTCAGGAAAAAATGAATTTACTCCGGAAACCTTTGAGCGAATTGGAAAATGGCTGGAAAATGGAATTCAAAACTGGGCAAATACCGATGCTTTGTGTATGTCTGTTTTGTCAATTTTTATTTTTGAAAAAATTGTTCAGCCAAAAGATTTCTCAGGATGGACCTCATCACCGTCTAAATGGAAAAGAAGAGCAATTCCGGTAACCTTTGTTGAAGCCATAAAAAAGGGACATCAGGCTGATTCATATTTAAAGGTAATTGAGAATTTGATGGAAGACCCGGAAGAGGATGTTCAGAAAGGAATTGGGACTTTTTTACGGGAAGTTTGGAAAAATGATCCTGAAAAAGCAGAAAACTTTCTTTTAAAATGGAAAGAAAAATGCGGAAGAAAAATTATTCACTATGCCACCGAAAAAATGAGTAAAACAGATAGGGAAAGGTTCAAAAGAACAAAAAAATGAAAACGAACAATCAACCAGATATCGCCTTAATCTCATATTGCGGGTTTTATTGCGGAGCCTGTCCAAAGTATATCAAAAAAGAATGTTCAGGCTGCAAAGGAGATGCTTCCGACTGTGCTGTTGGCTATAAAACCTGCAAAGTGAGACCATGTTGTATTAAAAGCGGTTTTGATTCCTGTGCCAGCTGTGACAAATATAAAACCATAAAAAATTGTAAAATCTACAATCCTCTTCTTGTCCGGTTCGGGCAATTTATCACACAAACCAGCAGAAGAAAAGGCATTGAGATGATAAAAGAAAAAGGAGAAAGTGAATTTATCCGGTTTATGATGGACAAAAACTGGGTGACAATAAAAACAAAGAAACAATAAAAACGTATTCTTGGTTTTCTCTCAATAACAGTTCCTTAACAACTTTTTCCAAACTGTTAACACAAAGCCTGTATAATGGGTTTTAACTTTGTACAAAAAGTAAAAATCACTCATTATGAAATCCTTATCTTTTTTATTAATGCTTCTGCTAATAAATCTTGTTTTTATAACTGAAACATCTTTTTCGAAATCCTTTGAAAAGAAAGACTTTCCCAAAATTCAAAAACTGGGAGAAATTGCGCCAAATCTGTATCAAAGTGGAAATTTATTTTTTAGCGGACAACCCAACCTGGAAACATTCGAATGGCTAAAAACGCAGGAAGTAGACTTAATAATTAATCTTCGTTCAGAAAAAGAAAATGATGAATTCGCAAAATCAGCATTTAACGAAAAAGAGAGGGCAGCCATTCTGGGAATGAAGTATATTTCCATCCCTGTTTCAGGAAATGATTCATATACAAAAGAAAATTTAATAAAATTTGGAGACGCACTAAACAGCCGCTACAACAAAGTATTCATTCATTGTGCGAGTTGCGGAAGGGTAAGTAATTTTATGATTGCATACCTGGTTCAATACCAAAATTACGAGATGAATGAAGCAATTGATTTCGGCAAACAACTCAGATTCTCTTTTCCTCTTGAAAATTTGCTGGACAAAAAAATTATTTGGAAAACAGATTAGATCATTTCAAAAGAATTTAAGGAGTAACCCTCATCAAAAAGTTACCCCTTAAATATAAAATGGCAGAACTGTAAGCCGGGTTCTGTCATCCCGGTTACCCGGGAAGCTTTATCATTTATCTGGCTCCGGCATCACTGTCGGAGTCGTGCAGCCTACCCCTCCTGATTTCCTTGTGCGAAGAGAAGCAAAGCGGGCAGCTTCGCAGTACCGCAACAGCGGCAAACTACCAGAATATACATGGCCTTGCAACCCGTGAGACGTACGGCTGACGATGTTGCCATCATCACCGGTGCGCTTTTACCGCACCTTTTCACCCGTTCCCCGTAATGACACGTCAAAACAAGGTGGTTATTTTCTGTTACGTTGCTATCCTTTTTCAAAGATCTTCCCGCTAGGAAACACGGTGCCCTGTGTTGCCCGGACTTTCCTCTGCCGACTATAATTGCCGGCAGCGATAAAGCGGCCTGCCGCTGCAAAAGTAAGGAAAATGATTAAGGATTAAAGATCAACGATTAAGTGAATTTGCGATTTTGTAACTTTTTTCCGGATGAAACAAAAATAGCAGTCAATTCTGAAGCCTCTTGTTCCAGCTTATTTCTTTCTTCCGATTTAATCAGATTGAGATCAGCAATTAATTCCAGCCAAAATTCTGATTCATCTGCATATTCAATAACAATACTTGTTTTAGAAACAAATGAGGCAGTCGACTGAGCAAGATTCGCCGCTCTATAATTTGCCGCAACAGAAGTCAAACCTCAATCAATTAACCTTTGATATGATTTCCCAAAAATGCATTTGGGAGTTCCTCTAAAAGATGAATACAATCGATACAAAATCTTTTTGTACGTTTTTTGAGGTCTCTTTCTTTTTCCATAATAAAATGCTTAAGTGATTAATTCGGCCTAATTTACAACTTCCCAAATTAATCCTTTATCTTTCATCCTTATACCTTTCACCCTTTCCTCAAAATCACCATTGTGGCGCCGTAGCCGTATTCTTTGAATGAGGCGTCCTGAAAATAATATTTTGGGAATTTGGATTTAAGGAGTCTGGTAACTTCCTGTTTTAAAACGCCCTGACCCAGTCCGTGAATAAAAACAATCCGTTTTACATGCGAACGGATAGCTTCATTCATTTCCGACTCTACTTTTTCCAACTGAATTTCCAACATTTCGCGGTTACTCAATCCACTAGCATCGTCAAGCAATTCCTGAATATGCAAATCTACTTCAACCACCTCCGCCGACTTTTTCATGAAAGGAGTTTGCGGAGCTTCCGCCTTTTCTTTTGATTTTACAACCTTCTGCAAATCATCGTCGGTTAATTTATCCAATTCAACCGCCAAAACATTGGGCGTAATTTGCAAAACCATCGCATTTTTCCGGAAAAACACATTGGGCTGAAAACTCTTTTCCTTATAGAACTTCACCGGGCTGACTTTAAATTTTTTTGCAACCGATTGATGCAGTTCCTTTTCGTTATCCTGAAAATAAAGCAATTGAAAAACAAAGTCAGGTAAATCAGTTAAATCATTCTGCTCGATACTCTCCAAATTAACTTTTGAATTGGGCTGAACCGAACCAAATTTAACAAGTTCGTATTTTTCATCCCGATAATGCGAGTAATAATAGAGTAAAGTAAAATTGCTGTCGTTAACCAAAACCAGGCGAGTTTCTCCGGTGAGCGGATTTTTTGAATCATCGGGAACAAAACAGAAATAAAAATCGGGCGATGTTTTTCCGGCTAGTTTCATTCCTTCGGCTTGCTGCGGCTCCGGTATATTTTTTACGTTCTCCGTAATTCGTTCAGGTGCTGGTTCCGGCTCAATTCCTTTTTCCACCCGCTCAACTTCACTTAAATTCACCAGTTGAGAAACCGGATAAGGAATTTCAAACCCGTCTTCGCCTTCAACATTCACCGTAGTTTTATTTACAAAACTTGTTACAACTCCCCCGCCAACATCATTCAAAAAACGTACTCTGTCTCCAATTTTTACCATTTTCGTAGAATTTTCTGCAAAAGTACAATTTATAAATCAAGCCACAGCCTTTCGCAAAACAAACGCAAGGCGCCCACAGAAAAAATACTACTTTTGCGGTTGAAAAAAGAGAAAAATTGAGTTCGTACAAAGACATAAAAATTACCGATTTTACCTACAATCTCCCCGAAGAACGAATTGCAAAATATCCGCTGAGCAAACGCGACAAATCGAAACTTCTCATCTGGAAAAACGGAGAAATAAAAGAAGATATTTTTGAGAATTGCGGTCGTTACTTGCCGGAAAATGCACAGTTGGTTTTTAACAACACACGCGTAATTCACGCACGTTTATTTTTCAGAAAAGAGACCGGGGCAAAAATCGAAATTTTTTGCTTGGAACCGGTTGAACCTGCTGACTATCAAATTTCTTTCCAACAAACTGAAAAAGCAACCTGGAAATGTATGGTTGGAAATTCAAAAAAATGGAAAACCGGGATTCTCAGAAATCAATTTAAAATTGAAGGAAAAACAGTTACGCTGAGTGCAGAAAAAAAAGCACAGGAAGGAAATTCATTTCTGATTGAATTTAACTGGGACGGCAATTTTCACTTCTCTGAAATAATTGAACGAATCGGGCAACTTCCCATTCCTCCGTATTTAAATCGCAAAACAGAAGAATCGGACGAAAAAAACTACCAGACCGTTTATGCAAAAATTGATGGTTCGGTAGCAGCTCCAACAGCAGGGTTGCATTTTACAGAAAAAGTACTTTTACAGCTTTCTCAAAAAAATATAGCGACCAAAGAAATCACGCTTCATGTTGGTGCGGGAACTTTTCAGCCTGTAAAATCAGCAACAATTGAAGGGCATACCATGCATCACGAGCAGGTTATTATTACAAAATCGAACATTGAAGGTTTTATTCAGAACCCGGAAAATATAATTGCGGTGGGCACAACCTCGGTGCGTTCGATGGAAAGTTTATACTGGCTGGGCTTACAATTGGAAGACGATACATTTAACCCCGGGTTCCCCGAAGTACTTCAATGGGAACCGTATAAAAAAGAAGCCGCGATAACTACGGAAAAAGCCTTGCAAAATATCCTCAAATATCTTAAAAGTTCCAGGCTGGAAGCCATTCAGTTTTCAACACAAATCATTATTCTGCCAGGCTACGATTTTAAAATTATTAGTGGAATGTTTACCAACTTTCACCAGCCACAAAGTACACTGCTGCTTTTAATCAGTGCTTTTCTGGGAGAAAAATGGAAAGAAATTTACGACTATGCGCTTGAAAATGATTTCCGCTTTTTAAGTTATGGCGACAGTAATCTCTATTTGAGATAAACAAAAACAGACATCTTTCACTTCTTTGTTGTAATTTGTACAAAAAATGAAAGTCATGCTTGCTTATTGCGGACTTGAATGCAGCACCTGCCCCATTTTTCTGGCTACTTTGGAAACAGACAAATCCAAACAGTTTGAAATGCGAAAAACAATAGCCAAAGAATGTATGGAACTTTACAACATGCAACTTCAACCCGAAGAAATTACCGATTGCGACGGATGTAACTCTGATACAGGCCGGATTTTCGCAGGATGCTCCAATTGTAACATAAAAAAATGTGCACAGGCCAAAAACCTGAAAAGCTGTGCCTGTTGTCCCGATTTTTCCTGCTTAAAACTGGAAGAGATGTTTGCATTGGATCCTGACGCAAAAATACGCCTAGTAAAAATCCATAACTCAAACAAATTCAATTAAAAAAACTGACAATCAGAAATATCAGACACAGTTGCAAACATAAAATTCTTTTATACATTTGCAGCGACATTAGAACAGGCCAACCAATGGCATTACATTGTCAGAACTGGTAAAAACAATTTCAAAATTCAAAACAAAAATGGTTAATAAATCCCCCGACGGGAAACAAAGAAAAAATATTCACATTGGCGATGAAGTTGAAATCGTACAAAAACACCATCAGCGAACCGGCGAATTAACCGATGGAATTGTCAAACGAATTCTTACCAATTCGGCGAATCACCCGCACGGAATTAAAGTTATGCTTGAAACAGGAGAAGTTGGGCGTGTAAAAAGAATTATTGAAGAAGATTAAACCAAAATTTCAAATAAATATTTCACTGTTAACAAATCAGTTATCACCCCCTCTTTTCTGAATAATATTCCGTTTAATCTGATTTAATTCTTACGTTTGCAGCCTTTTTCAGAAGAAAACAGTTTAGAAAACACATTTAAGGTATGATTACAGTAGCAAATTTGAAAATTCAGTTTGGGAAACGCGTTTTATTTCAGGATGTTAATTTGAAATTTACTGCGGGAAACTGCTACGGCGTTATTGGAGCCAACGGAGCCGGCAAATCTACTTTTTTGAAAGCCATTTCGGGCGAAATTAACGCTACCTCGGGAAACATTTCACTCGGACCAGGCGAACGACTTTCGGTATTAAGCCAGGACCACTTCGCATTTGACGAGTTTACCGTACTCAACACCGTATTAAAAGGACACACTCAAATGTGGGATTTAATGCAGGAAAAAGACGCCCTGTACAACAAACCCGATTTTTCAGAGGAAGACGGTATGAAAGCCGCTGAACTGGAAGAAACTTTTGGAAACATGGGAGGATGGAATGCTGAAAACGATGCAGCAACGTTGCTTAGCAACCTGGGCATAAAGGAAAAATTCCACTACACCCTGATGAAAGACATGGACGGAAAACAAAAAGTAAGGGTGTTGCTGGCACAGGCGCTTTTTGGAAATCCTGATAATTTGTTACTTGATGAGCCAACCAACGACCTTGACCTGGAAACTGTTCAATGGCTTGAAAATTATTTGTCGAATTACGAAAACACAGTGTTGGTAGTTTCTCACGACCGACACTTTCTCGACGCGATTAGCACGCACACGGTTGACATTGATTACGGAAAAATAAAACTGTTTGCCGGAAATTACAGTTTCTGGTACGAAAGCAGTCAGTTAGCATTACGGCAACAAAAAATTCAAAATAAAAAGGCAGAAGAGAAAAAGAAAGAACTACAGGAATTTATTTCGCGTTTTAGTGCCAATGTGGCCAAATCAAAACAAACCACAAGCCGCAAAAAAATGTTGGAAAAACTTAATATTGAAGATATTGAGCCATCAACACGCAGGTATCCGGGAATAATCTTTACTCCGGATCGTCAGGCAGGAAACCAAATTCTGGAAGTAAACGGACTGAGTGCCAGCGTTGATGGAAAACTACTTTTTAAAGATGTCGATTTTAAGGCTGAAAAAGATGAAAAGATTGTTTTTCTCTCAAGAGATACACGGGCGATGACCGCCTTTTTTGAAATTATTAGCGGGAATAAGAAGCCTGATACAGGAACTTATCAGTGGGGACAAACCATCACTACTGCCTATTTACCACTTGATAATTCAGACTATTTCAACAGTGACATGACGCTGTTTGACTGGCTTTGCCAATTTACAAACGACACTACTGAAGTTTTTATCCGCGGGCAACTGGGAAAAATGCTTTTTGCAGGAGAAGAAATCTATAAAAAAGTGAATGTACTTTCCGGAGGTGAAAAAATACGTTGTATCATCGCAAAAATGATGCTTGAAGGTGCCAACGCACTCATTTTAGACACGCCAACCAACCACCTCGACCTGGAATCCATTCAGGCTTTTAACAATAACCTGATTAAATATCCCGGTAATATTTTTATGTCGTCGCACGACCACGAGTTTATTCAAACCGTTTGTAACCGGATTATTGAATTGACTCCCAATGGAATTATTGACAAATTAATGGATTACGACGATTATATTTCAGACGGAAAAATTCATGAACTGAGGGAAAAAATGTATGCTGAATAATTATGGCAGAGTTGCTGTAAGAAGCTATTCCCTGTTGCTGTAAAAACGTTCAAGAATGGAGCCGTCGTTGGCTTCTTTTGAAAGTGACTCGATGGTATTCTTTGGCACATCATAAACATCCAGAACAATCAATCCGTCAAGACAGTTATTAAATTTTGGATCGACGTTAAAACCTATGATTTTCGAATTCAGCTTGATATACTTCTTCAAAAGAACCGGTAACCCGGAATTCGTTTCATCCAAATCGCCGATGGTTTTATCCAGGCGGTTGATATCACGCTCCATATTCTCCATCAAAATATTAATATCCGGATTGTTACTTTTAAATTTGTAACTGTTCCTCGGTTTTATGTGTTGCGCCATTTTCCAGTTCAGATGGTTCGACATGATAAATTTAATAATCAGGTCTTTCGAAATTTTTGAATAATTATTACTAATACTCACCGGACCGATCAAATAGCGGTACTCCGGGTTTTTTAGCAAAAAGTAAAGAATCCCTTTCCAAAGCAAGAACAGCGGCATAGGTTTTCGCTGGTATTCTTTAATCACAAACGAACGTCCAAGTTCGAGGCTTTCACTCAAAACAGTTTTAAACTCCTCATCAATCCGAAAAAGAGTATGTAAATAAAAGCCACGCTTCCCGTATTGTGTAAGGATGTCTTTGCCTAAACCAATCCGGTACGCACCAACCAGGCGTTGTTCGTCTTCATCCCAGATAAACATTTGGTTGTAGTACAAATCAAACTCATCAATATCAATGCTCTGATTTGTTCCCTCACCCACATCGCGAAAAGTAATTTCACGAAGCCGGCCAATTTCATTCAAAATATTTGGAATTTCTTTTGAAGGAGCACAGTATGCTGTATAATTTTTGAGATTAAACAGTGTGTAATCCTGTTTTATTTTTTGAATTTCCTTTAAAATTTCTTCCTGCGGAACGGGGTCAATAATGGCCTCAGGTTTCGAGGATGGTTTCATTGAATAATTAAAGAATCGCCTGACTTCAATATTCGATTCCATACTGTATGTTTTTGCCCGGACAAAACGCCCGAACTGGTACACATCGTCGAATCGATCCTGCTCTTCAACCTTTATCGGACTTCCTATCCGGATTTTAATGTTTTTATGCTTTTTGCTGAGCAGTTCGGAAGGAAGCCTTACCTGCCGGAGCGAAGGGTGTATTTTTGCCAGAATATGAAAAAGGCGGCTGTTTGTTCCCTGAAAATGTACAGGAATAACCGGCACTCTCGCCTTTTTTACAAATTTAACCACCGGAAACTGCCAAACCTGATCGGTGGCGCTGTCGAAAGTACCGTAAGTACTTACATCGCCGGCCGGAAATAAACACAAAACCCCTTCGTTTTTTAAATGCGATATGGCCTGTTTTATTCCGGCAAAACCATTTTCTGTATTGTTTTTATCAAATGGATTATCAGCAATAAAATAGTTGGAAACCGGTTCAATTTTCTCCAGCAAAAAGTTGGCGATAACCTTTACATCGCTTCTGACCATTGAAAGATATTTTATCAAAATCAGCCCGTCAAGTCCTCCAAACGGGTGATTGGAAACCACGACTACCGGACCCTTTTGAGGGATCCTTTTTAATTCCTGTTCATCAAACTCAATATTAAACTCGAAGCTTTTAATCACCTCGTCTATAAATTCGAGTCCATGTTTTTCAGCTATCTGGCTGTAAATTTTATTTAGTTTGTTGAAACGGAGAATATACATCAGAAATTTGGCAAAATATTCACCTCCGAGTAGAGTAAATGCAGGACGTGTTTTAAAAATGTCCTTAGGTTTTAATAATTCCATTTATTGCTGCATTACGATTAAAGCCAACCGAAATAAAGGTACAAAAATAGAATGTTTTTTCAATTTTTATTTTTTATCACAGCAAAACACACTTCTTCTTTGACCGCAAATATTATTTTTGCTGGATATCAAATAAATACACAAATAGTTTTGTAATATTTTCTAAAAAATGAATGATTTCCATATTTTTTCATCAAAACACTGATTTATTTGTTAGAATGAAAAACAAACTTGTATGACCAATATTCAAACAAATAGCAACCAATGGTTGCCCACATCGAAGAAAGAGGTAAAACAACTTGGATGGAGCGATATCGATGTGATACTTTTTACGGGAGATGCATATATTGATCATCCTTCATTTGGAGCAGCCGTAATCGGACGCGTTCTTGAAGCGGAAGGACTTCGGGTAGCGGTGATTCCGCAACCCAATTGGAAAGACGATCTGCGTGATTTCAAAAAACTGGGGAAACCAAGACTTTTTTTTGCGGTAACCGGTGGAAACATGGATTCGATGGTTAATCATTATACCGCCGGAAAGCGGAAAAGAAGCAACGATGCCTATACACCAGGCGGAAGATCAGGGTACCGGCCCGATTATGCGACCATTATTTATTCCAATATTCTAAAAAAACTTTATCCTGAAATCCCGCTCGTGGTCGGAGGGATTGAAGCATCGCTGCGAAGGGTTACACACTACGATTACTGGTCGGATAAGCTGATGCCTTCCATTTTGGTGGATTCGAAGGCTGACATGCTTTTTTACGGAATGGGTGAAAAATCGATTATTGAATTTGCCCGTTTGGTAAAAAGAGGAGTACCGGTTGAAAACCTGACTACCATTCCGCAAACCTCATTTATAGTTGATGCCAGGAAAAACTATGCTACGAAAAAGAACTGGGATGAGTTGGAATTGGCGTCACACGAAGAATGTTTGGCCGACCGGAAAACATTTGCCCGGAATTTTATGCATATCGAGGAAGAATCGAATAAAATGGAGGCCAAAAAACTGATTCAGAAAGTTGATAACCGCAAAATTGTGGTAAATCCGCCATGGCCTACTTTCAAAGAAAAAGAAATTGATCGGGTTTACGACCTGCCATACACCCGACTCCCCCACCCGCGTTACAACAACAAAGAAACGATTCCGGCTTATGAAATGATCCGGCATTCGATAAACATTCACCGTGGTTGCTTTGGCGGATGTACATTTTGCACCATTTCGGCACATCAGGGAAAATTTATCGCCAGCCGTTCACAAAAATCGGTTTTAAAAGAAGTTGAAAAGGTTACAGAAATGCCTGATTTTAAAGGCTACATTTCTGATTTGGGAGGTCCCTCTGCCAATATGTACAAAATGAAAGGAATCCATGAAGAAATTTGCAGGAAGTGTAAACGACCGTCGTGTATTTTCCCTTCCATTTGTAAAAACCTCGACACCAGCCATAAACCCATGCTTGATTTATACAAAAAGGTGCGACAAAATCCAAAAATAAAAAAGGCATTTGTGGGAAGTGGAATTCGCTACGATATGATATTGGAAAAAACCGGGAACAAAGAAACAGACAAAAGCAACAAGGAATATTTGCGGGAAGTTATAAAACACCATGTTTCGGGCCGGTTAAAAGTGGCGCCGGAGCATTCGTCGGACGAAGTATTAAAATTTATGCGAAAGCCTTCATTTCAATTGTTTGAAAAATTAAATGATGAATTCATTAAAATAAACAAGGAAGAAAAACTAAACCAGCAGTTAGTTCCCTATTTTATTTCAAGCCATCCTGGAAGCAAATCAGAAGACATGGCTGATTTGGCTATTCGAACAAAAAAGATGAATTTCAGACTGGAACAAGTTCAGGATTTTACCCCCACGCCAATGACTCTGGCAACAGTTGTTTATTACTCGGGCTACCATCCGTACACCATGGAAAAAATTTTTACTGCCAAAAATAAACATGACAAGGAAAACCAGCGGCAATTTTTCTTTTGGTATAAAAACGAATTTAAAAATTCGATCAAAAAGGACCTCGGAAAAAAGGGACGCAATGATTTGGTCAAGCAATTGTTCAAAAAATAAATCACTCCTCCTGAAAAATTCGTTGTATATTGAAAAAGATTTCAAAAAACTTTCAAAATGAAAATTATTAAAATTTTACCCTTTACATTTCTATTCCTTTTTACAGCTTGTGCCGAACTGGCACAAATTGCACAACAAACACTTGAAGAAAGCCAGGGGCAATCGTTAACCCGGACCGAGATTGTTGCCGGGCTAAAAGAAGCACTTGTTGTTGGAACAAACAAATCGGTAGATATTTTAGGGCTTACCGATGGCTACTACAAAGATGAAATGGTAAAAATTTTACTACCGCCTGAAGCCGATATGATTGTAGACAACGTCAGCAAAATTCCGGGAGGCCAAAAATTGGTTGAAGATGTTTTGTTGCGAATTAACAGAGCGGCAGAAGACGCAGTTTCAGAAGCCAAACCCATTTTTATAAACAGTATAAAAAGTATGACCATTACCGATGCTATTGGGATACTGAGAGGAGCCGACAATGCCGCAACACAATATTTACACAATACGACTTACAATCAGCTTTTTGCTTTGTACCGTCCAAAAATAAAGGCTTCAGTAGACAAAAAACTGGTTGGAAATGTATCGACAGGACAAAGCTGGGATTTGCTTACCGGAAAATGGAATGAAGTTGCAAATTCAATGGTTGGAAAAGTTGCCGGCTTTAAACCCGTTGAAATCGATTTAGATGAATACCTGACACAAAAAGCACTCGATGGACTATTTCTAAAAATAGAAAACCAGGAGAAATTAATCCGGGAAGATCCGGCTGCAAGGGTCACTGATATTTTAAAACGTGTATTTGGTTCAGTTAACAGCTAAACTCAAACTGTTGAAAATATTTTTAGATTCTAAAACATGTTCCATTGAAAATTTTAATTTTTATTGTTAATTTCCAATTGCCAAAGATGAATTAACTGATGTAGGTTTTCATTCAGGCAAAAAATTAACTCATTAAATAATTACTGCCATGCGACTTGAATTTGTACGAATTGAAGAGGCAAACGACCTGGTAAACCAACTGATTGAGCACCATCCGCAAGCCATTTTTTTAACCGACCACGACTTTAAAGTCAAATATTTTAACAAATCTTTTCAAAAGCTTACAAAAAGCGACAAAGGTGATATTATTGACCACGAGTTTTGCGAAATAATGGGATGTACACAACGGGGAACCGCTGTTACCCGCGAAAGCAATTTCTGTAAAAAATGCCAGATGCGCGAATTGCTTTCCGGCGGTAATCTTTCAGAAGTGGCGCTAATTCGGGAATTTTACATCAACAATAAAATTGTAACCAAACACCTGCACATCGATACACACCGGGTGGTAATGCACGGAGATAAATATCGTTTGGTAGTAATTGAAGATCGCACACGCAAGCACTAAACGGGTTGTAGCAGGTAATGATTAAATTTTTTCGAAGAATCAGACAAAAGTTAATCACTGAAAAAAAAATCAGTAATTACCTGCTCTACGCATTTGGAGAAATCATTCTTGTGGTTATCGGAATTTTAATTGCACTTGCCATTAATAACAGCAATCAAAAACGAATTATAAGAGAAAAAGAACAGGTATACCTCATTGGATTAAAAAATGAATTTCAAACCAGCAAATCAAAACTACAGAGACTTATTGAGGTAAACTATAGTAATTTTGAAGGTGCAAAAAAGATCGTTGAATATATATCCGATAAAAATAAACAACCGGATGAAAGTGAATTTTCAGAATTGCTTTACAACACTTTTGCTTTCGACATTGCTTTCAACCCTAATAATTCGCTTCTGAATGAAATGATAAATTCGGGAAGCTTAAAAGACATTTCAAATCCCATACTTAAAACATACCTGACAACCTGGATTTCGACACTGGAAGATATCGCCAAACAGGAGAACGACCTTGGTATTCAAAGGGAGAAAGTCCTCGATATGTTTCGAAAAGAATCCAACAGCATCAGGACTATCTTTGATTTAACAGATGTATCCGGTAAAGAATTAGGGTTACCACCTGGAAAAAATAACAATAGCAACCTGAATCTCCTGAATTCCAAGGAATTTGAAAATAACATTCTTATATTTATTCTTACAACCCGTGCTACAGAATCAACTCACTACAATCCGTTAATGGAGGAACTGGATGCCATTCTGGAAATAATTGATGAAGAGATAAAAGGATAAAGAACAGCAAATTTTCGCCAAACAATTAAGTGTACAACTTTTCCAGTTGAGATAGAACTATCTCAACAAATCAAGCAAAGACCTTCCGCCGGCAAGACACCCTTCCTTTTTGTTTTCACACTCACTCCCTCTTTTTTCGCGTTCGCTCCCTTTTATTTTCTTCAGGCAAGAAAGCACTCTACTTTTGAATCATTGAAAAATAATTAAAAACTCAAAAAACAATTAAACAATGAAAACAAAAGTATGGCTAACAATTGTATTATCCGGATTACTGTGTTTAACAAGCCTGGCACAGGAAAAGAAAAACTACATCTGGAGTTACGAGGGAAAAAAGAGAACCAACACCATTGGTCTGTATGGCAGCGTATCCGGAACCTATTCAACGGTTATGGATAATTCTGCAAACTGGTTGGGCTACAAAGCTGGTTTGGTTTTTAACCAACACTGGGGAATCGGTTTCGCGGGAAGTGCTCTGAATTACGATAAAAATCTCGATCGGCTGGTTGCGAACGGAACTTACCGATTGGAGGCCGGTTATTCCGGTTTGTTTCTCGAGTACATTGTTCCTTTAAAAGACAAAGCAAAACTTTCTTTCTCTTGGACAACCGGAATGGGACTTGCACAATATGTTTACAACAAAGAGTTCAAAGAAAACAAATTGTGGTATGAAGAAATTATTGATCAGGAACGTTTTGCTGCCAATGAACTTGCGGCAGAATTTATGTTCCGGTTGGCCGGAAACTGGTGGTTGGGTGTACAAGGAAGTTACCGCGACACATCGCCTGTAGAACTTATTGAAACTGCCGACGACATATTTGAACAATTTAATGTAGGCATATCCATAAAATATGGCATTTTTTAGACTTTATCATGCAGTCCTGGAAAACCATTTTCAAGGCTGCATCTTTCCAAATATTACTTTTATTGTTTGATACAAAATGGTATAATTTTCTATTTTTACTCTTATTAAGAAATCAAATTCCGGCATGAGCTTTACAACTGTAAATCAACTTTTCCCTTTTCGAAAACTTCTTAACTTTTTGCTGGGAATTTCTGTCGGAGTCCAATTGGTTATCATTTTATACAATCACTATTCGGGTTATGCAATAATTGAAGGTGCAACACATTTTTTAATCCGCCTTTCCTTTGGCTCGCTTCTCAGTCTTGTTGGCGGTTTTATGTTGGCTTATCCCAATTTGTTCCTTATTCATTTTTTGAACAAAAAATTGTCATGGCACAAAAAAATCTTTTTGCGAATAACGGTTCAGTTTCTGTTTGCGTTTCTTCTGGCCGTTTTCATTTCAATTTTTGTTACATTAATTTCAAATGCAGTAAGCCCGTTTACCAACGACGATTTAAATTCAATTCTTTTTTATAACGCGTTAATTACAGTTGGAGTAAACATTTTGATGATGATTTCTCTCGAAGCCTGGCTTTATTTTAATGAAAGTAACCGTTCAAAAATAAAAGCCGAAAACCTTGAAAGAGAACTCTCGCAAATCAAATTTGAAGTATTAAAAAGTCAGATCAATCCGCATTTTATGTTTAACAGCTTAAATGTTCTTTCCGGATTAATTGATAAAGATGTAAAAAAAGCCCAACGATTTATCGATGAGTTTTCAATGATTTACCGCTATGTTCTGGAAACTATTGAAAAACCGGTTGTGTCGCTTAACGAAGAATTAAAATTTATCCGCTCGTATATTTCTCTTCAGCAAATGCGTTACGACAATTCATTATATCTTGATGTTGATTTGCCGGGTGAATTTTTAAAAACGTATTTACCGCCACTATCGCTGCAGGTAACCATTGAAAATGCTATTAAACACAACATTGTCAACACTTCAAATCCATTAAAAATAGAACTTTGTGTCAAAGATAAATGGCTGGTAGTGCGGAACAACTTGCAACCCAAAATCTCATCCGGAGGTTCTACCGGATTGGGACAAAAAAATATGATAAAACGTTATGCAATGATAAGCGAACAGACTCCAAAATTTATGGTTAAAACCAACTTCTATGAAGTAGAACTACCCTTGATAAAACCAGAAGAAATATGAGAGTAGTTATAGTTGAAGATGAAACAGTGGCTGCCGAACGGCTTGGAAAAATGCTGGAAGAAATCGCCCCCGACTTTTCAATTGCAGCTAATTTAGGCTCTGTAAAAGAATCAGTAAAGTGGTTTTCAAAAAACCAGGCCGATCTGATTTTTCTGGACATCCAGCTCTCTGACGGAATAAGTTTTAGTATTTTTGAACAGGTTCAGGTCAACACGCCCGTTATTTTTACAACTGCTTACGACCAGTATTCGATAAAAGCTTTTGAACTGAATAGTATCGCCTATTTGTTAAAGCCAATTCGAAAGGAAGATTTGACCCTTAGTCTTCAAAAATACAAATCGGTAAAATCCGCCTTTACTATCGACTTCGAAAGTTTGTTATCTGAAATAAAAGGTACTCAGCCGGAATTCAAAAAACGTTTTATCATTCAAATCGGTCAAAAAATAAGGATGGTAGAAACTGCCGCAATTGCCTGGTTCAATGCCATAGGAAAAAACGTCTTTATAAAAACATTCGATGGCCAATCTTACCCTGTTGAATTTAGTCTCGACAAACTGGAAACGCAACTCAATCCAAATCAGTTTTTTCGCATCAACAGGAAATATATCGTCAATTTGAATGCCATTGAAAACATGACAGCCTGGTCGCGAAGCCGGATAAAACTAAAACTGAAACCGCCGGTGGAAGACGAGATTGAAACCGTGGTAAGTGTCGATCGGTCTCCTGTTTTTAAAAAATGGCTGGATAAATAGATGTTTAAAAATTTGTTCCTATGATAATTCCGTTTTATACCCCTTTTGAAAAATACCTCGAAAAATCAGAAGATTGCTATTTATATGATACTGAAGGAAAAAAATACATCGATTTTGAATCGGGTGTTTGGTGCGCAAATCTGGGGCACAATCATCCAAAAATTAACCATGTAATAAAAAACCAATTAAAAAAATCAATTCACCAGGGATATCTTTTCAGAAACAGGCAGGCTGAAAACCTTTCAGAAAAAATAGCACAAAAAACCGAATTAAAAAACGGGAAAAGTGTATTTCTAAGTTCGGGATCTGAAGCTGTAAACCTTGCCATTACTTTGGCCAAACAAATTACAGGCCGGGATAAAATTCTTACGACAGATATTTCATACCTCAGTGCTTACGGAGACGGGCAAAATTCACAAAAAAACAACAATTTAATCGTTATTCCTTTTAACAATAGTTATGCAATTCAAAATATCGATTTCAGTCAAATTGCAGCACTTGTAATAGAAACCGGAGGCGCATCGCTGGGAATTATTAAATTTCCTGATTTTCAATTTATCCAAAAACTGGAAAAGCAAGCAAAACAAAATGGTGTAATTGTTATCGCAAATGAAGTAACCACCGGAATGGGACGCACCGGGAAATGGTTTGGATTTCAGCATTACAATGTTCTCCCCGACATGGTAACTACAGGAAAAGCATTGGGTAACGGATACCCTGTTAGTGCAGTTTCTGTTTCGAAAGAGATAGCAAAAGAATTTGATGATGCTCCTTTCTGTTATGCACAGTCGCACCAAAACGATCCGCTGGGTTGTGCGGTTGCGTTGGAAGTTTTCAGAATAATGGAAGAAGAAAACCATGTTGAAAAAGGAGCCCTCACCGGAGTATTTTTCAAAAAAGAACTGGAAAAAGTGGCTAAAAATCATTCCGGTACAATAAAGGAAATCAGGGCACGAGGAATGATGCTGGCGTTGGAATCTCAAAAAGAGATAAACTCAGAAAAAATCCACAGTCAGCTTTTTGATAATGGTTTTGTTACGGGAAACAAATTTAATACACTTCGTTTTATGCCACCACTCACATTACCCCAGAAAGACGTTAATCAACTGATAAAAAGTATTAAAGAGACATTACAGTTATTGAAATAGTAAATTGTTTCACAAGCCGTTACAATATCTTTTAATTTTTATATTTTCACGCATTTTCAAAAATGCTACTTTTGTATTCCTACCCTTGAAAACAAATGTTTTTATAAAAACCAAAAACAAATTATTGAAATGAAGAAACTGCTGCTGTTTGCGACCATTGGCACAATTGTTTTATTTTCCTGTCAAAAACCAAATCAAAAAATACAAAACCCAAAAGAAAATTTGCCAATTCCGGATTTAGCTCAATTTGTCAATCCTATGGTTGGCACAAAAAATATGGGCCATACCTACCCCGGGACTACAACTCCGTTTGGAATGGTTCAGTTAAGCCCGGAAACCAATATAGAGCCTTACTCTATTGATGGAGAATATAACGGAGAAACATACCGCTACTGCTCAGGTTATCAATACGACGACCATACTATTTTTGGTTTTGCTCATACGCATTTTAGCGGAGTTGGCCACTCCGACCTGGGTGATTTTCTGGTGATGCCAACAACAGGTGATCTCATTCTTAATCCGGGTGAAGCCAACAAGCCGGGAAGTGGTTATCATTCACAATTCTCACATGAGACAGAAACAGCAGAACCGGGCTATTACAAAGTCCATCTTGAAGATTATGATATCAAAGCAGAACTAACGGCCAGCGACCGTGTGGGATTTCATCAATACTCATTTCCGGCGTCAGAGGATGCCCACATTATTCTCGATTTGGTCTACAACATTTATAATTACGATGAAAAAAATGTGTGGACTTTTATCCGCGTTGAAAACGACTCTCTGGTAACCGGATTTAGGCAAACCAAGGGATGGGCACGAAATCGGAAAGTTTATTTTGCAATGGCTTTTTCAAAACCTTTTGAGACCTACGGACATAAGAAGTACGACAAACTCAGCTACAACGGATTTTACCGTCGGTTTGAAGAAGAGGAGAATTTCCCGGAAATGGCAGGCCGAAATATTCGTGCATATTTCAATTTTAAAACTCAAAAAGACGAAAAAATAAAAATAAAATTTGCTCTTTCATCAGTGAGCACCGAAGGAGCAATAAAAAACCTCAGAGCTGAAATACCGGGCTGGAATTTTAAACAGATAAAAGAAGAAACGCGGCAAAAATGGAACAGAGAACTTGCAAAAGTGCAAGTGAAAACTTCAACTCCGGAAGAAAAACAAACGTTCTATACCGCCATGTACCACAGCATGTTAAGCCCTATTATCTACGAAGATGTGGATGGCCAATACCTGGGACTCGACCAAAATATTCACCAAAGTGAAGGTTTTACAAATTACACCATATTTTCATTATGGGATACTTACCGGGCACTGCATCCGCTTTTTAATATCTTTCATCCACAAAAAAATAACGACATGGTTAAATCGATGCTGGCCCATCAGGAGCAAAGTGTGCACCACATGTTACCGATTTGGAGTCATTATGGCAACGAAAACTGGTGTATGATTGGTTACCATGCTGTTTCAGTTATAGCCGATGCTGTTGCAAAAGGAAATACAGATGCCGACCTTAATAAAACCCTTGATGCGTGTATAAGCACTTCAAATGTGGGTTATTTTAACGGGATCGATGAATTTATAAGGAACGGTTATGTATCAGAAGAAAAAAGCGCCTATTCAGTTTCTTTAACATTGGAGTATGCTTATAACGATTGGTGCATCGCACAGATAGCTCAAAAACTTGGCAAAACAGAAGTGTATAACCAATACTTAAAACGTTCTGAAAACTTTAAAAATATTTACGATAAAGAAATTGGTTTTATGCGGCCAAAACTCAGAAATGGTGAATGGCGCAAAAATTTCGATCCGATGGATACACATGGTCAGGGTTTTATTGAAGGAAATGCATGGAATTATGGTTTATATGTTCCACACGAAATTGATACAATGATTGAAATGATGGGGGGAAAAGAAAAATTCGCCCAGTCGCTGGACAAAATATTTACGACTGAAATTGCAGAAAAATATATCGAAAATAACGAAGATATTACCAGAGACGGTATTATTGGGAATTACGTTCATGGAAATGAACCGGGACACCATATCCCTTATCTATACAACTGGACCGGCCAACCATGGAAAACACAGGAACGTGTTCGAATGATTATGAAAACCATGTACAGCAGCAAGGAAGACGGTTTGTGTGGCAACGATGACGCCGGCCAAATGAGTGCCTGGTATATATTTAGCTCGCTTGGCTTTTATCCCGTTTTGCCCGGTTCCGACGAATATTCCATAGGCAGCCCCATGGTAAAAAAAGCGAACCTTTATTTAGATAATGGAAAAACGTTGGTAATCAATACTAAAAATCAAAGCCCTGAAAATGTGTATGTTGAAAAAGTAGAAATCAACGGAAAAGAAATCGATGGACTCACTTTAAAACACAGCGACATTATGAACGGCGGAGAAATTAAATTTTATATGACAAATACACCGGCAAAATAGAATTCCAAAATATAGTATTCAATTAAATAATTCCCGGGATTCGTTTTTTTTGTTTTCAAAACTTCAGACATTCAAAATCCCCGGATTTATTTGTATAATCTCCCTTGCCAGGTATCTCTTTCTTTCAGGCGTTTCTCAACTTTAGCAACAAACTCAAAATTTTTCAGCCCCCATTTGGGAGCCAGCAACATGTCGGGTGGCGCCTGGCTGATAAACCGTTCCACAATAATCTGTGGACTTAACAACTCAAGGTAATCAACGACCAGTTCAACATATTCTTCTGCTGAAAAAAGAAAAAATGAATCGGGTCTCTCGCGGTATTGCTTTTCGAGTATGGTTCCTTTATGAATCTGAAGCTGATGTAATTTTAAGTTTTTAACCGGCAGTTTTGAAATAATCTTTGCCTGTTCGAGCCAGTCGGAGTGGTTTTCACCGGGAAGCCCTAAAATCATATGAGCACAGTTATTAATCCCGCGTTTTTCGGTTTGTTCCAGCGCCCAAACAGAATCAGCAAATGAATGTCCCCGATTGATTAGTTCCAGCGACTTATCAAGATGCGACTCTACCCCAAACTCAACCATTACATAGGCCCCTTTACTCAGCTCCGACAAGTAATCCAGCAATTCTTCATCTATCGAATCAGGGCGGGTTGAAATTACCAAACCAACAATTTTAGGATGCTGAAGCGCTTCTTCATAAAGCCGTTTTAAATCCTCCAGGGGAGCATAAGTATTTGTATATGCCTGGAAATACGCCAAAAATTTCATCGCATCGTATTTTTTGGCAAAAAAATCCACACCTTTTTGAATTTGATTTGTAACGCTGTTTTCCAGGTTACAGTAGGTTGGTTTGAAGGTTTTATTGTTGCAGTAGGTACAACCACCTTTCCCTTTTAATCCATCGCGGTTCGGACAGGTAAACCCTGCATCGATGGAAACCTTCTGCACCCTTTCCAAAAACTTGTTTTTAAAATAGGTCGGAAAATCGTTGTATCGTTTTTTATGATTCCAGAAAAAATTCTTGTCCGTCATCCCATCAAATTAACAGCGCCAAAAATAAACAAAATAAGTCAGTATCAACCGATTCAGAAAACTGTTAACAAAATCTTGAAAACTTTAGTCCTTACAGGCTGTTATTCGTATAAAAAACCGGAATCTTATTTTTATTTTTAAATATCAAAAAACATGTATATGTTCTCTGAAAAAGACAAACTACAAATACAAAATCGCGGAAGCAACATTGAAATTGTAAATCAGCAGATTGAAAAATTCAAAAAAGGTTTTCCTTTTTTGCATGTTGAAGAAGCTGCTTCTGTTGGCAAGGGGATTATTCAACTCGACCAAGAAAAACTTCAAAAAAATATAAAACGTTACGAGGCAAAAGTAATATCTGGTATCAAACCACTGAAATTCGTGCCGGCTTCCGGTGCAGCCAGCCGGATGTTTAAAGCGCTTTTCGAGGCTCTGGAAGAGTGTGAGACTTCGAAAACACCCGAGGAAGTTTTAAAAGAAAATAAAGCGGTAAAACAATTTGTTGACGAGATAGAAAAGTTTGCTTTTTATCAGGAACTCAAAAACAAAATCAGCGAAAACAGCGAAGAAGAAAGTTGTAAAAACCAGGTAGGATATTTGTTGAGTGAAAAAGGATTAAATTACGGCTCGCTTCCCAAAGGACTTTTAAAATTTCATAAATATAAAAATATTGACCGTACTCCTTTTGAAGAGCATCTGGCAGAAGGCGCAAAATACGCAAAAGACAGTGCGGGAAAAGTGCGACTGCATTTTACGGTCTCGCCCGAACACCAGGAAAGTTTTGAAAATCTGCTTCAAAAAATAAAAGAACCCTATGAAAATGAGCTGAGCGTAACCTTTGAGATTTCATTTAGCCAGCAAAAACCATCGACCGATACAATTGCTGTTGATTTGGAAAACGAACCGTTCAGGGAAGCTGATGGTAGTTTGTTATTCCGGCCGGGAGGTCACGGAGCTCTGATTGAAAACCTGAATGATTTGGATGCCGACATTATTTTTATAAAAAATATTGACAATGTTGTTCCTGACAAACTAAAAAAATCCACAATAGATTATAAAAAAGCATTGGCCGGCGTTTTGTTAAAATACCAGGAAAAAATTTTCCTTTACCAAAAAGAGCTAAACGAAAAACATCCGGTGGCGCTGGATCATGCATTTTTGGCGGAAGCTGCCAATTTTCTGGAAAACCAGCTCAACACAAAACCGGCAGAGAGTCAGTATTACACTGAAAAAGAACAACTTTATCATTATTTAAAAGAAAAATACAACCGCCCTTTGCGGGTGTGCGGGATGGTAAAAAACGAAGGTGAGCCGGGTGGCGGGCCATTCTGGGCAAAAAATCCGGATGAGACAGTTTCGTTGCAGGTTGTGGAAAGCTCTCAAATTGACCCGAATAGTATGCAACAGCAAACCATAATATCGCATGCCACGCATTTTAATCCTGTTGACCTGGTTTGCGGAGTAAAAAATTACAAAGGTGAAAAATATAACCTGCTTGAATATACTGACCCGGCAACAGGCTTTATTTCTAAAAAATCGAAAGACGGGAAAAATTTGAAAGCGCAGGAGCTTCCGGGTCTTTGGAACGGAGCAATGAGCAACTGGAATACGCTTTTTGCAGAGGTTCCGATTGAGACATTTAACCCGGTTAAAACTGTGAACGATTTGTTACGAGAACAACATCAATAATATAAAATTGTCCGTTAATTCATTGGAATTATTAATTTCGCGAATTCATTGTTACGCAGATGAACGAAGAAGAGAGGAAAAATTTTAGCAGTGAGGAAGATATCAGTGAAGCCCTGAACCGTTTTAAACGTTCGCTGATATCGGGTAATAAAAAATATTTCGATGTTTCTGAATTTGAAGGAATTGTAGAACAGTTGCTCGAAGAAGGGGATATAAACGCCTCAGAAATAGCAGCGCGGCAGGGTATTCAAATTCACCCCAACGCAGTAACTCTCCACTTAAAATATGCGCAGGTCTTATTGAGTAAGGGAAAAATTGAAGACGCAATAAAACACCTCAATCTTGTTGAAAAGATTGAATCTACCAACCCCGATGTGCACCTTATAAAAGGTTCGGCATGGTTGGTTTTGGGCGATGAACCTAAAGCAGGGCGTTCATTCCGAAAAGCCATAAAGAGCGCGGGCAAAGAAGTAGATGACATTTTGTATCATATTGGGGCGGCCTATGTTCAAACCGGTGATATTCCAACTGCCATTCAGCACTTTGAGCAGGCACTGATTGCCAATCCAAAAAATGAAATGGCACTTTATGAACTTGGATTTTTCTGCGACCAGCAGGGCGACTACAAAAAAAGCGTTTCGTATTATAATCAATATCTCGATATTGATCCGTTTAATTATTCAACCTGGTTTAATTTAGGTATCACCCAAAATAAAGCAGGTAATCATGACAAAGCAGTTGAAGCATATGAATTTGCTCTCGCGCTGAACGACGAATTCCACCAGGCTCTTTTTAATATCGCCAATGCTCATGCGAATGCCGGCAGATATAAAGATGCCATTAAAAAATATTTTGAATATCTAGAGTTTGAGCCGGAAAACGACGATGCTTATTGTTATATAGGCGAATGTTATCTGAATCTGGAAGATTATACAAAATCAGCAGAACATTATCAGAAAGCCATTGATATTAACGAAGATAATGATACTGCCTGGTTTGGTGTAGGCTTAATTATGTGGGTGGAGAAAAAATTCCCGGAAAGTATTGTTTTTATCAAAAAAGCATTGGAGATTGACGATTCCAATCCAGAATACTGGCTGACGCTTTCAAAAGTATACAACGATTTCAACCACAAAAAGAACGCGGTTAAAGCGTTAAAGAAAGCTGTCAAACTGGAGCCGGAAAACAGCGAAATATGGCTAACATGGGCTGACGTATATCTGAACTTTGAAGAACTCGAAAACGCCATTCAGATTTTAAAAGCCGCAATAAAAAAGAACGGTGACGCGATATTAAAATACCGTTTGGTGAGTTTATATCTTGAAAACAAGGATGAACCCGATGCTTTTGAAATGTTGAACACTGCAATGAAACAGGACTTTCTTCAAATCAACCTTCTTTTTGATTTTTATCCCAAAGCTCCTAAAAACAAGCGACTTAAAAAACTGGTCGATGAATTTCGGAAGGCCAATAATTTTGAATAAGTGTTATCTAAATTTAATTATTCATTATTAAAGGTATCGGAATATCAGTAAATTACTTTCCCGGATTACCATAATATATCTTTGCAAAAAAGTTAAATATGTGGGCTTTTGCAGGACTTCTTTCCGCCCTTTTTCTGGGTATTTATGACATTTTTAAAAAGACATCGCTAAACGGAAATGCTGTTATGCCGGTTCTCTTTTTTTCCACGCTTACAAGTACAGCACTATTTTTACCGGTTGTAATCGGGTCAGGCCTCTTTCCTGATAAGTTCACTGCGATTGGGCTTTTTGCGCCTTCACTTACCCTTACTGAACACCTGCAAATCATACTAAAATCTGCTATTGTAGTCTCCAGCTGGATCCTGGCTTTTTTTGCAATGAAACATCTGCCAGTTACTATTTTTGCGCCGATTCGCTCCACTGGTCCGTTATGGACATTAGCCGGAGCATTGCTTATTTTTCAGGAAAGACTTAATGGTTTGCAATGGGTCGGCGTTTTACTAACCCTCATCTTTTTCTATCTCTTTTCAACCGCCGGAAAGCTCGAAGGTATTGAATTCAGAAAAAACAAGTGGATTTACCTTATCATTGGTGCAACTATTTTGGGGTCCATCAGCGGATTGTACGATAAATTTATTATTTCGCGCATAGATAGAATTGCGGTACAGGCATGGTTTTCATTTTACCAGGTAATTATTTTGTTTCCGGTTTTGGCGGTTTTCTGGTTTCCCAACCGCAAAAATACTACAAAATTTCGTTGGCGCTGGACAATCCCGCTGATAGGAGTCACCCTGGTGGTTGCTGACTTTTTATATTTCTACGCATTAAGTTTGGAAGGCTCTATGATTTCGATGATCTCAGCACTGCGCAGAAGCAGCGTTCTGATTACCTTTACTTTAGGCGCGTTGCTTTTTAAAGAACAAAATCTAAAAAGAAAAGGTAGTTATTTAATTGGAATTCTTGCCGGCATTTTACTGATTACTTTGGGAAGCCGCTAGTTTTTATTATTTCCAAAACTCAAACATTTTACCGTCTCTACCAAAAACCGGATCGTTTTCAGGAAGCTTTACTTTTGAAATATTTTCTTTTGCAGGTTGAACTTCTTCCGCTTTCCCGTAATTCATATCCCACTGTTGTCCATCCGGGTAAGCGCCAACCACAGCGAAACCGTCACCGGAATCAATTCTTTTGTGTGCCGTTCCAACCGGTAAAACCACCAGATCGCCTTTTTCAATCCGTACTATTTCGCTACCCGACCCGCCAAGTTGAACCTCTGCCCAGCCGCCGTAAACACCCAATGCTTCGTGCGCCGTACTGTGGTAATGCTGAAAATTATAAATACCATTTCGCCACGAACCGCCCCAGTTGTTTTCATCAAAAACTCTTTCGATGTTCGACGCAGGGTCTTTCCCTTCAAAACGAAAAACATCTTTATACAATAATACAGGCAATCCGGAATTATTGGGAAAATTTCCGTTTTCTTCGAGTTGTAAAGTTTTCACTTCCGCCTCCATATTTTTCTGAGCGTAGGATTGTATCATACCAAAAACAATAATAACAGTTAAAATCTTTCTTAAATTCATTTTTAAACGATTTGAGCTTTTTATTTTTCATAACAATTTATGGTAAGTTTTTGTTATTTTGGCACCTCCAAAATTTAAAGACAAAAATCTCCGTGAATTTTGAGTGAGCTTTGCTGAAAATTTAACCGCAGAGAACACAAAGGAGAAAGGGAGAAACGTAAAATTTAATATGAACAGAACAACAAAAGATTACCTTGTTTTGGTTTTAAAAGGAATGGGAATGGGAGCGGCTGATGTGGTTCCGGGAGTTTCCGGCGGAACCATCGCATTTATTACCGGAATTTATGAAGAGTTAATTAACTCAATAAAATCCATCAACTTAAATGCACTAAAACTTATTCTAAGCGGAAAAATCGCAGACTTTTGGAAAGCCATTAACGGAACTTTTCTGGTATGCGTTTTATTGGGAATCGGAATCAGTGTTTTTTCGCTGGCAAAAGGATTGAAGTATCTGCTTGACAACCATCCTGTTTTGGTATGGTCTTTCTTTTTCGGATTAATTGTCGCTTCGGCAATTTATGTGGCAAGAACGATAAAAAAATGGAATATTCCGACTGTTGTTGCAGGTATTGCGGGAATTATCGTTGCTTATTTCATCACCGTAATTACACCCGCGGAGGCCAACACAACCACATGGTTTATATTTGTTTCAGGTGCTATTGCCATTTGTGCCATGATTTTACCAGGAATTTCGGGGAGTTTTATTCTTGTTCTGCTTGGGATGTACAAGTTCGTCCTTGATGCTGTTGGAAATCTGCAGATAGCCGTGATTCTTACCTTTATGGTGGGAGCAGCCATCGGAATTATCACTTTTTCAAATATCTTGTCGTGGTTATTAAAAAAGTTTCATAATCAAACCATTGCTGTTTTGGCCGGTTTTATGGTGGGTTCATTAAATAAAGTCTGGCCCTGGAAACAAGTTACCGAAACTTTTACAGATCGGCACGGAGAAATAAAACCACTGGTTGAAGTAAATATTTTACCGGGAACCTATGAACAAATTACGGGAGACAATGCTCTTTTAGTTGGTGCAATTTTATTGGCTGTGGCCGGATTTGCCATTATTTTTATAATTGAAGGATTAACAAAACCAAAAAAAACGAATTAATACAGATGAAAAGATACGGATTAATCGGCTACCCGCTCACCCATTCATTTTCAAAACGTTTTTTTACAGAAAAATTTGAAACCGAAAAAATAAATTCAACATACGAGAACTTTGAGATTGATACGATTCAAAAGTTTCCGGAGATTATAAAAAATAACCCCGAAGTAATTGGTCTCAATGTGACCATTCCGTATAAAGAACAGGTCATTCCTTTTCTGGATGATTTAAATGACTCGGCACGAAAAATTGGCGCAGTGAATACGGTGAAAATAATCCGTTCGGACTCGGGAGTTTATTTAAAAGGGTTTAACACCGATACCTTTGGTTTTGAAAACTCCTTAAAACCATTGTTAAAAGAGTATCACAAAAAAGCGCTGATACTTGGGACCGGCGGAGCCTCAAAAGCTTTAAAATACGTTTTAAATAATCTTGGAATTGAGTTTATTTCTGCTTCTATTGAAGAGTTAAAAGAAAATGAAATTCGTTACCAAGAGATTGATGAACAAATGATGACGGAACGAACGGTAATCATCAATGCAACTCCACTTGGAACCTACCCAAAAACGGAAACCTTTCCTCCCATTCCTTATGAATTTATAGGCGAAAAACATTTGCTGTTTGATTTGGTTTATAACCCTGAAATAACACAGTTTATGAACAAAGGAAAAGCCAGGGGAGCCGCTGTAAAGAACGGATACGAAATGTTGCTCGGCCAGGCATTAAAGTCATATGAAATCTGGAATAGTAAAGAATAGATTGGAAATTATTTATGGAAAAGAAGAAAGTTCTGTTTGTTTGTTTGGGCAACATTTGTAGATCGCCCAGCGCCGAAGCAGTATTTAAAGGAATTGTAAAAAAAGAAGGGCTGGCAGAGAAATATGAAATTGATTCTGCAGGAACATCGGGCTGGCATGCAGGTGAACCTGCCGATCGCAGGATGAAACAACATGCGGTAAAACGCGGATATGATCTGACAAGTATTTCGCGAAAATTTAATCCTGATGTTGATTTCGGGCATTTCGATTTGGTTATCGGGATGGATGATCAAAATGTTGAAGCATTAAAATCGATGGCGCAAAACAGTGCCGATATAGCGAAGATTCATAAAATGACTGATTTTGCCAGAGAATGGAATTACGAGGAAGTTCCCGATCCATATTATGGCGGAGAAGAAGGTTTTGAGCTGGTTCTCGATTTACTGGAAGACAGTTGCAAAGGATTACTAAAAAAACTGGAATAAGCTAAAAATTATTCCAGTATATCCACTTTTATAGCAACAATCCCGGGATGTTTTTCAAAATTATCTGAAAGCTTCTGTATATTCATTTTTCGTGTTACCCCCACCAGGAATATAATTTTATCAGTGGCCTCATTAATATTTCGTTCAAAACCGGTTGACATAATTCGTATATCCTGACTCTTCAAAATTTCTTTCAGAACCTGTATGTCAGAATCTCTTTTTTTTACGTACAACTCTATTTTCCGGATTGTTCTTTCTTTAAAAACACGCTTTTCAAATAAATTCATTACTGTTAACGCAAACAGAATCACGACAACACCAATAAATCCGATAATATACATACCGGCCCCAACAGCCAGTCCAAGCGCTGCCATTGCCCAAATTGAAGCTGCCGTTGTCAGACCTTTCACATCAGCTCCAAATTTCAAAATTGCTCCCGCCCCTAAAAATCCAATTCCTGAAACTACCTGCGCCGCTATACGGCCAGGGTCTCCGTTTTGAAAATCGGTAAATGTTTGCGGAATAAAAATAGAAATCAACATCACTACAGTTGAACCGATACTTATCAAAATATGCGTCCGTAATCCTGCTGGCTGATCGTGAGTTTCACGTTCGATACCAATCAGCATACCGATCAAAAAACTAACCAGAATTCTCACCAGAGCAACTTGCCAGGTAATCTCGGTTGTTGTTAATACTTCGTTGATGTAATCCATTTAAATTCTTTTATCAACCTCCAATTTACAAATTAACGCTTTGATATAAAATATGTCTCAAAAATTATTGCTCCAACTAAGTGAGGGCAAAAAAATACCGCCTGATTTCAACAATCAAACGGCATTTATATTTTTACTGAAAATTTACTATTCAAAATGATAAAGAAAGGTTACAAAAGCGTCATACGCCGGTTTCTTTTGTCCTTCAATTTCAACAACAATTTTTACCTGAATTTTGGCAATACCACGCAAATTACGGATATCGTTCAACGAAACAATTGCGCGGATTTTGTCGTTTACCAAAACCGGCTGCTGAAATCGCAGTTTCTCAATTCCATAATTTACAATCATTTTTATATTGCGTACATCAACAATAGAATACCACAAATAAGTTAACATCGAAAGTGTTAAATACCCGTGTGCAATTGTACTTTTAAACGGCGATTCTGTTGCCGCTCTTTCCGGATCAGTATGAATCCACTGATAATCGAGTGTAGCGTCGGCAAATTTATCGATTTGATCCTGTGTAATCTGGATATATTCTGAGGTTCCGATTTCTTTTCCTAAATAAGATTCAAACTCTTCGTAGCTGTTAATGATTGTTTTTCCCATTTGACAAATTTTTGATGATGCAAATTAAAGTTTTTAATTGTACTGACCCCCAATTTTTGTTTGACAAACAGGAAATTTAAATAAGGTTTTATAAAGTCAAATTGAATTTTTAGACGCCTCGTTCTATTTTTTAGTCAAATTTCAAATAATCCACTCTTTTTTTTCACCTTTGCAAATACAGTCGAGCTATGAAAAATCTTTTACGTAGTACCACATTTTTGGCAATTTTTGCATGCTGGCTTTGGTCAACAGCTTTTGTTGGTGTAAAAATTGGATTGCAATATCAAACTCCGTTTCAATTTGCAGGTATCCGTTTTTTTATATCCGGTATTCTCATTTTTATTTATTTTGGAAAACCGCTCAAATTCTTCCGGGAGCTAAAAAGGCACTGGAAGTTTGTACTACTTTTAGCCGTCGTACAAATTTTCACACAATATGCGCTCTTTTACAGCGGCTTAAACCTCGTCCCCAGTTCACTCGGAGCAATGATAATTGGTTCATCTCCGCTTTTTATTGCACTTGTGGCTCATTTTACTTTCCATAACGATAAGATGACACCATTAAAAACGGCCAGCATTTTAATTGGTGTTACAGGAATTGCCATCATTACACTTGGACGCTCAAAAGTTAAAATGAAAGGCGAACTGGAGCTTCTTGGAATCGGGTTATTGTTATTGAATAATCTGGTTTCCGGATATTCAAATGTAATGGTTTCTAAATATTCAAAAGGAGTTTCCCCGATAGTATTAAGTGCAACTTCTCTTTCCGTTGGCGGATTTATGCTTTTTCTGATTTCTATCCCGATAGAAGGAATTCAGCCCGGACCTTTCCCGCCAGCTTATTTTTATGCCCTAACCTGGCTTAGTTTCTTATCAGCTGCAGCCATTACAATTTGGAATACTCTTTTGCAACGCCCGGGCGTAAAAGTTTCGCTTTTAAATGTGTGGAAATTTCTTATTCCTGTCTCTGGCGCAATTCTGAGTTGGATTATTATTTCAAATGAACATCCGGACCTGTTTTCAATCGTTGGAATGAGTTTTATTGCGCTGGCATTGCTAATGCTAAATTACGCAAACAGAAGAAGATTGAAAGCGCTGCGAAAAGAGATGGCAGCAAACAAATAATACCCGAAAAGACGTAGTAGCTTCTTTAAAAGAAAAATCCCGTAGAAAATTCCACGGGATTCAATAATATAATATTCTATGATTTACCAAATTACAGGTCGCTGTTCCTGCGTACGATACAATTTGTCATCCGGTTTAATATTAAAGGCTTCATAAAATTCCGGAACATTAAAAGTAGCTCCATTTACACGAAACTCACCCCACGGATGTACATCTTCCTGAACCAAACGCAACAAAGCCTTTTCTCTGATTAATCCCTTCCAAACCTGTGCATAGGAGAGGAAAAAACGTTGAATGTCGGTAAATCCATCGATATCTTTGGGGGCAGGTTTTCCTTCCCTGCTAAGTTTATATGCTTCAAGCGATACTGTTAACCCACCAAAATCTGCGATGTTTTCACCAAGCGATAAGTGACCGTTAACATGCACACTGTCGCCTACAGTAAAATCACTGTACTGATCCACTAACAGTTGTGTACGATTATTAAACTGTTCCGCATCTTTTGGTGTCCACCAGTCAATCATATTTCCGTTTTTATCAAAATTTCTTCCCTGATCATCAAAACCGTGTGTCATTTCATGACCTATAGCCATTCCAATAGCACCATAATTTACGGCATCGTCGGCATTGGCGTAGAAAAACGGCGGCTGTAATATTGCAGCAGGAAAGGTAATATCATTCATCAACGGATTATATCCGGCATTTACTGTTTGCGGCGTCATCCCCCACTCCGACTTGTCTACAGGCTTACCAAATTTATCCAACTGGTCGTAATAGGCAAAATAATTGGCCCGCCTTACATTCATTACATATGAATCGGGTTCTATTTCCAGTTGTGAATAATCTTTCCACTTATCAGGGTAACCAATTTTTACTCCCATTGCTTCAAGTTTGGCAAGAGCAGACTGTTTGGTCGAATCCGTCATCCAATCGAGGTTTTCCAGCCTTAAACGAAGTGCTTTTTTCAAATTCCCAACCAATTCTTCCATTTTTGCCTTGTATTCAGGAGGAAAATATTCTGCTACATACAATTCACCCAAAGGTTCGCCAAGTGCACCATTGGCAAAACCAACAACTCTTTCCCAGCGAGGTTTTATTTTTTCACTGCCGGAAAGAAATTTGGAATAAAAATCAAAGTCCTGGTTCACAAAATCAGAGCTTAAAAATTCTGCTGAACGATTTATCAGGTTCCATTTTAAATACACCTTCCAATCATCAAGCGAAACATCCTGCATCAATTCGCCAACTTCCTCAAAAAAAACAGGCATACCAACAATAACATCGCCAAAGTCGGTGTCGCTGATATTGTTAAAGTAGCGTTGCCAGTCGAATCCGGGCGCCACTTCCGATAGTTGTTCCAAACTCATTTTATTGTAGAGAGCTGGTATATTTCTCATTTCAACACGTGTTTTTGAGTTCTCGGCCAAACGTGTCTCAATATCCATTATGGTTTCAGCATTTTCCTTCGCCATTTCCGATTCAATACCAGCCAACTCAAACATTTTTGCAACGTGTTTTACATATTCCTCCCTAATCTCTATTGAACGTTCATCCTGATTTGTATAGTAATCACGGTCGGGCAATCCAATACCAGCCTGCATCAGGTAGTACTTGTAAATTTTACTGTTCATCAGGTCCTGCATTACACCGCCGTTAAACAACGGATCCAAACCGTATGTATGAAAACGGGCGACAGCATCCTGAAAATCTTCACTGGTTTTGATGTTTTCAATTAAATCCAGTTCGGGTTGAAGCGGGCTGATTCCCTGCGATTCAATCTTAACTGTATCCATTGCTGTCACATAAAAATCGCGTATTTTTTGTGCTACGCTACCTTTTTCAGTATCAGCTTTTTGAGCCACTTCTTCCAACAATGTTTTTACATCGGCATCTCGTTTCTTTCGCACAATATCAAACGACCCATAACTGGAACGGTCTTCCGGAACAGAATTGTTTTTAATCCAGCTTCCGTTTACATATCTGTAAAAATCATCTCCGGGCTTAATCGACAAATCCATATAATCTGCCCGAATGGATGGTTCAGTTTTCTTTGTGCAATTTGTAAAAATCAAAGCGGCAAAAGTAATCGATAAATACATTGCCACCACTGAAGTTCTTTTCTTCGATTTCATTTTTATATTTATTCTGAAATTAAAATTTATAACAACCTATTTGTTCCAAATGTTGGATTAAAATTACAATTCGGGTATCTAATTTGTCTTCTGAATGATTATTAAACGGCACACACCTGGAGCGATTTATTAAACTGAAGATAGTTAAAAAAAAATTGGAGAATGCCAAAAGTGGTAGCACTATTTCAATTTCACTGCTTTTAGCATTTGCGATTTAAATATTGATTTTTTATCGGGAATTAACCTAAAAAAGTAAAGTCCGGAAGGTAAACTCGCAAGCGAAATACCAACTTGCGCATTGAAACTTTCTATCCGAATAACTTTTATTTTTACGCCTAACTGATTGAAAACTTCAAGTGTAAACGATTCCTGTGCCAGGTATTCATCTCCAAATTCAATAAAAATTTCTGACATAAAAGGATTTGGATAAATAAAAGCATCCATTTCCTCTAACGATTTTGTACTGTACGGAGAGCCTTTAATCTTCTCCGACGCTCTCCAGCTCGACCACAGAGCATTGTCAAGATCCGGATTTATTAATTCGAGCGAATAACCATCACCATCAGCCAGCTCAGGCCAGGGAGTTGTATCGGAATAGGCAACAGAATCAACCAATTGATCAAACCTGTTTGTCAGATAGATGGCTTCTCCACTGTTGCTCAAATTTTTCTGAAACTGACCAAAAGCACTAAATTTATATACTCTGGAAAATAAAACGTTGTCGTTGGTAAGCACAAGTCCTGCACCGGGATTTATATTCTCATCGGTACGGAACATATAATTAATTCCGCCGGAAAATCTAAATCCTCTTAAATTCACAGGATTATCACCAAAATTCATGATTTCAATAAATTCAGGATAACCATCGTCCGGATGATACATTATTTCGTTGATAATAATATCTTTTCCGTATACATCATCAAATACAAACATCTCCTCAGCAAGTGCGCTCCAGGTTTTATCTGCAACAGAGTAAAACCGAGCCTTTAGCAAGGACGTATTTCCAACAATAATTTTGTCAGAATACGCAGTTCCGTTTACTCCGCCGCCAACATTTCTTGGATCGGTACCATCCAAAGTAAAATATACTTCACCCAAAGATTCATGTTGCGAATTTAAGGTTATCTCGATTTCTCCGTCTTCCAGGGTATTTGCCTCAATCTCCGGAGGCAGGTATTTCGGAAACAAATTATTGCTACTTTTTCTTAATTGTCCTATAACAATATCTCGCCTTTTGGGAATGTAATCATCCAAAATTCTGTTTACTTCCTGAATCCAAAAATCTTTTTTTGTGTAGGTTGTTCCCGAAACGTCTTTACGATAATCTCCCCACCGGGCTGACTCCAGAATGATTGCATTTTCAATCTCACTTTTGCGAAACAAAAATCGTTTTCTGAAATTTTCAGGTGTTAAAGCTCCATCGTTAAAAAGATGTTTGTACACAGCATCGGCAAACATCATCCTGTACTCCTCATTTTCTTTTAACAAGCTGTGAATTTCCGTGGGCCCGCCTTCGTTGTTTTTCCCGGTATTGTCGTAGTTTACATCAGCAAAACGCATAACGAGTTCCGAATCCCATGGATAAAATCGAAATCCGTCTGTGGTTGTCCGGTCTCTTCCAGCGTAAAAATTCTGGTGTGCCCAGTCGTAATTTCCCAGATAAAAATTCAACAGCATGTAATCGATAAAAGCAGGAATATCGAGGTATTTCTCAAAATCCGACAACTGTCTGACTTCCGAAAAACCATTCCGCGCGCTCGTAAGCATAGTCGTGTAAAAACTATTTGTTCCTGCTACAACTGTATTCGGATTGTGTTTTATTACATCAAAATCTTCTCTTTTAGCATCGAGGTGTTCTGCTAAAAAAGCGTCATCGGGCCTTTCGTGTAAATTACAAATTCCCCAATACAACCCGTTTAGATACAAATGAAAATACATTCCGTGGAAACTTAATCCACCCATATCGTTTTGCAGGTCTGATGTTAACTGGTCGTGCAGGTAAAGTGCATGAAAACGTTGATCTTCGTCGGTTGGATGAATCCACGTGGAATTTAACATCGCATCAACCACCAGTGTATTTATCGAATTTATTTCTGAATCAGGGAAAAGTTTATATTTCAATTTGGTTGGGCCATACATTTCTTTAAACAGCAGTCTCATCGATTGTTTAGGTGATTTCCAGTTTACAATACTTGTGCCACCCTGGTTTTGCACACCACAAGAAACAGCAAAACTTTCTTCTGTATCTTCCTGAAAAATGAACTCTGCAGTTACGGCCTTTGCCCGGGAAATATCCGAATTCGGATATCCCACATACATACCGGTATCCGGATTAAACCAACTATTTATATCCATAGTCAACGACAATGACGGTAGCTCTGAAAAAGCCGAATCAATTGCCGATACGTATTCCGGGTCGTTAATAACTTCCGGATCCATTTCATAGTCGGCCGGTATGGTTTTGGAACCGCTCCAGACTACAGGAAATCCACTTGGATTTTTGGATTGTTTTTTAACATCGGACACAAATAAGTAGGAGTTTGTAACCATTTCAGAAGTATTGGTACCGAAAAAAGCAATAGCCCTAATTATGGTTGTTGAATCAATCAGAATAGGCCCGGAATACACACTACCGTTATTCATCGTTGGTTTGGAACAGTCGGTGGTGAAAATTATTGTCGATGTCGGAGTCGCTGATAAAGAAAGGTAAAAAGCCTCTCTGTAATAATTTCGCGAATGACTAAATGTAAGAACTGGATTTTCGTCTGAAATTTCAGAAACGGCTGACTTTTCTAAAAGGGAATCCGACTCGCTCGCCCATAAACCTAAACCGGCAAACTGGCAGAAAAAAACGATACAAAAAGCGTGAATATTTTTCAACACAATCAGTGCTGTTCTTAATTTCATAAGCAAAGGTTAATTGAGCCTGCTAAATATAATAGAAATTTAAAAAAGTTTGCTAATGGGTTAACTTTCGAAATTGTTTGTTGTTAGTAATTGAAAGCAAGTTCAATTTAACGTTGTTAACTATCAATCACTTACTGTTTCTTAAACTAAACAATACGATTTAACCGAACTGATGATGCCACGAAACATAAAGAAAAAACCGGGAATAATCGGATTTTACTGCTTCAAAGGAAAAAAAAGATTAGCTCTGATTATTACCGTATTAATTATAACCTGTTTTACTAACTGCCGAAAGGAAAATGATTTTCAACGCTGGGAAACTTACCGAGGTGATTCAGGTGCAAACGCTTATTCTTCTCTTTCTCAGATTAATAGAGAAAATGTGGGCAAACTAAAAACAGCCTGGGTTTTTCATAGCGGCGACGCAAGAGAAGGAAACCGTTCAACCATAGAGTGCAATCCAATAATTATTGGCGAAGTAATTTATTTAACATCGCCACAATTAAAACTTTACGCGTTGAATGCAGCCACTGGCCAAGAATTGTGGATGTTTAATCCCTACGGAAATGAAGGAAGCCGGGGCGTTAACAGAGGCGTTTCCTATTGGGAAAAAGGCAATGATAAACGGATTTTATTTCCTGCGGAAAACCGGCTTTATGCCATCAATGCGGAAACAGGAAAACCAGTGCCAACATTTGGAAAAGCCGGCTACATTGATTTAAGGGAAGGGCTCGACAGGGATACCAGCAAAATATACGTAACAGCAACCAGTCCGGGAATTATTTATAAAAATCAAATAATAATCGGGCACGGGACATCAGAAACAGATGGTGCCGCTCCCGGATTTATACGGGCCTTTGATGTAAAAACCGGTGATTTGATTTGGACGTTTCGTACCATTCCTCAACCTGGTGAATTTGGTTATGAAACCTGGAAATCTCCCGATGTTTGGGAAAGTATGGGAGGAGCAAACGTCTGGGCCGGATTTGCATTGGACAAAAAACGAGGTATTGTTTATTGCCCCACCGGTTCTGCTGTACCCGATTTTTATGGTGGTTACCGCAAAGGGGAAAACCTGTTTGCAAATTGTTTACTCGCGCTCGATGCAAAAACCGGTAAACGGCTATGGCATTTTCAAATGGTGCATCACGACTTGTGGGATTACGATTTGCCGTCAACACCCAATTTAATTACCATAAAGAAGAATGGAAAAACAGTTGACGCCGTTGCGCAAATTACAAAAATGGGGCATGTATTTGTTTTCGACCGCGAAACCGGCGAGCCAATCTTTCCTGTCGAAGAAAGAAAAGTTCCCGCAACGGATGTGGAAGGAGAAGAAAGCTGGCCAACGCAGCCTTTTCCAGTTCGTCCTCCACCGTTTGTAAGACAAAAATATACTGAAGAAGATTTGCCAAACATCTCGTCAGAATCGCGTGATTTCGCAATACGCAAACTCGACTCGGCAAGAAATGAAGGAATATTTACTCCGCTAAGTTATGAAGGAACCATTGTTTTTCCTGGCTTTCGGGGAGGTGGGGAATGGAGCGGTGCATCGTTCGATTTTGAAACTGGAATCCTCTATGTGAATGCAAATGAAATACCTAACCTGGTTTCCTTAAGAAAACTGCCAAATACAGCATCACAACAAACAGCAATATCTCCGGGAGAAAAACTCTATCAGCTAAACTGTGCACTTTGCCATGGCCCCGAATTGCAGGGACGAGAAAAGTTTCCTGCATTAAAAGACATAAATAAACGGATGAGCGCAGGGGAAATGAAAATAATACTTGAAAATGGCAAAGGAACCATGCCCGGATTTCCTCAATTGGAAGAATTTGAACGTGAAGCAATCGTTGCATTTCTGGAAGGAAAAACTATCGATGCATCAAATAACCAGCTCGTGGCAGAGTTGAATCAGGAAGAAACTAAAAATCCAAAATTTGCTCACTCAGGTTATGCTCAATTTAGAGATGAGCAAGGTTATCCTGCAGTAAAACCACCATGGGGAACTTTAAGCGCCATTGATATAAACAAGGGAGAAATATTGTGGCAAGAACCATTGGGTGAATTTCCTGAATTAACGGCAAAGGGAATTCCGCCAACAGGCACACAGAATTTTGGCGGCTGTTTGGTTACTGCAGGAGGATTGGTTTTTATCGGGGCTAGCGCTGATGAAAAATTCAGAGCTTTCGATAAAACAACCGGCGAAATTTTGTGGGAATATAAATTGCCTTATGGTGGTTATGCAACTCCATCAACATACTCGGTAAATGGAACCCAGTATGTAGTAATTGCTGCCGGTGGCGGAGGAAAAGTAGGCACCAAATCGGGAGATGTTTACATTGCTTTTTGTCTACCTGAAAGCAATTAAGGATGGTCTGTTTTTATCATGAAAACCAAAATTAAAGCCGACTTTTGGGAAAAAACCGGCTTTTAATATCCTTGTTTAGTTCCAAAATATTATTCGTCGAGCACCAGCAATTCAATTTTTCTAAAATCGGTTGGATGGCTTTCAGCTTGCAGGGAGATTGTTCCTTTTGTTATCATTATATTTCCGTCAGCCGGTAAAAGCGTTTCATAAGTAGGATCACGCGGATCGAGTTGTGGTTGTTCGTAATGCATCACTTCTTCTCCATTTACAAAATGCCTTATAATTTCACCACCGTGAACTTCAACTTCTGCCGTAACCCATTCATCACCATAACATGTTTCTGATTTGGAGTTGGTACAATGTTGCTCAATCAATTCGCCGTTCATCACAACATTGGTTCCCGGGGTACACAAATTCAGAGTGGAACGTGGATCATAACCTTCTTTTCCCTGTGTTCCTCCAAGCAACTGAACCTCGATGGAGGTAGGAAACTGCTGATCCAGCTCCATTGATTCCGCGCTTTGGCCGTGAATCATCAATCCATTGTTGCGGTATGCCCAGCCCGGACCGTTTTTAACCTGCTCGTCAACAAACCGGTATTCCACCCGCAGCTTATAATGCGAAAACTCATCCTTGTAAAAAATGTGTCCGAATGAACCGTTCCATTCATCCCAGTTATCATAACGAACGCGCAATAAACCATCCTCTACACGAAAGGTATTGTTGTAGTTATCTCCCAATTCATGTCCTGTAAATTTTATCTGCCAGTCGTTTAAATCTTCTCCGTTAAATAATTGAATCCAGTTTTCTTCAGTGGCAGTTTCCGCAGATTTTTGCTCCGCCTCCTGATTTTTGGGTTTCGAATTGCAAGCCGATAACACCAATACAAAGGCTACAATTAAAATTTTTGATGATAAAAAAAGTGTACGCATTTTTTTCTTTTTAAGAGTTTTTAATTGATTTAGATTTTGTAAAGGTAATATAATATTATCCAACATAATCTTACTGAATCAGAAAATAAATGCGTGATAAAAAGCGAAATGGTATGAGGATGAAAATATTAAACCGGCAAAACCAAAGCTGTAACACATTCATTATCTGACTCACTGCATTTTCTTATTCGTTGATATCGTCAGAAATACGCTGAATTACAAACTGAATATCATAAACGATGTCGCCAATGGCCATGGGGCTTATTGTAAAGTCTGTTTTTACCGGTATTGATTTCATCTTTAAACTTTCCAGTTGTGCTCTATCCACTTCCGCATAATATTGTCCGGGAGGCAAACCCAAAAAAGTAAAGCCTCCGTCTCTTTCAGTCATTGTTGTAGCAACCAGTTCACCATCAGAATTATAAAAGTTTACTACAATCCGTCCCTGGCCTTTTTCATCTCTACCATCGTTCAAATAAACCCAACCATTCACTTCCCCCATAGGCAAAACAGGAATATATACTTTTTTGAACTGATTTGGATCGGTATAAATACGATAGCTTTTATGTTCCAACTGCCACGAAATTTGTTCCAGGCCTTTATCATCAAGCGTTAGTACATAACTTGTATATGGTTCTAGTCCAACAACTCTGATTATTGAGTCTTTGAGATTTTTTAAAGTCCGTCCTCCTCTCAATCCTATGCTCAATCCTTGTGCAAATGGTTCATCTGAATCTTTAAAACCATCGTGATCGATGTCCACAAATGGGACAACAGCAATTCCACATCGCCCAATTGCCGATCTGTTGTCTTTATGAATATATCCATTGCCACCACCAAAAGCAAAACTGCCACGGGCTCCCTGAGTCGACAAAAATTCACTATTGGAAACACGGGCAGAGAAATTAACCTGGGAAAAAGAAAAATCCCAGCGAAATGAAAACTGCAAACTGCGATAAGAGGATCTAAAATTCTCTTCTCCGGAAACGGATAAGTATCCCGATCGGGCAATACGTTTCTCAACCTCTGCTTTTACAGAAGTTATATCTTTATTTGTGATGTCGACCTGGCTTTGTGGTCTGACTGTAAAACCATGCCCCAGCCTGATTCCCAAACCAAGATTACTGTATATATAAGGGTCTCTTCCTCCCAACCAGTTGGCGTAAGCGCTTATGTTTGTATTTACATTGCCAAAGAAGGATGAAAAAGTTACATCGGCAGTGTTATACGTAAGCATTTCGTATACATTTTGTTTGAAAGACCAACGGGTATAACCATTTAAAAATTTAAAATTCAAAGGCACAGAAAAAGTAGCGCCACGTTCTTCCAGATAGTTGAGCCTTATCGCCTGCTGTTCTTTGTCATAAAGAACATAATTAAGTTCAAACATTGGACCTGACGCCAACCTGTAGTTTACAAGCGCTTTTGTACGCACACCATCGGCATATTCACCCGTCAGCATAAAGTTGGGAAAGGGAGTGACTGAAGCCAAAAGAAATGGAATTTTATCTCCATTTGCAATTGACGAAAGATATTCTATTCCTCCACCGATTGTTAAAAATCGGCTCACTCCATACTTTACTTCTGCGCGGCCAAACCTGGAATAATCTCCGTCCATAACAATACCTGAACTCAACGTATATTCCATTTCGCCGGCAGGTAAAAAATTAAACGGTATATTAAGAAATTCTTCTTTTGTCCGCTCTTCTCCATAGGGGCCATAAAATTTTAGTCTTACCTGCGACGTTCCGTATACAAGCGGCACATTAAAACTGTAAAATCCCGAGGCATCAGCTGTTTGATAATCAACAATCACATTGTTTACATACAACTCCACAGTCCAACCCGGTTCTGTATAATCGTTTATTGTATATTCTCCAAAAGAACGGCGGTAAGTTGTTGGGGCATTGGTAATACTCATTCCAATCAACGGGTCGTATATGGACGCAATTGCAGAAGAACTGATTTTTCCGATCCTGATTTGCCGGGCCATTTTTGCCTGATTGTTCACCCAACGCCAGTAATACTGCTGGTTTCGGTTATTAAAACCATCGCGGGAAGAATAATTTAACAGCAAGCTTGTTTCTCCTCCAAACAATTCGGCTCCTGTTCCCAACCAGATTCTTGTATCGTTATATTGTGCGGTACTTTGTGTAGAACTGGCAGCCCAGTCAACCATTCCGAACTTTAAAAAATGATAATCGCGGTTTATAGATGTATCTACCTTTTCTTCCCCTTTAAGAATATTTACATTTTCGCGAAACTGCTTGAGCCGCATTTCCCGTATGGCCGGAACTTCAAAGCCTGGTTTAACATTTACAGTAAGGCTTCTGAAATTAAAATCGCAATACAAACCAAATAACTCTCCCCACAGTTGATGATCTAAATACAGGCCAAATTCAGTTTTTATTAAATCAGTAACTTCTAAATTAAACGTTTTCCCATTGGCAAAAACCTGTTTATTTATATTGTCTATCATATACTTGTTGCTTTCGTCTGCCATAAAACCAGATATCCTGTCCATATTTAACGAGGATTCCGCTTTTATCTGAAGCAGGTGAAAAACATCAATGATTGGTAAAAATAACTTTTCCTCATCATAACTGTACAAGGGATCCAGGTTCGTAGCTCCCACTCCTTCTACTCTCAAGGTAACAGGAATCTCCTCAAATTCAACATTCTGACTTATTGAAATATTACAAAAAAGCAACAAAGGAAGCAAAATCATCAAAAGCTTAACCACCATAAAACCGGTCAGACTTGAAAAAAAATCTGGCCTTATTATTTCTGACGGCTGAGTTTTTATTTGCACACTTTTCAATCTGAAATGAGGTTTTATTCCTGAATAAATGTTACTGAAAAACTACCAACGTAATCTCCTGAGGGATTGGCAGCTTCACTGCCAACATGAAGCGTAGCGCCAACTTTCACGGGATTAATAAAAGGATGAGCAGATGTAGTAACAAAATAATTTCCTTGCTTATCAGAGGTAAACCCGCTAATCACCATACTCTCACTGCTCCCAACTCTGGTAAGCATTGCCGAGGCAGGAAAAGAAACGTGGACAATCCTACCGGGAATAAGCCGGACATCGAATACAGCAGGAGTAGCAGGAGAAAGGGCAAGTTCCATAACCGACCCGTTAGTCATACAGTTGCCTTCCGGGCTGACAATAACTTCTCCGCCGGAAGCTCCGGTATAAAAGCTGCCAAAACTTAATTCCTGGGCCGCAAAAACCTGCAACTGATTCGGCGGAGGAAACGGAGATTGTCCTAATGAATTTTCTGAAAAGATTAAAAAAGCCACAACAAGGATAAAAGCTTTATAAAAGCGAATAAAAATTGCCTGTAAACAGAAGTTTTGATGACTTGCGGGATTTTCTCCGAATGGCATAAAGCGTCTTTTTTATTTTAATACCAATTCTTTTTCATCGTACACCTGAGGTTTTGCTTCGCTTGAACTGCTGTACCGAACAAGCAATTTCCCCTTATTTAATTCAATTCCGACAGGAGTATTGAGTGTCATGGTAAAACGCCGCAACAAATTGGGTGTATAAACAGCAATTCCTTTTACAAGCCCAACATCGTACTTTTCGCCTTCAGGAGTAATGTATTCTGCTTTCAGGTCGCCATAAACCGACTGGGTCCCTTCCCGGTTAAGCACAACATTAAGCACATTGGCTCCCTGACTGTTTTGCTGAACATTCAAATCGCTCAAAACTACGTCAGACGAAAGGTCACCAATCCTTGCTATAACCGGTATGGAAATTCCAAAAATAGGAGTCAATCGTATTCCAATTGCTGTACTATCGGTTAATATATCTTCTTCGCCCAATGGTTTTTCTTCCGGCACGGCCCTAAAATACAAATGAGAGCGATATTCACCATCAACCATATTGGGCATCCGTCTCAACTGCATTCTAACCACCTGTGACTCACCCGGAGCAAGCTCGACCGAGCGTGGAAAAAACCGGATATACGAATCTGCAAACATTTGTCCTTCCTCCGGCTCAGTTACTTCCTTGAAATTGCCATCTTCGGTCATTCTGTATTGTAAAAAAGAAATTGAATAATAGGCGGTGTCCTGTCCTGTATTTGCCAGTGTTATTTCCTCTCTTTGTTTACTCCCTTCAAAAACAACACGCCTCGGTGTTATCAGCAAATCTCCCTGTGCTCTGCTAATTTGTGGAAGAAGAACAACAACCGAAAAGAACAACATGCTTTTATACAAAAAGGATAGTCTATACTGAGTTATATTTATCTGTTTTTTCTGTCTCATAATTGGGAATTTTCTTTCAAAACTACATTTTTTTAATAAATATCAACAGCAATACTGTGATACAAAAATAATCACCAGCACGTGTCGGCGGAAAATAAACTTACAGAACAGGAATGAGGTTTAAACAAACAAAACGATAAGATCTTAAATACTCCGGGTATGAAATGGCTAATTATAGGCAAAGGTTACAATAAAAGAACCTGAATATATACCAACCGGATTCTCATCGACCGGACCTATATTAAGCGTAGCTCCTATACTTACCAAACGCTCCCCGTCCGACAGGGTAGCTGCATCTCCCGATGGAGGGTCCGAAACCCAGCCTTCAACATCCATCGTTTTTCCGCTTTCAGAATGCACCAGTGTACTGGCCGTCTGGGGGAGCTGTATACTGAAAGTAGCACCCGGCTCGCCTTCCACCAAAAATTTACCGGGACTGTATCCGCCGCCAGCCGCAATTACTGATCCCTGCGCCGAACGAATCCCCCCCGGAGAAATAACAACTGAACCACCGTTATTACCCGTTGTAAAACGGCCAAAGTTTAAGGCCTGATCTTCGTTGGCAGCCAAAGCCTCGATTACTTCGGCAAACACCTCTGCTGTAATGCTGCTTTCTTGCGAACGCGCCTCTCCAGGTATGAGGAAGAAAGAAATAAAAGCGATGATAAAATAACGGTACATGTTTGTGAATTTTAAAACCTTAACAACTGGGTAAAAAAAAGGGCAACCCTAGCGCTGCCCTTGTTTTAAAGATATTCTTTATTAATTGTAAGCAACGGTTACTGAAAATTGCCCCTCGTATGTTCCAGTAGCCTGATCGGGATTTACATTTAATTTCGCACCTACATTAAATGTTTCTGTTCCTCCACTTGATAAAGTTTCATCAGCGTTATGTTCAAAGTCAGAAAGAGCCATGGGAGTTGCACCATTCTTTGTTAATGTTATCTCATCGTCTTCAGGCAAAGAAATAGAATATGCTACACTGTTTTCTCCTTCAACTGTAAAAGTTGCAGGCTGTCGAGTTCCTTCATTTCCCGTTGGAGCAGCTACTCCATTATATCCAGCAGCAGTTCCATCGGAAGCAACAGTAACTGTTCCACCAGCACTACTTGCAATTATATTACCGAAAAACAAATACTGAGTATTCTCAATTCCTATTACCTTGATAATTGTTGCGCTTGCGTCAGAATTGGCTGTTGCTTCTGGGTTTTGTGCTTTTACACTCTGAGATGCAACTACGATAATAAAAAGGCTTGCGAATAAAAAAACTAACTTTTTCATGATTTTGTGTTTTTAAATTTTATTAATTTTCGTTTAACATTTTTGTGCCAACCCATAAGCAATGCGTATGCCCTCTTTTACAAAACACTGACAAACAACAATATAGAAAAATAAGCAAATACAACAATGCTCTACGCTGGGGAATAGCGTATTCAAAATGGGACACAGGCTCATTCCAAGAGAGCAGGGAAAGAATAAAAAAATTAGCATAATAAATTGGATAGACTGTGGAAAGAGGATAAAAATTCCGGATATTGGAAATCTATATCACTCAGTTTTTATTTTATTTTCATCGCTGAGTTCTTAAATAGACAGAAAAAGGAAACGGAAATTAAAATCAGGATTTGTAACAGCAGAGATTTTATATAAATGACGAAAGACACACCCAAAAGGCTCTGAAGGATACTTCAATTGTACATAAATGTTACCTCATATTGCCCCGTAAACATATTATTTTTTTCCGAAACAATATCTTTTTGTGGTGTTCCGTTTAGCTTAAATACTCTTTTATCAGCCTCTGTGGTATTCCCGTTCGCCGACTGATCAGAATCGGGACAAAAGAAAGTATCAAAAGAATAAATTTCCCCATTTTTTCCTTCGAGCGCTGTAGTTTGAACCGATACACCCACATCAGTATCAGCGCTTCCGGAAACAGCTATTTCTGCAAGAATCAAATCTGATGATGTTGTATTCACATTATTATAAATAATGTGATCGTTACTGGTACTGGCAGTAAGCATTGCCGGTTCTACTATTTCAGCAAATACATGTCCAGTGGCCCTCACCTGTGCGCCAACCTTTCCAAAACCTAACATAATAAATAAAAATACAATCGTCAATACAAAAGTATTTTTCAATCTGATTATTATATGCATGCACCTAGGAAATTTACAAAATATCAAAGCGTCCATTTTTGTTTTGTTTAAATTCCTAATTTGTAAAACAAAGAACGTTTTCACCTTGTTTAAAAAAAGACAAAAAAAACTTTTTTTATCTCTCAGGGTTTTAAAAGTTTACAAGGCAATTAAAAACGTCGATATAAATTTAACCAAATGCAACAAATAAATAAAACAGAGTGTCTCTGAAAGAGGAGGTAATTATAACTGATTTTAAGGGTAAGAAAAACTGACTCACTTGATTTATTTTTGCGTGAAAATAACGTTCTTAAATATCTAACGCTTCCATTACTTCCACACACCAGCTAATAAACAACAGGGACTTTTTCTATTTTTCTTCCTTCTTGCCCGACTATCTGGACAATAACTATCGAACTTGCCGAGGGGACAACAAACTGACTGGTCTGTCCCCCGAAAAGTTTGCGGGTCACTAATTTCTGCCCTGTCAGAGTATAAACATCACAAGTGTATTCGCCTTCGACAAGACGTAAATCAGCTGTTATTTTTCTTTGTTCAGAATAAATAATAACCGGAAGTGTTTCGTAAGGATCGGCATAATCTCCTGATACAATTTGTAAAACAAAACGGTCGGTATTTTCGTCTTTTTCAGCTTCAAAAGAATAGACTTCTCCTTCTTCTATATCATTCCATTGTCCGGTAATTCTATCATATAATCTAAATATCTCAAAAGCTGTTGAATTAAATTGAAAGGTAAGTTCATAATTTCCGCTTTCTCCGGCATCAAAAGAGACAGGCAAAACCGGATAATCTTCTTTTTCTCCCAACAAGCGTATTGAGTAAGCCATTTGCTCTTCCTCCAGAAACAAACTCGGAGAAGCAGACACAAAACTAAATCGTTTCGCCGTACCCGTTTCTTGTCCGGTATGTCCAAATTCAATAATAACTTCATCTTTACCAAATCCGTCTGAAGATTCCACATCAACTACAATTCTGTTCTGAGTGCTATTGGCACTTTTAAGCCAATTTCCGGCTCCTTTATTTACCCTGACCGAGTTATTCATGGAAAGCACTCCTGACTGACTGGCTTTCACAAAAAATCCCTGAGTTGGTGCTATATAACGCGAAACTCCAAGAGTACCATCGTCTGATGCAGAAGCTGAATTGTAAGCACCATAATTATTGTTTGTTTCGCTCCAAATCCAGATATCATAACCTTGATTATTACCTTCCAATGTGTTTCTTCCCCAGCCGGAAGATTTCCAGTCGACAGAAGAAGGATACGGATTTCCAACGAGGTTAAATCCAAACTCTGTTCCCGTTCCTGCTGTTTTGGACAATTGAACAGAAACTTCTCCATTACTCAGGGTTCCCTGAAAAGCTTTGGTTGGATGGGCATCCTTGTAAGAAATGAGATACCCCCTTCCGGATATAAAATTATTACTATTGTTATTGCTTGTTAGCCACGTTGGCGGCTGATCAATATTTAGAAGATACACCCAGGAGGTATCCGGCTCGTACCAGGAATAAAAATCGTATCGTGTATTGTCGCCGTATGCATCACTCCCCCCGGTAGGTGTAAAATTTCCCGAAATTTCCTGGTCTGCCACAGGCGAAGAAATCATTTGCCATGTTTGAGGTTCGCCCGAAATATACCGTTGAAATGTTGCCAAAACGCCGTTGGTATTATGAATTAACGAACCGGTTCCTTCGGTATCAGAAGCAATAAGTAAACCTCCGGAGCCCGCACTGTTTGAAACACTGTTATCCACAGTTAAATTCCCTGTTGAGCCGATCGTTAACGATGCTCCTGTCTTTATTTCAAGATCAAAAATACGGTTCCCCTGCGACGATATCAGGGGATCATTTGGTGTTATCGGGATAACAACATGTGAACTGGTTTGAGGAAGTTTGTTCTTTACCCAGTTCCCCGCTTTTTCCCATTCTGAATCAATTGTTCCTGCCCATCTCCAAAAATTTGCCGGCTCTGTTTCCAGAAATCTTTTTTTATGATTAACACTTAAAGTATAATTATTCAAATTTTTAATATTATTCCCAATAAGATAATAATCAACATCCGACACAATATTAAAGCCGAGTGTCAAGGAAATCTCATTGTTATTAACCCCTCCAAGAACCGGATTTAACGGATAGTCAATTGTATTCCCCGTCTCATTTTCTACCCGGTAATTGGATGCAGTTTGTGATGAAACAGGATCCAGGGGTTCGTTAAAAACGGCCGTGATTGTATTTTCTGAATTAATTACTATTGATATGATATACGGACGATTAGTAAAAATGTAATCTTCGCCGGTAACATAACCAACTGCATCGAGCGTTTTACCTGGCTCAATCGTAAAACTCCCAGCCTCGCTAACCTCCAAATCATTTAAAACCATAACATTGTGGGTAGACTGCACATCAGCTCCGATTTCTACAACAAGATTATAGAACGTATTATCAGCCCTCCAGCTGTGTGTACTAAACTCCTGACTTCCACCACTAAACACAAAAGTACTTGTTCCTGCATTAAAATAGCCTTCATTTTCAAAGCTACTCCCGCTAAAATAAATCGTACTTCCTCCTGCATTTATAGTTCCACTGCTTTTTTCGGTTCGCAAATTGCCTCCAAAATAAATATTTCCCCCCATAGCATTTATGTAGCCTGCTGATTTTAAAGTCGTATTTCCATCCACCTGAATTGTGCCTTCACATGTAATATTTATATTGGCCGTACTATGAGCGGTAAGATCTGCTTTAAACAGGAGTATACCATTATGAGTTTCTATCACGGCTGTTCCATTCGGACTAATCGAGTTGTAAAAAGTAACATACGCATTTCCTCCGTAAAAATAACCGGAGTTCTGAATGTAACACGGTGTATAAAAATCAACAGTTCCACCGGAGAGCTCGGGAGTATCAGAAGTGCAATCCAAGGTCTGCACATCAGAAGCGGAAGGAGACATGTAAAAACGCCCTTCACTTCTTATTTCAGCCTTGTGAGTGCTATTCGAGGAATCCCCGTCAAAAACAAAATTTCCGACTCCTCCATTTAGCGTTCCTTTAATCAATGTTGGGCCATACACATTTACACTTCCCCGCAACACATCAAAAGTCTTCCCCGAGGCCAACTCAAACCCATCCCCCAGATTAATATTCCCGTCTTCAAGTATTAATTCTCCATTTATGGTTAATTTACAATTCGGCGAGTTTAGTGTTCCAGAATTGACGATCCGGATAGAAGTATTGAGAAAAGCCATGGTTATATCGTGTCCGTTATTCCCTTTTCCATTAAATTGAAGGTTCCCGTTGTCAAGTAGTATTTCTCCGTAGTCCTGAATATCAAGATTATTCTCGACGGTAAGCGTCGCACCATTTACCACCGCTATTGCTCCTCCGTACCAGTCACTAACAGTAAGGGTTGAAACTGTAACATTGTTTTTTATTTCCGGATAAATACCCGATGATACAAGACCTATAATCACTTTAGCGTTGCCATCCGGCACACTTCCCTGATCCCAGTTGGCAGCTTCGTGCCAGTCGTTACTAACATCTCCCGTCCAATTCCAGTTTTGTGCAGCAATACTTTCGAATGCTAACAGAAAAACAGCTGTCAAAATTAGTGAATAAACCGGCGAAAAAACTACAGACCGAATACCGGATACTTTTTCGAAAAATTCTGATCCCCAATATGATTTCTCAAACAAAATTGATATTTTACGAAATAAGGACATACCCAGTTTTTTTAATAAAGAAGATTAACAACATCCATAAAACTTCATTACAAAAATAACAGAAGATGCAGAACATCTTTAAGAAAACACAGTTAATAAACCTGATAATCAAAGTTTTTCTAAAATCTGGACAATTTGCCCCATTTTGTTTTTCTGATTTATCAGCCATTTATTCTTTTTAAAAAGAAAACAATTGACAAAACAATCGAAGCAACCAGAAAAGCCCCTATCTCACTTATAAAGGCGTAACAAAAACAAATTAAAAAGATTTTGATATAAATTTTACCATTTAGTTAAACTTTTTAGTTAAAATATTTGGTTAATAAATATATTCATTCTAATTTTGACCGGATGGTTAAACAATTTAGTTAAACTTCTTAGTAAAATGACAGAAACAAAAAAAGACAACACTGAAGAAAAGATTTTGAACGCTGCACAAAATGTATTTATAAAAAAAGGAATGGATGGCGCCCGAATGCAGGAAATTGCAGACGAAGCAGGCATCAACAAGGCTTTGCTTCATTACTACTTCAGAACAAAAGAAAAATTGTTTGATGCTATTTTCAAAAAAGTTTTTAGCAAAATATTACCCAATCTCATGGATATGGTATACTCTGATTTACCGATTGAGAAAAAACTGGGAATTTTTGTTGAGAGCTACATTGATTTATTAATGAAGAATCCATTTCTTCCAACTTTTGTTTTGAAAGAAATGAATCGAAATCCTGAATTTTTGGCAAAAATTATAAAAGGAACCGGAATTCAACCTGACAAGATTTTTGCCATGTTCAAAAAAGAAATGGAAGCTGGAAGAATTAGAAAAATGGATCCGCGGGATCTGCTGGTTAATATCCTTGGGCTAAGTATTTTTCCTATCGCAGCCCGACCGCTAATGACCATAATGTTTTTTGAAAACGATAAAGAAGCCTACAAAACATTTATTGAACGAAGAAAAAAAACAATTACTGAATTCATTTTACATTCAATTTTAATAAAATGAAAAAGCTACTAATTTTATTACTGCTACCCACGCAGTTGGCATTTGCTCAACAGGATATTCTGTTGAACAATTGTTATAACTGGGCGCGTGAAAACTATCCCAATTTAAAACAAGCGGAAATCTGGGAGGAAATAACTTCACTAAAAAAAGAAAACATAAAAACAAATTATCTGCCGCAGCTTACGCTAAACGGACAGGCTACCTACCAGTCGGATGTTACCAGCGTAAATATTTCCATGCCGGGAATTGATATCCCTTCCGTTTCGAAAGACCAGTATAAAACCTATGCAGAGTTTAAACAAAACATTTGGGATGGTGGAATTTCGACTGCGAACACAAAATTGGAGGACGCTATTTTACAAAGTAATCTTAGCCAGGTTGAAGTAGAATTGTACAAGCTGAATGAACAGGTTTCGCAGGCTTTTTTTACAGTGCTGGCTATGGATAAACAAAAGGAAGTGCTGACTGCCCAGAAAAAAGTATTGCAGGAAAAACTCAAAACAGTTCAATCGGGAGTAGAAAACCAAATGCTGGAAAAATCCAACGCACTTTCTCTTGAAGCTGAAATTTTGAACATCGAACAAAGTACTCTGCAATTGGACGCCGGCAAAAAAACAGCAATTCAGATGCTGACCATTTTAACAGGACAAACAATCGATGAAAATTCAGTACTGAAATATAACACTTCGGAACCAAACATGCGCGATAAATTGTCAAGACCGGAGCTGGAGTTGTTTTCATCTCAAAAAAATCAATTCGAAAAGCAAAGCGATTTATTGACTAAAAGTCGCAATCCAAAAGTTTTTGGATTTGGACAGGCCGGTTACGGCAAACCTGCTTTAAATATGTTGAATGACAAATTTGACACCTATTATCTTGTTGGAATTGGCTTATCGTGGAACGCATTCGATTGGAAAAAAACCACTCGCCAGAAGGAAATGCTGCAGTTGCACTCGAAAATGATTTCACAACAGGAAGAAACATTCAACCAAAATATAAATCTGCTTCTTGCTCAGCAAAATGAACAAATTAGCAAACTTGAAAAATTAATAGAAACAGATACAAAAATGGTAATGCTGCGCACCGAAATTGCACAATCATCCGCCTCAAAGCTAGAAAACGAAACAATCACTACTTCAGATTATATACAGGATGTGCAAGCTGAAACCATTGCAAAACTGAACGTCGAACTTCACCGTATTCAACTTAACGAAGCAAAAGAAAAGTATAATCTAATCAAAGGAAAAAAATTCAGTGAATAGTCGCTGTCCACAGCCAGAGTATTCAGAAATATGTAAAGATTTAAAACCGAAATACAATGAAAAAGAATTTATTAATTATGTTGTTTGCAGCACTTCTTTTTAGCTGTAACAATACAGACGAAAAATCGGATGCTTTTGGCAATTTTGAAGCTGACCCCGTAATTGTGTCATCCGAATCATCAGGAAAAATTCTTCAATTAAATATTGAAAAAGGGCAAAAAATAGAAGCCGGTTTTACGGCTGCTTTAACCGATACTGTTCAGATTGATTTAAAACTAAAACAAATTGATGCGCAAAAAGCAGCTATTTTATCAAAAAAACAATCGATACAATCGCAAATAGACGTTTTTGAGGAACAGATTAAAAATCTGGAGACAAATGAGAAAAGGGTAGCACAGATGGTAAAAGACCAGGCTGCCACACAAAAGCAACTGGACGATATTACAAGCCAAATCAGTGTAATAAAAAAACAAATTGCAGGCACGCGGACACAGTTTACATCCGTTAACATGGAACTGGATGTTTTGGAAACCCAAAAAGAAACTGCTGAAGATTTACTTCGACGTTGTCAGGTTGAATCTCCGGTAAGTGGAACAATTCTGGAAACCTATATAGAACAGGGTGAATTGGCAACCCAGGGAAAACCACTTTTTAAAATTGCTGATTTAGATGAACTCACATTGAAAGTTTATGTTAGCGGAGCGCAACTCCCAAATGTTAAAATCGGGCAACAGGTGAATGTTGTCATCGACAAATCAGAAACAGAAAATCAGGAACTAAGTGGAAGGGTGAACTGGATTTCTTCGGAAGCAGAATTTACACCTAAAATTATTCAAACAAAAGAAGAAAGAGTAAAATTGGTTTATGCTGTTAAAGTGAAAGTAAAAAACGACGGAACACTGAAGGTTGGAATGCCCGGGGAAATTAGTTGGTAAGCCCCTCCTGACCTCCCCTTAGGGGAGGTAAAAAAATGTTGAGTTGTGAAATTGAGAAAGTATCGAAATGAAAAACAGTAACAGTAATACGATTCAAAACTCCCTCTCCCCTGGAGAGGGTTGGGGTGACGCTGTCATTGGAATTAACCAAATATCAAAGTCATACGACGAAACTCATGCGTTAAAAAGGATTTCTCTGAAAGTAAACGAAGGAGAGTTATTTGGACTAATCGGACCCGACGGCGCCGGAAAAACCACCTTGATGCGCATTTTAACGACACTGTTGCTACCTGATTCAGGTGAAGCAAAAATGGATGGGCTGGACGTAGTTAATGATTTTAAAAAGATCAGACACATCGTTGGTTATATGCCGGGACGTTTTTCCCTTTACCAGGATTTGAGTGTGGAGGAAAATCTTAACTTTTTTGCTACCGTTTTTGGAACAACGGTTCAAGAAAATTATGATCTTATACGTGATATTTATTACCAGATAGAACCATTCAAAAACCGCCGGGCAGGAAAACTTTCAGGTGGAATGAAACAAAAACTGGCACTTTCCTGTGCGCTTATTCATAAACCCAAGGTTCTCGTCCTTGACGAGCCAACTACCGGAGTGGACGCCGTATCAAGAAAGGAATTCTGGGAAATGCTAAAAAAACTCCAGGAAAAAGGAATAACCATACTCGTTTCAACTCCCTATATGGACGAAGCCAATTTATGCGACCGTGTTGCTCTGATTCAAAAAGGAGAACTTCTGGATGTAGATTCTCCACAACGAATTACTGAAAAATTTCCGCGTAAAGTTATCCAGGTTCGTTCTGACGAAATGTACCGTCTTATCAACGATTTGAGAGCATTTGAAAAAGCCGAATCTGTATTTGCTTTTGGACAATTTGCACACTTTACCGGAATTAACGACGATGTTGAAACCAGTGAACTGGATATTTACCTCGAAAAACAAAATCATAAAAATGTAGTGGTGGAAGAAATTCACCCGGGAATTGAGGATGTGTTTATGAATATGCAGTCGCAAACCAAGTGAACAGTCTCAGTCTCAGCTAACAGTAAAACAAGTAGAATATAAACCAATGTATCATGGATTTTAAAGAATTAATTGCCTACCAGAAAGCTTTTGAATTGGCAATGAAGATTTTTGAAGTTTCAAAATCATTTCCAAAAGAAGAAAAGTATTCATTAACCGATCAAATCAGGAGATCTTCCCGTTCTACATGTGCCAATTTAGCAGAGGCTTATCGAAAAAGAATATATCCAAAACATTTCATTTCAAAACTCACTGATTCTGATGGTGAAAACAGTGAGACTGTAGTTTGGCTGGATTTTGCATTAGAATGTAAATATCTTAATAGAGAAATACACGATTCCCTTTATTCTGAATGTTTGGAAATTGGGAAACTATTGAATTACATGATGAATAATCCAAATAAATTCGGAAGCAGTAAAGATTTTTAACTGAAAACTGTGACTGCGACTGAAAACTGAAAAAAATGGAAAAAATTATAACGGTACAAAACCTGGTTAAAAAGTTTGGGAGTTTTACAGCGAACGACAACCTGAGTTTTGATGTGTACAAAGGCGAAATATTTGGATTTCTTGGGGCAAATGGTGCGGGCAAAACAACAGCTATCCGGATTTTATGTGGTCTCTCCTCACCCACTTCGGGTAATGTAAAAGTTGCAGGTTTTGATATTTACCGGGAGACCGAAAAAGTCAAAAAAAACATAGGATATATGAGTCAGAAATTTTCGTTGTATGAGGATTTAACCGTCGCGGAAAACATACGACTTTACGCAGGAATTTATGGAATACCGCCCAAAAAAAGAAAAGAGAAAATGGCGGAACTGTTAAAAAAGCTGGAAATGGAAAATGCGAGAAACAAGTTGATTGCAGGCTTGCCCCTGGGATGGAAACAGAAACTGGCCTTTTCTGTAGCCATTTTTCATGAACCTAAAATTGTATTTCTCGATGAGCCCACCGGTGGCGTTGACCCGGTTACACGCAGAAAATTCTGGGATCTGATTTATGAAGCGGCCAGTAACGGGATAACCGTTTTTGTTACCACGCATTACATGGATGAAGCTGAATATTGCGACCGCGTTTCGATTATGGATGCCGGAAAAATTGAAGCACTGGACACACCCGCAAAACTAAAAGAAAGATACAATGCAAAAAACATGGACGAAGTATTTATAAAAATTGCAAGGTAAGAAGCCTCTCCTAACCCCTCCAACGGAGGGGAACCGGAAATAAGCTAAGAATAAACAACAAAGAATGAAATATAAAAATGAAAGACAAAAAATCGGAATTGAATGGTTCAACTTCTTTCTTCTGACTTCCGTCTTCCAGCTATTTTAAAATATGAAACAGCTTAAATCTTTTATAAAAAAAGAATTCTTCCACATTTTTCGTGATCCGCGGACGATGTTGATTTTATTTGGAATTCCGATTGCCCAACTGCTAATTTTCGGGACAGTTATTAAAAGCGAAATCAAGGATGTACACATTGCTGTTTACGACCAGTCGAAAGATGTAACCACGCAGCAAATTACAAATAAAATACTGTCGTCGGGATATTTTATTCTGGATAAAAACCTGGAAAATACAAACGGCATAGAAGATATTTTCAGAAAAGGAAAAGTAAAGGAAGTGATTGTTTTTGAAAGTAATTTTGGTGAAAAACTAAAAAAGGAAGGAAAGGCAAATGTACAGCTTATTGCCGATGCTTCTGATCCAAACACCGCACGCCTGGTTATTTCTTACACTTCCGGAATCATTAACGACTACATAAAAAAGATGCACCCAAACCTGCAACTACCTATGCAAATTCAGCCTGAAGTGCGGATGTATTTTAATGAAGAAATGAAAAGTGCTTATATGTTTGTTCCCGGTGTTATGGCACTCATTTTAATGCTTATTTCTGCTATGATGACTTCTATTTCCATCACTCGTGAAAAAGAATTGGGTACGATGGAAATACTACTGGTTTCGCCCTTACGACCTGCACAAATAATTATTGGTAAAGTAATTCCTTATCTTCTGCTGTCGGTTGCAAATGCATTTGTTATTGTACTTATCGGCAATCTGGTTTTTGGAGTTCCCATTACCGGAAGTTTTATCTTATTGATGCTTGAAACCATTTTGTTTATCATGATGGCCCTGTGTTTGGGTATCCTTATTTCCACTGCTGCCAAAAGCCAGATGACCGCCATGTTTATATCGATGATTGGATTAATGTTGCCAACCATTATTTTGTCGGGATTTATTTACCCGATAGAGAACATGCCGGTTGTTTTACAAGTAATAAGCCATATTATGCCGGCCCGCTATTTTGTTACCATTATTCGTGCAATTATGCTGAAGGGAGTGGGAATTCTTTTCGTATGGAAAGAAACATTAATATTGATTGGAATGACTCTGTTTTTTATTGCGGTGAGCGTACGGAAATTTAAGATTAGGTTGGAATAAAAGCCCCCTCTGACTCCCCCAAGGGGGAGAAACTATGCAACTTGTAACGTGCAACCTGAAACAATTAAGAAATGAATACTATTCGCTACATATTACAGAAAGAATTCCGGCAGATTTTCCGGAACAAAACGATGTTACCTATGATTTTTGGAGTGCCGTTGCTACAAATGCTTGTACTCGTTTTTGCCGCAACTTTCGACATGAAGAAAATCGACATGGTTGTAGTTGATAAAGATCTTTCAGAGACATCCAGGGAAATGATTGCAAAATTCGATGCAATACCGTTCTATAATCTTGAATTTGCAGTGCCAGACGAAACCATTGGAGAAGAGATGCTCCTCAGCGATGAAGCTGATGCAATTCTTGTTATACCTCCCAATATGGAACGTAACCTTATCCGCGATGACAAAGCCCAGGTACAACTCCTTGTAAATGCCATCGACGGAAATTCAGCGCAACTAATTTATTCTTATTCATCGAGAGTTATTGGGAATTTTAATAAGAATCTGATTGCCGAGTGGAGAGGTATTCCTGAGTTTTCGCCACCCGGCGAAGTAAAAATATCAGAAAGTTACTGGTATAATCCCGAACTCGATTACCACTGGTTTATGGCACCCGGCATTCTGGCCGTTTTAGTTACTGTTATTGGTATGTTTATGTCGGGAATGAACCTGGTGCGCGAAAAAGAAATCGGAACCATTGAGCAACTCAATGTAACTCCTGTAAAAAAATATCAGTTTATCATTGGCAAATTGGTACCTTTCTGGTTAATCGCCTTGTTTGATTTGGCCTTTGGCCTTTTAATCGCCTGGCTGGTATTCGATCTGCCCATAGTTGGCAACCTCCTTGTTTTATTCGCCTTTGCAAGTGTTTTTCTTTTGGGTGCGCTCGGGCTTGGCTTGTTTATTTCGACAGTAAGTGACACACAGCAGCAAGTCATGTTTATAAGTTTCTTTTTTATGATGATTTTTATAATGATGGGCGGGATTTTCACGCCCGTGGAAAGTATGCCACACTGGGCGCAAACAATTGACCGGGTCAACCCGATGTACTACTTTATGAAAATAATGAGAAATGTAGTACTAAAGGGATCTGGCTTTATCGATTTACTGGAAGAATTTCTTTCTCTTTTGCTCCTGGGAGTTATCTTTTTGAGTTTGGCAATTTGGCGCTACAGAAAAACGACTTAAAAGTCTCAGGCAACCGCTAGCCGTTTCTTTTCTACTATTTCGAAATTGGAGAAGAAAAGCGGAATTTTACAAAAAGTTTGATTCAGTAGTTTTCCAGAAGATGGCTGGCTTTACTCTCTTTCAAATAGGTTCCAAGCTTTAAATCAATTGAGGCAGTGTGCTCTTTAAACCAGTGAACCAGGAAATTAATCAACTGTTCTTTATTAATCTTCTTAACATCAAGAAAATTAATGGTATTCGCAAGAGTCTGAATCAGTTCATCGTGCTGCTTCTTATGCGATTTATAGTCAGGATAATCGTTCATCAACATTACATTTTCTTCACTTGTAAAATGGAAATCGGCATATTTATACAATTCTTCAAGCAAGAGTCTTATAATTTCGTCATCCATTTCACTCTCAAAGGCATGGTAAATCTTTTTGATGGTTTTAAGAAAAATCCTGTGTTCAGCATCAATTTCGAAAACACCCACACTGTACTGATTTTTCCAATTCAAATCTTTCATAAACGGGGCTATTAGTTTTCTGATATTTTACGGCATTCAAGTTATAAAATAAATTTCAAAAAGATAATATTTTCATTATTAAAACCTCAACCAAAAAAATGAGACAAGTTTAAATCAGACAATTTTGAATAAAACCTTTTAGCTTCTCATTCAACTAAAAAACTCACCACAATAGTTTCTTATAGCAGAATGGCGTGTCTAATCTTTCCGGACGCCTGACTGGCGAGAAATCTGATAAAAAATAACGCAAAGGTAGTGATGGGTAAAATGCAGGAAAGAGAGAAATATATTACTGAAAGAATAAAAACGATTTGTTCTCCACCAAACGTTTAAATTTAAAACATAACTTTCAGAAACAGCGTAGGTGTAAACGGAACAGCTTCAGTATTTACATCCAGGGGATTTTCGGTATCGGTAGCAATTCGCCGGATATTTGCCAGTTTGATATTTTCTGAATTTAAAACATTTAAAACCGAAAGTCCGATTTGACTTTTTACTTTTCCAGGTTTGAAATTATAGATTACAGCTATATCAAGACGGTTATATACAGGGATATATTCCACTCCATCAGTGTTTTCGAATATGAAACGCTCGAATCCCGAACCATACACATAATTGGCTGAAAAATAAAACGATTTATAGTTGGCCACTCCTGCAAATTTCAACTCGTGTCGCTGATCCTGCGGGGCCGGACGGTAGTAATCGCGAATATAAAAAGGGAAGTGTTCTTCAGTTTTACTAAGCGTGTAACTTATCCAGGCCGTATGCTTTTTGTATTCCTTTTTCAGAAAAAAATCAACGCCGTAACTTCGCGCTTCTCCGGAATAAAATCCGCTTTCCAATACACCGATGCCGTTTATAAAGCGCGATAAACCGTTTGTTGTTTTGTAAAAACCTTCAGCACTCGCTGTAAATCCCTTATAATCGTATGAAATACCTGCAACCCAATGTTCCCCTGAAAGAACGGGAATATCTTTATCGTCGGAATTGGCCCAGAAATAATAATAATTCATACTGCTGTCAACAAGTGTGGTTTTTGCCAGAAACTGGTGATACAAGCCCCAGGCTACATTTAATTTTAATTGTGGCGAAAGTTTTGCAGCCACTGCCACCCGCGGCTCGGGATAAAACTTCTGAATTTTGAAAGCGTAATTAAGCCGGACACCTGTCTTTAATTCAAAAAAATCATTTACCGGCCAGTAGTCCTGCAGATAAAAAAACATTCTGGTTAAACGGATATCTGTGTCAATTAATTCCGCATCAAACGACTGCCGCAAAACACGGACACTATTCGATTCCAAGCCCAGTGCGGATTCCAGATAATTCCCCCTGTGAAAATTCCAGCGGCTTTCAGCCAGCAGCGAGACTTGATTTACGCTGTTTTCCCCAACTCCTGATTTGGTAATATTTTCCCTTCCATTCCTGTTATTTACTATTTTGTTTTCTTCGTTTGATGCATTGGAAAGAGATGATGCGGCAATTTTTATTTTTCCTGTATTCCCCTTTTTGTCTTTTGCTGAAAACGTAAACGCACCTCCCCATTGCCGATTTTTTTCTTCTTCATCCCGGGTAATCTTATTATTTCCATAATCTCTTTCCAGGTTATATGCATATCTGTCTCCACCGCCGTATAAACTTAATTCCGCACCTATTCTTTTATCCTGAAAATTATATTTCAGATTTCCGTCTCGAAAATTATAGTCGGGATAAACGGTGGCATCAAACGTATTATTTCCTCTCCTGTTATATAGTTCTATCTCCGACGGATCATACAATTCATAAAAAGTTTGCCGGTAGGCAGCCAGAAACGATGATTTTTTGGAAACAGGCAGTTCAACCAGCGAATTTAAAGTTGTATTATTTATATTGAATGTAAAAGAAGGCTTTTGTAAACTCCCTTTTTTACCGGTTATATTTACAATTCCGCCAACCTGATCGCCGTATTTTGCTTCGTAACCTCCTTTAAAAACTTCCATATCTTTTAACACCAGCGGATTTACAACGCCAATATCATCGTTAAAGTTTTTTAGTCCGAAAATCGTAAATCCGTCAAATTGAATTTTACTATGGCTTTCATAAGCCCCCCAAATCAGTAAATCGGAAGATTGTTCTCCGGCAGCCAAAACTCCGGGCATAAGACGTAACATATTAAAAACAGAATTATCCCCATATCCCGGAAGAACCGGCGCAATCCTGTGGTTAATTTTTATTTTTCCGGGTTGGTCTCCGATCAATGTTGAACGTTCAATCGGATTGCCTTCCACCTGAACTTCTTTGATCGCGGTAAAACGCGGAGTAAGTGGAAATTGCTGTATCAGATTACCTGAAACAAGTGTATCGTATAAAAAATAGCCCAGATGTGAAATTCGTACATTAAACGAGGTATCAGCTGAAGCCAGATAAGTGAAATTTCCCTGTTGGTCGGATTGAATTGACCGGTTATTTATTAGGATGTATGAAAATGGCAACGGCTCGTAAGAACGAGCTTCAACTACCTGACCTGAAATTTGGGTTGTCTTTTGGCGACGAACTTCCTGAAAACTATTTTTGGGAATAATCAAAAAAACTTCTCCCGATTTTTTAAAAGTAAGAGGCAAACCTTTTAATAAACCCGCAAGTGTTTCTTCTTTTGAGGAAAAATTGTCGCGAACAGAGACAACAAATTGCGACAACAAATCTTTATCAAATGCAAACTGAAAACCATAATTCTCCTTTAAGTGAATAAGAACTTCATCCAAAGGAGTTTTGGTTACATCAATTTCAACAGATTCAGATTGTTGGCCAAAGACCTGAAAATAAAAACACAAGACAAAAACTAAAAGTATTCCACTTTTCACCTATTAACTGTTTTCCATCACCAGAAATACATTTTCTGATTGTTTTACGAAATTAATCTGCATCGCCGTACAAACAAAATCCAATACCTCTTCCACATTATATTTTTTAGGAAAGTTACCCGCAAAATTCCGTTTATCTAATTCTCTCTGAATTCTAATGGTAACACCGTATTGTCTTTCAATCTCGTCAATCACTTCCCTGAGAGGGGTTCCGGCAAAAAAGAATTGATTGTTTGTCCAGCTGATTATATTCTCAACGTTGTGATTTTTCTGCAAAATAAGCTCACCTTTTTTTAGCTCTGTTTTTGAACCCGGTTCAAGTATTACCGACTTTTTTTCGTTTGTAATAACTTTTACGCGACCAGTTAAACAGGCTACCCTGTATTTTTCGTCCCTGGAGTAAATATTAAAACTGGTTCCCAATACTTCGGTTGCTCCTTCCGGAGAAATAACACTAAACTTCTTTCCTGTTTCTACTTTAAAAAAAGCTTCGCCTTTCAGAAATACCTTTCGTCCAAATCTCCATTTTAAGGGGTAGTATTTTATTCCTGACTCTGCATTTAACTGCACAACTGACTCATCGGGCAGCTGAACAGTAAGATGCTCGCCGGGATTACAAACAACTGTCTTCTGATAAAAAAAAGCGATAGCCCCCAAAACAACAGCAAAAAAGAGTACAGCCGCCGCCACATACTTTAAAACCCCGGGAATTAAAACTATTTCCCTCCCTGACGGTTTTTCAACAATTTTGTCTGAAAGTTCTGCCCACACTTCTGCCTCTGTTTTTTCCCATTTAATTTTCCCTTTTGAAAAAAAAGTAGAATGTTCTTTTTCTAAATAGGTGCTATGTATATTTTTGTCATTCATTCGTGATTTAAAAAAGTGCGTAAATATTTTAAGGCGTACTTCATTCGCTTTTCAACTGCTTTTACACTTATCCCCAGTATTTCAGCGATTTCTTTATATTTCAGGTTCTCGGCCCTGCTCATCAAAAAAACAGTTCGTTGTTTCTCCGGTAATTTTTCAAGTGCTCTTTTATAATTTCCTTTTAATTGCTCAAAAGCGAAGAGATCTTCCGGAGTCTGTCCATTTTCATCAAAAACAAAATGATTAAAAAAATGAAATGAACGTTTCTCTTTTCGGTAATACGAAATAAACAGGTCGCCGGCAATTTTATAAAGAAGACCTTTTACTGACTCAGGTTGCACAGTTTGTTGTTTTTCCCATACCTTCAGGAAAGTTTCCTGGGCAATATCAGTAGCTACCTCAGTATTTCCTGAACGATAAAATACATAATTGCGAATTGCTGCAAAATGCATTTCAAACAGATACTTAAATTCTTCCTGGGTCAATGTAACTAATTTTCAAACAACGAATCAAAGATAGGTTACGAATCAAAAAAAGAAAAGCCCCGGCCCTTTTAAAAGCTGAGACTTTTTATTACTCCAATCTATTTGAACCTGCATTTCCTTACTGACAAATCCACTTCAGCAGTTTCTCCGTCCTGCGTTAAAATAGCAACATCATTACATTCTCCGTCGCCGTAGTCAAGCGATGAGATCAATTCTCCATTTAAAGTTATTTCAACAACTCCCTGCACAATAAAACGGCAATTGCGTGTCCTGATAAGCGGTTCTATTATCTCTTTCATGTATTCGTCGCCTTCGGAAGTAGTCGCATTTGTATACCCTGTAATTTGCACCATATCGTCGGTTTGATCCATTTCGGAATCTATTCCTTCAATCCACTCCCACTCCCGAACCGATGTACGATTAATGGAAGTTCCGTCAGCAAGTAGAAATACAAGATCGCTGGTAAATGTTCTGAAAACACTGTTTTCACGGTCGACGGTTACTTGTGCAGTTCCATTAACGACCAATGAATCGACTCCAAAATCTTCGTAAGTTATAAACCGGGTATAATCCTTATCCAACCGGGGCCCCGATATTTCAATTATCACCACACCGCTTAACACTTTTCCACTCCGTAAAACCGTACTATCGCCATAATCAAGTGTAATGGTTTTGGGATAACCTCCGTCTTCATTTTCAATAGTTAAATCAGGGCAGTGATTGTACTTGTAACGCAATCCATTCATCCAGCCCCAGTGTTTGCCCATTCCCATCCACTGAGACAACACAAATTCTGCATTGGCATAAAAATCAACTTCATAGTCGAGTTCTGTTGTAGCACTCTCCATGGCAATTTCATCCATTGCAATCTGAGCTGATTTTTCAGACAACTCTTCACTGGTTAATTGACCGCCCTGCTTGTCATTATTCTGACATGAAAATAAAACAACACCAAGTAATAAAATTCCAAATCCAAAAATTTTTTTCATGACAATAAATTTTAAGTTATTTTTTATGTACTCCGCATAAAAGACACTCTACCCTACCTCAAAAAAATATTTTTTAGGATAAAAAAATAATATTTTACTAAAAGACTAATATATAGGATATTACAAAGAAGAATATTTTTTATGATTCTTCGTTTTCTTTGTTTAGAGTTTGAACTTTTACTACTTTAGGCAGCCAAATTTTAACATTATGAAACAAGGAGCGGTTGTAATTTTTGTTTTGCTAATTACCAGTTGGATTGCAAATCCGTTAAAGGCTCAATCCACAACAGGGGCTCAGGGTCAACCCAAAGTGGTTGTAGGGATTGTGGTTGAAAATATGCGCCCCGATTATATTCAGCGTTACTGGAACAAATTCCAGAGCAACGGTTTTAAAAAACTTTACACACAAGGCGCTGTTTGTTCGAATATAAATATCACTCAACACATTCAGAGTTATGCAAGCGGAACAGCCACCCTCTATACAGGTGTAAATCCTTCCATACATGGCATTATTGACAAAACATGGTACGACAGGCTAAAGGAAAAAGAATTGGACTGCACAGAAGATGACTACTATTTTACTGTTGGCGCTGACACCGATGCAGGAAATGCATCGCCAGTGAAATTGCTTTCAAATACGATAACCGATAATCTGAAAATCCTTACTCTTGGCAAATCAAAGGTATTCAGCGTGGCGATGAACAGAGAATCAGCTATTTTTTCGGCAGGACATTCAGCAGACGCTGCTTACTGGTTTGATGTGGAATCGGGACGTATGATTTCAAGTTCTTTTTATGTTAGTACCTTTCCCGATTGGGTTCGTATTTACAACAGCGAAAATCAACCGGAAATGTACAGTTACCGGAACTGGACGACCTTACTTCCGGAAACCTCGTACAACGAAAGTGTTGCAGACGATTATATTCTTGAAAAAGGGTACTATGATAAATGGAATACTTTTCCACATACCATTAGTAAATATATAAAACGTTCAGAAGATTTCCGCCCTTTAAAAACAACACCATATGCCAACCTTATTGTTAAAGATTTTACACTGAGGCTGATGGAAAATGAAGATATTGGAAGCGATAACGCAACCGATTTTGTATCGGTGGTCTTTTCGTCGATGGACTATGAAAATGTTTCGTTTGGACCTGCTTCTGTTGAAATGGAAGACACTTATCTTTATCTTGACCAATACATAGGAGAATTGGTAAGTGCCGTTGAAAAAAAATACGGGAAAAATAATGTTTTATTTTTCCTGACGGCCAATACTTCAACTTCGTACCCGGTAAATTATTTAAAAGAAGAATTTAATCTTCCTGTTGATAATTTTATGCCTGAAAGCGCTATCGCCCTGCTCACATCCTATTTAAATATCGCATACGGCGAAGCAAAGTGGATTGAACATTATACTGATTTACAGGTATATCTTGATCACGATTTAATTGAGAAAAATAAACTCGACCTAAATGATATGCGGGATGTAACCTCCAATTTTATTAACCAGTTTGAAGGAGTTCAGGTTGCTTTACCTGCCTATCAACTGGAACAGGGAAGTTCAGCAAATGGCTTACTTGCCCCACTTTACAAATCCTATTCTAAAGGCCGATCCGGAGACTTTTTATATGTTTTGAAAGAAGGATGGCAACCGAGTTACAAATACAAAAAAGTAAATTACACAGACCAATCCCATATACCGCTCGTATTTTACGGTGCAAAGATTCAGCCGATGAATATCAACGAAAAATATTTTGCGGTGGATTTGGTTCCAACATTAGCAACGCTCTTAGATATTCCACTGCCAGACAAATGCCAGGGAAAAGCGATAAAAGAACTAGCTAAGTAAAAATTTTTAGAAAAACCAAAACTTTTTTCGTTCAGGAGTCTTTTTATCTCCGATACCGGTTTGAAGATCAGCCTCTGCTTTTTCATGCTCCTTTACCCATTTTTCCGACTTTAACTGAATCATTAAAGTCGTGTCATTGGTTACTGTTAATTTCTGAACAAAGGCTTCAAAACCATTATCTGAAAAAGTTATATTCATCTTCCCCGGCCTTAAAACTAGTTTATAAAACCCGTCCTTATCGGTAATCGTTCCAATACCCGAACTCTTTTCAAATACAGTGGCATTTTCGATCGCACCTCCTGTTAAAAAATCGGTAATATAACCTGAAATGGTGATGTACTGAGCGTTCCCTATAAGCGGGAAAAGCCCAAATAAAAATACAAATGGAAGTTTTAAAATTGCTTTCATGAATAATACATTGTTTACTGTTTTTATGGCTCTATGAATATAGACAAAAAGACACCAAAATGGTTGCTTCAAACATGAATTTAATGTTAAAAAAACATTATATTAATTAAGTCTAAATAACAAATTTTTCTTTTTCAGGGTCTATTTTGAAGGCGCATCAAATTTGACAAATATCATGTAAAATAAGTTATTTAAATTTTTATTGTTTTACAGAAACAGAATCATGCTGAACAACAGCAATGTTAAGCAACATTATTCTCGTTTATTAATAAACATCTGTTTACTTTTGTTTCTACAAATAGAGAAAAATTTCTTTATTGAGAGAATAAAAAAGAACGATTGACCAAGCCTTAACTGGCGCTCTATTTAACAATAAAAACAACTAATAAACTGATTAATAACTTAAATTATTTTTATGGATCCCATAAAGTCTTTAATTCAAAATTTAGCCGACCAATATGGAAGACAACGGGAAAATCTTCTCCCGATAATGCAAGGGGTAATTGAGCGCGAAAATTTTCTGTCAGAATACTCCATGGTAGAGATTGCCCGCGAAATGGATATTCCTGCTTCTGAGGTCTACGGAACGGCTACATTCTATTCTTTTCTTGAAACCAAGCCGACAGGAAAGTACACCATTCGGGTGTGTAAAACCATTACGTGTGCAATGAAAGGGAAAAGCCAGGTACTTTTTGCCATTCAGGACATGTTAAAGATTAAGCTGGGAGAAACGACTCCCGATAATCGTTTTACTCTTTTGGAAACGAACTGCCTCGGCTGGTGCCACAAAGCGCCGGCTATGATGATCAACAACGAAGTTTACACTGAACTCACACCTGAGAAGGTTAGAGAAATTCTTTCGGATTATATGAAACAAAACGGTTCAATTTAAAAAAAGGGAAAATGGCAAATTCGTATCAATTAAAAAGGGTAGATTTTATTTTCAGAAATGAAAATGACTGGGAAAAAGTTCTCTCAACTACCATCAAAAAGAAACCTCAGGAGCTAATAAATGAGCTTATCAGTTCAGAGTTAAAGGGACGTGGCGGTGCAGGGTTCCCAACCGGACTAAAATGGAAACTCACATCGGAAGCAAAAGCTGAAAAGAAGTATGTAATATGTAACGCTGATGAAGGAGAACCGGGAACATTTAAAGACAGGGAGATTCTGTCAAAAGTTCCTTATAAAGTTCTCACGGCAATGGCCGTTTGTGGTTATGTTACTGGCGCAAAGGAAGGTTTTATTTACCTCAGGGGTGAATATAAATTTCTGGAAGAAGAGCTAAACAAAGAAATTGCAGAATTTGAATATTACTGCAAGGAAATAAACCTTGATTTCAAAATAAAAGTGTTTATGGGCAGCGGAGCCTATATTTGTGGCGAAGAAACTGCTTTAATGGAGTCGCTCGAAGGGAAACGAGGTGAACCACGCAATAAGCCACCATTTCCAACACAAGCAGGTTTTAACGGCTCGCCAACTGTAATAAATAATGTTGAAACCTTGGTCCACACGTTTACCATTTTTAAATACGGAGCCAAAAAATTCTATGATTTGGGCGTTCAATATTCCCGTGGAACAAAACTGTTTTCTGTTTCGGGAGATACTCCCAAACCCGGTATTTATGAACTTGAGTTGGGAATGAGCCTTCAGGACTTTGTTTATGAATTTGGCGATGGAGATACCAAAGCCGTTCAGGTGGGAGGAGCTTCCGGTTTTCTTGTTCCACGTAAAAAGTTCAAAGATGCGGCCATTGGCTTCAAAGGAAAACTCACAGGTATATCACTTCCTACCGGAGGTTCTATGATGCTTTTCAACAGTTCGCGTTCAATGTTTAATGTTCTCGATAATTATCTTGAATTCTTCCGTGAAGAGTGTTGCGGACAATGTACTCCGTGCAGGGTGGGATGTCAGCAATTGCTGCTTGGCATCAAAGCAGTAAAAAGAGGTGACAAACCCGCATCGTATCTCGACAAACTATTGCGGCTGACGGAAACGATGCAATTAACCGCTAAATGTGGTTTGGGGCAGTCGGTGGCAAATTCCTTCTCCTCTATTGTTGAGAACTTCCGCGAAGAAATGATTTACTAACCCATCGAAAATTAAAAAAATGGCAAACAAATTAAATATATCCATTAACGGTTTTCCAGTTGAAATTGCAAAAGGGAAAACTATACTTGAGGCGGCAGATGAACAAGGGATCAAAATCCCAACGTTGTGCTACCACAAAGATTTATGCGTAGCGGGAAACTGCAGGGTTTGTGTTGTTGAAGTAGTTGGACAAAACCGACTTTCGGCAGCTTGCGCTACACCAGTTGAAGAAGGGATGGAAATTCTCACCAACAGTTTAAAAGTACGAAATTCAAGAAAACACATTATTGAACTTTTATTGGCAGAGCACAATGCCGATTGTACCAAATGTTACAGAAATGGCAACTGCGAGTTGCAGGAACTCGCTTCTGAATATAAAATAATGACACAGGATTTTCTGGAGTTGGTGCCTTTAAAGAACTATACTATCGATATGTTTTCTCCGTCAATTATAAAAGACGATAGTAAATGTATTCGTTGCCAGCGGTGCGTTCGCACATGTGCTGAATTACAGGGAGTAAACGCTCTGACAGTAGCTCACAAAGGAGACAAAATGAAAATAACCACCTTCTTTGAAAAAGCTATGCGTGACGTTGTTTGCACCAATTGCGGACAATGTGTAAACCACTGCCCAACCGGTGCATTGGTTGAAAAAAATTATATTGAAGAAGTTTGGGAAGCAATTGCAAATCCGAATAAACACGTTGTAGTTCAAACAGCTCCGGCTGTCCGTGTGGGTTTGGGTGAAGAACTGGGGCTGGAGCCAGGTTCGCGTGTTACCGGACAAATGGTCGCAGCGCTCAAAAGGTTAGGTTTTGATTCCGTTCTTGATACTGACTTCACAGCTGACCTCACAATTATGGAGGAAGGAACAGAATTATTAACCCGGTTAAAAAAAGCCTTGGTCGACAAAGACGAAAGTGTAAGTCTTCCTATGGCAACATCGTGTTCACCAGGTTGGATAAAATATATAGAACACATGTATCCCGAACATTTAGAGCACCTTTCTACATGTAAATCTCCTCAACAAATGTTTGGCGCCCTGGTTAAAACATATTACGCCAAGGCAAGAAATCTGGAACCGGAAAATATTGTTTCGGTTTCCATTATGCCTTGTACGGCTAAAAAATTTGAAGCATACCGTCCGGAAATGCACGACAGCGGTTATCGGGATGTAGATTATGTTTTAACCACCCGCGAATTGGCAATTTTAATTAAACAGGCGGGGTTAGATTTTAACAAACTGAAACCCGTAAAATATGACAGATTAATGGGTGAGTCAACCGGTGCGGCTGTGATCTTCGGAGCAACAGGCGGAGTTATGGAAGCCGCTTTGAGGACAGCATATGAAATTGTAACCGGGCGTGAGGTCCCGTTTAAAAACCTGGACATTACTCCTGTTCGGGGGATGGAAGGAGTGAGAGAAGCCTCTGTAAAAATTGAAAATCCGTTAAAAGAATGGGCTTTTCTTGACGGTGTTGAATTAAAATGCGCCATTGCACATGGGCTTGTAAATGCAAAAACAGTTATGGATTCTGTAAAATCGGGGAAAGCAGACTATCATTTTATTGAATTTATGGCTTGTCCCGGTGGTTGTCTGGGAGGTGGCGGACAACCTATTCCTACAAATCCGGAAATTCGCAAAAAACGCGCAGAAGCAATTTATACCGAGGACAGTGAATTAGCTCTTCGAAAATCGCATGAAAACCCGGAAGTACAAAAGCTTTATCGCGATTTCTTAAAGGAACCGCTCGGAGAAGTTTCCCATCATTTGCTTCATACCAAATATACAAAACGGGAACGTTATTAAAAATCGATAACCACAAGTCAAAAAATCCGGTATCTTTGATATCGGATTTTTTATGGAAGAGAAATTATATATTACATTTTTGGAGTCGCCTGTTGGCTGGCTAAAACTGACATCGGACTCTGTTTTTCTGCTGAGTGTTGAGTTTAAAGACGCTCAAAAACCGTCAGACAATGACTTACCCGGAATACTCATTAAAACCAAAAAACAACTCACTGAATATTTTGAGGGTAAACGTGAAGAATTTCAACTAAAACTTAAACCCAAAGGTACTGAGTTTCAGCAAAAGGTATGGAACCTTGTACAAAAAGTTTCGTTTGGTGAAACAACATCATATCTCGATATTGCAAAAAAATCAGGTTCTGAAAAAAATACAAGAGCAGTTGGTCTGGCTAACGGAAAAAATCCAATTCCAATCGTCATTCCCTGCCACCGAATTATTGGTTCCAATGGAAAATTAACAGGCTATGCCGGTGGAATTGAACGAAAACGATGGCTGCTTCGTCATGAGCTGATTTTATCAAAAAACACCCATTTATTGTTTTAAAATTCCATTAAATTCTACCCATATTCTAGAATTTTTATCCCATTTTGAATCATCTCAAACATAACTACAACAACACAACAATTTGATTTTCAGTAAAATAAATTTATTGGTTTATTTTTTGACTTACGCAAAATATAATTTAGAAATAAAAACATTTCGGAAGATAGATTGTACGGCGGGCTCAACTTGCGTCACCGATTCATTTAAACGGGGTATTTTGATGGAATCTGAAAATTCAGGTTCCATCTTTTTTTATTTACTTTGCAACATTAATTTTATATTCGCAAAAAAATAAGAAAAAATGAAACGTGTAATCCCGTTATTTCTCATTCTGTTTTCAACAACCACAATTATAGCTCAGGAAAGGTATCAGGAATTAATTTCCGATGAAGTTTCTGTACAAACCCTGACTTATACATCAAAAGACGGTGAAAATCTGGATATGGATATTTATCTGCCGGAATATGATGCAGAAACAGAACGCGCTACAATAATTTACGTCCATGGCGGGGGTTTCCGGGTAGGTCAGAGAGACAGCGAAGATATTCAAAAATTTTGTTCAGAGCTGGCAAAATATGGTTACGTTACTGCATCCATCTCTTACCGGCTCACAAGAAAAGATAAAGAAGGAGGCTTTGGATGCGATTGTCCGGCAGAGGATAAAATAAATACGTTTTATGCAGCAGTAGAAGATTTGCAGGATGCCACTTTTTTTCTGATTCAAAACCGGTTTGAGTTTGGCATTGATCCCCAAAAAATAATAATTGCAGGCAGCAGTGCAGGTGCGGAAACCGTATTAAATACAGCTTATCAGCCACCTTATTGTTACGGACTCGATTCTGGCCCTGTTTCTTATGCCGGGGTAATTGGAATGGCCGGGGCAATTCCCGATACTACCGTAATTTACGAAGAGTCTGCTGTCCCTTCGCTTTTGTTTCACGGTACTGATGATAACCTGGTTCCTTATGCAACTGCGCCTCATCATTATTGTAAGGAAGGAAGCCCGGGATATCTAATTCTTCATGGTTCGTATACTATTACCCAAAAACTCGACCAACTTGAGGTGCCGTATTGGTTACATACATCATGCGGCGCCGGTCATGAAATGGCCAATAAACCTATGAAAGAATATTTAAATGTAATTACCGACTTTTGCTACAATTATGTCATAAAAGGCAAAACAGAAAGCCGAAACACAGTTGTTGAAGGGAAACAAGATATCGCTAAATATCAACCTTATAATTTTTGTGAAGAATGAAAAAACAAATCTTAATCATATTATTGTTGTTGCCTGCCACAATTTTTGCTCAACAAATGAATATCATAAGTTTCAATATCAGGTACAATACACCCAACGACGGAGAAAACGCCTGGCCAAACCGAATTGAAATGGTAAGTGGACTGATCCGCTTTCACGAGGCTGATATTTTTGGTATGCAGGAAGCTCTTGTTGGGCAGATAGAAGATTTAAAGGCACAACTTCCGGAATACGAATGGTTTGGGGTTGGGCGTGACGATGGTATAAAAGGAGGAGAGTTTTCTCCTGTTTTTTATAATCCTAAAAAATTTATCTTGCTTAAAAAAGGTACGTTCTGGCTTTCGGAAACACCAGAAAAACCGAGCAAAGGATGGGATGCTGCACTAAACAGGATTGTAACCTGGGGGAAATTTCAGTCAAAAGTAACCGGTAAACAATTTCTGTTTTTTAATACACACTTTGATCACAAAGGAAATGAAGCACGCAAAAATTCCGCTTCGCTTATTTATCAAAAGATCCGGGAAATGGTTCAGAATAAAAATTTGCCTGTAATTTTAACCGGAGATTTTAATCTAACACCTGATACCGAACCTATCCAGCTGCTTAAAAAATATTTAAACGACAGCCGTGAAGTGTCAGAAGAACCACCCTACGGTCCGGTTGGAACGTTCGAGGGATTTAAACTTGATGCACCGCTTGAAAACAGGATTGATTATATTTTTACTTATGGTGAAATTGATGTAAAAAAATATGCAGCTTTAAGTGAATTCACAAATCACAGGTTCCCATCCGACCACTTACCGGTATTTGCGAAAGTAGTGTTAAAATAAATCTATCTATTCTATTTGTTGGGATAAAAAGGACATCCTTCTTTCAGGCACTGTTCTTCGTTTTGCAGAAAGAAACTGCATTCGATATTTTCCGGAATATGAAGTTTTACAGCCATTCTTTCCTTTAGAAACTTTACGCTTTCCTGTAAGGCAATATAAGTTACGCGTTTACAGCATCGAGGTCCGCCGTAGTGAGCCATTGCAAGAAGAGAACGACCTACAATCGAATTGCATAAACTCCATTCTTCCGAACTCAAAGGTGTTGCTCCTGTAACTGAACTCACAAAAATGCCGGTTCCTACGGCTGCGCCACAACTGCCGTGTGTTCCACAAAAGGCCCCGGGAACTTTCTCTGCTCTGTTTCTAACTATTTTCAACCAGGATTCCAACTTCTCCTCTTTCAGAACAGCCTTGCTATACGAGGCCAAAAGCACTGCCGGGACAAGATAATGGTGTTCCGGACAGTGCATCTTAAAGTCGGGAAACATCATTAGAATCTCTGCCATTTCAAGCGGATTATCGATGGATGAAGACAAACAAAAAGATTCAATTATGTCCCACGTATCTTTCTTCCTGCAATCGCCACATACCAAAACTTTCTCATAAAAAAAGAGCTCACATGGCTTATTCTGATTACAGTATACACATTTGTCCATAGAAAAATTTAACAGGAAATATATTAGAAAACAAAATATAAAACAATCAAATATTCACGTTATTATCGGGAACTATCCATTTTCTGTTTACAAAACAAGATAAACAGAAAAAATCCATAGAGAGCGAATTACATTTACCAGCTTTTTACACAATGGCACCACTTTTACCATAAGGTTACCTCTTTTGCTAAAAGGTAAGCCCAGAAAGAATTCTTTGTTCGAAAAAAAGATTTAAGCCACAAAAAAAGATTGTCTTTAAAACACAAAAAGACAATCTTAATACACTACGGGGGATAATTGCCGTATACTAAAAATCGTTGTTGACCGTAACCACTGTATTATTATTACCTAAATCCAGTCCTACACATGTAAAACTACTCTTGTTTTCCAGACCAAGATCTCCCATCTTTGACTTCGCCAATTCCAACGAGTGAATACAATATCCTTTACTGGCAGTTAGATTTGGAGAAGGAACTACTTCAACTTTTAAAACATCTTCAAATTCTTTGTTAAAAAGCTCTACTATTTTCTGATAAAGTGAACCGCCTCCCACCAGATAAATTTTATCGACATCGTAGAAATCCTCATCCAAAATATTACGTCTGATAGACGGCGATATTACCTCGTTATAATAGCTTTCCAACACTTTATCTCTAATTTCAGAAAGATCTACTCTTTTTCTCTTTATAAGAATGCTGCCTCTTTGAAAAGCCCTTTCCAACTGCTGATCTGTTAAAATATTTATATAATATTTTTTTTGCAGTTCATTTTCCAACAACTTTATCGCATAAACAATACCACTGGAACTATGAGCTGTTCTGTAAACCAAACCACCCGGCTGAGACAAAGCAATTTCGAATGTTCCATAACCGATACTTGCAATTATAAAGTTGCCGTTATCTTTTATCTCCCCATTTCTGATATATTTCACCGATCCTTCAATTTCGGTCATAACATCAATTTCAGGTATAGAAAAATCAACTTTCTCTACACCGCGACTCCCGAGGGTACGCGAATCAAAGTTAATTTGGTGGCTTCCTTTAAAAAAATCAGCAGCGGCCCCTTTAAAAGGTTGATAGGTTGTAAAAGGGAAACCTGTGGTAACAATTAAATTCGAGTAGGTACCCTGCGTTGCAGTTAACAAACCGGTAAGCCCTAACAACTGATAATCAGCATCATCAGGAGAACTATTTAGAAATTTATGAGGAGATAATCCTTCTTTCAAAGCAAGGTTACCTACGATATAATCTTTCCCGTTTAAACCGGTTATTCTAATACCATCTAAAAACTCATCGGCAACTTTTTCGAAGTCTCTGTAATTTTCTTCTAATACACTTGGGAATACAAACGATTTTTCCATAAATTAATTTTTATATCGATCTTATCTGTTTCATTTTCATATTTAGCAATGAAAGTTTGCTCTTTTTATTCACCTTAGACTTTTCTTCATCATTTAAGGAGTCTTCCTCATCAAAATCATAAACGCTTTCCAAAAAGTCTGATGAAACATCTTTCCCATTCAATTTAACTACATTATCCTCAATCGATTTAATCTGTTGATCCGTCCACTCGACAGAAGTTTCAAACTTTTGATCGTTCTTAGGGTCAGATTCATCCAATATGTAACACATCCCATCAAAAAAAGCCTTTTCTTTAATATTTACATGCTTGGTCTTTATTGTCCCCCTCATTTCTCCTCCGGGGATTATAGTAAATTCATTATCAGCAATAAAATCTCCTTTTGCTTTTCCCTCTATTACAACAAACGCAGCTTTTATGTATCCGCGTACATAGCCTGTTTTTCCAATTACTATTCTTCCTGTTGTAACTAATTCACCTTCTATCTCGCCATCCACTCTTATATCATCTTCCGATGATACCCGGCATTTCAGTTTGGTGCCTGCTCCTATGACTGTTAAACTACTCCTGCCACTTTCTTTACTTTTGCTTGACTTTAACATAACTCTCTTAGATTTTTATCCCCAGTTCAATACAATCACAAGCCTAACTCTACAAAGTTGGCAAGATTATGTTGAACGAATCTTTTAAAAATATGGACATTTTATGGACACAAAATAAAATACGCTTGTACAATATTTTCAGATTTACCATTTTAAACGTCTCAGTAATGGATACAACCAACAAATTGCACCAATGTTTAGTAAATTACAAAATTTTTAGCTAAAACTGCACCTTTTTTCTTGAATATAAAATATAAGCTGCAAACGTTCCTGTAAAAGCAGTTTTGAATACTTTTCCCGATAAAAAGATAAGTTTTGTGCTACACGAAAAAATTGATATGTTATTCGTCGGACAAGATAGAATGAGTAAATTGAACAAAATTATCTGTTTTTTTTAAGCATAATTTCTTTTTAATCCGATACCTGCTCTTTCTCACACTATCGTCTGAAATATTAAAAAGGTGAGCAATCTGACTTGTATTCATCCCCATTTTTGTAGCACAAATGAATACAATATCATATTGTGTCAACGCATCAAATCTTTCCGTCAGTTTTTCTGTAAAACCAGGATATACATGATTAAATCTTAATTGAAATGTCGCCCAATTATTTAAAAGTAATGATTTATCATTCAAATATTTCTTCATTTTAAATAATACATCACTTTTATGCTTTGTACCTGTTGGTCTGTATAATTCATTTTCAACAATAAGATTCAGCTTTTTCAGTATATTCTTACTTTCCTCTCCCCTTAAAGTCTCTTTCATCAACTCATTTTCTTTCTCCTTCAGTTGCAACTGCAGATTTTTATGCTGTACTAATATTTTTTTTAAACTTTGCTCTTTGCTTTTAACCTCATCTTTCAATTCACCCAACTCATTGGTTTGATTTTGAAAAAAGACCTCAATACCGGAATACATTTGTTCATACCTGTTAATGCGGACATCAATTGTTTTAAGGAGCTCTTCGCGTGTAAATGGTTTTGTTAAATAGTCGTCGGCTCCCTCTTCCATTCCTTTACGCCGCTCTTGCCGCTCACTCAGAGCAGAAATAAATATAAAAGGTTTTGATGCAAGAACCTCGTGTCTCTTAAACTCCCTAATAACATGAAAACCATCCATTTGGGGCAAAACCACATCACACAAAACCAGGTCAGGAATTTTATCTTTGGCCAAACCAAAACCGGAAATACCGTCTGAGGCTTTAAAAACATCAAATCCTTCATGTTTTAAAATACAAGCCACCTCATCCAGCAATTCTGCTTCGTCTTCGATTATTAGAATTTTACGCATGTTCAGGTTTAAATGAATTCAGATTATAATACAAAAATAGAAAAAAGTATTAATCTGAAACCTCCAAGCTGAAAATTTTATTAACTGATTTCTCAAAAACAGCAGAAATTTTTAATGCCAAAACAGTTGAAGGAACATACCTGCCGGTTTCAATGGAATTAATGGTTTGACGTGAAACTCCAATGATTTTTGCCAAGTCTTCCTGGGTATAATTTTTGATGGCGCGTTCTATTTTCAAGGTATTTTTCAAATTTTCTATTTGTTTGAATAAAATATACTCATATAAAAATATATCAACGATGAAATAAGTGCGATTCCCAAAAATACCAAAACAAAAGTAAATTCATTAAAAATTACCGGAACGCACCACCTACTTTCCTGCAAAGCACCGTAAATTATAATTACTCCTATAAAAGAAATAAAAGCATAAACAAAGGCTTTTAAACGTATTTGTTCTGAAAATTCATCCTCTCTTTTCTCCCGCGAAAAAAGAAAAAGGAACAGCGAAAAATTTGTGTTTAGCACCAAAAAGTTTAAACCTGATTTATTCAAATGAAAAACAAACAGAAATACTGTAAAAGCCACTGCGAACCAGACAATCCCAATCCATTTAAACCAGTGCGGAAATAAATCCAGATGCATCTTTAATACATCGTAGGTTTTGCCCGTTTTTGGAAGAAGCCAACCAAGTAAAAACATGAAAATTACCGCCAGTATAAATGGGAAAATATCAAAGAAATTCATTTAATTATTTTTTTGATTTGTATTTTGTGTAATAAAAATATGACAAGTAATAAACCAGAAGCATCAACAGGAAAAAGCCAAAATCAAAGATCCAGCTGTCTGTTATTTCGTTGTTTAAAAAAACTAAGGGATATAATATACCTATTGTGATAATTGTGTTTATAAAACTTACAACCAATGCCTTCATTCGTAAATGAAGAAACAGCTCATCTTCATCACGTTCTTTCGAGAAAACAAAAAAAAGCAATCCTGTATTCAAATTATAAAAAAAGACTTCTCTTTTTCTTACAAATCCTTCAAATTCATTAAAACCAAAAGCGGCAATAAATCCCCCGACAATGAAAATCAGACCAATCCATTTTATATAAGAAGGAAGAAACCTTATTTTTATTTTTAGTAGATCGTAACTGTTAGGAATTGGCCGTAAAACATAAAGACCAAAAGAAATATACAGAATAACATATCCGATTAAAACGGGTAGTAAAATATTCATCTTTGTAAAATTTACTTTTCAATATGACAAACATACTTTACATTTCTCTAAAAGACAAGTTTCCTTTACATTTTTTTCAATTTGTTTTTTAACATGATTTGCATTTTCTTAGCCCGATGTTTGAAAAGATTGGTGAATACATTATAAACACAGCCAACATTATTTGGGGAACTCCCATTTTAATTTTGCTTTTAGGGGGTGGTTTCTACTTTTTGATTTATTCCAGATTAGCTCCTTTACGCTATTTCACACATGCCTTAAAAATTTTAAGCGGAAAATATGATGACCCGAACGAACCGGGACAATTAAGGCATTACCAGGCACTTTCAACTGCTCTGGCCGGAACCGTTGGAATGGGAAATGTAAGCGGTGTTGCTGTAGCCATTACAATGGGTGGCCCCGGCGCTATCTTTTGGATGTGGGTTTCAGCGCTGCTCGGCGTTAGCACCAAATTTTTTACTTGTTCGCTGGCGGTTATGTTTCGCGGAAAAGACTCAAATGGGGAAATTCAGGGTGGTCCCATGTATTTTATTACTGAAGGGTTGGGAAAAAACTGGAAACCGCTGGCAATTTTCTTTTCCCTGATGGGAATGATTGGCGTGTCCCCTCTCTTCCAGGCCAACCAGCTTACCCAAATGATCCGTGACGTTGTATTGGTTCCCAATAATCTCGGCGGTAATTTTCAATCGGATTTAATTACCGGAATCATCATTGCTGTTATTGTTGGCATAGTAATTATAGGAGGAATAAAACGTATAGGTAATGTAACCGGACGTGTTGTTCCAATTATGGTTGCTGTATATGTAGCCACTGTTTTATTTATTATTTTTTCAAGTCCATCGCAAATTATTCCGGCGTTTAAAACCATTTTTCACGATGCTTTTACAGGTGATGCTGTTCTGGGAGGCTCGCTTGGCGCGATAATAATTACCGGTGTACGGCGCGCCGCTTTCTCAAACGAAGCTGGTTTGGGAACTGCCCCAATGGCACACGGAGCTGCAAAAACAAGCGAGCCCATCCGAGAAGGACTCGTGGCCATGCTTGGGCCCATTATCGATACCATTCTGATTTGCACAATGACTGCACTGGCAATTATAATAACCGACTCATGGATTGAAAGTTCTGCCGACGGAATTTCGTTAACAGCTCATGCCTTTGACCTGGCAATTCCCACCTTCGGAAAATACATTCTATCTACCAGTGTTACCTTTTTTGCAATGTCGACTCTGTTTGCCTTTCCTTATTATGGAACAAAATGCCTTGGCTTCGTTGCCGGTGCTAAATATGGTTATATCTATAACTACATTTTTGTAATTGTTATTATTGTTGGCGCCATTTCAAATCTGCGGGTAATCATTGGTCTCATCGATATTTCGTTTGCGCTGATGGCTTTCCCAACCGTTATTTCAGCGTTGTTGCTTTCGCCACATGTACGCAGGGCTGCCAAAGATTACTTTGACCGACTGAAGAGGAACGAATTTTAATACTAATATTTTTTTTAGAAAAAAGATTGTGTAAATTGGAGCACAAATCTTTCAAGAATGAAAAAGAACCAACCCTTTAACGAATATCTAAGAGCTTTTTATTCCGATGGATACCGAATTGCAATAAATGCAGCGGAAAGTATTGACTCAAAAGAAATTTTATTTTCGGCAATTGAAGAAATGTATCAGCAAATTGACGAATTGATAGTATCAATTTCCGAACTTTCTCAGCGGCAAAATACTACTATTGATTGCAAAAAAGGATGTCAGTGGTGTTGTCACCAACCTGTTTTTGCAATGAACTATGAACTGGACTATTTAAACTTTTTTATTAAAACCAATTTAAAAACCAGGAAACAAAAAGATATCCAGGCAAGGGCTCGTGGTAAGGCAAAAAAATTAAAAAGCCTGACAAACGATGCGCTGCTTAACTCCAAACACCCTTGTCCTCTGTTGGAAAATGGGATGTGTATTGCATATAAAGCGAGGCCGATGGCGTGTCGAATTTATTTGTCGACAAACCTTAAAACCTGCCTGAAATTTTACAATACTCCAAACGACAAAAAGAACTTCCCTGCCCTGCTCGATTTTCCAATGCAGGCCGGAAGAATGATGAATGAAGGATTTAAATCAGCTTTAAAAACTGTAGGTTTTAAACCCGAAGAATTCAGGATAGAAGAAAAACTTTTAGATTAAAACTCTTCCAATTTCACGCCAGTTACTTTAAACTTCTCTTCCAGAATATCGGGTAAAATTGGGCGATTATTTCTTGTCAGAACTGTTGTAATTTTAGCATCAACCATTAACTTTTCATCCGATTTTCGAATCACCTGTTGCTTAAAAACAACCCTCAAACGACCTTGTTTCCCCATTTTTAAACGAACAAAAAAATCGTCGGCCGGGCGAAGAGGAAATTTATAATCGAGTTCAGCACGAATAACTACTGCATCAATTCCCTCGTTGTGCAGTTGAGCAAAATCGAGGCCTGCTTTGTGGAGAAATTTATGCCGGCAATGTTCCAAATAATTCTGATAAACAGAATTATTAACGATGCCCTGAATGTCGCATTCATAATCGCGCACCTGCATTTCCAATTCAAAATCGTAGTTTTCCATTCTCTAAAATTTTACAAATGTCTTTTCGGATAAAATGAGAGATCTTCTCTCTACATCAGTTTGCTGAACGGACCATTCTGGGATAACCACCAAAAGCTTTTACCCAGAAACGATGAAACTTATGAAAACTTTGAACCGGATCTGCAAACATCATGATACACTTTTTATAAATCAGCGGAATTCCGGCATCTGCTGCTGCTTTTACAGCTTCGGGAGTGTCTGATTTCTGTTGAATCCAAATCATTTTTATCCCTTTGCTGGAAGCTGTATTTACAACGCTTAGAGTTTCTTGCCTGGGGGTTACAACAAAAAGGTGTGTAACGTGGTCAGGCAGCTCCTCCACCGACTTATAACACTTTACTCCCTGAATCTCGTCAGCATTGGGATTTACGGGATACAAATCAAAACCCTTTTCTTTTAACTCTTTAAAAATCGCCCCACCAAACTTCTTTGGATTACGGGAAACTCCTACCATGGCCATTTTCTTTGGCCCGAGAAACTTGTTAATTTCATTCAAGGTTGTCATTCTGATTATTTTTAAGGTTATTTTATCAAAAAGTCAAAAAACTTTTTGCCTTCGAGGTAGCCTTCCAGATGATCGCCAACTTTTACAGGGCTAACACCTGCAGGTGTACCTGTGTATATTAAGTCACCAATTTTCAGTGTCATGTATTTCGACACATGTGAAATAATCTCTTCAAACCCAAACATCATTAACTTTGAATTTCCTTCCTGTGCGGGTTTTCCGTTTACATCCAATTTAAAACCAATGGCTTCCGGATCGGGAAAAATACTCTTATCCAGAAAGGTACTGCTGATTACTGCCGACTGGTCAAAAGCCTTTGCTTTTTCCCAGGGCAGACCTTTTTCTTTTAATTTCTGCTGAACATCACGCGCCGTGAAATCAATCCCAAGTCCAATTTCATCAAAATAACGATGGGCAAAACGTTTTTCTATATTTTTCCCAATCCGGCTAATTTTAATCACCAGCTCAATTTCATGATGGACTTCTTTTGTCCAGTCGGGGATATAAAACGGATCGTTATTTCTAAGCAACGCCGAATCGGGTTTTAAAAAAAACACCGGCTCTTCAGGAATTTCATTTTTTAATTCCTTTGCATGCGCCATATAATTTCGTCCAATACAAATAATTTTCATATTCTCAACTATAGCTATCACCTTTAAGTGATAATCTTTTGATTTAAACTTAAAAATAAAAATAGACCATTACCTGGTCATCATCCGCAATTTAATCTGAGTAAGCACCCGTTTCGTGTAAAGTGGAAATTCACTATTCATAATCCATCCAAAATAACCGGGTTGCTCTTCCAAGACCTGTTCAACGGGAATCCCTTTGTTTTTGCCGAAATTAAACACTTCCACTCCATTTTCATCGTAAACGATTCTCCCTACAAAATCAACATTTCTGTCGTACGACGAAAATTCACTCAACTTTTGTACGTCGTTAACAATCGGTACCGATTGTTTTCCGTGATTATCTTCATAAACCACATCCTTATACATGTCAAGTTGTGCCTTCAAAACCTCGTATGTAGCTTTTGTATCGGCCATAGCACTGTGTGCATCAACTAGTTGCTGATTACAATAAAATTTATATGCTGCTGCCAAAGTACGTTTTTCCATTTTATGAAAGATAGCCTGAACATCGATAAATTTTCTTTTTTTGAAATCGATATCAATATCTGCTCTCAGAAATTCTTCTGCAAGCAAGGGTATATCAAAACGATTGGAGTTAAACCCCCCTAAATCACAACCTTCCAAAAATTTGGCCAGTGTTTTAGCCACCTCCTTAAAGGTTGGTTCGTCTTTTACATCCTCGTTGACTATTCCATGAATTTTTGACGCTTCTTCAGGAATTGGCATTTCCGGATTAATGCGCAAAAGCTTTTCTTCCTCACTTCCATCAAGATGAATTTTTAACAAAGCAATTTCTACAATTCGATCAGTAACTATGTTGATTCCCGTTGTTTCGAGATCGAGAAAGACCACCGGATTTTTTAATGTAAGATTCATTCGCTTAAATTAAAAAAGAAGGTATCCGAAAAACCATCTTGATTTCCATTCTGATTTTTGGGATACCCTCCACATTTATAATTATTCGATTTTATGCGTTTATCATCATCGGCATCAGAAGCATTAAAACATCTTCGTCTTCATCGTCAGTTTCGGCAGGAAGTAAAAGACCTGCTCTTGTAGGATCACTCAATTCAACCTTTACATCACTGGCTGAGATATTGGTTAAAATTTCCTGCAGGAATGTAGATTTGAATCCTATCTCAATTTCATCTCCTTCATATTCACAACTCAGGCGCTCAACCGCTGAAATGGAAAAATCGATGTCCTGAGCAGAAACAACCAGCTGGTTATCATTGATATTCAATTTAATTAAATTGCTGGCCTGATTTGAAAAAACAGAGACACGTTTTACAGTATTAAAAAATGCCAACCTGTCGATAATCATTTTATTCGGGTTATTACTTGGAATTACCGAATTATAACTTGGGTAATTTCCTTCAACCAGACGACAAATTAATTTGTATTTGCTCAATGTAAAAAAAGCGTTTTTATCGTCAAATTCCAGCTTTACGTCAAACTCTTCTTTGGGAAGCAGATTTTTCAGCAAACTGGCCGGTTTTTTTGGCAAAATAAACGACGACTCAAATTCAGCTGTGGCATCTGAACGACGGTAACGAACCAGCTTGTGTGCGTCAGAAGCAACAAAACTCATAAAGTCGGGTGAAATTTCAACATAAATACCATTCATTACCGGGCGAAGTTCATCATCGGCAGTTGCAAATAATGTTTTTTCAATTCCTTTTTGAAGAACAGCGTGGCTAACATTTACCGACGAAGCAGAATCTTCAACCAATTCAGGAAGTTCAGGAAAATCTTCCCCATCCTGCCCTACTATACTAAATTTTCCATTATCAGAAAAAATATCCACTGCAAAAGTTTCGCTGTCAATTTGAAACGTGAGTGGTTGCTCAGGAAATTCTTTGAGCGTATCGGTAAGTATTTTTGCCGGAACAGCAATTGTTCCTTCTCCATCAATATTGTCAAGCTCCATGCTTGTAATCAAAGTTGATTCCAAATCCGAGGCTGTAATGGTTAGTTCTGTTTCTGAAAGATGAAAAAGAAAATTATCCAGAATGGGCATCGTACTTTTACTGCTGATTACCTTGCTGATTGCGGCCAGGTGATGTAATAATTCAGTACTTGAAACTACAAACTTCATAAGTAATTATTTTATTTTTAATTTTTTCTGTTGAAAATTTGTTCTATGCTTCTGTTTCAGAGCATCATAGTTTTTATTACTAAAAAGGATAAACCAAGTACACGAATATACAAACTTTAATGTTATTAACCTATCGTGAAAAGTTTGATTTTTTAACGGTTTTATAAACGATTAAACCGACGTCGGCGAAGATAATTATAAGCCAGTCCGAAAATGGTTACAAGCACCAAAGGTAAAACGATATTTAACCATTGCCACTTTGTTTTTTCTTCCCGCAGCTGCACTTTATCCAACATTCTCATTTTAACCGTCCGGTTTCGAAGCTGCATAATTCCCTGGTCGTCATTAAGGTAATAAATCAGGTTAAGCAAAAACTCCTTATTTCCAAAGGGCCGGCCGGAAACCCTGTCGAAACCAAGTTCGGTAAAACGCGGCGGATTGGTTGAATAGTTGACACGATTGGCCATTAAATCGCCGTCGGCAATTACCACCATTTTTGTCGGCTTACTTTTGTTGATAATATTTTCAGATGCCGGGATACCAAAAGCTTCGGGCATACGATTTTGGAAAACAGAAATAAAAGTACCTTCCAACATTACTCCAACCGGAATAAAAGCTTCATTAAATAACTCGCGCGCCGGCGGATTGTTTATATTTTGAAGGCTGACCGAAGAGGGGGATTTTACTCTCCGTGCACTAGGCGACGTAGTCAGAATAAAATTCTTTTTAGCTCTCGGATTTCCGGAGATTGTATCGATAGACGAAGCAAATTCAGAAAAAACGTTATTTAGGTTTCGGGTCGCCGGATGAGCATCGGAAGGAACCAACAACGGTGAATAATACCACGGATGAATCGTAAATTTTGGTGTATTTCCGGGCAGCGCGGTGTTCACTTGTATGCGCGCGCAATACACATCTTGCAGCAACTCATAATTTAAACGAACACCATACCGGAAAAACAGATCATTCAAATTCAGATCGCGGGGAAATGCATAAGTTTGATACCCTTTTGACAAGCTATCCAAACTAACTTTCACAGGATCGATCAACCACATTACTTTCCCGCCCTGCATAATGTACTGGTCGATATAAAACTTATCTTTTTCTTCAAAAGGCTGCTGAGGATCTGCTATAATCAGTATATCTACATTTTTTACGTGCGCAGGTAATTCTCCGGGCAAAATTCGTGTAAGCTGAAAGTCTCCTGAAAGCGCATTGGCAAAATCGGCCGTTTGATACTGATTTAATTCCTGGTTTCCATCCAAAAAAGCAAGCGTTGACTTTTTTGTCCGCATCAGCTTCCGAAAAACGTTAATCAATTCAAATTCCACACTTTCTACTGAATGATTAAAATTGGCTTCGGCAGAAAAGTCCGGATTCGACTTTAAGAAATTTACAGCCATTTCTTTGCCTCCCATCGAAACCAACGCTCCGGGAAAAATCGTTCTTGTGCTTACTCCTTCATTGGTTTGTTTTCTGAAACTGGTTGGTATAACTCCTTTTCCTGCAATTTCATCAATTAAATTCTGTCGTTTTTCAACATCTCCTATGGAATATGGATCAGTAAATTTTATGCGAATAGGTTTGGGTGAAAAAACATTTAAAACGGCAATTTTCTCCAAAACTTCCTGTTGCAGTTTTCGCAAACCCGGCTCAAGCTCCCCGATAAGAAAAAACTCTACTTCAACCGGCTGTTCAATTCCCGAAACAATTTCCTTACTTACAACAGAAAGTGAATAGCGTTTATCGGCGGTTAAATCGAGCCGGAAAAGAAAATTTGAAGAAACAACAAACACAACAATCAACGAAACAACAAAAACACCGACATTCCTTTTTGTTCTGCCTTTTTTCCATTTTGAAATTCTCAGAAAAACACTGGTTAAATAAAGAAACAGAAGTGTAATTCCGAAGTAGTAAATAATATCGCGCATATCAACCACACCCCGCGAAATAGAAAGGTAATGATTGTTGATACTCATCCACGACAAAAGTTCTTCAAAAAGATAAGACACACCAGCACTTCCAACAAAATCGAATCCGAGATAAAAAATAAACGACATCGCCATTGCCAGAATAAAAGAAACAATCTGGTTATCGGTAAATGATGAGGCAAAAACCCCAATAGCAACATAAACAGCCGCCAGTAGAAACAGCCCGATAAACGATCCCCAGGTTGCGCCGACATCGATACTTCCAACAGGTTCGCCCAACAAATAAACCGACAGGAAATACAACAATGTGGGTAACAATGAAAAAATAACCAGAACCATTCCCGCAAAGAATTTTGCTAAAACAAGCTTAAAATCGGAAATTGGATGAGTAAGTAAAATTTCGATTGTTCCGCTGCGTTTTTCATCGGCAAAAAAACGCATGGTAATGGCGGGCACCAGAAAGAGGTACAACCAGGGAGCCAGCGAAAACAATGGCTCCAGCGTGGCATAACCATTATCCGGAATATTATACGCTCCCGGAAAAACCCACAAAAACAGTCCGGTAACCAATAAAAAAACCAGCACTGCAAGATAGCCAATCAGCGAGCCGAGAAATGTTTTTATTTCTTTTCGGAATAAACTGTACATTTTTGTTGCAAATTTCGAGTTCGCTCAAATTTATCTATTTTAACAAACTAAACATTTTTTTTGCTGCCCGTTGCGAACAGCCAGGTTCACCCATAAATTTTTTTAAACGGAGGTAGTCAGCTTTTATTTTTTTTCGATATTGTTCATCAAAAAGCAATTTATGCATTTCTTCTTTTACATTTTTGAAGGTCATTTTTACCTGAATATATTCCCGAACAATTTCTCTGTCCATAATAATATTCGGCAGTGAAACCCCAGCCATGGTAAAAATTATATTACGAAAGACAAAATCAGTTACCCATCCGCCTTCTACCCTGTAGACAACCGTTTGCGGAACATCAAAAAGCGCAGTTTCCAGAGCTGCTGTACCAGATGCGACAAGCGCTGTGTGGGCATTGTTCAGCAAATCATAGGTTTGCTTATAAATAATTTGTATGCTGCTGTTCTGCAAGTATTTTTGATATAATTCAGAATCCACGCTTTTTACTCCGGCAACCACAAACTGAAAATCAGGATATTCTCCGGCAATTTTTACCATCAGAGGTAAAGTTCGTTTTATTTCCTGCACACGGCTTCCGGCGAGCAAAGCAACAACCGGCCGGGTATCCATATTATTCTTTTGCAGAAATTCCGCTTTTGTCAAGGCCTCATTTTTAAATTCTTCAAGCGAGTCCATCAAAGGATTTCCCACATACTGCACGTCCATTCCGTGTTTTTTGTAGAAGGCTGTTTCAAAAGGAAAAATGGTAAACATTTCATCCACAAAAGCTTTAATCTTTTTTACACGGTACTCCTTCCAAGCCCATATTTTGGGTGAAATGTAATAAAAAACCCTAATATTATTCTTTTTTGCAAATTCGGCAACACGAAGGTTAAATCCCGGGTAATCAATCAAAATAATTACGTCGGGCTGAAACTGAAGAATATCTTTCCGGCAAAATTCGAGGTTACGCCCGATAGTTTTTAAATTCAGGATAACATTTACGATTCCCATAAAAGCCATTTCCCGATAATGTTTTACCAGCGAACCGCCAACTGAGTGCATCAAATCGCCGCCAAAAAAACGAAACTGAGCGTTTGTATCTTCCTCATTCAATGCTTTCATAAGATTTGAACCATGCAAATCGCCCGATGCTTCTCCTGCTATGAGATAATACTTCATATTTTTAAAATGCCCGTGAAACCAATACAGCAAAGGCATAAATTAATGTGGCTGCCAAAACTCCCTTTGCTGCTTTATCGTACTTTTTTTGGATAAAACCCATAAAAATTGCCAGGTTGGCAAATACACACAAACTCCCCAGTTTTACCAGTAAATGTATATGCCAAAGACTTTTTATATAATTTGAAAACGAAGTTTCACTGTCACCAAAAAAATATACGCTAAAAAATATAATTAAGGGAACAAAAAAACCAGCCAAAAAACCAATTCCTGTTTGATCCCAACGATTTCTCTTTCTTCGCTGTTGCATTAAAATTTCCAGTTTTGGAGTTCCTCAAGTGTTTTGTAGCAAGTCATATCAACAGCAACGGGAACAACTGATACAAAATTGTTTTCCAACGCATAAATGTCTGTTTCTGCCGACCCTTCCTCAAAATTTTTAAAATAACCCGATAACCAGTGATACTCTCTGCCATGTGGATCTGTTCTTTTTTCAAATTCTTCCATCCATTTCCCATGTGTTTGCCGGCACACTTTTATTCCTTTCGGTTTTCCTTTTGGAATATTTACATTCAAACAAGTAAAAGGAGGTAAACCATTTTCAAGCACATTCTGAAAAATTTTGGCAACGATAATTTTCGCTTTTGAAAAATCAGCACCCGAACTGTAGTCGTCGAGTGAAAAGCCCACAGACGGAACACCATGTAAACTACCCTCAATAGCTGCTCCCATTGTTCCGCTATATATCACACTGATCGATGAATTAGCACCATGATTGATCCCTGAAACCACAAAATCGGGCGTACGGTCAAACAAACTGTTAAAACTAAGTTTTACACTGTCAACCGGAGTTCCATTACTTTTATAAGTAGGTACACCCAGAATTTTTTCAATTTCAACAGCCCTCAACGGCTGATCAACGGTGATGGCGCATGACTTTCCTGACATCGATGTTTCGGAAGAAATAACCACCACATCTCCAAAAAATTTCATCACTTCCACCAGTTCCTGAAGGCCGCGGGCATGAATTCCATCGTCGTTGGTAACTAATATAAATGGTTTATCTGACATATTTTTTCAAATTGGAAACAAAGATAGTGATAAAAACAGAGGCGTAAAATGGAAACAAAACATAGTTTGCAGCAATTCAAAAATTAATAATCACTCTTCGCTATTTTTTAAATCAATAGAATTATAGTAAATTAGTTCAGGTACTAAACCCGGAAAAAATGAAAACGTTACTCACTCTAATAATCTGTATTTTAGCCTTTTCAACAAATGCACAGTTTCCCGAATTTCAATTTCATAAAATTGGCGAACACGGCAGTAAAATGGGACAAACCGCACTTACAGATCTGGATGAAGACGGTGACCTTGACTGGATTTTTGGTGAACGGGGAAAATTATCGTGGTTTGAACAAAAATCGGCAGATGACTGGATTTTACATCCATTGGGAGAAGGAGCACAAACCGATGTGGGCGGTTGTCCTATTGATATAAATAACGATGGAAAAACAGATTTTATGGTAGGAACCGGGTGGTACGAGAATACGGGCGATGCAAAAAATTCTTTATTTCCTTTTCGGAACAGTTTTACCATTTCCTGCCACGATAATGTAGCAGCAGATGTTAATGGCGACGGCAATATAGACATCATCGCCAACAGTAACGATACGAATAATCCGTATTTGGTTTGGTACAATGTAAACAAGGAAATCGACCAACGCTGGGAACATATCATTATTGGAGAAGGAATTCACGGAGGTGTTGACCCGAAAGGGTATGGCGATTTAGATAACGATGGAGACATTGACATTGTGCAGGGAAGCAGTTGGTTTGAAAACAATTCGGGCACAGGATTTTCATGGACGATACACCCGTTTTTAATCCCCGATGGCGGTTCACGTGCGGGACAATACGGGCTTGCATTAAAAACATGGGTAACTGATATCGACAAAGACGGCGACAACGATATTGTTGAAGCTGAATGTGACACAGCCGACACGCGTGTATTTTGGTGGGAAAACCGGCGCAATGGAAAAAAATGGAAATTTCACCTGATTTCGGAGAACTCAACCGGGCAGGATTTTCATTCGCTTGCAGTTTTTGATTTTGACAATGATGGCGATGAAGATGTGTTTAGTGGTGGCGGCCCGATGACACAGGGAACACATCAGTGGATTATTTGGGAAAATACGGATGGTAAAGCAGGGAGTTGGACAAAGCATATTATTTTGGAGGGCTACCGTTGTCACGAAGCTAAAGCTGCCGACGTGGACGGTGACGGCGATATAGACATCTGTTCCAAACCGTGGAATGGAAATATTCACGTTTTCATGGAAAATAAATTGATTGACTAAATAATTCCATCCTTCTTTATCATTTTCTGATAACTTTCCGGAGTATCCATATCCTCCAGAATTTCGCCGCATGCAATCTCTGTAACTGACTGCTTGTGCCTTTGAATCAAAATTTTGGCACCTTTTTCACCATCCAATCTCCCGAGCTCCTCAAAATAAATTTTGTCAAAAATAACCGGAACACCTCTCCAGCCCGAAGCGGATTGAGAAACAATAATCTGACGATTTCCCGGTGTAAAACCAGTTGCCATTTTTTTGATATGTGTGGCTGTTATTAAGGGTTGATCCAGAAGCGTTATAAGAACTCCCGTGGCAGAAGGAGACTTTTCGGATAGCTGACATATTCCGGACGCGATGGAACTTCCCATTCCCTTTTCCCAATTTTTATTGATAAAAACATTTATTTCAAATTTTTTAATTAAAGGAATGACAGCTTTTGAATTTGCTCCCAGCACAACATTTACTGGCTGATCACTTTCTAAAAGTGTTTCTATTTGATGCTCAATAAGCGTCTGATTTCCCCAGGGAAGCAACTGTTTAGGACTCCCCATCCGGGAAGAGTTGCCTGCTGCCAATAAAAGAATAGGGATTTTATCCATGGATTGAACCTGTTTTTTCACGCAATGAAACCGGATTCTGCTTCCGAATCACACCTAAAATTTCAGCCAAAATGGAAACAGCAATTTCTGAAGCACTTTCTGCCCCTATGTTAATTCCCGCAGGCCCGTGAATTTGGTCCAGAAAATCAAACGGAATTTCAGAATCGATTTCAAGCAACATATTAAAAACACGTTCTCTTCGCTTTTTTGCTCCCAACATTCCAATATAAGCTGCTTGAATGTTTTTTAATGCCAGCAAATACTGAACGTCTTTATTAAAGCTGTGTGTCATCAACATTACAGCTGTTTGTTCATCGATATGCAATTTGCCGATTTCGTCATACGCAGGCGTAATTAAAGCAGATGCTCCCGGAAAATAATCACATGATTTCAATTCTTCGGCAGAAGCAACGATGGTTACATTCCACCCCAACAACTTTGCAGCTTGGGACAACTGAACAGCATCATGTTCAGCTCCAAAAATGTATAGCTGAAAAAGCGGTTCAAAGGTTTGTGAAAAACACTCTTGAACAGTAATCTGGTCAGGTGTAAAAGACGGATTTAAAACATAAGTTTTCCCTTTTAACGTCATCAATGTGCCAATGTTCCCATATTCACCCACCTTTTGATAAAACCATGCGTCCATTTTGAAATCTTCCCGCGCTTCCAGTACCGATTCAAAATCTAACCAAAGTTCATCAGAAAGAAAAACCGGTTCGATTAAAATATGGATAACACCTTCGCAACCAATCCGTAAACGACCGTCATAAGTCATTATTTTGGCTGTGCCGGTTTGAAATACAGTTTTGGCTTGCCGCTCAATTTCCTTCTCCACACAACCTCCGCTAACAGCACCGGCATATTCTCCATCTTCGCTGATCAGCATTCTCACCCCCGGCTTCCGGTACGAAGTCCCCTCGAGTGCAACTACCGATACCAATACAGCCTTTTTCCCGGATTTTTCCCAGATTTTTAAAGTTTGAAACAGGTGGCTAATTTCGTTTGTCATTTCGTACAATTTAATTCGCTAATTCTCATCTCCACTAAGTTAATTAAAATTGTTGGGAATTTCTGTGTTCCGTTCTCTGTAAGAAACAACTGACGGAAGTCGTAAAGGTTTTTAAAAACTGAACAATTGTTTTACATAAATGGTTAAATAGGGCATGGCACAGATTGAAGATAAGCTGGGGAGAAGATTTGAAAAACTGAGGATTAGTTTACTAAATACCTGTAATTTTTCATGTGTATATTGTGTTAGTGATGATACGGGGGACATTCCTCTGGCATCCACTGATAAATTATCTTCTTCTGAACAACAACTTACACCGGATGAGTTTGCAAAACTTATCGAGGCAGTGCATCAGTTGACCGGGTTAAAAAGTGTACGATTAACAGGAGGAGAGCCTTTACTTTACCGAAACCTCTACTCTCTGGTTCAGAATATCCGGCAAATTGGGATTACCGATATCCGGTTGACCACAAATGCATATTACCTGAAAGAAAGAGCCAAAAAACTTTTTGATGCGGGGGTAAAATCCGTGAATATTTCTGTGGATGCCATCGACAAAGATGTATTTAACAAGATTGCCCGCCACCCCGATACTTCAAGGGTTTTTGGCGGCATCGAAGCAGCGGTTCAGGCGGGAATGAACGTGAAATTAAATTCGGTGATTGTGCGAGGCAAAAACGAATCTCAGATTGTCCCGCTACTGGAATATGCTACAAAACTTGGAGTTAAAATACGGTTTCTGGAACTGATGAAAATGGGGCATTTGTACCATTCGGAAAATGGCCTTTTCTTTTCGGAAGAAGAAATCCTTTCAACAATTAAAGAAAAATATAATATTGAACCACTTCCCAGAAAACACGCTGAAACTGCCCACTACTGGCAAACATCCAATGGTGGTATCTTTGGAATAATCGCCAATGAATCAACACCTTTTTGTCACGACTGTAACCGGTTACGCATGGATAGCAACGGAATTTTCTACGGTTGTCTGAGTAATGCACATGGCGAAAAACTTGCACCATATATCAACAACGAATTCATTCTAACGGAAAAACTAAAAGGATTGTTGTTGTTAAAACAACCTGCAAAATTTCATGGGAGTGAATTGTCAATGAGAAACATAGGAGGATAAAATGGATAAAAAAACAATTAAAATTGTGTGTTTTGCCGGCCTGCAAAAGTATTTTGGGGCGGAAACAAGCGTTGCGGTGGAGCCGGAAGCAACTTATTCAGATGTTGTTACTGAGCTGGTTACAGCAAATCCGGAAGCAGAAGAGGTTTTAAATAGTTGCCGGATTGCAGTGAAAGAGGAATTTGTTTCGCTAAGTGATAAATTAGAATCCGTTGATACGTTGTTTTTGATTCCACCGTCGAGTGGGGGATAAATGAAAAGATTATGAAACGATAATGTGTAACATTGAAGAAAATTATTCTGAAATATATGGAAACTCTCCCTCGTTCCCTCTCTTCCTGAAGAGAGGGATGATTGTGGCGCAGTCACAATCAGGGTGAGTTGAAAAAAACACATAACAAGTAATAACTCTTATTGTCGATTTTTTTAATGTGTTTTACTGGAATAGAAATTGGTGTTCGATTTAAACTTTAGAGGATTATGAAACACTTGCAACATACCGATATAAATTACAGCGAACTTTTTGATGAGTTTCGCCATCCCAACAGTGGAGCAGTTGTATTGTTTAGCGGCGAAGTACGCGACAACAACAAAGGCAGGGAAGTTACGCATCTGGAATATGAAGCCTATGAACCCATGGCTAATAAAATGATTGCCGGGATTCTTGAAGAAGCCAAATCGCGTTTTAAGCTAAACCAAGCCGCGTGTGTACATCGTTTGGGGAAAGTGGAAATCAGTGGTTGTGCGGTAGTAGTGATAACTGGTGCCGGCCACCGAAAAGAAGCTTACGACGCCAACAGATATATAATCGACCGTGTAAAAAACGATGTTCCCATATGGAAACATGAGTTTTTTACTGATGGCACCAGCGAATGGGGACAAAATTGTGACTGCATGACCGATGCTAATGAGACTGGTCACAAACATCACCACCATGAAGAAGCTTAACAACAACGACCTGACACGATTTACCCGGCACTATTCGCTTTCCGAAATTGGAAAAAAAGGACAGGAAAAATTGAAGAATGCGCACGTTTTGGTTATCGGGGCCGGTGGATTGGGGAGCCCGCTACTGATATACCTTGCTGCGGCGGGAGTTGGCAACATAGGAATTGTCGACGACGATGTGGTGGATACTTCAAATCTGCAACGACAGGTTTTATATACAACTGCCGAAGTGGGCCAAAAGAAGGCGAAACTGGCTTCGCAAAAGTTGGCAGCATTGTATCCCGAAATCGACATTCAAACTTTTGATTTAAGATTGGATAAGGAAAATGCAGAAAAACTATTCAAAGATTACGATGTAGTTGCTGATTGTACCGACAATTACAAAACCAGGGCGCTTATCGGGCAGGTTTCTGCAAAACTGAACAAACCGCTGGCTTTTGCGTCGGTGCTAAATTACGAAGGTCAAATAACCGTTTTTAACTACAACGGCGGCCCGGTTTATTCTGATTTATTTCCAAATGTCCCCAAAGACGGAACCTATAAACCCGATGAAATTGGATTACTCGGTATTTTACCCGGAATTGCCGGCACACTTCAAGCCAACGAAATCATCAAAATTATAACTGGTTACGGAGAAATAATTACAGGCAAACTGTTGGTCTTCAACATTCAGGAAAACCGTTTTAATCTTTTTAAATTTTAAAAATCTTAATTTAACTGCCTTAACATCGTCAAAATCTACGTTACGACGGTCTATGCTTCGAACGTGTTTTTCACAAATGGCTGATGATAGTATCGTTCGCCGGTGGCTTTGTATAAAGCATTAGCAAGCGCTCCCATAACCGGGGGATAAGGTGGCTCACCCAAACCTGTCGGGTCAATCTCATTTTTTACAAAATGCACTTCAATCTCTTTTGGCGATTCTGCATGCCTGATAAGCCGATATGAATCAAAATTTTCCTGTTCAGGCTGGCCCTCGTTAAAAGTCAAACCACTGTACATCGCATGTCCGATTCCATCAACAATACTTCCTTCGATCATGTTCACCGCAGCATCGGGATTTACAACAATACCGCAATCTGTTGAGGCATATACCTTTTGAATTACGGGTCTGCCGTCTTTCATTTCAATATCAACTACATTGGCCACATAAGAATTATGACAAAAATAGGCTGCCACGCCACGATTCTTATCGGAAGCGCCGCTTTCCCAACCTGATTTTTCACGTACTTGCTCCAATACTCCAGCGTATCGGGCTGCGTCGTAATCATTTCGTTCTCCCACAGGATTTTCCTGAGCGCTTTTTAGCAGATCGAGACGAAACTGAATGGGATCTTTTCCCGCGGCTTCTGCCACTTCATCAAGAAACGATTGTTCTGCCACTGCATTAAAGTTAGAACCTGGTGCCCTGAATGCACCTGTACTTATGTTGGTATCAATTGACCAGCTTTCTGCCAAATAGTTGTCCACTGCGCCCGCCGGAAAGCGATTGGCATGTAACGGACTACTGGGAATTCCCCCCATACGCACATGAAAGCCGATAAGATTATTGTCGGTGTCCAAAGCCGCGCGGTACAAGGCATGATATGCGGGCCGGTAAATTCCATAAGTCATATCATCTTCGCGTGAATAAACCAGTTTTACCGGGGCTTTTACTTTCTGCGAAATTACAGCAGCTTCAACCATAAAATGACCATAAAGACGTCGACCAAAGCCTCCACCCATCCGGGTCATCTGGATATCAATTTTTTCCAAGGGAAGACCAAGGCGTGCTGCCAATGTCTTTTCCATAAATTCCGGAGTTTGAATAGGCCCCGCCATCACAGCTTCATCTTCTTTTACATCAGCGAAGAAATTCATGGGCTCCATGGTGTTGTGTGCCTGAAAAGGTGCGGTGTAAATTTGCTCAACTATTTTTGCTGCATTTTTAAATGCGGCTTCCGGATCTCCGTCTCTGCGCACTTCACGACCGGTTTTGGCTCCGGCTTCTGTCATTTTTTTTATGTGATCTGCCGTGCTTTCCAATCCGGCCGGAACATTCATTCTGTTAGAATCAGAAATAGGTTCCCACTCCACATTCAGCATTAATTTGGCGGTCATGACTTCCCATGTTGTGTTACCAACAATAGCTACCAATTCGTTATATGATGTTATATCCGACCACTGAAGTTCGTAATCATCGTTATACGTTTTAACTACAAAAACATCTTTAATTCCTGGCATTGCCTTCGCATCGGTAGCATCAAAGGATTTCAATTTCATGCCAAAAGCAGGCGGATGTGCAACCATTGCAATAAGCATTCCCTCTTTTTTATAATCGAGACCAAATAATGGCTGCCCGGTCACAATTTTAAAACCGTCAACATTTTTCCGGGAAGTTCCGATAATGGAAAAATCGTCTATTTCTTTTAATTCTACTTCTTCGGGAACAGGTAAGCCGGCTGCTGCTGATGCAACTTCACCATATCCAACTTTCTTATTACTATTCTTATGAATTAAAATACCTGCTTCGGTGGTCACTTCTTCAATGGGAACATTCCATTTTTGCGCCGCTGCCTGACGCAACATTTCGCGGGCGGTGGCGCCTGCCATTCGGAGGGCTGGCCAGCTTTGTCTGATAGATTGACTTCCTCCAGCCAGTTGCCGCGTAAAAATATCGGTATTCAACGGAGCCTGTTCCACAATTACATTTTTCCAGTCCACATCCAGTTCCTCAGCCACAATCATTGGCATCGATGTTTTAACATTTTGACCAATTTCAGGATTGGGAGACATGATGGTGACCAAACCGTTTTCTCCTATTTTCAGAAATCCGTTGATTTCAAACCACTCATCCGGCATCGACAGTTCTTTAGGTGTGTTTGTGCTACACGAAGAAGCCAGCCAGCTAAAGCCAAGCAGCATACCACCACCGGCTAAAACAGAACTTCTAATAAAAGAACGTCTATCTATTTTTGTTTTTACTATTGTCATATTAAAGTGATCTTAGTTTCATTAATCTTCCTTTATCAAAATTAACCTGCTACTCTGAATTTGAGGCTGTTTTAATAGCTGCTTTAATGCGGGTATAGGTACCACAGCGGCATAAATTCCCATGCATTGCTGTTTCAATATCTTCATCACTGGGATGAGGATTTGCAATCAACAAGCCGGCAGCATTCATTATCTGACCTGCCTGGCAATAACCACACTGCGGAACATCATGTTCCAGCCATGCCTGTTGCAATGGGTGATCTCCATTTTCCGAAAGCCCTTCAATAGTGGTTATTTTTTTGTCACCAACTGAATCGACAAAAGTGATACATGAACGCACAGCTATACCATCTAAATGAATGGTACATGCTCCACACTGTGCAACACCACAGCCAAATTTTGTTCCAACCAGATTGAGATGATCTCTGAGTACCCAAAGCATCGGTGTGGATGGGTCTACATCTACCTGTTGTTGTTTTCCGTTGATGTTAAGATTAAAAACTGCCATAAGTAAAGAAATAAAAGATTTTCAACTCCTAAAATTTACGAGATTTATTATGTAACAGATGTTTATGAGTAAAAGTTCATTAGATTTGCCTTAGATCATGAGATTATTAATGAGGAAATTTTTGTATTCAGAAACACCCAGTCTTTTTTGAGAAAACACAAAATATTTTAGCTTTCATTTTTGTTATCTCTGCCAGATAGAAAACAAAAAGCCCATGCATTATTACACGGGCTTTCAACTAAGATAGATTAAGTTATCTTTCTTCACACAGGTATTTTATTCAGCTACTTTTATACATAACAACCGGCTTTGATCGCGAATCAGCAATTTCCCATCGGCCAGTGCAATCGGAGCCCAGTTTTGTGTACGACCTCCAACTCTTGAAGCTATCCCCTCGCCTCCTTCAGCACCTTCACCAAGAATTTCAACCGAAGCAACAGATTTAAATTCTGTTGGATTAGGTTCAATTAGATATAATTTTTTGGAACCATCGGTAGCCAGCATCATGCCGTCGGCGATGAGCATACTCCCTTTATTGAAATCAGGTTCCCGTTTGGTTTTCCACATGATTTCTCCATCTACATTCATACAGGTAAGACCATCGCGTTTATTGTTGGTTCCGTATTGTGCATAAAAATATCCGTTATAAAAAATGGGCGTTTTAGTTTGATCGCCAAATTCTTCGGTTCTGAACAATTCACTTGTACCATAGCTTCCGTCAGCTTCTTTCTTTACCTGAATCATTAGCGCACCCAACTCATAACCTCCGGTAATCAATAGCTTGTTGTTGCCGGCATCAACCGCACTGGGTACGGGGATATGACAATTCCAGTCGTTAAACTCCCACAAAATTTCTCCCGAAAGCGGGTCAATTCCTACAACATTCCCGGGAACATGAGGCTGGCCGCCGCGACCACCACCCGAAGCCGTAACCATAACCAGGTGGTCGTTGTCGTCAATTTTTACTACAATGGGGCTCACGTATCCGGCCAAACCAAGATTTGGTGTTTTCCATTTTACATCGCCGGTATTTTTATTGTATGCCACAACACCTGCCTCAGGAGCCTGTGAAGCAATAATAAGCAAATCATCATAAAGAAGCGGACACTGTGAAATCGCCCATGTTGGGAAATTTCCGTTTCGTCCGAATCCGCCCGGTCTGCCACCTGTATCATCAGAAAGAACATTGCCCGGATCTCCTCCAAAGTCGGTCCACACATTTACTTTCCAAACCGGCTGGTGAGTATCCACATCTATACAATAAAGATCTCCATACGGCCCGCAGGAATAAACATGTTTATCATCGACAAGTGGCACACTACGCGAGCCCGGAAACATCACCGATCCCGCAGCATCATAACTATAATTCCACAGTTCATTTCCGTTTGTAATATCAAAACAACGCATAATATCTCCTGTTTCATCGTCCCTGTCGAGCAAGTACACTTTCCTGTTTTTTACAACAGGCCCTCCATAACCGATGCCCACGTTAACAGTCCATAAAATTTCAGGTCCGCTTTCCGGCCAGGTTTTTAAAACGCCTGTTTCCGGAGAAATGCAGTTCCGGTCTGGTCCCATAAACTGAGGCCAGTCCTGGGCAATTATGTTGGAACTAAAAAAAAGAATTAAAATGAGAAAGAATAGTTTTTTCATGGTTGTTGCTTTATTTGCTTATTTCAATGAAATCAAATTTTTCAAAAATCTACCTGAAATGCAATATTTTGTTACAGATACAGATTTGGTATAAAAAAAATTTTATCTTATAAATGAATATAAACTAAGAAATTACATAAAAAAAAACCGTTCTCAAAAAAACATACTTGCGAACAACAGGTAGAGATTTAAAATATTTGTTGACCCCTCGGTAAAAAGGGTAAGGCCAACACCTTACCCCCGCTACTATTGCTAATTTCCAATTAGTTCGGAAAGTAAACTAACGAAAATTAAAAACTAACTATCCATTTATTCAACCTTAGTAGACTAAATTATTACTTATAGGACTTTCGTCCTTACAAAATTCAAACGAATGCTTATTGAAATCAAACAGCCTGAAGAAACACGCAGTAACTCCTCATTAAATGTCTTTTCATAAATAAAATGAAAACAAGGAAAATGTATAAATAATTGATTCTATTCGATTTCCCCTGATTCGACAATTTCTGTCAGTTTTTTCAAAAAACGCACCATGGGTGCTCCATCTGTTACATCATGATCGATTAAAACAGTAACATTCAAAATCTCTCTTATCTTAATTTCATCATTTATTACAACTGGCTTTTTTACAATGGCGCCTAACCCAAACGAAATCGGATGAATGGATTTGTGAATAAACCAGCCATTTAGTTTCCCGATCATGCCCAAAGAGCTTACGGCAACATTTCCCATTTTACGATAAGCTAATTTTGGATTTTGTAAAATATATTTCCAAATTGTCAAGCGTAAAAACCGAGGTAAATGATAATATAAATACTCGTATTTTTTTAAAGACTTGTTTAATATGATATCGTCAGGAGAAAGCAGCTTATTTTTGGCTGCATTAATCTCTTTTGTTATCTCAAATGCTGTTTTCCGGTTCGTTTTTTCAATCACTACAGGCAGCGGTACTTTTTGTCCTTCTTTCTCTTTTTCAACCAATAGTGAAATACTAATGTTATCGAACGTTATCAGCTTTTTCTTTCCAGATAAAAATGAAGCTGCTGCCGGATGTTGCTCTAATGCTTTTGTTATAGCTTTTAATATCCATGCATTTAATGATATTTTTTCTCCTTGTTTTTTAAGTTCTTTTATTCTTTTGCGGGTGTCGGTTACATCAAATTCTATTAAAGCGCTTACATGATGCTTTTTTAATCCGACAGAAAACACATCAAAAGTTGCGATTCTTGAGGATGGAATAGTACGGACTTGAAACTGACTCTTCATTTTAAGTCAAAATAATATTTATACTCTCATTACCAAAAACTTACAATCAAACAGAATATTAAAAAACAAATATACTTATGTTCTCTAAGTTTTATTTCCGGTTCACAAAATAATTCCTTAATATGCATCCTTATTTATCTGATGCCGAAAACGGAGAAATAATCAGACAATTCCTTTTACCGATAAAAACGGGCAATTCTTTTCTGTAGCTATGAACCAAAAAAGTTATGTTGTATACAGTCAATCAATCAGATTAAAATCTTTTAAATACGGTAAACAAACCCGCCTTTATATCCGTTTACTATTTTGAATAATTCGGATGATACTTGAACAAAACCTAAATAAAATTAACTAAATTAATCTGCGAACTATTTATATCTTCACTTAATACTTATTCTGTTAACTTAAAATTTGAAAATATGATCCTCAAAATAAAAAATATTCTTTCTGTTTTTCTTGTTATTATTAACAGTATAGTTATCGGACAAGTACCATTTGAACATGTAATAATTGATGAAAATGGCCCCACTAATCCCTGGGGTAAGGCGGTCGGAGACCTCAACAAAGATGGCTTCCCGGACCTCCTGACAGGAGGACGAATGGGAAACCTTGTGTGGTATCGATATCCTAATTGGGAAAAAGAAATTATATCAGGGGATGAGATTAAAACCGACATCGAAGTGTCAGATATTAATGGAGATGAGATACCAGATGTTCTGGCAATAGGTCATCAATCCTTGAACTGGTATCAGGGGCCTGATTGGAAAAAGCATATTGTCCGTCAACAGATAGTTGTACATGACATTGAAATAGAGGACTTGAATAACGACTCTAAACCTGATATAGTAGCCCGAAACCAAAAGAATTCAACTTATACGGGAGATACTATTCATATCTTTATACAGGGTGAAACACCTGATACCTGGAATTATTCTTCTCTTCCATGCCCGGAGGGCGAAGGATTACAAGTTATAGATATAAATATTGATGGCCGCCCCGACCTTCTTATTGGAGGAATTTGGTATGAAAATACCGGAGATATGGATAACTGGATTAATCACAGTTATGCGCCGTCATGGGAATACCCGCACACATACATAAGTACGGGAGATATCAACGGAGATAGTCTCAACGATGTGGTTTTGGCTCCTGCAGAGCCGGGAGGCGGAGGAATGTATAAAATTGCCTGGTACGAGCAGCCGAAGGATGTTTACGAAGAGTGGACCGAACATATTATTATTGATGAAATTGAGACTGTGTGCCATTTTGTAGGTGCTGCCGATTTTAACAACGATAGCAAGATTGATATTGCAGTGGCTGAGATGCATCAAAGTATTGACCCTGATGAAATATTTCTTTTGTTAAACCAGGATAATGGCGAAACCTGGCAGAAACAACTTCTGGCTACCACAGGCTCTCACAGTATGAAAATTGTTGATATAGGCTTGGACGGTGATTTTGATTTATACGGAGCCAACTGGAACGACAATACCAAAGTTGAGTTGTGGCAGAATTATACAATGGATACCTTTTCAACAAGTTCAAATTCACTTGATAAATGGCAAAGACATGTAATTGATGACAATAAAGACTGGAAATCGCTGTTTATTGCAAGCGAAGATTTAAATGGCGACAGTTTGCCCGAAATAATTACCGGTGCATGGTGGTACACAAATCCCGGGGTTTCTGAGGGAGAATGGGTTCGACACGACATAGGCTCACCTTTGAACAACATGGCTCTTACCTACGATTTTGACAGTGACGGGGATATCGACATTTTAGGAACGGAAGGAGGAGAATCTTTAGCAAATGCAAATTTTGTATGGGCGAGAAATGATGGAGCAGGTAACTTTACAGTTTTTGATAATATTGAGCCGGCCCAGGGTGATTTCTTACAAGGGGCAGCGATAATAAAAAAGGGAGAAGAGTCGCCATATCTTGTTGCTTTGTCATGGCACGGCAGCGGACAAGGAGTGCAAACTCTTACTGTCCCTTCCAATCCATCAGAAGAAATATGGACCTGGAAAAAAATATCAAGTTTTTCACAGGATGAATGTCTATCTGCCGGTGATATCGATTTGGACGGAGAACCGGATTTGTTGCTGGGAACAACTTGGTTAAAAAATAATTTGAATAGCTGGCAGTTGGACACAATACATTTCCTCGATGAAGAACCGGATAGGAATAAACTCGCTGATGTAAATAACGACAGTCTCCCGGATGCAGTTATTGGATTTCAGGCAATAAGTACATTGGGAAAATTAGCATGGTATGAACGTCCTGATTCAATTTCAGCGGAGTGGAAGGAAAATGTTATTGATTTTATTGTTGGACCTATGAGTTTAGATGCCACTGATATGGATGAAGACGGAGATATTGATATTGTTGCGGGGGAGCATAATCTCGCAGAACCTGACAGCGCAGGCATGTATATTTATGAAAACCTGACGGGTAACGGCAAGGTGTGGGCACGCCATCTTGTGTATAAAGGAGATGAACACCACGACGGCGCCATAACCACAGATATTGATAACGACGGCGACCTTGATATTTTGTCAATTGGTTGGGGGCATAAAAAGGTGCTTCTTTACGAAAACCTGGAAAAAACAGTTACGCCAAATAGTACAATAAACAAAAAGGAAGTCCCGACAAAACTGAAAGTATATCCCAATCCGGCAAGCGATAAGATTACGATTGATTTGAAAACACAAGGAAGTGGAGCAATTAATATTAAAGTTTTTAATTCCAACGGAATTATGGTTTATCATAACTCAAAAAATATTGATGGCCGCCTGTTTACTGCGGCAATTTCTACACAAAGGTGGGAAACAGGAATATATTTTATCAAAATTCAAACCCGAGAGGAAGTCCTCACAGATAAATTTTTGATCCTCAGTGAGCTTAAATGATCCCTTCTTAACAGCATAATTAAAGGCTAAAATCGATAGGAATAAAAAACATATCTATTCACCTGTTGGTTATTTTTGTAGTAATGCAACTACAACAATATACACATAAGTTCCTAATATAATGGACAATATAAAAATTTTTCTTATGCTGATCAGCGGGATTGCCTGGACCGTAGTCTACATCGACTGTATCAGAATAGGATTTAAACATAAAACATATGCCATTCCACTGTGGGCTTTGGCGCTAAACATAAGCTGGGAAATTCAACACGGGATAATCGGATTCCATATACTTGGCCCCAGTCTTCAGGTAGTTATAAATGGCATATGGGCCTTATTTGACATTATTATACTTATCACCTTTTTCAAGTTTGGCAAAAAATATTTTCCTAAAAACATAAAAAACAAATGGTTTTATATTTGGGGAATTTTAGTATTGCTGGTTTCGTTTGTTGTAGAATTTATTTTCATCGTTGAATTTGGAAGAATTTTAGGCGGTGGTTATTCCGCTTTTCTTCAAAATTTGTTAATGTCGGTACTGTTCATTCGTATGCTTGTTCAACGAAACAGTGCAGAAGGTCAGTCTACAACAATAGCGATTAGCAAATTTGTTGGCACCCTTGCTCCTACTGTTCTGTTCGGTATAGTTGGAAGCATTACTATGGGAGGCCCAAATAAACTAATGCTTTGGACAGGGATACTTATTGCAGTTATTGACGTTATTTATATAATGATGCTACAAAAAGCAAAACAAAAAGAAAGATTAAACGAGAAAAGTTTTCTTTTTTAATTCTTAAATAATCCCGAGGCAACGTTCAGTTGTCCTGCCTCAATTTATGAGAGATTCTTTGTATTTTGAAGGAAGTAGATAAACAAAAAAGGAATATAAATTTCTTTCATATTGATTACGAGTCTGATATTCCGCTTTTGAAACCTTTATTGCTAAATATTAAAAACAGCGTAACTATCGTCAGTTGTCTAGTGGAAAATTTATTACCAAAACAGGATGAGACAAACTACAAACTTACTGTCTCTTCTATATTAATCAGTTCTCCTTCCAATGAAAAATCGGAAGCAGAAACGATTTTAATATCAGCAAACTGCCCAATCAAATCTTCTCTATCGGATGCAAAGCGCACTATCAGTTTTCCTTCGGTAAGCGAAGAAAGATATCCTTCTTTTCGATCTGCGCCGCGAACGAGAACACGCAGAGTTTTACCAACTAAACTTTTATTATACGACACATTGTGCTTGCGCAACTCTTCGGTGAGAACATGCAGTCGCCGCTTTTTCTCGTCCTGCAGCACATCGTCATCCCAACGGTGACTGGTAGCTCCCGGACGCGGAGAATACATAGCTGTGTACGACATATTAAATTTAAACTCTTCCATAGCACGACGCGTATTTTCAAACTGCTCTTCGGTTTCGCCTGTGAATCCCACAATGATATCAGTAAACAGGGTTGCCTTCGGAATAAGCCGCCTGATCGAATGTACAATATCCCGATACTTTCCCATATTATGTTTGCGGTTCATCCGAATCAATACTTTGTCATCTCCACTTTGCATGGGAAGGTGAATCTGTTTGGCCAAGACCGGATACTGCGCAATCACCTCAATTACTTCATCCGTCATATCGCGCGGGTGAGGCGATGTAAAATAGACCCAGAATTCTTTTTTCAACCGTTTGCCCATTTCACCAATCTGACGAAGCAACTCAGGAAAAGTAATCTCCTCTCCTTTTTTATCAAGACCATAAGAATTTACATTTTGCCCCAGCAGGGTAATTGACTTAAAACCTTGTGCCACCAGTAATGCGAGCTCTGCCAGAATATCTTTCGACGGCCGCGAAACTTCCCGGCCACGGGTGTATGGCACCGCACAAAACGAACAAAATTTGTCGCATCCGTTCTGAATAGGAATAAAAGCTTCGTAATTCGACTGATAGGAAGGTTTTACATTCCAAAAACGTTCAATATTTTCATTGTGCGGATCAATACCTGCTTTTAATTGTGCCGGCGTAGTTACACCATAACGACTGATCATTTCAGGCAGTTTTGGCAAATCTTTCATTTGAAAAGTAATGTCAAAAAGTTTTAGAAATTTCTCATGGTCGTTGGGAAGAATACATCCTGAAATAAAGGTAATCAGGTTTTTATGATTTTTCCATTTGTTCCATTTATGAATACGGGAGTACACCTTGTCGATAGCTTTTTGCCGCACCGAACATGCCAAAATCCCAATCACCCCTGCCTCTTCTTCATTATCAGTCCACTCATATCCGGCTTTATCCAAAACCGAAATTACCCTTTCACTGTCCGACAAATTCATCTGGCACCCCAATGTAATAACGTGATATTTCACTTATTTTCTTTTTTATATTAAAACATTTTTACTCTACAAATCTACTTAAGACAGAACAAATTCAGGCATTTCCACCCCGTGTAACTCGTATAAACATGCATTCAAGTCCACGGTTAATTTTTTGGTTGCCCGTTTCATTTTTTTAAAGGCGGAAAGCTGAATTTGGAAGACAGACGACTTCTTCTCAGCACTTTCCTTTATTTATTTTTAATTGTCATTTTTCTAATTTTTTCCTTAGCGGAAAACCAAAAACCTTCTAAAAATAAACCTCTGAATAAATATTTGATACGGGCACTCCTTTCGTCGTCAGAATATCAAACATTTCAGTAATCATTTCACTGTTTCCGCATAAAAAACAATTGGTATCCGGATTTAGTTTTTGTAAAGCCATATAATCTGTTACACGCCCCTCAAAATCACCCGATGAATCACCGGAGGTACATAATGTAATTCTGCTTTTAGTAAAATCGTCGTGTTCATATGCCTCAGTGCCATAACGCACCCCATGCACCAATTGATAGTCGAGGTTAGGAAATGTTCGAATAAAACTATGGAAAGGGCTGATTCCGGTTCCTGTAGCCACAAATAGAAACAGATCTCCCGCAAACATGTCAGGGTGAAATTTAAAAAACCCGAAAGGACCATCTAATTTTATCTTGTCGCCAGGGTGCAGCAATTTTAGTCGTTTTGAAGTATTGCCACCCTCCACTTCGCGAATCAAAACTTCAATGTATGGATCATGCTCACCGCTGTACACTGAATACTCTCGCTGTTGTGCAAGCTTTTCCGGGCTCAACATAACAAACTGTCCGGTTTGAAAAATGAAACCGTTTCGTTCTATCCTTACAACATATACAGAATCGGTTAAATTCCTGATGCTCTCAACCTTAAACTTTTTCAATTATTAAAATTTAGTCTAAATTAAAATTTCTGCAAAAGTAGAAAATATATTTTCCCGGGCAAGAAAACAGGTTAAGGATTGAAATCGTAACATTTTTGTAATTTTTCACAAGTGAATTTGGTTAACTTAGCTGACAAAATAATTTTTAAAATATGAACCGGCTAATTTTTCTATTTCTTTCAACTCTTTTTTTTAATTTTTCAGGCTCTTCTCAGGAAGTGTCATTGTCTGTTTTTAACAACGGAGAAGGACAGGAGAATAAATGGATCTTATACAAAAACAATGATGAAGCATTGTATAAAATCATTACTGATAAAGCGTTGGGCATGCTGGAAAAAAGACAAGAAAGAATTCAGCAGTTGCAAACAAGAGAGGACTGGTTAAACTACCAGAAAAAAACACAAGAGGTATTTGGTTCTTCTTTGAAAAAATTTCAGAAAACACCTTTAAATGCAAAAATTACCGGCACAATTGAGAAAGACAATTTTACAGTTGAAAAAATCATTTTCGAATCGCATCCTGAATTTTATGTTACCGGGTGTATGTTTCTGCCCAAAAACCGCCAAAATCCTGCGCCGGCAGTTATTTATGTTTCCGGGCATACCGAATTGGGATTCCGAAGTGAAACCTATCAGCGTGTAATTCTAAATCTGGTCCAAAAAGGATTTATTGTTTTTGCTATTGATCCGATTGGCCAGGGTGAACGGTTACAATATTTAAACCAGGAAACCGGAAAATCAAAAATTGGAGGTTCAACCACAGAGCATTCTTATGCAGGAGCACAAACACTACTTACCGGCACCTCACTCTCGGATTACTTTATATGGGACGGTGTCAGGGCAATCGATTATCTTGAAACCCGGGCAGAAGTGGATGCCAACAGAATAGGGATAACAGGTCGTTCCGGAGGCGGAACACAAACGGCACTTATCGCGGCTTTTGATAAAAGAATCTATGCGGCGGCGCCGGAATGTTATATTACCAATTTCACTCGATTACTTCAGTCGATTGGCCCGCAGGATGCAGAACAAAATCCGTATCAATTTCTAAAAAACGGTTTAGATCATCCGGATTTGATTCATATGCGAGCTCCAAAACCGACGTTGATTGTAACAACCACCCACGATTTTTTTAGTCAGCAGGGAGCCCGGGAAACTTTTGCAGAAACTCAAAAATCATACACAGCTCTTGGAAAAGCCAGCAATATCCGTTTTACAGAAGACTTTGGTGGTCATGAATCGACCAAAAAAAATCGCGAAACTGTCTATGCTTTCTTTCAGGAACACTTAAGAAATCCGGGGGATAATACTGATAATAATGTTAACACATTTGAAGTTGAAGAACTTTGGGTAACTCCTACAGGGCAGCTGGGCTCGTCATTGAAAGGAAAAACTGTGTACGATCTTAATCAGGAATATTTTTCAGGAAAAGAACTTAGTCAGACAGAATTAAAACAAAAAGTTAAAGAAATATCAGGAATTGAATTTTCCAGGAAACTTACGGCTGCGGTATTTACCGGGGAAGTAGATGCTAAGAGCTATAAAATTCAGAAATATTTTCTTGAAAACAACAGCAAAGATTTTGCCTTACCTCTTTTCAAAATTAAAAGTAAAAATACCGATGCAGACAAAATATTAATTTGGTTGGATTCCGACGGCAAAGAAGCAATAGCGAATTCAGCTCTTTTACCAAAGTTTCTCGGTTTGGGATATACTATTATTTCTGCTGATCTTCCCGGAACAGGCGAATTAAAAGATCCGGAGTTCAGAGGTGACGGTTTTGTTCAGAACGTTCCTTTTAACTATACTTTTGTAGCCAACCTCGTTGGAACCAGTGTGACTGGAGTTCAGGCAGAAGCCATCGACCTGATTGCTCAATACCTGGTATCTGAGAATCCTGGCACAACCTGCGATGTATTTGCTAATGGAACTGTATCTGAGGCGGTTTTACACTATTCAGTTTTAAAAAATCCGTTTGACAAAATAATTTTAAACGAATCACTACAGTCATACCGGGATTTAATTCAAATAAAATATTACAATCCGAAGCAGGCTTTTTCTGTCGCTCCAGGTTGTTTACCTTACTACGATATTGATGAGTTAATATCAGTATCACCGGGGGTAAAACGAACAAACATTTTAAATGCTGAAGGAGAAATAATCACAAACCAAAAAACTGATTCGCAAATTATTTCCCTGTTCTAGCTTTAAACACAAACTTGTATTGTTAGGGACTTTTCCCTGGTGTCGGTCTATCTGTAAACCGCTTCTTCGGTTTGGTAACCTTCTGATATTACTGTAAGTTTCAGGTTCTCTTTGTTTACAATCATCGCTTCATGGAATACAGTTGGAACCAGCATTGCACCATTACTAATGGTCTGAAATGTTCGTTCACATTCCTCGGAACGGCCCAGTTTTGTTGCCAATTCTGCCGCCGTTGCCGCGAGCTTTTCGTAAGGTTTGTAAATTGTACATGTTTGATGTCCGGCTACAATCTCCTGTAAATTTTTTAAATCTGCATCCATTCCGGCTACCAATACCTGTTCTTCTTTTCCGGCTTCCGTCAAAGCTTTGATTGATCCCAGCGCGATTGCATCGTTACCGGCAATTATTGCATCCACTTTATCAGTCTGCGACAATAATTTTTTTGTCTGTTCATAACCTTCTTCTTCTTCCCATGCATTTGTGAATTCGTTATAAACAATTTTAACGTCTCCTTTCTCTACCAGGGGCTGCAATACATTCATTTGTCCGAGATACAAAAACTGGCTGTTATTGTCACTTCGGGCGCCACCGATTAAAGCATAATTCCCGGTTGGCCTGATTTTGGTTAAATAATCAGCCTGAAGCGCCCCGATCTCTACATTGTCAGTTGAAACATAAAAATCAAGTTTACAGTTCTTTATCAAACGGTCGTAAGAGATAACCTTTACATTTTTTGTGTGGGCTTCGTTAACAATGTCAGCAGCAGCAAATTGGTCAACCGGCACAATGACCAGTACATCAACACCGTTGGTGAGCAGTTCTTTTGCCTGTTCCAGTTGTTTACCGGCATCATTTTCGGCAATACGAACTTCTACAGTTCCTCCAAGTTCCTGAACTTTTTCAACAAAAAAGTCCCGGTCGTTTTCCCATCTTTCCTTGTCCAATGCATGAATCAAAAAACCTACTTTTACTTCAGCATTTTGTTTTTTCTCACATCCATTCAGAACAAAAACGACAAGAAAAATAATTGTAATAAGTCGTAACGGATGTTTCATATCTTTTGGAATAATTAATGTTTATATTCAAGTTACGAAATATCCGCAAGAAGAGTTTAACAATAAATTTCTTTAATCTATTGTTTTATAACACAATAAATATTGAAACCTTTTTTAAAGCGTATTCAGAATTTTTGAACTTCTTCGTATAATTTTTGAATTGGGAGCCCCATAACATTGTAAAAGGAACCTTCGATATGTGTTATTCCAACGGCTCCAATCCATTCCTGAATACCATAAGCGCCTGCTTTGTCCAATGGTTTGAATTTTGAAATGTAATATTCAATTTCTTTATCCGAAAGTACTTTAAACTGAACATTAGAAGAAGAATAGAAACTTGTCTGCTTCTTTTCCGAGGTCAGACAGACCCCGGAAATTACCTGATGCTCATTTCCGCTTAACCCTGCCAACATTTGTTTGGCATCTTCATAATCAGAAGGTTTTCCCAACACTTTTTTATTAAAAGAAACGATAGTATCGGCTGTGATCAGCAAGTCGTTTTCTTTTAGTTCGGCTAAAAAAGGTGCTGCTTTTAATTTTGCCAGATAAACAGGAATTTCTTCCATCGAGAGATTGTCAGGAAATTTCTCTTCAACTTCTTTAAGTTGTACTTTGAACTCTATCCCCAACGAATTTAAAAGCTGCTGTCTTCTGGGTGATTTAGAAGCAAGTATATAATTGTATTTTGGAAACCACTCCATATTAAAAAGCTCTGGACTTTAACATTTCATTCGTAAACCATTTGTTCTGAGCACGCATCACCTGTTCGATAACATCGCGGACACATCCTTCTCCACCGGTTTTATCTGATATGTATTTTGAAATTTCTTTTATATCTGCAACAGCGTCTTTCGGACAGGTGGGTATACCAACCGCTTTCATTACATTAAAATCGACCAAATCGTCTCCCATATATAGAATATTCTCCGACTCAACCTTGTTCTTTTCCATAAAATCTTCCAAACACTTTACTTTGTCGCGAACACTTTGGTAATAAAATTTTACTCCCAATTGTTTATATCTTAATCTTACCCTGTTTGAATATCCGCCGGTAATAATTGCGATCGGAAATCCCGATTTTACTGCATTTCGTATCGCAAAACCATCTTTAACATTGGCTGTCCGCATCAAAATTCCTGTTCTTCCAATCGATAAAACATCTTTTGACAAAACACCATCCACATCAAAAACAAAGGCTTTTACATTTTTGAGTTCTTCTTTAAAAAACGACATTATTTCAAATTTTGGTGATGCTCAAAAATACTTTTTGAGATTGAATTGTACAATTCCGCGTAGTTTTTTAAATCTTTAATTTCATTCAAGTGGTCAGAAATAATATTTTCATCGAAACGAACAGCCGGCCCGGTTTGAGCTTTTTCCGGTTCTATTTCCTGAACTTTTAAAGCAGTTTCCAAAATTAAAGGCTGGAGAACCTCGAAAGGAATATCTTTTGTTTTTAAAATTTCAGCAGAAATAGTGTAAAAATGATTTACAAAATTGCAGGCAAAAACGGCAGCAATATGCAAATACTTTCTTTTTGCTGATTCCAGGACAGTAACTGAATCTGATATTTTCTCAGCTATTTGAATAAGTTTATTTTGAATCTCCTCGGAATTAGCTTCAACAAAAACCGGTATTTTATGAAAGTCAACGTCACGTTGTTTGGAAAAAGTTTGCAGCGGGTAAAACACACCTGTTTTATCAGAATACGCAGAAAGAACAGAAACAGGAAGACTGCCGGAACAGTGAACAACAAGTTTATTTTCCAAATTTATTTTTGATAAAACTTCGTCAAATACAGCATCTTTTAGCGCAACAAAATAGACATCGGCATTTATCGTAATTTTAGCGGGCGAAGTTGTATAATCAGAATTTAAAACATCGGCAAGTGTTTTTGCCGATTTGTTGGTTTTGCTGTATACCTGAATAATATTAAATCCTTTTTCTTTCAGGCTTTTTGACAAGTGTGTGGCTAAATTTCCGGCTCCAAGAAAACAAAAATTAAGGCTCATTTCTTTTGAATTAAAATTCAAAAATAACGAGCCTTTTCCAATGTTCCAATTTTAATTAAGCAAGTGCTTCAGTGAGTCTGGTGTTAACAGTATCCCAATTAACTACGTTCCAAAAATTATCAACGTAGTCAGCTCTTTTATTCTGATAATTCAGATAATATGCATGTTCCCAAACATCAATTCCCAAAAGCGGCAAACCTTTTGTTTCTGCTACATCCATTAAAGGATTGTCCTGATTAGGCGTTGCTGTTACTTTCAATTTCCCGTCTTCACCATAAATTAACCATGCCCAGCCACTACCAAACTGAGTTTTGGCAGCTGTTCCAAACTGTTCCTTAAACGATTCAACCGATCCAAAATCTTTTTCGATTGCTGCTTTCAACCCGGCTGGCAATTCGCCCTGCGAAGGAGTCATATTTTCCCAAAAAAGTGCGTGATTATAGAAGCCACCTCCATTGTTTCTCACTCCTGCCGGATGTTTACTTATTTCTCCAAATATTTGTTCCATCGGAGTATTAAGCATTTCTGTTCCTTCAGCTGCGCTCATAAACTTATTAAAGTAGCCCTGGTGGTGTTTGGTATAGTGAAGTTCCATGGTTTGCGCGTCAATGTAGGGTTCCAGGGCATTAAAATCATAACCCAGTTCCGGAAATTTGTGTCCTTCAAAAACCTTTGATTCCGATGCGCAAGATGATAACGTTCCAATCACGGGAGCAGCAATTGCCGCTGTTCCAACAACTGTTATAAATTTTCTTCTCTCCATTTGTTTAATTCTTAATTTTAAAAAAATAAACAAAAGGAAGATAAAAAGGTTTGATATTTTTTAATTACTTCTATTTATCTCAGTTAGATTAATCCGATTACAGCCTTTTTTCTGTTTTGTGAAATTGTTTCATTCAAAATTCTGTCATTTTTACTCACTGCATCTCTTTCCCTTTCATTATGAAACAGGTGATATTGTATAGCTTTAAACTTTAACTTCAACTTTGTTTTGGAACAGTTTAACATTCTTAATGTAATATCTGAATCTTCACGTCCCCAACCTGTAAATTGTTCATCAAAACCATTTACTTCCTGCAGGTCGCTTTTCCAAAATGACATATTGCACCCTCTGACATTATAAATCCCTGAGTTGTTTTTTGAAAAAACCCGGGAAAGAAAACAGCTCCGAATTCCGTTCAATTTATTCTTAGCCGGATAATTCAGTCCTCTAAATTTCCAATCTTCTGTAACTAGCCTTCTTTTTGTTTCATCTTCAGAAAGCAAAACGCGACTGCCTGTTATAAAACGACCTTCTTTTCGTTCGTCAATATGGTCTTTTACAAAATCACGGTGAAGAATTACGTCTCCGTCTACAAAAATCAGATAATCACAATCTGTATTCCGAATTGCTTTGTTTCTTATACCGGCTAGTCTGAATCCCTGGTCTTCCTGCCAGATATGTTTTACCGGAATTTTTTCAGATTTGGAGAAGCAGTCGATTATTTGTTTTGTTGAATGGTCTGAACCATCATCAGCAATAATTATTTCGTTGGGCGGAGTACTTTGTTCTGACACACTTTTCAGACATAAATTTAATGCCTGCGGCCAATTATATGTTGAAATTATTAAGGCTGTTTTTGCCATGGCAACTCAAGATAACTTATCTCTCCGCTGATAAATATACAATAGAAAAACACGAAAAAAGAACTCCCCATATGTGATTCCAGATTTGAGTCAGCAAAATTGGCAAAAAACATAAATACCAAAAACAACAGAAATAAATGATCTTTATAACGTTTCGTTTTAAACACAGGATAAAGTACAAAAAATAGCACAACACCAAATCCTATAATTCCGAACTTAACCATATAGTTTAAATACTGATTATGAGAAGATGCATAGTATTCTTTGTTTAGATGAGGATTATTTCTGGCATAAGCCTTTTTAAATTCGTCTTTCCAATTTCCGGTACCCACCCCAAACCAGGGATGCTTCTTTACAATCGAAATCGCTGCTTTTGCATATTCAATACGCTGCGAGAATGATTTTTGATTGGCATTTCCGGTTTTTGTATAGGTATAATATTCCCAAATCGTCTGATAAATTCTTGGGTAAAGCGAAAACTTATTTCCGGCATAAACCACATTTGCTATTCCATTTTCTATATTTAGAATATCTTCCCCAGTAAGCGCTTCAACTCCTGCTGCATCTTTTCTCAGGCCTTTTGAAGTCAAATAACGAATTAAAGTAGAATAAACAGGATATCCGTTTGCTCCCAACGAATCGTATTTAATTTCTGCCACTTTGTTCCAAGCCTCCTTCATTTCCCTCTGACAAACATATAAATACACATATCTGCCATTTTCAACCATCGGGCTATCAAAATCATGGCTGTACAAATTTCCCTGAGTTGTTTTTTTGTCGATAGTAGTTTTATCTACTTTCTCAAAATCATAAAATTTTTCTATGGCTTTTAAAATATAAACAGAGGGAGCAGCTATAAGTACCATTGTAATTATAAAAAAGAAAAATTTATTCTTTCCCGGTAACTTTACACCCAAAAGTATTAAATAAAATACAATACTCCCTGCAAACGCAATCAAACCGGTTAATGACTGTTGAAACAAAAGAAAGAAAACAAAATAACACGCACCTGCTATAAAAAACAGAAGAAAAGAAAATGTAATTTTTCCGAAATTCTTGTGAACAAGTAAAACAACAAACCAAAATGCAAGAATTAACTGAAAACTAAACCGAATATGCGACACTAAACTTGCTTTGTGAACGCTAAAAACTTCTGATGTATTAAATATTTTCCATTTAAGTATTGCTATTACTGTTGAAACTATAATTGAAACTAAAAATAAATAGAAAATAAAACGTTTCTGCTGATCATTAATTTTCTTACCCATTATAAACGCAAAGGGTATTACAAGAAAAAAAAGACTTTTTTGTAAATCGTACAGGGACGCTGAAAATTTATTGGAAACAACAGAACTCAATATATAAATTCCATAAATAGCAGGCAAACTAAAAAGGACTTTATTCTTTTTTATACGTATTAATTTATTTTTCCAATTGTCTTCGATTAATGCAGTCGCAAATATTCCCCCTGCACATATAGAAACCAGTGCTTGTGAAAGAGGTAATACAACAACAAATACCAGGAGTGATACAAAAAACCAATTGTCATCGATTAATTTGCTCACATGTTTTCCCATAGAATGATTTTTCTTTAGAGTGAAACGTTTTTACAAAAAAGTTATTGTAATAACACAGTAAAGCCCGTGCTCAAGTAAGAACACGGGCTTCAATAAATTTGGCAGCGACCTACTCTCCCACTTTTACGCAGTACCATCGGCGCTGGCGGGCTTAACTTCTCTGTTCGGAATGGGAAGAGGTGGTGCCCCGCCGCTATAGCCACCTAAAATCTTTATGGCTTACATCTCCTCTTGTAAAGAGATACCAATTTAATATCTTAAGGCAGTTGGGAAAAGAAAAAATAAATTTGTCAATACAAGGACCAATTCGTAAAAAAGTTCTCGGGCAATTAGTACTGCTCGGCTTTGCCATTACTGACTTTACACCTGCAGCCTATCAACGTAGTCGTCTCCTACGGCCCTTAAGGGAGATCTCATCTTGAGGTGAGCTTCGCGCTTAGATGCTTTCAGCGCTTATCTCGTCCACACATAGCTACCCTGCAATGCAGCTGGCGCCACAACAGGTACACTAGCGGTATGTCCAACGCGGTCCTCTCGTACTAGTGTCAGGTCCTCTCAAATCTCCTACGCCCACAACAGATAGGGACCGAACTGTCTCACGACGTTCTGAACCCAGCTCGCGTGCCACTTTAATGGGCGAACAGCCCAACCCTTGGGACCTTCTCCAGCCCCAGGATGTGACGAGCCGACATCGAGGTGCCAAACCGCTCCGTCGATATGAGCTCTTGGGAGCGATCAGCCTGTTATCCCCGGAGTACCTTTTATCCTTTGAGCGATGGCCCTTCCATACGGAACCACCGGATCACTATGCTCTAGTTTCCTACCTGATCGACCCGTCGGTCTCACAGTCAAGCACCCTTATACCATTATACTCTGCGACCGGTTACCAATCGGCCTGAGGGTACCTTTAGAAGCCTCCGTTACGCTTTTGGAGGCGACCACCCCAGTCAAACTACCCACCACGCAATGTCCTCCGTGAGGAGTTAGGCGCCAAGTAAGCAAAGGGACGTATTTCAAGGATGGCTCCCCGATTCCTGGCGAAACCGGTTCATAGCCTCCGTCCTATCCTACACATCACTTACCCAGAGTCAATGCGAAGCTGCAGTAAAGGTTCACGGGGTCTTTCCGTCCCGTTGCGGGTAAACGGCATCTTCACCGTTACTACAATTTCACCGAGCTCGCGGCCGAGACAGTGCCCAGATCGTTACACCATTCGTGCAGGTCGGAACTTACCCGACAAGGAATTTCGCTACCTTAGGACCGTTATAGTTACGGCCGCCGTTTACCGGGGCTTCGATTCAATGCTTCTCCGAAGATAACATCCCCTCTTAACCTTCCGGCACCGGGCAGGTGTCAGGCCCTATACGTCATCTTGCGATTTAGCAGAGCCCTGTGTTTTTGATAAACAGTCGCCTGGGCCATTTCTCTGCGGCCAACCATGCGGTTGGCTCCCCTTCTCCCGAAGTTACGGGGTCATTTTGCCTAGTTCCTTAGCCGCGAATCACTCGAGCGCCTCAGGATTCTCTCCTTGACTACCTGTGTCGGTTTACGGTACGGGCGTCCATGCTCGCTTTTCTTGGAAGGGAATTCATTACTTCGCTTCGCCCGAAGGCTAGGCTCAACGTACTATTCCGTCAGTACCTAGCAACTACTTCCCTCCGTCACTTTTAATGCATGGCCGGCGCAGGAATATTAACCTGCTGTCCATCGGCTTCCCCATTCGGGTACACCTTAGGTCCCGGCTTACCCTGATCCGATTAGCGTTGATCAGGAAACCTTAGTCTATCGGCGAGGGGGTTTCCCACCCCCTTTATCGTTACTTATGCCTACATTTGCTTTTCCAGGCGTTCCAACATAACTCACGTTACATCTTCAACACACCTGGAATGCTCCCCTACCACTTGTATTACTACAAATCCATAGCTTCGGTGGTATGCTTATGCCCGATTATCATCCATGCCCAGCCGCTCGACTAGTGAGCTGTTACGCACTCTTTAAATGAATGGCTGCTTCCAAGCCAACATCCTAGCTGTCTCTGCAGCCGGACCTCGTTTGTTCAACTTAGCATACACTTGGGGACCTTAGCTGATGGTCCGGGTTCTTTCCCTTTCGGACACGGACCTTAGCACCCATGCCCTCACTCCTGTAAATCATTTTACAGCATTCGGAGTTTGTCTGGATTTGATAGGCGGCGAAGCCCTCGCATCCAATCAGTAGCTCTACCTCTGCAAAACTTTTACAAGGCTGCACCTAAATGCATTTCGGGGAGTACGAGCTATTTCCCAGTTTGATTGGCCTTTCACCCCTACCCACAGCTCATCCAAAAGCTTTTCAACGCTTCCTGGTTCGGTCCTCCATGATGTGTTACCATCACTTCAACCTGGCCATGGGTAGATCACAAGGTTTCGCGTCTAGCGCCACTAACTTTACGCCCTGTTCAGACTCGCTTTCGCTTCGGGTACACCTCTTAAAGGCTTAGCCTCGCTAGTGACGACTAACTCGTAGGCTCATTATGCAAAAGGCACGCAGTCATCCGTATAAATACAGACTCCTACCGCTTGTAAGCGTACGGTTTCAGGTACTATTTCACTCCCCTGTTCGGGGTGCTTTTCACCTTTCCCTCACGGTACTTGTTCGCTATCGGTCTCTCAGGAGTATTTAGCCTTACCAGATGGTCCTGGCTGTTTCAGACAGGGTTTCTCGTGCCCCGCCCTACTCAGGGTACTGCTAGGATAATATTTCTTACGTATACAGGACTGTCACCTCCTTGGGTTGGCTTTTCCAAAACCATTCTACTTCAAAATATATCTCCATATCGCAGCCCTACAACCCCGGTCATGCCGAAACAAAACCGGTTTGGGCTAATCCCATTTCGCTCGCCACTACTCTGGGAATCACTATTGTTTTCTCTTCCTGTGGGTACTTAGATGTTTCAGTTCCCCACGTTTGCCTCCAGGTTACCCCGGATATCCTAATGGATGGGTTGCCCCATTCGGGTATCTGCGGATCGATTCATATTTGCCAATCCCCGCAGCTTTTCGCAGCTTGTCACGCCCTTCATCGCCTCTGAGAGCCTAGGCATCCTCCGTACGCCCTTTGTAACTTTCTTTTTGAATCCTCGTATTGATTCGTCTTTATTTTTCTTTGTGTCGTCTCATTGTGATTTGACTCATTTTCCCAACATGCCAAAGAACTTTATCAGCTAGTAGTATGTAATGTACAAAGTACCTTTACTTTTCCACCGCTAAACGCAGATAACCAGGGAATCGAACCCTAACATCAGGCACCAGCCTTATCCTCTGCAGTTTCAAGTTGCACCTCCCTTGTTTCAGATTGTGCTTTTATATAAACTTGTCCTGCTTTGTTCAGTATTTCATTTTTTTTGAACGCATGCCACTTGCGTGGACTTTCTTTTTTTCCGACTTTTCAGCCTCCGTGGAGAATAAGGGAGTCGAACCCTTGACCTCTAGAATGCAAATCTAGCGCTCTAGCCAACTGAGCTAATCCCCCAAGTCTGTAAGTTTCGAGTTTAGGGTTCAATGTTCAAAATATTCTTTCAACTTTAAACTCTGAACTTTAAACTTTAAACTGAGCAGTAGTCCCGCCCAGACTTGAACTGGGGACCCCTACATTATCAGTGTAGTACTCTAACCAGCTGAGCTACGGGACTCTATATTATAGAGCTCCGTCTTGCGAGTTTAAAGTTTCGAGTTGCAATTCTTTGAACTTTGAACTTTAAACTTTGAACTCTATCTGTAATATCTTAAAAAAAGCAAGGACCAAATTGTTAACTTCCTCCGTTTTAACCTAAACTCCAGAAAGGAGGTGTTCCAGCCACACCTTCCGGTACGGCTACCTTGTTACGACTTAACCCCAGTCACTGGTTTTACCCTAGGCCGCTCCTCTCGGTCACAGACTTCAGGCACCCCCAGCTCCCATGGTTTGACGGGCGGTGTGTACAAGGCCCGGGAACGTATTCACCGCGCCATGGCTGATGCGCGATTACTAGCGAATCCAACTTCATGGAGTCGGGTTGCAGACTCCAATCCGAACTGGGATCGGCTTTTGGGATTAGCATCACATCGCTGTGTAGCTGCCCTTTGTACCGACCATTGTAACACGTGTGTAGCCCTGGACATAAGGGCCGTGCTGATTTGACGTCATCCCCACCTTCCTCTCACCTTACGGTGGCAGTCCCGCTAGAGTCCCCGGCTTGACCCGATGGCAACTAACGGTAAGGGTTGCGCTCGTTATGGGACTTAACCCGACACCTCACGGCACGAGCTGACGACAACCATGCAGCACCTTGTAAATAGCCCCGAAGGGAAAGACTGTTTCCAATCTATACAATCTACATTTAAGCCCAGGTAAGGTTCCTCGCGTATCATCGAATTAAACCACATGTTCCTCCGCTTGTGCGGGCCCCCGTCAATTCCTTTGAGTTTCAACCTTGCGATCGTACTCCCCAGGTGGTTCACTTAATGCTTTCGCTCAGCCGCTTACTGTGTATCGCAAACAGCGAGTGAACATCGTTTACAGCGTGGACTACCAGGGTATCTAATCCTGTTCGCTCCCCACGCTTTCGTGCCTCAGTGTCAGTAATGGTTTAGTAAGCTGCCTTCGCAATCGGCGTTCTGTGTCATATCTATGCATTTCACCGCTACACAACACATTCCGCCTACCTCAACCATACTCAAGACTCACAGTATCAATGGCAATTCTACCGTTAAGCGGCAGTATTTCACCACTGACTTACAAGCCCACCTGCGCACCCTTTAAACCCAATGAATCCGGATAACGCTTGCATCCTCCGTATTACCGCGGCTGCTGGCACGGAGTTAGCCGATGCTTATTCCTATGCTACCGGCAACACCCTACACGTAGAGTGGTTTCTTGGCATAGAAAAGCAGTTTACAACCCATAGGGCCGTCATCCTGCACGCGGGATGGCTGGTTCAGGCTCGCGCCCATTGACCAATATTCCTCACTGCTGCCTCCCGTAGGAGTCTGGTCCGTGTCTCAGTACCAGTGTGGGGGATAATCCTCTCAGAACCCCTAAAGATCGTCGCCTAGGTGAGCCTTTACCTCACCTACCAGCTAATCTTACGCATGCCCATCTTATACCACCAAAGTTTTAATTATTTTTCCATGCGAAAAAATAATACTATGGAGTATTAATCCACGTTTCCATGGGCTATCCTCCTGTATAAGGCAGGTTGCATACGCGTTACGCACCCGTGCGCCGGTCGCCACCAGACCGAAGTCCGTGCTGCCCCTCGACTTGCATGTGTTAAGCCTCCCGCTAGCGTTCATCCTGAGCCAGGATCAAACTCTCCGTTGTATATATAAAAAGTTTAAATATCTTTCGCTCAGGTTAAATCCTCTTAGAAATTAACAAAGTTGGAAAACCTTGCTTTTTTGTGCTTCAAAATTTGAAAGAACTTCCCATAAAAAATCAGCACCCAATCTTTCTCAATCTAACCAAATGCTGACATCTATGTTTCTCAATATTTTTCCCCGACTTCATCTCTCTCTCTACCTCTATCTAACTCTATATCCGTCGGAACGTTTTTCCCTTTCGGGGCGGCAAAGGTAATCACTTTTTTATTCCTGCCAAAAAAAACTTTAAAAAATTTAAAAGTTTTTTTTCTTCCCCCGGAACTTATCAAAACAATAAACAAACGCTCATTGTTCAAACAATCCTTTTTTCTTCAATATCTTCAGTGAACTTTGCCTCAAAAGCGAGCGCAAATGTAAATACCTTTTTCATATCACCAAAACTTTTTCAACCATTTTTTTCAAAAAAAAACGATTCAATTTTCAACCTACTGAAACTCAATATTTAATTAAAAAGAACCGGTTTTATTATTACGACACAAAAGCAATTTTGTTTCAAAACACATATAACAATCTATAAATGTGCACATTAAAAATATAATTCATTAGAACAACAAAACTTTAAAGGATGAATCAATCTTATATAACTCATTGATTTATTTGGGATTATTGCAAAACATTTTTCAATGTTAAATTAATGAACTGAGTAATTGCCTTCCCTGAAAAAAAAAGCAAACTGAAATATTTGTTTACTGAGCGAATTACAGCAAAAACAAACCTGACTAAACTAAAATGTCCACTGCATAAGCTGTGTGCAAATTATTGCGCCGTAAGTTCCAAGCGCATATCCTAAAACAGCCAACAAAACACCAACCGGCGCCAATGCGGTACTAAAAGCAGACGCCACTACCGGAGCCGAGGCAGCACCACCAACATTTGCCTGACTACCCACTGCAACGAAAAAGAACGGTGCTTTTATCAGTTTTGCTACTATCAACAGTAATGTTACATGGATTGCCATCCAAATTAAACCAATAATAAAATAATGAAGGTTATTAAAAGCTTCCAAAAAATTCATTTTCATGCCGATAGTTGCTACCAGTATATATATAAAAATACTTCCCAGTTTCGATGCCCCTGCCCCTTCATAACGTTTCATTTTGGTAAAAGAAAGAACGAGACCAATAGTTGTTGCAATAACGATAAGCCAAAAAAAGCGAGAACTTAAAGAATTCAGGTTGTATTTTTCCAGGGTGGTTACATGTTTTTCCATTAAAGGTGAGATATAGTCGGCTCCGAAATGTGCAACTGCTGTTGCACCAAAACCAATGGCCAGAATTACAAACAAATCGGTCGATGTCGGAATTTTTGCAATAGAGGCTCTGTAATTCTCAACTTTCTTCTTTAAATCTTCAATTGTTGAATTATCGGCCTTAAGTCTTTTGTCAATTTTATGGTACCTGCCAGCACCGAACAAAAGAAATCCCATCCAGATGTTTGCCACCAGTACATCTATAATTATCATCGAAGAAAACAAACTGTCGCTGCAATTGTAGATTTCTTTCATGGCAGTCTGGTTAGCACCTCCGCCAATCCAACTCCCGGCAATGGTTGAAAGTCCACGCCAGATTTCTTCGCCCGGGACAGCTTCTTTTATTTCAGGGAAAAGCATTCCTGAAATCCACAACGCAACGGGTGCCCCAATTACAATTCCCAAAGTAGCCGTAAAAAACATTATTAAAGCTTTGGGGCCAAGGTTCAAAACACCTTTTAAATCGATACTTAAACAAAACAATACAAGACTGGCTGGCAAAAGGTAACGCGAAGCCACAAAATACAGCTGCGACTCTTCCGGAGAAACCAAACCCAGGGGCCAGTTTAAAAATCCGGGAGCAAAATAACAAAGTAACAGCGGTGGTACATACGTATAAAATTTCTTGAAAAATGGTTTTGAACTTGAAGATGTTTTAAAAATTACCGCCAGGATAACAATAAGAATCCCAAAAACTATTGCGTCATTTTTTATTTCGAAGCCAATTCCATTTCCCATAAACTACAAAAAAGTAAATATCATTATGATAGTTACAAATAATTAAAGGAGTTTGTTGAAAAACAGCTTAAAATTAATGCTCCAATGACTGCTCTCTGACCGCCTTAAATTCGGAACCGTTATTCCAAACGGGCCAGGCAACAGAATTTGCCAGTCGCAATCCTACATTATAAAACAGTTTTGCATCCTGAACCAATCCATTTAAATCGGCGGTTTCTGCATGGTACTCATCAGTTGGTTTATGATAGGTATTTTCCCAATAATCAGAAATTAACTCAAGCGTCTTTTCTTTTCCATAACTTTCTGCCTCAATATATCCTTTTGCAAAAATTGCCGGTACACCTTTTTTCATAAACGGAAAATGATCAGACCTAAAGAACATGCCGTTTTCCGGATTTGGGTCCTGCGCTATGTAGCGCCCCTGTTTTTTAGCTTCCTCTGCCAACAAATTATCCAACTCTGAATGTCCGTATCCGGTAACGGTAACATCTTTAAACTTTCCGATAAATAATATAACATCGGTATTTATACAGGCAACCGTTTTATTCATTGGAAAGAAAGGATTTTCAGCATAATAACCAGAACCAAGCAATCCTGACTCCTCTGATGTTACGGCCAAAAAAAGCAGGGAACGCTCCGGTTGTTTTCCGGATTTAAACGCGCGGGCAATTTCAAGCATCCAGGAAACAGCACTTGCATTGTCGGTTGCGCCATTATATATACTGTCACCATTTACTGGCGTTCCTACTCCCAGATGATCCCAATGTGCAGTATAAACCACAACTTCGTCCGGTTTTGTAGTTCCCTTAATAAGACCGCATACATTTTTTGATGTTCCTTTTTTAAATGTACTCGTAATTTTTGCGGAAGCCTTTGCATTTAATTCAAAGGGGTTAAAATCTTTTGAGATTGCTTTTTGTTTTAATTCATCAAAATTATAACCACAGGCTTTAAAAAGTTTTTCGGCAGACTCTTTTGTTATCCACCCCTCAAAAGAACAGCGGTTTTTGTAACCATCTTCCGAGTCAAGAAAAAGTTTTGTTGTTTCACCATTGTTCCTAACCACTCCCCAGGGATAACCTGCCGGCCCGGTTTCGTGAACAATAAAACAAGCTTTGGCTCCTCTTCGGGCTGCTTCTTCAAACTTATAGGTCCAGCGGCCATAATAAGTCATCGTATTTCCTTTAAAATAGTCATCGCTGGTTCCATAGCCCGGATCGTTAACAAAAACGATAATTGTTTTCCCCTTCACATCAACTCCGGCAAAATCATCGCGATCAAATTCAGGAGCCGTTATTCCAAACCCTGCAAAAATTACTTCAGAATTTTGCAGCAACATTTCCTCCTCCACCTTTTGCGAAAACGCTACATATTCGTTAAGCTTGTTAAAGCTTTGTTTTCCTGTTGGAGTATCAAAATCGAGTGCATCCGACAATTTTGACGTGATACTTAAAATCGGGACCTCTTGAAAATAGCTTCCTTTATTTGCTCCTTCCAGTCCGATTTGTTTCATTTGAGTTGAAAGATAATCTAAAACCAGCGGCTCAGCATCCGACATTGGCGCCCGGCCTTTATATTTGTCCGATGCCAGTTCGGCAACATGCTTTTCAATGTTTCCGTACAAAATGGCCGATTCGCCGTCATTTTTCACTTCCGGCTTACAGGCAAAAATTAAAATCGCTACAAAAAGCAGTAATATATTTTTTTGCATGCTACTCTGTGATTATGTCAAATTCTGCTATTCCAATTCTTCCATTCACTTCTGCGGGAGCAATTGCCCTGAGCTTAATATAACGGGCATTTACCGATTCAAAATTTTTCTGCTGTAAAACCGGACTATTTTTAATGTTTGAAAATTCGCCTTTTAAAACCGGAGAACCCCAATTTTTCCCGTTGCGACTGGTATAAAACTCATAGTTAAAAATCACACCCGGGTTGTGTCGCCCTTGATCCGGCAAATAGGTAAATCCTTTCAAATTAAGCTCTTTTCCTAAGTCAATAATATAATCTGCCTGATTTCCATCCTGGAGAGTCCACGCAGTTTCCGGCTTCCCGTCAAATATCAATTCTGCTCTTACTTCATTTGCAAACTTGCCTTTTAATTCCCATGTTGCTTTCGAAACATCAAACTGAACTGTTGTCACCGGGCTTGATTTTTTATCTTTTGAATCAAAAGCGAGCGCTTTGATCTGAACTTTTTCATCCATTACAAACGGTTCTGAATATTGTAATGACTGAGCTGAAGGTTCGGTTCCGTCTGTTGTATAAAAAATATCCAGGCCGGTATCAAAAGCTTTCATTGAAATCATTCCTGATTTACTCCTGGTTATTTGCGGTTCAAGCAACACCTTAGGCGCTTTATACACTTCAATGTTTGAAATTACCGGACACGCTTTTACATCTTTAATATTTAAACGAACCTTTGTGGCAACTACATTGGGGAATCGCAAAATCCTCTTGTATCCAATTGTTGTCTGTGAGTCAATTTGCTTCCATTCATCATCAACGAAAGCTTCAAGAGTAAACTCTTTTACGCGTTGCCCCAATGAAATATATTCCTGTACCAGAAAACGGTTAAATTCTGTTGCTTCTTTAAAGTCAACAGTAACCGACGAAACAACCGTGCCATCATCTGCAGCCCAATACGTTTGAGGATCGTTATCAACCACATTTTCGGGTTTATATGATTTTGAATTCCCACGGGTATTTGACGCAGTTACATCTTTTCCAAAAGCCAGATTATCTGCAAAATCAGCTTGAATTGCTTCCGACAATTTTCTGAGTTGTTGTACATCATTTTCATTTACCAGTCCACGCGTATCAACGGGAAGATTTAGTAAAAAAGATGCGTTTCGTCCGATAGAATTATAATATATATCCAATAACTGAGGCAAGGTCTTAACTTTGTGGTCTTCCGACGGGTGGTAATACCAGCCCGGGCGGATTGAAACATCAACTTCTGCAGGCAACCAATGCGTTCCATCAATCTGCCCATGTTGAAGAAATTTTACGTCAGAAACTACTCCGGGAGCAAACTCATCACGTTTCAAAATGCTCCAGTTGGTTTCACCGGCCCAGCCACTTTCATTTCCAACCCACCGAATATCTGGCCCGGCATCGCTGAACATACAGGCTTGTGGTTGAAGCTCACGCACAATTTTACGCGTGTTTTCCCAATCGTAATAAGTTGTTCTGTCGATCCGCCGTTCTTCATTGGCGCCGCCATACCAACCGGTTCCACCGTTGGCGCCATCAAACCATACTTCATAAATATCGCCATAATTGGAAAGGAGTTCCCGCAATTGGTTTCTAAAATATGTAATGTACTCGGGTTTTCCATAGTCAGCATGATTTCTATCCCAGGGAGAAAGATAAACTCCCATTTTTAAACCATACTCCTTGCAAGCTTCCGAAAGCTCCTTTACAACATCACCCTCCCCATTTTTCCATGGAGAGTTCCTGACTGAATGTTCAGTATACTCTGAAGGCCACAAACAAAACCCATCATGATGTTTTGCGGTAAGAATAATCCCTTTCATCCCGGCTTCTTTGCAAACGCGAGCCCATTGGCGACAGTCCAGTTCAGTTGGATTAAACAACTCCGGGCTTTCATCACCAAATCCCCACTCCATATTGGTAAATGTGTTCATATTAAAATGTACAAAGGCATAAAATTCCAACTCATGCCAGGCTAACTGCCGCTCAGACGGTAGCGGAGAGATTGCCTCCGGCGGAGGTGTTTGGCTACACGATGATAACAGCAAAACAACAAATACAATTATGTTCAGTCGATTCATAGCAATTTAATTTAACAATAAATAATTAAGTCAAAATTAATAATATTTAATCAGAAAATATGATTCAAAACAACCGGGCTAAAAATTTAAACAAATGTAAAAAACCCCAATAAAAAACAATAAGAGATATTTTAGCATTTTTTTACTTTTTAGATAAACTGTCCCGGAATGGGACAAAAAAGACTTATTTACAAAAGCATAAACAACTCAAAATCAAAACAATATAATTAATGGCACATTCATTGTTTACATACAAGTTGATTGCAAACGAAAAACAAAAAACTCAATTGGAGGACGTAAATATGCAAAAATCACATTTGGAAATTAAGTTTTTAAGTCATAATTTGCATTAGCAAAAACCAAGGATGATAACGGAATATTAGGAAGATAAAAAATAAGGGGTTATTAATATTCTTTCCTGAAATTTCATTTATCATAACGTTTTAGATCGAACTGTCGTCATTACAACGACCTCAGTTACTGTGTTTTAGTAAATCGGAATATGTACTTTATAGATCAAACGCTATGGAAAAAATTTTACCCAAACGTAAGGTTAATACAAAAAAACCTTGCTTTAATTCAATCTTCAAAAAGTTTAGAAATGGTAAGTATTTGACAAACCTGCAACATTTGCTTTGTAATATTCAAAATCAAATACTTCACACTTCCCATTTAAAAAACAATATTTCAGAAAAAATTAATGCGGGGGCAATTTTTCTGGTGATTTCTGTCTTATATTCCAGTTTTGCACTGGCAGACGGAAGTGCTAACTTATACCCGGATGGTATAAATGGAAAACGTGCTTATTTATTAAGCAGAAGCAGCACCACCCCTCAACTCTTTAACATGTACCCAAGTCAGGGGATGATGTGGGTGTATGTAAACAACGGTGAAACAATCTATACTGGCTCGAGCATGCAGGGAAAGAATTACGGTTTTGGATCTGCAACCGGACAAATAAAACTTACATCTCCAAGCGGGAATGTCTACAGTTCAGGCAATAGCTCAACAGTAGGATTAATCGCCAACCGGGAAGAGGAGCTGAACGGACCAAACCGGAATGGAGAAACTGATGGTTATACTCCATTCACAAAAGTAGCAGACGAGGCCGGCATCTGGAAAGTGGAGTTTATTTCAATGGGAGATGGAACAACTATTTCAGATGGCTATACTTTTGATGCCGATGCAAACTGGACGCAGGATGTGCGATCAGGCAGTTCAGCAATGATAGCTGCCTGGGATGTTTCTGTTGGTAGTGCTTCTGATGCTTCGAGCTTGATCCCCGGCAGAGTTTACAGCAACATATTCAATGGTACTTTGCCAAATACCTCCTCTAATTTCAGCGATAACTACGGTGGTTTTTTTGGTAAATTCTATGTTGTTACGAATAACGGTTACACCTATATGGTGGACAACAACGGACAAATTGGTGCATCTTTTGGTTTTTTCGCCAATAACAAAGGGATTCAAAATACTGACGGAGACCAGATTACGTCAACAATACCTTACAGCTATAAAAACGGAACAAGAGCTTATAAAAGTAAAGACTTCGGCTCTGTTTCCGAAACAACACAAACATATGTATATGATCCCCGCGAGCCAGACAATGGTTCAAACGATATTACCCATAAAATATTTTATGCAAAACCGGCATTGGACTTACCGACCAGCGCTAATATCTATTTAGATGGAGCGACTGCAACAACTTGGCTAAAAGGCTCTGCTACTCAGCCCGAAATATCCAACATTTCAATTACGGGTTCAGAAAATAGCGGCAAAGTACTAGTTGGTCCTGACGGAGCAGATATAACATACACTTCCAACGCAAACGGTTCTTGTATTATTTATATTGATGTGGATAATAATGGAAGTTTCGATGATGCAGAAGACCTTTCACTTTCTGACAATAGTGAAGTGGGTAGCAATACTGTTCATTGGGATGGGAAGAATGGTTTAGGTAACTCAATTACAGAACCAACAACAATTTCTGTTCGAGCAAAAATAGCAGTTGGAGAAGTACATTTTCCATTCACCGATGTAGAAATTAATCCTAAAGGAATAATAATAGAACTGACTGGCGGTTTTGACAACAATTTTGCAGTTCTTTCTAACAGAGATTCTGTTTATTGGAATGACAACGGGACTTCAAGCTCAGGAACTTCATCGAGCCCAATTAGTACAGGAACAAATGAAGGAATATCCAGTAATCTTAATGGCCACAAATGGGGAACATTTAGCTCTGCAGGATTTACTGATTTTGGGAACAACAAACTCCTGGATACCTGGACTTATATAAAAAGTGATTTTGTTATGGCCACTGCACAAGTTGACGTATTAGATCTCGCAGTAAACAGCATCACTCCCAACCAAAATTTTGGTTGTATCGGCGACTCTGTCACTTACACAATTAAAGTTGAGAACATTGCAACAAGTATAACAACTGCTGATGCTGACGACGCTTCTTTTAGTTTCTCAGCACCATCTGGCTTTACAATAACCAGTTATACTTTTTCTGTGTCAGCGGGCACTGCTTCTCAAAGCAATGTAAGCTATTCAGGAAACTCGTTCACTTCAAACCTGGATATTACAAACGGAAGTACAATTGTTTATACAATTTCCGGAATGTTAAGTTCTCCTTTAACTGGCGCCAGTACAATTGCGCCAACTGCTTCGATTATGAGACCGGCAGACGTGATTGACATTGATGCAACAAGTGATGAAGTTGGTGCACCAACAGATCCACTGGAAGAATGCGATGGTGGAACCAGTGGTTCAGGTTGTAATAATATAAAAACGGCAGATAATATTACCATTACCACTCCTGTGATTGAAAATTTTGAAACCTCGATATGTAATGGCGATAATTTTTTAGTAAGTCCGGCAGACAGTGTAAATGCCTATTTTCCGGTCGGAACAACATTTAGCTGGAATGTTCCCGTGGTTACAGGGGGAATAACCGGCGGAACGGAAGGAACAGATGCAATAAATATTAGTGGAACACTTTTTAACCCTACAAGTTCTATTCAAACAGCTATATATTCAATTACACCAACTTCACCAGATGGTTGTGACGGTGACCAATTTACAGTAACTGTAACTGTAAACCCAATTCCAGATCCTTATATTTCCGGATCCTCTGACGTTTGCCTGAATAGCTTAATAACCTACTCAAATGATTCTGTTGCTGGCAATACATATTTATGGCAAGTTACAGGTGGAACAATTACAGGAGTGACAACAAATGCTTCAGTGGAAATTTCGTGGGAAAGCTTGGGCACAGGAACTATTTATGTTACTGAAACCAATTCAGGTACTGGTTGTATTGGAACTGACACACTTGAAGTTGACATTAGCGAAATCGTTATTGATGTTTCAAATCCCCCAAGTGATATAACAGAATGTGCCGACACGATGCTTGATGGCGTTTGGGGAAAATATATCGACTGGAGTTCTCCCGATTTCAATCTGGGTTGTGTAGGTTCCGGCGATGCGAATTTTATGATGGAGTTTAATCTTCCTGAATCAAAATGGGACTGCTGGATTTACGACGGAGTACAACGCATCGGACCAAGTACCGCTCAACTTTATCAATCGGTTAGCAGTTATGGAAGTAAAGACACCTGTTCTATCACCGGACCGCTTGCATTTATAGAACCTTCTATTGATGTTCACATGGATATCTACGCTCCAACAGGCGAGAATTTCACATGGGAGTTAATACTGGTCGATTCAACCGAACATAGCATAGGAAGTATTAATATTACAGGAGATGGCACAACAAAACCCTACACAATAAATATCCCCTCTTCCGTATCGAAAGGTGCTTATAAATTTAAATATAAATTTATAAAAGCAAAAAGCACAAAAATACTTGACAGCGAAGTTGATAATATATATTTTGACGGAATCCTTATTGATAATGGTTGTTCTAACGAAATCGATTTTAGCGTTATTGGACCTAAACCAGGATTCTTCCCGGTAACAAGCGACTCAACATTAACCTACAAGGCAATTTACCGCCCTAACGATACTGATTCTATCGTTGAGACTTATAGTTTTACCGTTACAGTTAATCCTTTACCTGAAGTTTCAGTAGGAGATGAAACCGTTTGTGCCGGAACAAAAGCAACATTCGAAACTATTAATCTGGGGTCCAATTATACTTATCAATGGCATTTAAACGAAGTAGCAATTTCAGGAGCAACAGAGTATAATTACACAACAGACTCAACCGTCACAGGAATGAACAACAACCTTTACAAAGTGGTTGTTACAAATACAACAACTGGTTGTCAGAATGAAGATAGTGGAACTTTAACAGTTGAAGAGTGTTGTGCTATAGAAGTTACAGCTAACAGTAATTCTCCAATATGTGAAGAAAATGAACTAAGCTTGTCCGCCAGCACAACAGGTGAAAAAGGCGGCGTATCCTTCAGCTGGACTGGCCCCAATAGTTTTATATCATCAACGCAAAACCCAACAGTTTCATCACCTGAAACCGGCTGGTATTATGTTACAGCAACAGATGATGGCGTTAGTGGCTGCTATGATGTGGATTCTGTATATGTTACCGTGAATGCTCTTCCGACTGCTGATGCAGGGGATGACGTAACAATTGACTGTAACAATACAGACACTCAGCTTAATGCTTCCGGGGGTGTATCTTATTCATGGGAACCGGCTACAGGACTGAGCGCTGCAAATATTGCAAACCCGGTGGCTGAACCGCTGGTTACCACAACTTATACCGTAACGGTAACAGCTGCCAACGGATGTACTGATACTGACCAGGTTACTGTTAATGTTGACAAAGACGCTCCTACGGCAAATGCAGGGGATGATGTAACAATTGACTGTAACAATACAGACACTCAGCTTAATGCTTCCGGGGGTGTATCTTATTCATGGGAACCGGCTACAGGACTGAGCGCTGCAAATATTGCAAACCCGGTGGCTGAACCGCTGGTTACCACAACTTATACCGTAACGGTAACAGCTGCCAACGGATGTACTGATACTGACCAGGTTACTGTTAATGTTGACAAAGACGCTCCTACTGCTGATGCAGGGGATGACGTAACAATTGACTGTAATAATACAGACACTCAGCTTAATGCTTCCGGCGGTGTATCTTATTCATGGGAACCTGCTGAAGGACTGAGCGCTGCAAATATTGCAAACCCGGTGGCTGAACCGCTGGTTACCACAACTTATACCGTAACGGTAACAGCTGCCAACGGATGTACCGATACTGACCAGGTTACTGTTAATGTTGACAAAGACGCTCCTACGGCAAATGCAGGGGATGACGTAACAATTGACTGTAACAATACAGACACTCAGCTTAATGCTTCCGGCGGTGTATCTTATTCATGGGAACCTGCTGAAGGACTGAGCGCTGCAAATATTGCAAACCCGGTGGCTGAACCGCTGGTTACCACAACTTATACCGTAACGGTAACAGCTGCCAACGGATGTACCGATACTGACCAGGTTACTGTTAATGTTGACAAAGACGCTCCTACGGCAAATGCAGGGGATGACGTAACAATTGACTGTAACAATACAGACACTCAGCTTAATGCTTCCGGCGGTGTATCTTATTCATGGGAACCTGCTGAAGGACTGAGCGCTGCAAATATTGCAAACCCGGTGGCTGAACCGCTGGTTACCACAACTTATACCGTAACGGTAACAGCTGCCAACGGATGTACCGATACTGACCAGGTTACTGTTAATGTTGACAAAGACGCTCCTACGGCAAATGCAGGGGATGATGTAACAATTGACTGTAACAATACAGACACTCAGCTTAATGCTTCCGGGGGTGTATCTTATTCATGGGAACCGGCTACAGGACTGAGCGCTGCAAATATTGCAAACCCGGTGGCTGAACCGCTGGTTACCACAACTTATACCGTAACGGTAACAGCTGCCAACGGATGTACCGATACTGACCAGGTTACTGTTAATGTCGACAAAGACGCTCCTACTGCTGATGCAGGGGATGACGTAACAATTGACTGTAATAATACAGACACTCAGCTTAATGCTTCCGGGGGTGTATCTTATTCATGGGAACCGGCTACAGGACTGAGCGCTGCAAATATTGCAAACCCGGTGGCTGAACCGCTGGTTACCACAACTTATACCGTAACGGTAACAGCTGCCAACGGATGTACTGATACTGACCAGGTTACTGTTAATGTTGACAAAGACGCTCCTACGGCAAATGCAGGGGATGACGTAACAATTGACTGTAACAATACAGACACTCAGCTTAATGCTTCCGGCGGTGTATCTTATTCATGGGAACCTGCTGAAGGACTGAGCGCTGCAAATATTGCAAACCCGGTGGCTGAACCGCTGGTTACCACAACTTATACCGTAACGGTAACAGCTGCCAACGGATGTACCGATACTGACCAGGTTACTGTTAATGTTGACAAAGACGCTCCTACGGCAAATGCAGGGGATGACGTAACAATTGACTGTAACAATACAGACACTCAGCTTAATGCTTCCGGCGGTGTATCTTATTCATGGGAACCTGCTGAAGGACTGAGCGCTGCAAATATTGCAAACCCGGTGGCTGAACCGCTGGTTACCACAACTTATACCGTAACGGTAACAGCTGCCAACGGATGTACTGATACTGACCAGGTTACTGTTAATGTTGACAAAGACGCTCCTACGGCAAATGCAGGGGATGATGTAACAATTGACTGTAACAACACGGACACTCAGCTTAATGCTTCCGGCGGTGTATCTTATTCATGGGAACCGGCTACAGGACTGAGCGCTGCAAATATTGCAAACCCGGTGGCTGAACCGCTGGTTACCACAACTTATACCGTAACGGTAACAGCTGCCAACGGATGTACTGATACTGACCAGGTTACTGTTAATGTTGACAAAGACGCTCCTACGGCAAATGCAGGGGATGATGTAACAATTGACTGTAACAACACGGACACTCAGCTTAATGCTTCCGGCGGTGTATCTTATTCATGGGAACCGGCTACAGGACTGAGCGCTGCAAATATTGCAAACCCGGTGGCTGAACCGCTGGTTACCACAACTTATACCGTAACGGTAACAGCTGCCAACGGATGTACTGATACTGACCAGGTTACTGTTAATGTTGACAAAGACGCTCCTACTGCTGATGCAGGGGATGACGTAACAATTGACTGTAACAATACAGACACTCAGCTTAATGCTTCCGGCGGTGTATCTTATTCATGGGAACCGGCTACAGGACTGAGCGCTGCAAATATTGCAAACCCGGTGGCTGAACCGCTGGTTACCACAACTTATACCGTAACGGTAACAGCTGCCAACGGATGTACTGATACTGACCAGGTTACTGTTAATGTTGACAAAGACGCTCCTACGGCAAATGCAGGGGATGATGTAACAATTGACTGTAACAATACAGACACTCAGCTTAATGCTTCCGGGGGTGTATCTTATTCATGGGAACCGGCTACAGGACTGAGCGCTGCAAATATTGCAAACCCGGTGGCTGAACCGCTGGTTACCACAACTTATACCGTAACGGTAACAGCTGCCAACGGATGTACCGATACTGACCAGGTTACTGTTAATGTTGACAAAGACGCTCCTACGGCAAATGCAGGGGATGACGTAACAATTGACTGTAACAATACAGACACTCAGCTTAATGCTTCCGGCGGTGTATCTTATTCATGGGAACCGGCTACAGGACTGAGCGCTGCAAATATTGCAAACCCGGTGGCTGAACCGCTGGTTACCACAACTTATACCGTAACGGTAACAGCTGCCAACGGATGTACTGATACTGACCAGGTTACTGTTAATGTTGACAAAGACGCTCCTACGGCAAATGCAGGGGATGATGTAACAATTGACTGTAACAACACGGACACTCAGCTTAATGCTTCCGGCGGTGTATCTTATTCATGGGAACCGGCTACAGGACTGAGCGCTGCAAATATTGCAAACCCGGTGGCTGAACCGCTGGTTACCACAACTTATACCGTAACGGTAACAGCTGCCAACGGATGTACTGATACTGACCAGGTTACTGTTAATGTTGACAAAGACGCTCCTACTGCTGATGCAGGGGATGACGTAACAATTGACTGTAATAATACAGACACTCAGCTTAATGCTTCCGGCGGTGTATCTTATTCATGGGAACCTGCTACAGGACTGAGCGCTGCAAATATTGCAAACCCGGTGGCTGAACCGCTGGTTACCACAACTTATACCGTAACGGTAACAGCTGCCAACGGATGTACAGATACTGACCAGGTTACTGTTAATGTCGACAAAGACGCTCCTACTGCTGATGCAGGGGATGACGTAACAATTGACTGTAATAATACAGACACTCAGCTTAATGCTTCCGGCGGTGTATCTTATTCATGGGAACCTGCTGAAGGACTGAGCGCTGCAAATATTGCAAACCCGGTGGCTGAACCGCTGGTTACCACAACTTATACCGTAACGGTAACAGCTGCCAACGGATGTACCGATACTGACCAGGTTACTGTTAATGTCGACAAAGACGCTCCCACTGCTGATGCAGGGGATGACGTAACAATTGACTGTAACAATACAGACACTCAGCTTAATGCTTCCGGCGGTGTATCTTATTCATGGGAACCTGCTGAAGGACTGAGCGCTGCAAATATTGCAAACCCGGTGGCTGAACCGCTGGTTACCACAACTTATACCGTAACGGTAACAGCTGCCAACGGATGTACAGATACTGACCAGGTTACTGTTAATGTTGACAAAGACGCTCCTACGGCAAATGCAGGGGATGACGTAACAATTGACTGTAATAATACAGACACTCAGCTTAATGCTTCCGGCGGTGTATCTTATTCATGGGAACCGGCTGAAGGACTGAGCGCTGCAAATATTGCAAACCCGGTGGCTGAACCGCTGGTTACCACAACTTATACCGTAACGGTAACAGCTGCCAACGGATGTACAGATACTGACCAGGTTACTGTTAATGTTGACAAAGACGCTCCTACGGCAAATGCAGGGGATGACGTAACAATTGACTGTAATAATACAGACACTCAGCTTAATGCTTCCGGCGGTGTATCTTATTCATGGGAACCTGCTGAAGGACTGAGCGCTGCAAATATTGCAAACCCGGTGGCTGAACCGCTGGTTACCACAACTTATACCGTAACGGTAACAGCTGCCAACGGATGTACTGATACTGACCAGGTTACTGTTAATGTTGACAAAGACGCTCCTACGGCAAATGCAGGGGATGACGTAACAATTGACTGTAACAATACAGACACTCAGCTTAATGCTTCCGGCGGTGTATCTTATTCATGGGAACCTGCTGAAGGACTGAGCGCTGCAAATATTGCAAACCCGGTGGCTGAACCGCTGGTTACCACAACTTATACCGTAACGGTAACAGCTGCCAACGGATGTACCGATACTGACCAGGTTACTGTTAATGTTGACAAAGACGCTCCTACGGCAAATGCAGGGGATGACGTAACAATTGACTGTAATAATACAGACACTCAGCTTAATGCTTCCGGCGGTGTATCTTATTCATGGGAACCTGCTGAAGGACTGAGCGCTGCAAATATTGCAAACCCGGTGGCTGAACCGCTGGTTACCACAACTTATACCGTAACGGTAACAGCTGCCAACGGATGTACTGATACTGACCAGGTTACTGTTAATGTTGACAAAGACGCTCCTACGGCAAATGCAGGGGATGACGTAACAATTGACTGTAACAATACAGACACTCAGCTTAATGCTTCCGGCGGTGTATCTTATTCATGGGAACCGGCTACAGGACTGAGCGCTGCAAATATTGCAAACCCGGTGGCTGAACCGCTGGTTACCACAACTTATACCGTAACGGTAACAGCTGCCAACGGATGTACCGATACTGACCAGGTTACTGTTAATGTCGACAAAGACGCTCCTACTGCTGATGCAGGGGATGACGTAACAATTGACTGTAACAATACAGACACTCAGCTTAATGCTTCCGGCGGTGTATCTTATTCATGGGAACCGGCTACAGGACTGAGCGCTGCAAATATTGCAAACCCGGTGGCTGAACCGCTGGTTACCACAACTTATACCGTAACGGTAACAGCTGCCAACGGATGTACCGATACTGACCAGGTTACTGTTAATGTTGACAAAGACGCTCCTACTGCTGATGCAGGGGATGACGTAACAATTGACTGTAACAATACAGACACTCAGCTTAATGCTTCCGGCGGTGTATCTTATTCATGGGAACCGGCTACAGGACTGAGCGCTGCAAATATTGCAAACCCGGTGGCTGAACCGCTGGTTACCACAACTTATACCGTAACGGTAACAGCTGCCAACGGATGTACAGATACTGACCAGGTTACTGTTAATGTTGACAAAGACGCTCCTACTGCTGATGCAGGGGATGACGTAACAATTGACTGTAACAATACAGACACTCAGCTTAATGCTTCCGGCGGTGTATCTTATTCATGGGAACCTGCTACAGGACTGAGCGCTGCAAATATTGCAAACCCGGTGGCTGAACCGCTGGTTACCACAACTTATACCGTAACGGTAACAGCTGCCAACGGATGTACTGATACTGACCAGGTTACTGTTAATGTTGACAAAGACGCTCCTACGGCAAATGCAGGGGATGATGTAACAATTGACTGTAACAATACAGACACTCAGCTTAATGCTTCCGGCGGTGTATCTTATTCATGGGAACCGGCTACAGGACTGAGCGCTGCAAATATTGCAAACCCGGTGGCTGAACCGCTGGTTACCACAACTTATACCGTAACGGTAACAGCTGCCAACGGATGTACAGATACTGACCAGGTTACTGTTAATGTTGACAAAGACGCTCCTACTGCTGATGCAGGGGATGACGCAACAATTGACTGTAATAATACAGACACTCAGCTTAATGCTTCCGGCGGTGTATCTTATTCATGGGAACCTGCTGAAGGACTGAGCGCTGCAAATATTGCAAACCCGGTGGCTGAACCGCTGGTTACCACAACTTATACCGTAACGGTAACAGCTGCCAACGGATGTACTGATACTGACCAGGTTACTGTTAATGTTGACAAAGACGCTCCTACGGCAAATGCAGGGGATGATGTAACAATTGACTGTAACAATACAGACACTCAGCTTAATGCTTCCGGCGGTGTATCTTATTCATGGGAACCGGCTACAGGACTGAGCGCTGCAAATATTGCAAACCCGGTGGCTGAACCGCTGGTTACCACAACTTATACCGTAACGGTAACAGCTGCCAACGGATGTACAGATACTGACCAGGTTACTGTTAATGTTGACAAAGACGCTCCTACGGCAAATGCAGGGGATGACGCAACAATTGACTGTAATAATACAGACACTCAGCTTAATGCTTCCGGCGGTGTATCTTATTCATGGGAACCTGCTGAAGGACTGAGCGCTGCAAATATTGCAAACCCGGTGGCTGAACCGCTGGTTACCACAACTTATACCGTAACGGTAACAGCTGCCAACGGATGTACTGATACTGACCAGGTTACTGTTAATGTTGACAAAGACACTCCTACGGCAAATGCAGGGGATGACGTAACAATTGACTGTAACAATACAGACACTCAGCTTAATGCTTCCGGCGGTGTATCTTATTCATGGGAACCTGCTACAGGACTGAGCGCTGCAAATATTGCAAACCCGGTGGCTGAACCGCTGGTTACCACAACTTATACCGTAACGGTAACAGCTGCCAACGGATGTACAGATACTGACCAGGTTACTGTTAATGTTGACAAAGACGCTCCTACGGCAAATGCAGGGGATGACGTAACAATTGACTGTAATAATACAGACACTCAGCTTAATGCTTCCGGCGGTGTATCTTATTCATGGGAACCTGCTGAAGGACTGAGCGCTGCAAATATTGCAAACCCGGTGGCTGAACCGCTGGTTACCACAACTTATACCGTAACGGTAACAGCTGCCAACGGATGTACAGATACTGACCAGGTTACTGTTAATGTTGACAAAGACGCTCCTACGGCAAATGCAGGGGATGACGTAACAATTGACTGTAACAATACAGACACTCAGCTTAATGCTTCCGGCGGTGTATCTTATTCATGGGAACCTGCTGAAGGACTGAGCGCTGCAAATATTGCAAACCCGGTGGCTGAACCGCTGGTTACCACAACTTATACCGTAACGGTAACAGCTGCCAACGGATGTACAGATACTGACCAGGTTACTGTTAATGTTGACAAAGACGCTCCTACGGCAAATATCAAAGGGACAACTGAAATTTGTTCTGGAGACCAGTCAATCCTTGACGCAAGTTCATCAACCGTACAGGGAACACCTTCTTATGTATGGGAAAAAGACGGGATTACATTACCAAACGAAATAGGAGATACATTAATTGTAAGAGAATCTGGTGAATATGTTTTAGAAATTACTGACAGTAATGGATGTACTGATACTGATACTCTAGTTATAAAAGTAAATATAGTTCCTTCTATCGACCCAATTGACGACGTGGAAGGATGTGACTTGTATGAACTGCCTCAGCTTCCCGAAGGATTTGCTTACTATGCTCAGTCAATGGGGATAGAACCGGTTTCCGGAACCATAACCGAAGATTCTACAATATTTGTATATGCTGCAACAGGAACAGATGGCATGTGCTGGACAGAGGATACGTTTAACGTGGTAATTAACGTAACTCCGGAGCTTGGTAGCTTCGATGATATACAAGCCTGCGACTCATATACATTACCGGAGCTTGCGATCGGAAACTACTTTACAGCATCCATAGGACAGGGAACACAGTTTAATGCGGGAGATATACTTACAGAAGACGTAATAATATATGTTTACGCAGCAAACGGAACTGACGATATGTGTTGGGATGAAGAATCGTTCTCAATCACAATTGTTGAATCTCCTGAAATTGTAGCTTCAGAAGTTTCTCCAGCGGAGTGTGGAATTCCGAATAGCGGCTCAGCTTCAGTAAGAGTTTTATCAGGTGGATCCGGAAACTACTCGTATAGTTGGGACAATGGTAATACCAGTCAAACGGCCACAAACCTATCGGCTGGCAGACATTTTATAGTTATTACAGACTTGGAAACCGGGTGTACAGATATTGCAGATGTACAAATCACTGAAAACGACACTGAGGCTCCAACAATTATTTGTCCTGAAGATATTGACACAATAATCACCTCTGAAACTTGTGAAATCGAATTAACAATTCCTGTTCCTGAAGTTGAAGAGAACTGCTCTATTGCAACTGTTATCAATAATTTCAATGATTCAACAAATGCATCAGGAGTTTATCCTGCCGGAACAACAATAGTCCAATGGATTGCAACCGACGCTTCAGGAAATGCTGACACATGCGAACAAATAATCGTTGTAAAATCGGCGCCGGTAGCAAACGACGACTTTGTTGACGTACCAGAAGGAACCTCGCAGACAATTGAGCCATTAGCAAATGATGTAGATTGTGATAACAACATTGATGCTACAACACTTACAATCATAGCAGGACCTTCTCACGGAACAGTTTCCGAGATTGATTTAGAAAATGGCACTTTTGTTTACACACCAGAAGTCGATTTCTCCGGAACCGATACATTGCAATACTCAATTTGCGATGCAGACAATCTCTGCGATGAAGCTTTGATTATTATTAATGTTACAACAGTTAATGTGCCTCCGGTTGCAATTGACGACACTTTATTAGTTGGAAACTGTGGTGGCGAAGTTACCTTCAATGTAGCTCTGAATGACTATGACCCGGACGGTGATGAATTAACTGTTCCTGAAATTATCAGCTCGGTAGAAAACGGGGCACTCGTTCAGAATGAAGATGGTACATTTACCTATACACCGGAAGATGGTTTTATAGGCACGGTTCAATTCACCTACGAAATATGCGATTCTGAAAATACTGAAGTTGCTTTATGTGACCAGGCTCTTGTAACAATTGATATTATGCTCGACACAGACTGTGACCAGGTACCGGATGAAATAGACATCGATGATGACAACGATGGCATTCTCGATATTGATGAAACATTTACAGCTGATACTGATGGTGATGGTATTCCGAACTATTTAGATATCGACTCTGATAACGACGGAATTATCGATAACATCGAAGGACAGGCAGAAGGTACGTACAGAGCACCTGTTTGGAGCGATTCGGATGGAGACGGATGGGACGACCAGTACGACCCGGATAGCGGCGGTACATATTTCGAACGTGCAGACACCGATAACGACGGAGATCCTGATTTTATCGATACGGATGCAGACGCCGATGGCATAGACGATTATATCGAAGGATTCGACATGGAAGATGAAAACGGAGTAATCGACAGTATTCCTGAAATCTTTGCTGCCGGAACAGATACAGACCTCGACGGACTGGATGACAACTATGATAACATTGACGGATGGGGAGTCTATAACAATCCAATCGGTGGAAATGCACCACTTCCCGACCATGATGGTGATGGAGTGAGAGCGTGGAGAGATGCTGATGACAAACCGGAAGGTGGAGAGGACGACTCAGCCTTAGGTTGTGAACTCATCGTTCCCAACGGTTTCTCACCAAATAACGATGGAGTAAATGATTTCTTCAAAGTAGTATTTGAATGTGCAGAAGGTGAACAAGCATTCGGCGAAATTTATCCTGACGCTAAACTATACATTTACAACCGCTGGGGGAACCTGCTCTACGAACAGGAACACTATGGAAACATCAACATGCTTGGTAATACCGACGCATGGTGGGATGGATACTCTGAAAATACTTTAACCGTTGGAAACAGTAAAGTACCAAGCGGTACCTACGTATTCATCCTGGTTCTGGAAGGAAATGATGTTCGCAAGGGTACTGTATTCGTTAACTATTAATTAATCCATTAAAAACACAAAGAGATGAAAACTTTATTTAGCAAAATACAACATTTACTAAAAATGAATACTTGTGCAAAATGGATTGCAGGCTTGCTTTTTCTGATAAGCAGCACAGCTTACGCTCAGCAGGAACCAATGTATACTCAGTACATGTTCAACACACAAACGATAAATCCTGCTTACACAGGAACATGGGAATCAATGGGATTTATGGTTTTGGCTCGCGAGCAATGGACTGGTTTTGACAATGCTCCTTCAACTCAAACATTCACTTTTCAAACTTTAGGCAAGAATGAAAAAGTTGGACTGGGATTAAGTATAATTCACGACAAATTTGGCCTGGAAAAGAGATTGGCTGTTTACGGTGATTACTCTTACCTCGTTAAATTCGATGATGAACTAAAACTGCGTTTGGGCTTGAAAGCTGGTTTTTCAAATTATTCAAATAATCTGAGTGATTACACAGTCATCGACGGTGGAGACCAGATGTTTCAGGGCGAAATAGACACGAAGTTTATGCCTAATTTTGGTGTGGGAGCATTCCTTTATAAAGACAAATATTATATCGGTTTGTCAACACCAAAAATTCTACAGACAGATTTTAAGAATAATTATAACAATTATTCAACCAAAGCTGAGATGCGCCACTTCTACTTAATTGGAGGATATGTTTTCGATTTATCGGATAACCTGAAATTTAAGCCCACAGTATTAACAAAAGTGGCAGGAGGTACTCCGGCACAATTCGATTTTTCAGCAAATTTTCTGATTGCTGACAGGGTTTGGCTTGGAGGAATGTACAGAACCGGAGATTCATTTGGTTTTATTGCACAATGGCTTATTGACAAAAAGCTGCGTTTGGGTTATGCTGTTGATTTTACAACATCCCAACTTCAAAAATATCAGGATGGTACACACGAAATAATGATTTCGTACGAGTTAAGATTCTTAAAAGAGAAATTTGTATCACCAAGATATTTTTAAGAAGTATACCTTATTTAATTAGCCAAAATGCAGAATAAAAAATGAAAAAATCAATCTTAAAAACAAGAAAAATGAAAAAAGTGTTTTTACTACTATTAGCTGCTTTACCTTTTTTCGGATTTGCTCAGAATGATTGTGATTTCTTCGATCATACAACAATTCAAATTGAAAAAACCAATATAAACACTTCTGCCAGTGACTTTGGGCCTTCATTTGTTGAAAATGAATTATGGTATTCCGCCTTCACCGATGAAGAAATCAGTAAATTATCAGCAGGTGAATCAAAAGATATATTTTACAATCTTTTTGTTACAGCTTTAAATTTGAATGGTGATTTGCAGGGAGGGAAAAAGACAGAACTTGAAGAAATCAGTTCCGACTACCATGCAGGGCCGGTTTCCTATTGCCCTGCAACCAAAGAACTTTTTGTTACGTTGAGCAACTATGATAATCCTGAAATTAAAAATAAATTGTACAGGAAAGCCAATGTACATCTGAAAACAATTGTTGTAAAAAAAGTAAATGGCACGTGGAGCTTAGTTGAGGAACTGCCATTTAACGATGCTACATATTCTGTTGGTCATCCGGCAATTACAGCAGGAGGAAAGGTTTTATATTTTGTTTCTGATATGCCCGGAGGTCAGGGTGGAACAGATATTTATAAATCGGTAAAAGAAAATGGTGTTTGGGGAGAACCTGTTAACCTGGGAGCTACAATTAATACTTCCGGAAATGAAATGTTTCCTTATGTCTATCAGAATGAAATGCTGTTTTTCGCTTCATCAGGGATTAACGCATCAAAAGATGATTTGGACATCTATTATTCATGTTTCTCAGGCAACAGCTATACTACACCGGTTGCACTAAATGAATTGAATACAAACCTCGACGATTTTGGGTTGGTCATTCACAAAGATGCTAAAGTAGGTTATTTTGTTTCAAAAAAAGACGGCGGTCAGGGTGATGATGATATCTACAAAGTAATCTTAGACAAAGGCGAATACAAACTTGAATTACTGGTTCGTGATAAAAAAACACAGGAACCAATTCCATCCGCTGCAGTATCATTTAGCGATGGTGAAAAATTGGCTGCAAATGCCGTAGGTATTATAACCCGGGCTCTGGATTATGAAACAAAATATACCGCTACTTCTGAATTAGAGGGATATATGAATGAATCCATTTCGTTTTCCACAGCAGGAGAAGAATATGGCATAATGAAGCTGATTATTAATGTTGAGAAAGTTGAAGTAGGACAAAAATTTGTAATGGAAAACATCTTTTATGATTTCGACAAGTGGGATATTTTGCCGGCCTCGGAGATTGAGCTGGATAAACTGGTGAAAGTAATGGAGGATAATCCGAGCTGGAAGGTTGAACTGGGTTCGCATACCGACAGCAGAGGAAGCGATGCTTACAATGAAAAACTTAGCCAGAAACGTTCTGAATCGGCCGTTGGGTACATTGTATCAAAAGGGATTTCCCGCGACAGAATAATTGCCAAAGGTTACGGCGAAACTCAACTGGTTAATCAATGCGACGATGGAGTTCCGTGTTCAGACGAAGAACACCAGATGAATCGCAGAACCGAATTTAAAATACTTGGAATGGATAAATAGAAACTGAAATAATATCCGTTTGTTTAGTAATAAATAAAATTTATGTAACCCATTTATTACGACCCAAAGTCCAGCTTTTTTTGCAGGTCTTTGGGTTTTGTTTTTTTGTGCTCTTCTACCAGTTGGTCTATTTCGGGTAAACAACGCCCACATGTTGTTCCCGCCTTAATGAGATTTTGAATATCTTCTGTTGAATCAGCTCCTTTTTTAAGCAGTTCAACAATTTCCTTTTCTTCTACCAAATTACAAATACATACGAGTTTTCTTGCCACTATTTCGAAGTTTCAATTATTGTTACTACAATATTTCTTTCTTTTCGGGGGCCATCAAATTCACACAGAAAAATATTTTGCCAGGTTGAAAGCCCCATCTTCCCGTCAATTATCGGGATACTTTCACTTGGTCCCACAATTCCTGCTTTTAAATGGGAATCACCATTATTATCCTGTGCATCGTGTTGCCACACTCCGTGCGGGATTATTTTCCGGAACAGATTAACCACATCATTTTGAACTGAATCATCCCAATTTTCCTGAATCATTATTCCGGCAGTGGCTCCCTGAACGTAAACATTTACCAGCCCGGTATCAACAGAGCTTTGCTTGACAATATCTGCAACTTTTGAAGTGATATCGACCAGAATATCATGTTGAGGGGTTGACACTTTGATAATTTTCTGCATTATTTCATCATTTTATTTTCGGCAAACACCTTAACCTTTCTGTATATATCAATAATTCTGTCACTTTTTGATGTCGACTCATAAATCTTCTCAAGATATCTCTTTTCTAAAACATACTCAACTGAAGCCTTAAAGTTCAAATCAAATATCCACGACATTTGCATAATCTTCACATCAAGCTCCGAAGCAACATTCTTTTTGGAAACCAGTTTTCCGGCAAGAATCTCCTTGGCCACAGCATCCGAAACCCATGCAGACTTTGGCAATTCCCAGGTTAAGGTGTGATTTGGCGCCGCATTCCTGTTTGAGTAATAATCTGTCAATACCTTCAGAATATCAAGTTTATCAGCGTCCCGGAGTATTTTGGCATGCAGCTGTTCCTGCTCACTCAACTTTTTAGGAATTTCAAATTTATTGTGCGCTAAAATGGCCGAATAAATTACATTTTCTTCGCCGCAGCTCAACTGTTCAGGAATCCTTTCATTTTTAAGGACTTCAACGCCCAGTTCTGCATGATCGACTGATTTCGAGTCGTTAAATGTATTATATTGTACCAACTGCAGAAAACGCCCAATATCATGAAACATGGCAATGATAAATGCTAATCTTTTATCTTTCTCCGGAAGTTCCAACTTCTCTGATAAACCCAAAGCATTCTCCGCAACTCGTTTGGAATGGTTTTGTTTGATAACAAAATTATTCTCCTGTTCTTCACTCAAGTCCTTAAAACTCTCAATATACGAGTTTAAAAATTTTATTGAAAGGTTAACTCCATCTTCATTCATAATATCCTCGCTAAAAATACAAGGCAAAAGTAAAAATATCTGGTATGAGGAAAACCTCCAAGTCGTTTATTTTATCAACAGCCAGGATTCGATTAACTAAAATTCTATGATAATGCTATAAAAAAAGGAATTTTACTATTTTTGCACCACCAAAATAAAAATGGCCCTATAGTTCAATGGATAGAATGTAAGATTCCGGTTCTTATGATCTGGGTTCGAATCCCGGTAGGGTCACGTTACGGGACAAATTCAAAATTGATGAGTTTGTCCCATTTTTTTTGCCTCCTATTTTATTGTCTATCAGCAAGATATATCCCAGTGCTTCATTAATTCTTGTGGTTCGAAAACGAATTCCGTCAAATGTCAATTTTTCAGGGAAGACCGAACCAATGATTTTTCTTTTCTGGGAAATACTGCCATTTTCGTATAATGAATCGAGACGGGAAATATTGCTTATAGCCTTATCCCATAAGGGTTCTATGTTTTCAGAATCACTTATGGAGCCAGTTAATTTCGCTTCAAGTCTGGTAATTCGCGTTTCAATTTCAGATTTCATTATGCGGTAGTCTTCAGCCTCAATATCTCCACATAAAAGCAATTCCCTTGCTTTGGATAGCCGTTTGTTTTCTTCCTGTAGTTGAAGTTTTATTTGCTGGATATCTCCCTTTTGAGCTTTAGTTTTTTCATTATAACGGTTCACTATAACTTCTTTGTACAATTTCAATTTAGGGATTGGTCGTACATATTCACTAATTTTATCAACAATCTTTTCGTTTAAATCAATTGCACTGTGCCTGAAATCACAACCTCCCGTGCAATGATAATAGTGATAATATTTAGTTCTTCCTTTTGATGCGCTCCCCGATAACAGCCGTCCGCACTGTGGACAGATAAGAAAACCCCTTAATGGAAGGTTATTATTGACAAGTATTTTTGTCCTCTGAACCTTTTTGCGCCCGTCAAGTACGTCCTGTACCTTGTAAAACAAAGTTTCGGTAATTAAAGGCTCGTGCTGACCGGTTACAAAGTAACTTTCTTCATCCTTGTATTTTGGAATAAATATCTTCCCGCAATAAAGTGGATTTCTGATGGCCAGCCAAAATGCGTTTTTACTGCATTTTAATCCTTTGGATTTGGCCATTTTCCACACTTGTTCTGTATTAAACTGGCCACGGGCTAGTTCTTCGAATACCCATTTCATTATTTCCCCGATAACCTCTTTCGGCGCGATATACTTTATCCCGGTTTCCGAAACTTTATTCGCGTAACCTATAGGTGCAGTTCCCATCCACCTTCCTTCTTTTTTTGCACGTCGCATTCCGTGAAAGACATTCAGCGCCCTACGGTCATTTTCCACTTCCGGAGCAGCCAAATAAAAAGCAAGCATCATTTTATTTTCAGGAATGGATAAGTCCAACGGTTGTTCTACTGCCTGTGGCTCAACACCCAGGTTACGAAGCGTACTGATCATTTGATAGGCATCGCCTGCATTTCGGCTAAACCTGTCCCATTTGGTGAAAAGGATTAAATCCGATTGCCCACGGCGTTTTCGCAATTCACCCAATAACTTTGTCCAGGCCGGACGCTTGAATGTTTTTGCTGAATGGTCCTCAAAAACGACTTTTCGGACTTCGATATTGTTTATTTCGCAATACTTTGTCAGCCGTTCTTCCTGGTCTCGCTGGGAGTAGCCTTTATCTGCCTGTTCATCGGTGCTGACACGAATATATAAATCTGCAATTCTCATGATAAAATTATACTTGTCCCTGTAAATTTAAAAAATTATCCCGGTGTATCCAGAAATTGTTCAACAACAATCTCTGCCATTCCGTACATGAAATCAAGTATAACTTTTGCCTGTTCTATGGTAACATCAATTCCATCTTCTTTCAAAAGTTTAACTGCTCGTTCAGGTGAAATTTTATGTCCGCCTTCACAATCCATTGCATTTCTCCTGGTATCCGGTCATTAATTTTTGTCCATTATTATTCATGGTTCACCTGCCTTTCCAATAAAAATAAGACACGTTAACCAATGGTTTGTATATCAACTATGTGATGACATTCTATGTCTTGATAATGGCAGCTTTTGGCGTAAAAACGATTTTTTCAAATTGCAATTACATTGTGAAATTGCCGGATGTTTACAGTTTAGTTTTTACTGTACTTCTCTCCTGAAATTTCTTCCCCTTAAGCGGTGTATCCGAAAATCGGTTCTGAGCAACCGCATTCAGGTGCGAAAGTATTTTCGTGTTCTTAACGCCGACGCAAATTCAAGCCTGACGGTTTTGCGGAAAATCTTCCTCTTTCCTTACTGATGAGTGTATTTCCCGCAAAAAATTTGACATCGGCTAAACACTACTTTCCCATGCCCCTGAAACACGGTCACTCCTCACCGGCTCCGATACGGCATAAAAAAAAGGTCAGAAATTATGAGAAGCACAGTAAAAAATAGGAAACAACGATCTACCTACCTTCCAACCAACATAAAACAGGTTGTGAAAATCGCTCTGATAGCATTGGGTTTCTACGTTTGGGGAACAGGGTTTATCTGGGTGCTGTTGGGTCTGTACCTCGGTTGGGCAGTTATCAAGCAACTGGCTTCCTGTCTTGTCTCCCTTGTCGTTCTCATAATCATTCTGGCTTTTCTGGTTTCATTAATCTTTTAATAGGAAAAACAATGGCAAAGTATTATTCAGTATTCGCAAAAACTACCACCGATACCGAAGTACAGGTGGTGAAAGAAAATCAGATTGTAATCAGTTATGGTTATGCGATGAGTGAATCCCGCTATGTGGTTTACAAAGTGGAACACATCAACAACCGGGGATTTATGTATCATTTAATCAATACCGACACCAAAGCTATGGACAGAACCGACATAATAAACCCCTTGTCCAAAAAGTTCGGCATTGGCAGGTATTACGATGATGTAAAACCGGAATTTATGGATGCGTTTGAAGTGGCTATACTCCTTCAGGAAGCACAGGTGAAAGCCAAAGCAGAGGAGGACGAAGCCGAAATAGAGCGGATAAAGATTGGCGAAGTAAAACAGGTTGGCCGCAAACGCTTTGCCGAAATATTCCCGGAAACGGCACAGGCAATTATTGTGGCAAGGTTGAAGCAGGATGAAAGTGATATGCAAACCGACTACTTTGCAAGTAGCACACAGCGCACCGTCATTTTAGGTTTTTCCACACACAAAAGGGACATTTTTTCGGAGATGCGTAAACACGCCTCAAATTTCGAAGAAACTGCTTACCTCTCGAAATTCAATCAGGATTACGAACATCGGGAAAAATACAGCATGGGTGTAGGTTACTATCTGGGAGAAAGCAAATATCACGGGTGGATAATTGAAAAGGTACCTGTATATGACCGCTCCAGAACGATTGAGGAATTCGCATACATCGCAGGCATCGAAGAAAACATTCGCATAAATAAGCCTGACGGGACACCGACAGATAACCCCAAATTGGAAGACAAAACCCATTGTACAATGGTGGAGTATTCAGCCAAAGCGGTCGCTGTTTTCGGAAATACCAAGCCAATTAAAGACGAACTCAAAGCAATGGGCGGACGGTTTAATAATCGATTGACTTTTAAGGGAGAAAAAATCGCAGGCTGGATATTTCCTAAGTCAAAAGAACAGCGTTTAGCCTGCTATTTCGGATTGGATTAAAAAGAAAGTTTCACTGGGACAGTTCGCTGTCCCACAATTCTACAAAATATGAAAGCATCAAACCATTTCAAAAACACCATTAAGGCATATTTAGACCAATGGGCTGAGAACGATGTATTGTTCTCACTTCAATATTCCAAACCTGAGAAGAATATAGACGATTGCGTGACTTACATTCTCAATACAGTCCAAAAATCGGGGAGCAACGGCTTTGCCGATGAAGAAATCTATTCAATGGCAGTACACTATTACGATGAAGACAACATTGATATTGGAAACCCTGTCAACTGCCAGGTGGTAGTCAATCATGTTGTTAAACTTACTGAAGAAGAAAAGCAACAGGCACACAAAGAAGCTCTGCAAAGGGTTCAAAACGAGGCTTATGCCAAACTCAAACAAACAACAAAAAGGGTGAAGCAGCCCGAAACAGTCAATCAACAATCACTATTTAACTTTTAAGAAATGAAACCACGAAATAAATTTCAAAAACAGGTTTTGGCGTTAAGCAACAAACTGTCAGCCATTACCGAAACCCAATATAATTGCGGCTACCGGAACTGTATCGAGCATATTGGGCGAAGGACAAAAAACGGGCTTATAACCTGTCTCGAATGCGGGCATTCGTGGACGGACAAAACTGCCCGACAACATTCCATTTGTCCGCAATGCAATACAAAACTGGTTATTAAGGACACACGGCAACGAGTTTTTGACGATTACCAATATCTCTTCATAATTACCTCTTGTGAAGGGTTTCAGGTATTACGATTCATTTACATCGATTACAAGGCAAAAGTTGGGGAAAAAGCACGGTATTTCCACTCTGAAGTGGTACAACGCTGGATAGCCCCTGACGGCAAATCTGCCACACTTGCTCGCTTGAGGCCAATGGGATTCTTTGTACATACATGGAGTTTTGGCAGCCCTCTTGAAATACGCCCCGAAAAGCCCCTGTACAATGTTGTCCCCACTTGTATTTATTCCCGGCAAAGACTAATCCCCGAAATTAAACGAAGTGGTTATACCAAGCAGTTTTTCGGCTTGACCCCATTTGATTTCTTCCAGTTCCTGCTCGCAGAAAATAAAGCCGAAACTTTGCTGAAAGCAGGGCAAACAGAGCTTTTCAAATTCTTTGCGCTCAATAACCATCGGAACATCAGCAATTACTGGGCTTCCATCCGCATCTGCATTCGCAGCAACTATAAAATAGAGGATGCTTCCATGTGGTGCGATTACATGGATTTACTCCGATTTTTCGGTAAAGACCTGCACAACGCTAAGTATGTTTGTCCTCCAGACCTGCAAAGGGAACATGACAGGTATATGAGAAAAAAAAGGGAACGCATAGAACGGGAACGCCGGGAAGAAGCCAAAAAGAAGGCCTTGGAAGATGAAGCTGAATTTCTGAAAATGAAATCCCGGTTTTTTGGCATCTGCTTTACTGACGGACTGGTACAGGTAAGAGTACTTGAAAGTGTGGAAGAAGTCATACAGGAAGGTGATGCCTTGCACCACTGTGTTTTTACGAACGATTACCACCTGAAAACCGATTCGCTTATCCTTTCAGCACGTATTGATGAGCAGCGATTGGAGACCATTGAACTATCCCTCTCAAAACTACAGGTACTCCAAAGCAGGGGGCTATGCAATGAAAATACAGAATACCACAACAGAATATTAAGGCTAGTGAAAAAAAACATGCCCCTAATCCAAAAGAGATTAATAGCTTAAATATTAATAAGGTTGGGAAATTTCCCTTGAAACAACGAGAAAAATAAAGATGAAATCAACAGAAGTAAATAACAGCATAATAGGAAAACGTTGTAAGTGTATTTTCACCGGCATGATGGTTACCGGAGTGATTGAGGAAATTACAAAAGACCAACACGCAGCGCATGTAAAAGTACGTTTCGATGAACCGCACGTTTGGGGTAATGAACAATTTGAATACAACTGGTCATTCGCCCGTCTGTCAGATGGGTTTGGCTCACTACGATATCTGGAAATTATTGACGACAAATACCAAACTATCAGGGTATTTTTTTCGAAAACCATCCGGGAAATAGACCGGGATTTTGTCAGGGACTACACCAAATGGCAAAGGGTCAACCTGAAAGAATGGGTTGACAACTATGAATCTTCCCGCTTTACACAAATAAGCGAATGCAGTACGATAATTACCTCCGATGATACAGTCCATCTGATAGAATGGCTCAAAAGAAATATACAGGTAAAGTCAATTGAAGAATTAATCTAAAAAATCAGGAATAATGAAAACCAACGATTCAATTAACGATAATGGGTGTTCAGCCTGTGAACAAGGGAATGAAAATTATACAACATTTCGTCCGGCACACCACCAAAATCAAACATTTTACCAGTACGATTACCGGCACACAGACGGGGAACTGTTTTCAACAACAGCCCCAACTTTGGGAGAGTGCCGGAGTCGTCGCGATAAATGGCTGGCGAAGAAGGATAAAATGTATAAACTCTTTATCGGGTTTCGAAAGTTAGGCGAATTTGATTCCATACTGGAAGCCAAACAATTTGCTGATAGCAGCAATTTTAGTGGCGTGTTTACCTTACTGGGCAACAACTATTCTGATAAGTGGTATGTATCTAAAAAATATTGGGACAATGAAAGCGACGATAACCGATATTACAGGAGCGAGCATTGAGGTAACGGATTTGGACAAAGCAATTGAGCAATGTAAGCTTTGCATAGACAGTCCCTACAAAATGCCATCGGGACAAACAGTTGGTGAAAACCACCGTTTTATGTTATCCCAACTTGAGAAAGTAAAACAATCAAAGCAAAACAGACGGGCGGGTTAGGCCGCCCGTTACTTTTTCCATGAGCCGATAACCATAGCGGGAGAAAAAGTAACAAAAAGCCCTTTAACCGCGGTTGCTCTCACATCTTTCATCAAGTTAAAAGCTGATTATTTCCAAAACTTATAGATAGGAAAAGATATAAATACTTCTTTGTCTTGCTCGCAAAGCTGTTCAAATTGTATTCTTGCTACTTTATAGTTTTCAAGCAATAAATTAGCTCCCAACTTGAACATTAAACTACTATTTTCATTTTCTGAAATTTCATATAGTCTTTTGTTTTCCTCTGCGGAGAGCTCTCTTTCTCGTTTTATTGTTTGTAGATAATTAATCATTTTTATCTCAGCATGTAAATTATCTGCACTTTCATTTAGAAGCCAGGAAGCTATCTCCTTGGCTGTGTTAAGAATCTCAATAGGATGGTCAGTATGTTTGTCATAAGCAAATAGTAGATTTAGTAAATCATAATTTGCAGCTTCAAATATGTTGACATCCCTATCAATCAAGTCTTTATATGATTGAAGCATTTTTGAAAGATTAATATTTGACAATTCGATATAATCATCTGGCGATAATACTGAGTAGTGGGACGCGAAGTATTCTGTATTACCTCTCGCAACTTTAAAAATCCCCTTATAATCAAAAAAATTGTACACATTGTATAAGGATTTCTTTTTGTCAACGGCATCCAAAAAGAGTAAAATTTGAAAGTTTGACATACTTTTATGAAGCAAATAACCGGTGTGTTCTCCATCCAAATTAATGTGAATGGCTTGCTTGCCGTTAATTGATTTCATTAGAAGATACAATTCTTCTAAACTCGAGTTCGAATCAATATTCCCGATATCAAAATCCGCCTCAACTTGCAATGATTTCCAAAATTGCTCAATGCGCTTATATGACTCTAATTGCTTTTTAGCAGAAATGATGTCAAAAGGGGTGTCAGCGTGGATTTGCCCCAAATCCACCTTTTTATTTTCTCCAAAAACAATTACTCCAGTTTCTATTATGCTTATTATAAAATTAAGATCCTTTATCCTATTTCTCAGCATACCAGTCAGTCTGTAATCCAGTCTGGCTCCCTTTCCATTCTTTATAAAAACTAGCGTCGTACTTTCTCCAAACTGGATGGTAATATCATCTTTTGTTTGTGTTTTGGACATATAGTTGTCGTATCTATCCCCATTAACAAAGATTGGAGGAAATCCATCTTTGGAAATCAATTTAATATCAGAAACCATTTCAATAGGGTGAGGAATAGGACTATTTGCAATCTTTGCATACCAATAGACTTCATTGTTTAAGAATGTCTGGATAGGGGATGGAAGCTTCTTTTTAGGTGAGAAAATAGTCAAACTTGATGTGATCTCTACAATGTCATTACTTGATGACAATGTCCTCAATTTAATTGGAGGGATATTACTAAAGCTATGTTGTTTTTTACTGTCCTCATAAAAATTATAAAAAATAGTTTGAATTGCATATTTATCCCCGGGGAGTCTTTTAACTTTAATGACCCTTGAGTTTTGATTTTTATGCCCTTTTATGTAATAATCAATCTTTAAGGGTGTTAACGCGTCATAAAAGACCTTTCTTTTGCTTGGATTATTTTTATCAATTAACACGACAAAATAAATAGTCCCCCCATCGTTTTTATAATTAACCAGGTCAGCCATATCAACAGAGAAAGAGCATTCTTCTCTATTGATATTATCGGCCATTTCTCCTTTAACCTGAACGGTGACTTTACCGATAATATCCTTTTTATCAGTCCTATTGCTTTTATAGATTAAAACTTCACCATCCCATGAAGGAGTTTTATCATTCTCCTTTATAAATTGACTAAGGGTATCCGTCATCGACAAACAGTCTTTGACCGCTATTGTCGCCAAATCTTCTATTTGCTTATTATTATATCTTTTTCTCATTATTAATTAGTAGCATGATGGGATATTGAGTATAAAAATAGGATGATTTTCTATTTTATAATAACGGTCATTAAAATGTCTAATCCCGTAGGACCTGTTTTTCAATTCTGAATCAACCATTATGTTATTAGTACCATAATATTACGTTTTAAAAGTAGTTTCTCCCCTCTAATTTTCCGGCAAAAATACAGGTAAATCATTGACAAACTGCAAGGTCATGCCCTGCGGGTTTTACAAACAATCTCCACACCTGCGGGTAGTATTCTTTGCAAAAACCTTGCGCGAAGTCATTGATTACCTGTGGTGTGAAAGCAAAAAATTAGTGTTGAACCATTAAAATTTTTGCATTATGAAAGTTAATTATTTCTCCATTCCGGAAATTACAGTGTCGTATAATGACAACGTAAAAGCTTCAGAACGTTTTGTTGTTAAATGTTCAGAAGATGCTTCGCAGATATTTGCCGAGGCGCATAAAGATTGTATGGAACACCACGAGGAAGTGAACGTATTGTTCCTGAACCGTGCCAACCGGGTAATTGGAATAAGCTGTGTCAGCAAAGGCGGACTGGATGGTACTGTAGTTGATATACGGATTATTCTGCAAACTGCTCTGAAAGCGAATTGCTCATCGGTGATGCTTTCTCACAATCACCCAAGTGGTAGCCGGAAACCCAGTCAGGCAGATATTGCGATTACTCAAAAACTGAAAGATGGCTGCAAAGCCGTTGGACTGTTACTCTTAGACCACCTGATTATAACTGGTGAAGGTTACATGAGCTTCGCCGATGAAGGGCTTTTATAGCCCTTTTTTTGGTCAAAAAACTAACATATTGCCTGTCAAGCATTACCTATTCCATCTAATTATGTTTTGACAATCAGATATTTGTGAGAAGATTTGTAAAAAATAACAAAAAACTGTTTTGCAAAAACTATATCTATTTTATAGATTTTCTTGAAGAATACTTTCCAATTTTCTTTTTGTGTCATGAACATATCGTACATGAGCCACGCCAACTAATTGTAGGTATTTTTCACATTTCTTAAGCATCTCATCACAAGCAGTAAGAAATTTTTTACGATGATGAGCTTCTAAAGCGTTAAAATATTTTTTGTAAAAACGTTCGTATTGGCCAGCAACTCTAAAAGGATAGTGTTTTTTTTCTTCTCCTCTACGTGTATTTATTAAAATAGAATGGGCATGCTCAAAAGCATTCATGCAAGTTGATTTGTTACCATTTTCAACTTCATTTTCTAATATAAAACGGCAATAGTGATTATCTATCTTATATGTGTCGTAACCCTTTATAGTTTTTGCCAACTCATAGCACTTCTCAAAATATGCCCCAGCTATTTCATAATTATAATCGGATAATCTTGCTATGGCATATTGAAGCCAAAAATGAATATTGTTTCTACAAAAATTATAATCCTTGATGGTTTCATAAAATCGAAATATTTCTCTTTTCCAAACGGGCTCGTTCAAATTTATGGACTTTTGTATCGTTCGAAAATTTATGATGGAAATTAACTTGTCTTTACTTGGCTTATGAATATCATATTTGTTGTCCAAATTACTCGCAATTAGAATCAAAGAATCAATTACGAGCTCTGGATGTACGATATTGCTCAAAATATATTGGGATAAAATAGGAGACTTAAAAGAGATTTGGTTTTGTTCAAAATTAATAAACTCTTTGATGTGTGCATTAGCTTTAAAACCAGGATTATTTAATGCTGCACTTCCTATAGTTTCAACCAATTCTCCTAATTCTAATCTAAAACGAAAGCTTTCACTTATTAGTATGACAATTACGGCTGTATAGAATTCGTCCTTCTTTTTAATATTATTTATGATAGTTTCTATTCTTTTCGAAAGGTCGGGGCTTTTTATTCTTGACAATATAATATTGCACATCTGTCGCCTACATGTTGTGCTCATATATTCTATACGTTCCGCTGGTTTTGTGGTAAATTCTTTCCACAAAGAATAATTTGACAAATAGTTATCAAGGATTGTAAGCTCATTATCCGTCAACGAATCAATATTGATTGTTTCGTATTCTCCAATAGTATCTTCAATTTCTTCAAAAATGACTTCGTGCAAATGAATCCTCTCGGATGTAATTAATATCTGACTTTTTCTGCGCAAACTAAAAAAGGCAATATGTTCTTTGGCTGTATGATAGTCATCAAATATCAATACAGATTTGTCGTACTCATCACAGATTTTTTGAATTTCTGATTCAATACATGCTCGATATTTCTCAAAAAAGAAAACCCTATATCCCTCTTTTATTAAGAGGATCGATAATGCTCTTAAAAATAAAGTCTTCCCATTTCCTAAACCTGCTTCTATAAGAAAATTCTCTTTTCCATCTTTAATGTCATCAATTACTTTTTCCACTCCTTCCCTTAATGAGAAATACTTGAATTTACTGGGGTCAAGTAAAGAATGGTACAAAATATGATCGTTTAAGTCTCCAAATAATAATAGATTATAAAAATCGATATCCCTTATTTTGGGAAGAGGTTTTTTTAATATTGGCTGAGAAAAACATAAAGGATTAAAAAGCTTATGAATAGTAGGGATGTAGCCTTTTTTTACATCTCTGATTTTTTGAACAAAACCTGAAAGGCTAATAGGCTGGACATCACCAAACTCTTTTAATGTTTCTACATTAATTTCATCTTCTTTATCCCATACGATAAAATATGCTTTATTATTAATATCACTATTATGTATTATACGTGCAATATCTAAATCATAATCTAAAGAAAAACCAACGAAAAATATGGCATCACAAGCTTTAATGTCTCCTTTAAATATTTCAATCCATTTTGATTTTTCAAAATCGTCTGTAAGATAACTTCGATTTACTAATCTAAAATCTGAATTAAGAGTGTCGGCAGTCAAATCATCTATATAGCCATTTAAGTGAACAACAACCTTATCTTTGTCTGGGAAATCATTAGGATGATCAGATAAAGTTACAGGTGTTAGATATTCTCCTGTTCTGTTTTGTTTATATGCAGTTTCAATAATATCGTCATAATTAGTAGTGTATACCTTAGACCATTTAAAAGACCCAATATATTCATGATCTGAAGAAATTTCTGATATTGTAAATTCCTTTTTTAATATATCTATTAAATCATAAACAGATTTCTTTTTTAAATATGCAGTAGCTGCTTTCTTTAAATCAGTGTTTGATGAACTATATCCACTATCTCTGTATAAAAGTTTTGCCAGATCTGGAGCACTCTTTATATCAGAGGCTTTCGTTAAAATATTTTTTGCTCCAAATGAAAAGCCTGAACCAGTAAAAAGAATACAATTACCTTCAAATATTTTTTCAATTGCTTTTTCAAAAGTCATGATTTCCTATATTTTATAAATCATAAAAATACCTATAAAAAAACACCTGACAAGATTCCTGACAGGTGTTTTTGTTCTGGTTGAATAAAGTTGTTTATTTATCAGTAATATCTTCACTTGCTCTTTTATCCTGCCAACTAAATGTCTTCTGCACCACCTGACCAAAATTATCCTGAATATAAACATCGATTGTTTGCTGGTCGGAACAATGTGAGGTATAATACAATCGAAACTCTGTTTTTTTGAGCGGGTACAAATCGTTTGGCTGGAATACCGTGCCGCTATCCATTTTCAGTTCGCCTTCGCCGTCCGGTTGGAACATACGGATAAAAAACTCCGCATTTTTATACTCGCCCTCCTTGGCTAGAGTGCAGCGAATTTCAGCGGTTTCGCCTTCTCGAAGGCTTTCCTGCACAGGCATGGTAACTAAATCAAAACTATATGCCTGAAATACATCCAGCGTATCATCACAGGCACTAACCAATAGCGCCAATGCTGCCAGCACTGTCACTATCATAAATGTCCTTTTTATTTTTTCCATTTGACTGTTTTTAAAGAAATACAAATTTGCCTTTCAGCGAGTTGTTCATTAGTATCACGGCATTCTCTATACCGTATGCCACAAGCATCGACCCGTTCCTGGGCTGCATGCCTTTCGTCCCGTCAGGCCGGAAAAAACGGGTTCTTTCATAGAGAAATTTTACAGCGGTTGCGCGGCCAAGCACTACATTGTGAAACCATTTAGCCTCAATTTTGGAAAAGACCAAGGCAATACCATTGTTATGCTCTGCCATCTTTTCAAGAAATTGTTTTCTCAGTGAATTGGGATAAGGTGGGTTTAGCCATACCCTGCCATTCCAGGGTTGTTTCAGCCCATCTTCTTCCAAAGTGTAAATATGCTTTGCCGATTGGTTTATCCGGTAAGCTTCCTCACAGGTAGCCGGGTCCAAATCAAAATCACCCAACGAGCGGATAATCTCCGCCGGTGTGTACCATTCATCATTCTCTTTCATAGGGCTAATTGATTATGAATTTCAATCCAATTCCGAGCTGCGTATGAAAATGCCCGGTTGTTGTTCCCAGAAGCATCCGTTCCCGGCCTGTCAAAAGCAAGACAATCCGGTCGGTTATGTAGCTCTCCATATCCAGCGTAAGCGCCCCACCATATACAAACCCATCTTCATTTTGCAGGGTAGCCCCGTCGTTGAGTAGTTTTTCTCCACGATTTACGGTTTCATATCCTGCCAATGCAGAAGCTCCAATAGAAAAGCAAACCGCTTTTCCCCGGCTTGACAGAAAATTGTAGTAAAACCCACCTTCTCCGGTAAACTGCTCCACCGGGATATGCCCATTTTCATACGGGTAATACCTTGCCATGTACTCCCCGCCAAACACCCATTTGTTGGCATTTCTACCGTAGGTCGCCATCGCTGCACCAAAGTAATACCCCGATTCATTCCGGTTATCTTTGGAATAAATCCCGTCAACCATTCCTCCGGTTATTTGCAAACCCTGCATCCCCGGCAGGGCACGCTGGGCGTGTGCCTCGTTGCTCAGGACAAAGCACAACGCCGTTGCTATTACAATTACTGCCGCTCTCATTATTTCACTTTCAATTCGTTTATTACTTTGGCGCGAACCAAATCAGCATTCTCCACAAAATAGGTCTGGTGCCGACCACCCTGTTTCTCGTGCAATTCCACCAATAAATGTTTATCGTCGGGGATGGTAAATTTGGGAAGCGTAAAAACCATGCGTTCAGTGGTTTTACCTCCAACTTCCTGGACATTGTTGTAAACGCGGAGGGGGTATATGACCTGCTCCTGAATAGCGGTGCGCTTGGCTACCTTTTTATCCACAATTTTAAACGTGATGTAATCTACCGAAAAAGGTACATGTGAAGTGTTTTTCAGTTGTGTATGGAAGTATAACAACCCATTGTGGGCATACAACCCTTTAAGTGTGTATTGTATCCCAAACCGCTTGGAACCGATGTGTTTGATTTTCCGTTTATCGTTTTTGTAAACCGATTTCATAATCAACCTGACCAGCATTGGCGATTCCTGCCCCAGTTCCTTTAGGTAAATATCCAGCGAGTTATTGGGCCGGTTAACTGCTTCACCGTCGTGAATAAAATCGGCCATTTCTACAGACAACTTCCCTGGCTCATCGGCATATTTTACGTTGAAGGTGTAATAAGCCCCGTCTTCAGTAATCACAGCAAGGTTGCTTTCTTGTGAAAAATCCCGAACCGCAGCTTTTACGCGCAGTACATTCTCTGCGCCGTCGGCTTTGGCAGCAAGTAAATCCGATGAACCTAAATCCACATACCGGATAGCCGATGGGAAAATAATATGTACTGTTTTGTTAAAGGTTACTTCCAGCGCATACGGTGGAATCATCCGGTCGAAAGTCAGCGGACGTGTCAGTCCGTTGTAAAAGTCCCCGGTTGTGGGTTTTTCCTGTGCTTTAACCGCAAATAGCATTACTGCAAAAGCAAGCATCAAAATAATTTTCTTCATACTCTGATTGTTTTAATTGAACTTGTTTGTTTTGGATATTTTAGTGGTGAAAATCTTGCTCACTACTCGGAAGGGAGCAGCAATACCCGGTGCCCGGCTTTGAGGGTAACCCTCACTGCCCGCATCTTTTTACCTGCATATTGTGAGGCGCCCTGAACAACACTCCGCCCCAAATCTGCCAGCAATTGCGAACCGGCATCGTCGGTAATGGTAATACTGCTCCCCATTGATGTGCCCATATTGGCAGCAACTTCTTTTACCGCGTTGAGTTCTTCGGACCCCGGCACGGAAATTCCCGGATTACCGTCCATATCGAAAACCTCCATTTTAACCGGAATGATGTTCCCGGCATACTGGATATGGGTTATCGAGATGTTCATCCGTTCTCCTGAGATCCGGGCAGAACCGGACACAAGCGTATTTTCCGGGACCAGTATTTTTCCGGCATGTATTGGCTCCAGTATGCGTACCTGAACTTCCTGACCATTGGTAATAGTTACCGTTTTATCAACGCAGGCACTAATAGTGTTCTTTGTCGATTCTGTCTCCTCCCCGGCAACCGTGTGAAAACCCAGGTTGCGGGGTTTTGCATATTCTCTCATAAATCCAGAATCAGGTACGGGAGCAGCCAGAAGTGAAACCACTTTGGCGGACACCTGCGATACCGGAATAGAAACAGTTTCCTTTTCTGTTTCCGAAGCATTTCGTACAGGTGCAGCTACTGTTTCTGTCGCGGCTTTATCCGCAGGCATGTACCTGGCAGCAATCTCATAGGATTTTTCTACCAGGGCAAGTTGCTCTTCCGCTTCGTTTTTCTCCTGAAGCTGTCGCTCCAGTACCCCGATGCGTTCTTCCAACGCCGCCTGTTCCTGATCGTTTGCTTCGGGTTCAGGCTCTTTATAGAAACTCCCCAATTGCCGGTTGATGTCCTGGTACTGACTGGCTGATGAGCGGAACGCGCTGGTCCGGCTGGTTTCCGAACTGTTTTTTATACGTGAAGATTCAGGAGTGTTTTCAGTAGGTTCAGGGACTTCATGAAGTTCTGTTTTCCCTGATGATACTTTTTCTTCCGGTGTTTCATCACCTAACATAAAAGCAAAATCCTGCAGGGAGCGCATCTTTTCCTGCTGCTTTGCCCTCATTGCTTCCTGCCGGTAAGCATCCTGTTTGTCGGCTACAATATCGCTTTCTTTTGGTGTGGGCAGGTTGGTATTAAAGGTATCGCCGGTTTTTTCACTTTTGTCGCCTGACGGTGCAAAAATGAACCACATACTAACAGCAAACAGCAGGAAGAAAAGAGGGAAAATCACCATTTTCTTTCGTTTTTGTAACTGCTGGGGAGAGAGCTGCTTTTTTTCTTTCGACGCAAGCTTTTCCCCGTTGTTATTCTCTTTTTCTTTCATAATAAATTTCATTTGATGGTTTTAAACTATCCACTTTGTTCCGTCTGTCCCTTAATTCCAGTTGCAGGCCTTCGATATGCTTGAAGTTCAGCTTCTCTTTTTCATCATGTCCGAAACTGAACAGGGATGAAAATGTGATGTAAAGCGATAGCCCTGCAAAAAGGAAAAGAAGGGTAAGTATTACGGTAATTCTTTTACCGGGAGGAATCCTCCCGCACCACTGCTGGAGACGGTTTTCCATTCGTTCTCCAATGGCAGTGAATCTTTTTCTGTTTTTTGCCATAATACTTTACCGGTCCAAAACCCGGATGTCTTTGTTTTCAAGGATTTCAAATTTCTCGATGGTAAACCCGTGAGGGTTATTATCGCTTCTGACTGAGTTAATCAGGTTGCAGCGGGTAACAAGCGAGCGTTCGGTTACATTGCTCGACCGGATAATCCTTTGTCGGGCGTAGGTAACAGCCGTGTAGGGATAACTTGCGAAGTTGCACGCCACGCTGTCAACCTGAATCACCTGCTGGATATTCCCGGCGACCACCCGGTTGAAGTACCCCTTTTCCTGCATGTCCTGGTAATAGCCATAAGCGCTACGATCGGCAAGGAAGAGTGCGCGGGTGATATTAGATTCTATGGCTTCCCGGTCGGGTGAAAGAGTAAAGAACAGCTCATGAAAGCGGGTCACATGGTCACGCGCCTCCACCGGCCGATTCTGGTCCATGTCCTGGGAGAGCGCCAGCATAAGCGATTTCCCCTGGTCAAGCACATATATTTTCTGCCGCTGCGCTTCAGCATAACTGAAAGCATTCCATACTGAATAAATGGTTATCCCGGCACAGAGACAAAGAAATACCAGGGCGAAAAACCGGATTTGCCGGAATGATGTCTCTATATTTTTCAAACTTTTAAACTCCATAATTCTTTTTTTTATAATTAAGATTACCGCCCGACAAGGCGACCACCGATATTCCCGGCAGCGCCACCGGCCATGCCAGCGGCATAGCTTCCGGCTTTTCCTGCGGTTTTATTAATGGCGTGATTGGCGCTGCCCATACCGCCCGACTGGATAATCCAGTTGGCCACAGTCGGAACCGTAAAATAGCCGATAATCCCGATGAGCATAAAGATTATGTAGATTCCATATGAGCCGTCAGGGATATAATTGGGGTCCTCCAGAAGCTTGATATCAGCTTCCAGCATCAATACCTGAATACGTGCCAGTACCGCCGAAAAAAGATCGGAAACCGGCAGCCAAAGGTAAACACTGATATAGCGGGCAAGCCACTGGGTAAGCGTTGCCTGAAACCCGTCATAAACGGAAAAGGCAAACGCAACTGGCCCCAAAATGGATAACACCACCAAAAAGAAAGTCCGTAAAGTATCTATTATTAACGCTGCCGCATTGAACAGCAATTCCAGTAAATCCCTTACCACCTGACGGAACCACATTTTAATGTCGTACCAAAGCCTCTCGTTCCACATCCCGATGATTTCAGGGGTGTCCCAGATTCCGAGGTCTTTCAGTTTCTGGTCGTAGGCTTCATCGTCCACCAGCCATGCTTTCCCTTCCCGCACACGTGCTTCGTATTCCAGTTCTTCTTTTTGTAGCTGATAAGCTTCCATATCAAAAGTCTGGGTTTCCAAAATACTATGCGTCCCCCTGACAATCGGGCTCATCACTGCATTGATAGTTCCCAAAACAATGGTTGGAAAAAAGAGGATACACAGCCCAATGGCAAACGGGCGGAGCAGCGGGAACACATCGATGGGTTCAGCCCGTGCCAGAGCCTGCCATACCCGGTATGCCACATAAAACAAAGCTCCCAGTCCGGCCAATCCCTTTGCCACGCCAATCATGTCGCCGCAAAGAGGCATCATGTCTTCGTAGAGGTTCCTAAGAACCTGGTGCAGATTATCAAAATCCATAATTTACAAGTTTTAGCTATTACCAGTATCTTTCCGAAGGACTGCCATAAAGCGCCAACACCCTATCAGTATCGGCTTTTGCCTTGGCCCGGATAAACGAAACGGAAATACTTTTCTGCGTGTAATACCTTGTCAGATTACGGTACCCGAGCATCCGGTTATAAATCTGGTCAATCATTTCCATACGTTCCTTGTCCGTCATGGAAAGCCCGTTACTACTGGTTACGATGTTTTTCAGTTCCGTAACCAATGCGCCGCCTTCTTCCATCAGACGGGCATAACCTAATGAAATAGCCGCCAGCTCGTCCACTGTAAAATTGGGATCGGCAACCATCTTATTAAACCCTGTGATATAGATATCGCTGATTTCGCTAATCATCTCAATGGTAAGCTTCACCTTGCGGGCATCTTTAATCAGGTTGTTTACTGATTTAAGTTTGTCGTAGTATTCTTTACCCTGCTCGTAAATCTTGACAGTTTCCTGTACATTCTTTACCATATTCGTCAGGGTGGACGAAGATTTGACCACCTGTTGAATATTTTGTACCAGGTTGGACGGGTCGATTACCGCCCATTGTGCTTTTGACTGATAGGAAAAGCCAATCAGAACTATGCACGCGATTAAAACTATTCGTTTCATATTTGTTGTTTTTATTGATTGATATTTCGGGCTGATAGGGCCGGGATTAGTTTCCAAAAGGCACTAATCCTCACCCCTGTAATATTTTCCGTAAGCGGAAAGTTGCAGTACATCGTTGTCCGCATTGTAGGACAGGCTCATTACTCCGTAAAGGTTAACATACCGGATACCTTGGTATTTTTTGACAGGACACCGGAATAATTCTCCGGCTTTAAAGGCAAACTCCATAAAGAAGCAGTCGTTTTTTCTTTCCTTGCTTTTGTAAACCCGGATATCCGGTGCACCTTCCCGGCTTTTCCATCGGCCGGTTATATCGTCCAGGGCAAATTCATTTTTTGTTCCCAACGGATTAGTCCCGGTAGTTTCTGAATACATGGGCTGCGCGTTATTGCTGTTTACTTTCAGCAAGTTGTTTAATGGCCAGTTCAATGTCGCCGTCCAGTTTTCCGGCAAGTTGCATCACTTCCATTTTTTCCGATTCTTCGGTAGTGTAAGTCAGGTATTCTGAAACCGACACTTCTGTGGCATAAACCGCACTCTGGACACCACCCAGTCCTATCCAGACTTCTTTGTACCGGCGGCTGGGTGCGTTACTCATGTTAATGGAAAGGATTTGCGATTTTTCCTTTTCCGTCAGTCCCAGTAAAGCCTGTATCTGGTCGAACTTGTTCATGTATTTGCGTTGGTCGAGCAGTATCTTGCAATCCGAATTATTGATGATACTTTCCTTGACCACAGGGCTGGAAATAATATCGTCCACCTCCTGCGTAACCACAATGGCTTCGCCAAAATATTTACGGACGGTCTTGTACATGTAACGCAGGTATTCAGCCATATTAGCCGAAGCAATTGCCTTGCCGAGTAGGTCAGCTCCCTTACGGGAGCTTTCCCCTCTAAGAACCGTACGTGAAGGTTTCCCTTCATACGGCTCAAGCAACTTTAAATTTCTATCGAATAGAAACCAGCTCATTGTTACATCTTATTTTGTTGGTCCTTCCGTCTGCGGCAGCTATCATGCACTAAATGATTCTCCTTTTCAGCAGTACTTTTCCTTTCAGTAGTACCCCATGAATCATCCATGTTGATAGGTTCGCCGCATAACGGGCAGATACCGTTTTGCTTTTTCCATAAGTACAGCAATGGTCTTTTGTCATCCAGAGATTTGAGCATTTTATACTCTTTCCTCTTTTTAAAATATTCCTCCCATTCCGGGTCAAACGGATTGGATTCAGCTTTCACTTTCACATAACGGGTAATTTTCGTGTCGTACAACCGTTTAAGGGCGATTCTGTCATCTTTAGCTCCTCTCTTGAAGTCTGCCACAAAACACCAGTTCCTGTTTTTAATTCTTGTGAAATACTTGTCGGCAATCCAGTTTTTCCCTTTCTTGGGATGTCTTCTTTTTGCCCATTGCCATATCTTTTCGAATATCAGGTAATCAGCTTTCCTAAAAGTATCAGAGGCTACACAGTTTTTGTAATAGTTGACCCAACCTACAATTACGGGATTTAAAAGCCGTATAAGAGATTCCTGTTTACTTCCCTTATTGGAATCAATGATTCCCCGGATTTTCTTCATGAATTTCGTTAGGCTTTCCTTAGAAGGTTTGATTAGAAGTTTCCCATTATCGTATTTTCGGATATTGTACCCCAGAAAATTAAAACCTTCGCTTATGTGAGTTATCTTCGTCTTTTCTTCTGATAAGGTAAGCCCTCTTGCCTGAAGAAACTCTGTTACCATTGGTTTGATTTCTTCCAAAGCTTCTTTTGTCCTGCCTGTGATGATAAAATCATCAGCATAGCGTACTAAATGGACTTTGGGATAATAGGTAGTTGTCCTGTTTACAAATTTCTTATGGTACTTCTCTGCAAGCATTGTTTGCAGTCCGTCTAATGTCATATTAGCCAGAGTCGGGGAGATAATCCCGCCTTGTGGCGTTCCTTCTTCTGTCGGGAACAGTTCTTTATTGAACACAAAACCACATTTAAGCCACTTATGAAGCATCACTTTATCCATAGGGATATTGTTTCGCAACCATTCGTGGCTGATATGGTCAAAGCATCCTTTGATATCACCTTCCAGAATCCACTCGGGAGATGTTTTCTTTGCCAGTACGCAGAAACATTGTTCCCTTGCATCGGCAGTACTTCTCTCTTTTCGGAATCCGTAGGAATTACTGTCCGCAGTAGTTTCGGAAACAGGTTCTAATGCCAGCAGATACAGTGCCTGCATTGCCCTGTCCTTCATAGTAGGAATACCAAGCGGCCTTAATTTACCATTGCTCTTCTTAATATGTACCCGTCTTAACGGTTGAGGTTTGTAACCTTTTCTTTTCAGTTCACTAATTGCCTGAAATTTAGCATTTGGAGTTGACCATATTGCATGATCGACCCCGGCAGTTTTACTGCCTTTATTAGATGTAACACGTTTTACCGCTAATGCTTTGGCGTAAAACGAATGTGTCAGCGTCCACTGCAAAGCTTTCACTTTACCGTGTCTGCCTTCTTTATGAGCTTTTACAATACGCGCTTGTAGCTTATCAACCGCAGTCCTGCACTTGTCCCAGTCGATGCCGTTCCAAGTGTCCCACTGCCAGTCAGTAGATGCACACGATGTTTTAATGTCGTTCATTTGCTTTTCTTCTTTAGATAAGTTCTAAAAGTTTCTTGTAAAAAGTCACCTTGCAGAAGTCTGCCCACTTTCGTGTGAGATAATGTTTCAATCTCTATCCTTTCCATTACAGAAAGGCATTCGCTTTTTCTGCATTCCTATACCCGCATTCCATTCGGCTTCCCTTACGGTCAGCTTACCCCGTAAACGGGGAGAAATACGGGCTTACCATGTTCCCTGTAAGTGACAAAAGAATGGGTTAGAATCCGTCTATCCGCCGGCAGTACTTATGTTCGTGTAACCTTAGCGTGGAAAAGGTTAGCCGACTGCGCCCCTTTTGGGTTAGAGCCCGGCATCATTAACAGCTCATTCGAAGTTACGACGTTTATCAACGGTTCACATTATGTTATTCATACCATTCAGCCTAGCTCCCCCACCATTTGATGCTAACAGCGGTTGTCGTCCCCTCACGGTTCTGACTCCTCCTTTCGGAAGGGCTTCATTGTCAGGACAGCTCTCATACGAATTGATTACTTACTATCGCATGTGCCCTAGGCTACTGTTGACGAAACAACAGGTTCAATCAAATTATCACTCGCTTGCAATAACCAGTTGAACAATCACTTACAAGACTTACATGTCACAGCCATGCCTCTTCCACTATCAATTGTTTTCTGACCCCTTTCAGACGGCGCATTTTGTTGATAAAAGCCTCCATGATGATGATGGTCACCACGGGAAAAAGCTCGCGGTTTTCCTTAATGGCATCTATCTCGAATACGATAAAGCGTTTGGAAAGCAGGTCGATATTTTTATCCGAGTTCAGCAAAAAATCAAAGCGTCCACCCCGGTAATACTGCCTTAGGGTGGTCAGCATATTGTCGATATTGAAATCGTCCCTGCCAACCTTGATTTCCCGTTTTTCCAGTTCACGGCGGTAATCATCGCGCATGTACTCATAAAAAGTATTAAAACAGGGTATGATATTCCGGTTTTCCTGTATCCGGTGGATATAAGCTGATACTGCACTGCCCAGTTCACCGCTTTCGGTTTTGGACACTTTGTCGTCTTCACTTTTCCACAGGGTCAGGAGCAAGGTTTTGATGCTGTCTTTCTTTTCCACATCAAATACATAATCGTCGGTAAAAAACGGGTTGAATGAAATCGGGTGTTCTTCGGTATAGGTGAAATAAACCCCATCTTCCCCCTTGGTTTTCCGGTGAATCATTTCACACAATCCCTGGTAGCTGTTACCGGTATCCACCAGCACAACATGGGTTCCCTGTTCGTAATACTGCCTCACAAGGTGGTTCATAAAGAACGACTTTCCGCTTCCGCTTGGCCCCAGCACAAATTTATTCCGGTTGGTAATAATCCCTTTTTTCATGGGTAAATCAGAAATATCCAGATGGATAGGGTTCCCATTTACGCGGTCGCACATCTTAATGCCAAAAGGTGACGGTGACGAGCGGTAATTGGTTTCTTCGGTAAAGAAGCAAAGTGCCTGTTCGATAAAAGTGTAAAAGCTTTCTTCTAACGGAAAGTCGCCCGCATTGCCCGGCATGGCTGCCCAATAAAGGGTAGCTGCATCCACCGTATTATGTCGTGGCTTGCACTCCATTAATGCCAGTTGAGAACCAACTTCGTTACGAATATGCTTTAGTTCCTGCTCATCCTCACTCCATGCCATTACGTTAAAATGAGCCCGGATAGAAGTCAGCCCGTGAGAGTGGGCTTCGTTCAGGTAAAGGTCAATCCATTCCTTGTTAATGGCATTGCCCCGGCTGTACCGTGATAACGATTGCATATTTCGGGCGCTCTTTTCAAACTTCCGCAGGTTTTCCGCACTGTCATCCAAAAACAAATACTGGTTATATACATGGTCACAGGCAAGCAAAAGCCCAACGGGAGCGGCAAACGATAAGAGGCAGTCGCTCCGGTCGGTGGATAGTTTTTCGTAACGCATGTCAGTGCCCACCTTTCCGGGTAAATCTTCCACATCGGATAAGGTATGCAGACATACACGTTTTTCACCAATCCGGAGGCTGTCCGCTCCCAGCTCCATGTCTTTCAGACTGGTGGTGTTGTCGAGCGAAAGCGAAAAGTACTTTTCGATTAACCCGGCATTTTTCGGTGTTCCGACAATCTCATCGGTCGTAAGCCGGGCAAGGCTTATAAAACCACTGTCATTGATAATCCGCTCAAACTGTCCTACAGCTTCCAGGAACCTGACCGTATTGTCTTTATTGACTTCTTTGGGTATGATATTGCCCCGGCAGAGGGATGAAAAGTTGCTTTGCATCCGCATTCGCTCTTTGGTCGTTTGGGTTAGGTAAAGAAAGCATTCATGTTTCAGGTACGGACGTTCATTAAAATGACGCTCATAACTGCGCGACAGAAAACTCATTTCTCTGTCTTCGGTTTTAGGCTGGTAAGTTTCATGGATAAACCAATCCTGCTTCTGTATTACACTGTAATCTGGAAGCACCTTGACAGCTTTGGCCCAGGCAGAATGAATGGCTTCGTATTCGGGCGAAGTTACCGTAAACAGTTCCGGCAGGGTTACACGGAAAACTACTGTTATATCGGCATCCTTGCTGACAATACAGTCATGCTCAACACTTAGTAGCGGGAACTTGCTTTCGATAGTCGTTGCTTTTAGGATATTCCTCATGCTGCATTCTCCTTTCTTACTTTTTGGAAAAGGCTGCGGGGAACTTTCCGGTTAATCAGGTAACGGGGATGCTGTTTTTTTGCCATGAGCTTCATCAGTCCTGATTCGCCGTAACGGGTATTCAGGTTGAAAGTCAGCCATACCAGCACTGACGCGGCAATCACACCAAACCCGATACAAACCCACTGATCGACACCTGCCATATAGAGGATGACAAACACCACGAACACGGCAAGCAGCCCGGCAGCGAAAATGAACAGGTATTGTGATTTCAGACCGCGAAATTCCACGCTTTTGCCAATTCCTTTGTTGATATTGTACTCCATAATAATTTTCGGGAAATCAATTAAAGGAAGAAGGAACGCAGAATGGTAGCAGCAACAATTAGGAAAATACATGCCCCGAACCAGCTTGCAGCAGTTTTACTGGTGTCCGGGTCTCCCGAGCTGAACTTGTTGTAAACTTTGATTCCGCCGATAAGTCCTACCACTGCGCCAATGGCATAAATCAGTTTGGTTCCGGGATCAAAATACGAAGTAACCATATTGGTAGCTTCTGTAATCCCGGCGGTGCCATCGCCCTGTGCAAATGCGGTTGAAACAGCAGCCATTAAGAAAGCTGCCTGCATCAAAATCTTCTTTTTTGTCATATTGGTTTCTTTGTTTATGGTGCGGGAGCTATTTAACCCCCGCACCGGGTAAATAAAATGTTTGTTGTTTTGGATATTTTAGTGGTCGGGTGAAATGAGCCTTCCTATCCGTAATCGTGTTTTTTCATTCGTTTGCATTTTAATGTGTTAGACATAATTTCTGATGTCAAACCCTTTGGGAACAGAGGTCGCAGAAGGCTTATTTTCTCCTGACTCTCCGGCTTTCCGCTGATGAAAAGCTTTCAGGTATGAATTAATTAATCCACCGACCCTGTCCTCCCTCTCGGGTCCACCTGAAACCATTGCTTCAAACATATCGGTATGTTTCAGGTGCAGAAGAACTCGTCCTGTTTCTTCTTTCTTCTCTTCAGTAATAATTGGATTGTGTACCACGGTGCGGTAGGCTTCGCCCATTTGTTCAAAACTGATTCCCTCGGCCAGTGAACGGCCTGAAACCTGTAAGGCTTCGTATTCTTCCTCTTCATCCTCAGATTCCGGTTCTTCCGACATCGGGCAGTCAATGTCGAGTGGCGGGTTGGCTTCGCCGGGAGGAACTTCTCCGAAAACTTCGTCCAGTTTGTCCGCTGGAATTATTCGGGAATGTTCTTTTGGTACATCTGACAGGGCAAATATATTTCCTTTCCCCTTTTCTTTTTCGTTGTCAGCTTCTTTGGCAGTTTGTGTCACAGGAATGCGTTCCTTGAGGACAAACTGGCTTTTGCCGACAATATCACCTTTATTCTTTTTCTTGTCTTGTTCCCGAAGCATTGTCTCGCTGTTTTCTTTCTGAAAACGCCGGTTTTCAGAAATGAAAAAGTACATCGTCCAGAGCGCGTAAATTATGGCAAAAACAACAAGCAGTGCCAACACGGTATTGGGTGTAATTGTTATCATCTGTTTCTGGAATTAGAACCGTCTCCCTATTTCAAAATATATCAGTATTCTTTTTCTTGTACAGTTTAGTAATGTCCTCCTGGAACATGGCAAAGTGGTGTTCCAGTACATTGTCCAGGTAGCTGAACAAGGACAGTTCGTTTTCTCCAATCACCCTGACTATTTTAAGGATACGGTCATGAAACTCTTTGCGGATATAGACTACTTTGCCACTACGGGTTTTAACTTCTGCTTCTTTGAAAAAGAGCGCTTCATAATCCGATTCTTTGGTTTTACGTTTGCGTGGCTCATCCTGCGATTTCTCATCCAAACCATGTTTTATTTCCGGTTGTTTCGATACTTCTTCTGTATCCTCTTTCCGTTTTTCTCCTGAAGGGTGAGAGTACGGGCTCAAAGGTCGGTTCCGGCTTTTAGCCTGACTGATAATAAAGGAGGCATCCAGTTTTTCCTGTTTATCTTTTTTGTCCATGAACCTTATTTAATCCGGTTAAGAAATTCATCTGCAAGCATATCGAGGTTACTCCCTTTCAGGAGTGCTTTATCCGGAGCGAACAGTGTAGAACGGAACAGGGACTTGTGATTGAAGGATTGTTCATGCCGGAACCGTTTTGTATCGGGCAAAAAGGTACCAAACATTTGAAAGCCCAATTCTCCAATCACTGTTTCATAAACTTCATACAGTTCCGACTTTTCACGGCCATCTACCATATTCCAGAGCAGGTACAGGTTTTTGATGTTGGATTTGCCCGGCTGCATAATGTGCTCTTTTACCACGAGCAGGTAATTGAGGGTGCTTTCCAGAACTACGCGGTCGGCGCTGATGGGTGCAATCAGGTAATCCATTTCCGCCAGTGAATGTATCAGGTGTTCGTTGTTCATTGTTCCCGGCAGGTCGAAGAAGATAAAATCATAATCGCCCTGCGGAATCAGGTATTCGGCATCTGCTATGGCTTCTTTCGTGTTACTCTCAATTACCGGATACGCTTTTTTGTTTATCCGGGTGAATTGCTCGTAAGCCATCTTCTTATAATACTCGTCGTCAAGCGCCAGCTTTAAATCCCTTTCGCGCATCTCCACGATAGAGTGTTGCGGGTAATCGCAGTCTATCACGGCCACATTGTAATCCCTGAGATAATGAAGATAACTGGCAACAAGTACGGTCAGTGTTGTCTTGCCCGCTCCGCCCTTTTGGGTAGAGAAAGCTACATAAATCGGTTTCTTTTTCATTTGTATGTACTTTTCGTGAAACATTTATTTATTTATTTATTTATTCCTGTGCGGATTCATTTTCCTGTTTAGCTACAATTTATCCTGTCTGCATACCTGCGTGTTTACTTGGTTATATTGCAATGCAAACACAAGTGAACAGGCTTAAATGTGCAAAAGCATAAAAACCTAAAAACGTGCATAAACATTTGCGCTTTTGCGTTTTGTAGTACACCTGTACATTCCTGTTTTTCTGACTGAGTATGTCTCCATCTGTTCAACTATTTATTTTTGGTTGCAGGAACACACATTTGAGCTTGTTTTCAAATTTTCGTACATGCCTGCTCTCCTTATTTTCTATGCAAATAAAGGCCAATAAAAAACTGTTTCTGATGGTTTTGAAGAAAGTGGCAGTATCTGGCTTCAAAGTGGTAAATCTTGGCACAATTGCATATTATTCAGCCAATTGCAATGACCGTTAACTTTGCCTCCGGTTCGATACCGGTAACAGGTCAGACTGCTATCCATCATTTTTGCAGCCCGTCAATTTATCTGTCCGGATGGCGGACAGATTGTATTTGCAAAGTGGCAAATAGCAAGCTGTGTTTTGAGTTACTCATTTCATTTCACGTAACCCAAAACCGCTTGCCCGCAAGGGGAGAAAAGCAGGCTCCGAAGTCGCTGCTTTTTGATAAGGACAGTTACAATGACTGTGTTATGGTACCGGATTTTTGAAACACTAAAATATCCGACAGATGAAACAGGAAAATACAAATCGCCGAAGGCGAAAAGGGGGACGCCCTGCCAAAAGCGACCCCGTAACAGAGTGCGTTATGGTACGCTTTAACGCCCGTGAATATGCCCGTTTTCTGACATTATTTGAACAATCGGGGGTAAAGGCAAAAGCCGTTTTTATTAAAGCGCGGGTATTCGGCCAGCCGTTCCGTGTGGTTAAAACCGACAGGGCGATGCTCGAATACGTGGCAAAACTGACTACTTTTTTTGCCCAGTTTCGGGGAGTAGGAACCAATTACAACCAGGTTGTAAAGGAACTGCACAGCAATTTTTCGCATAAAAAAGCACTGGCATTGCTCTTTAAACTGGAAAAACTGACCACAGAACTGGCTGTAACCGGGCAACAAATTATCGCCTTGTCGAAAGAGTTTGAGAAGAAATATCTACAGAAATAATCCGTTATGATTGCCAAAATAACCACCGGAAAAGACATTTACGGCGCACTTGCCTACAACCAGGAGAAGGTAAACAAAGGCTTGGGAAAGATACTCGCATCCAATGTTATTTCTGAACCAGAAGATGGTCGGTTTAGCGTAATAGCATGCACCGATGCCTTTAACCGCTGGCTGCCCTCGCATTACCGGACGGAAAAGCCGGTCATCCATATTTCGCTTAACCCGCACCCGGACGACAGGTTAACAAATGAACAACTGGCAGACATCGGACGTGAATATCTGCAGCAGATGGGTTACGGAGCTCAGCCATACCTGATTTTCAAACATTCGGACATCGGGCGGGAACATATTCATATCGTATCGTTACAGGTGGACAGCGAAGGCAAAAAAATCAACGACAGCAAACGCAATTTACGGAGTGTGGCTGCAACTGAAAAGCTGGAAAAGAAATACGGACTGCACCACGCCAAAGAACAAAAACAGTTGGAACAATGGCAGTTTAAGCCCGTTGATGTAAAAGAAGGTGATTTGAAAAGGCAAATAGGTTCGGTTATTAAACCGGCAGTTGCGATGTACAGGTTCCAGACGATGGGTGAATATCGTGCCCTGTTATCCCTCTACAACATTGGTGTGGAAGAAGTGCAGGGAACGCGAAGCGGAAAACCTTACCGGGGATTGCTCTATTCGGCATTGGACGGTGAAGGGAACAAAGCCGGTACACCAATCAAATCATCCGCTTTCGGGAAAACAGTTGGCTTTGATGCCCTTGAAAAACGGATGGAGCAATCAGCCATCGAGGTAAAACAAAAGGGATACCGCGAACGCATGCGTCCGTTGGTTGCCGGGGTGATGCGAGAAACCGGAAGTGAAACGGAACTGCGCCAAAAGTTAAAGGAAAAGGATATTGACCTTTATCTCCGGCGAAACAATACAGGGCGGATTACCGGGGTGACTTTTATCGACCATCAAAGCCGTTGTGTCCTGAACGGCTCCAGGCTGGGCAAAGAGTTTTCTGCCAATGTGTTCAACGACCTGTTTAGAGAGTCCCCGACAGTTGAGGGACACACAAAACAGGCGGACGAAAAAGAACCGTTCACGCCTCCGGCTGAACCGTTCTCACTGGCCAACAATCAAGCCGGGCATATTGAATCCGCTATTGGCAGCCTATTTTCAATTTTTTCGCCGGAACCGGAACCGTATCCAGAGAATCAGCAACAGCTTCGCAAAAAACGTAAGAAAAAGAAACGGCGGTATGGGAGGCAGATGTAAATAAGATATCTCAATCGGATATTGTTTTTGGTTTATATTTTTGAGTATTTCTGTACTTCAAGTGCATTTCTACAAGAAAAAATAAACCAAATATCCCGAAATCTTCATTTTTTGTGAGCTGTTTACAAATTCCCTTCCCCAATGGCATATAATGGAACATTTATCATCCACTCTTCTTCCTTATAATTGGTTAATGATGTCCGGATAGCCTTTGAAGGTTTGTATTTTTCGCAAAACAGCCGGAAGCTTCTCGCTTTCAGGTTTTCACCCGACTTTACTTCAACCGGGATGACCTTTCCTTCTTCCTGAATGACAAAATCAACTTCGGAAGTGCTCCTTTCGTTTGTCCAGTAACCGATATACCGTTCGCTGTTCAAACGCAGTTGTTGCATCACGTACTGCTCGGTGAGGGCGCCTTTGAACTCGGTAAAGATTTCATCGCCTTCAATAATTGTCCGTACATCCAGTCCTGCCATGGCGCCAAGTAAGCCGACATCGTGCAGGAATAATTTGAATACGGAAATTTCCTGGTATGCTGCCAGCGGGATTCCCGGTTTTGATACCCGGTGGCTTTTTAGCAGCAAGCCGCAATCCACCAACCACTGGATGGCCAACTCAAAATCTTTGGCACGGGCGCCTTCCCTGATAACCCCGTACACAAATTTTTTATTCTCTTTGGCCAGTTGCGAAGGGATACTTTGCCAAACCATCCGGATCCGGGGAACGGTCTCATTGGGCGCATGTTTTGAAAAATCACCTTCATACGAGTTAAGTATCCTGCTTTGAATCCGGCGGACTAATTGCCAGTCGCGGGTCTGGACAAAAGCAGACACGACTTCTGGCATTCCCCCCACGTAGAAGTAATAACGTAGATATTCTTTCAGTTTTTCGGTAAAGATGGAAATGACGCCCCAGTTCTTCGCCTTTAACGCATCGACCAGCGCCGATTCATTCAATGAAAGCAGGAATTCATAAAACGAAAGTGGGCGTAAGTCCAGGAAATCGACCTTGCCAACCGGAAACGAGACCTGGCTGTGCAATCCCATCCCAAGCAGTGAACCGGCAGCAATTATATGGTATTGTGGGGCGTTTTCACAAAAATATTTCAGGGAAGTCACCCCGCGTTCCGCCGACTGTATCTCATCAAGAACAATCAGTGTATCTTCTGCTGTTATCGTTGTTTGAGCCTGTATTTGAAGTACCGTGATGATTCGCTCAATGTCAAAATCATTGGAAAAAATATTCTGCAATGCCGGGGTTTCTTCAAAATTTACATAGACGAGTTTGTCATAGGAGGTACGGCCAAACTCCTGTAAAAGCCATGTTTTCCCTACCTGTCGGGCGCCTCTTACAATAAGCGGTTTACGGAATTTATCTTCTTTCCATTTTTTTAAGCTGACAATTGATTCCCGGTACATACATTTATCCATTTAAATTTGATGTAAAAATACACTTTTATCAGGATAAAATTGAGATTTCAATACATTTTTATCAAGATAAAATTGAAATACATTTCTTCAACCACACTTCCTTGCCCCATGCTGCCATTACTACGCCACAAGCTGCCAGTATTTTCAAATCAGGTTTTTCCCATATTTGGCTTTCTACTTTCGCTTCCCAAACATCTAAAAGCGAAGTATTATGCAACAAGAAGACGATTTGAGAGCACTGGCTAAAATCATGGATTTTATGCGGGCACTGAGTATTTTGTTTGTGGTCATAAATATTTACTGGTTTTGTTACCAGTCGATGGTGGAATGGGGTATCGATATCGGTGTAGTAGATAAAATACTCCTTAATTTCAACCGCACCGCTAAACTATTTGGCAACATCTTTTACACAAAACTTTTCTCAGTGGTGTTTCTGGCTTTATCCTGTCTCGGAACAAAAGGCGTTAAGCAGGAAAAAATCACTTGGAGCAAGATTATCACATTTCTATTTGTCGGCTCTGTTTTTTTCTTTTTCAACTGGTGGCTGCTGGATTTGCCGTTACCATTAGTTGCCAAAACAGCTTTCTACATTTTTACAATGGCTTTCGGTTATCTTTGCCTGCTGGCTGGTGGCGTTTGGATGAGCCGTCTTTTAAAAAACAACATGATGGATGATGTTTTCAATACCGAAAACGAATCTTTTATGCAGGAAACACGCCTGATTAAAAATGAATATTCTGTGAACCTGCCGACCCGTTTCTATTACAAAAAGAAATGGAATAACGGCTGGATTAATGTTGTAAACCCGTTCCGGGCAGGTATTGTGTTGGGAACGCCCGGCTCCGGGAAAAGTTACGCGGTAATCAATCAATTCATAAAGCAGCAAATAGAAAAAGGATATTCGCAGTATATCTACGATTTCAAGTTCCCCGACCTCTCGATGATTGCCTATAACCACCTGTTGAAGAACCAGCGTGGATACAAAAAAGTGCCGACATTTTATGTAATCAATTTCGATGACCCGGCATGTTCGCACCGGTGCAACCCCATTAATCCTTCATTTATGAGCGATATTTCCGATGCATACGAAAGCGCTTATACCATCATGCTGAACCTGAACCGGACATGGGTACAAAAGCAGGGCGACTTTTTTGTGGAATCACCGATTATCCTATTTGCAGCCATTATTTGGTATTTGCGTATATATAAGGAAGGCCGGTATTGCACGTTCCCCCATGCAATCGAGTTTTTGAACAAGCGGTATGAAGATATTTTCCCGATCCTGACAAGTTATCCAGAACTGGAGAACTACCTTTCCCCTTTTATGGATGCCTGGATGTCGGGGGCGCAGGACCAGTTGCAGGGGCAAATAGCATCGGCTAAAATCCCGCTTTCGAGAATGATTTCTCCGCAACTTTATTGGGTAATGTCGGGTGATGAATTTACGCTGGACATTAATAATCCTGACGACCCGAAAGTATTGGTTGTGGGCAACAATCCCGACCGTCAGAATATTTACGGTGCGGCGCTTGGCCTTTACAACAGCCGTATCGTAAAACTTATCAATAAAAAAGGGCAACTAAAAAGCTCGGTTATCATCGATGAGTTACCAACCATTTATTTCAAAGGTCTGGATAACCTTATTGCCACAGCTCGAAGTAATAAGGTGGCGGTATTACTCGGTTTTCAGGATTTTTCGCAGTTAAAACGTGATTATGGCGATAAGGAAGCTGCCGTAGTCATGAATACAGTAGGTAATATTTTCTCAGGCCAGGTTGTAGGAGATACAGCTAAAAACCTGTCTGAACGTTTCGGAAAGATTTTGCAGAAACGCCAGTCAATGACCATCAACCGAAACGATAAATCAACTTCTATCAGCACCCAGTTGGATAGCCTTATCCCGGCCAGCAAAATTTCCACGCTTACACAGGGAATGTTTGTTGGGGCGGTTGCCGACAATTTTGATGAACGCATCGAGCAAAAGATTTTCCATGCTGAAATTGTAGTGGACAGTTCAAGGGTTGCCGCCGAAACCAAAGGATACAAGCAGATTCCGGTAATCACCAATTTTGTGGACGAAAGAGGCGTTAACCACATGAAGGAAATGATTCAGGACAACTATAACCGCATCAAAGAAGAAACAAGGCAGATTGTTACAGTTGAACTGGAAAGGATAAAAAATGATCCTGCGCTTTCTTTTTTGTTGCCACAAAAGGAATGATTAAAAGATGATTCAGAATTATTTTTTTTGAAACGACAACTCTCCCTATAATTCTAATTGTATATTGTACCCCGCCCACATCATCTAAAACATTGAATTAGTTTTAAATAAATAATTACAAATTCTTTTTGAATCCGTTTATGAAAAATATGCTTATATTGCTGCTTTAATAGCAAAAGATACTTTAAAAGTGGTTAAGGAGAAGCGAGTTTACAATAGGATTAAAGCAGTACTGGCAGAGCAGGGAAAAACAAACTTGTGGTTAGCCTCTGAACTTCAGGTAAATCGTACTACCGTCTCAAAATGGTGTACTAATGAGGTTCAACCTACGATGGAATCACTTTTCAGGATAGCTGAAACACTGGAGGTCGATGTAAGAGAATTACTTGTTTCAAATAAAAAAATATAGCTTATGGAACGTTATAGAAATTTGGGAAGAGATTCTGGTATTGATGCATATGAAATAGGCAGTGATTTTATAAAAGTAAGATTTAAGGATAGAAAGGTATATACATACACTTATGAAAGTGCAGGGCAATATCATATTGAAAAAATGAAAAGTCTTGCGCAAAGAGGAAGTGGGTTGAACCAGTATATCAATCTACATGTGAAAAATAAATATGCGTCCAAACATTAAAATATTTTTTCTAAACAATTAAACCCATGTCAGATATTAACTACTTCGACCCTAGAGAATATGTGAGAGGCTTACAGCAGATTTTTATATCAGATTCAAAAAGAATTGGATTCTTATTTGGCGCAGGTACTTCATATGCAGTAAAAAATGGAGCTTCTGAAAAATCAAGAGTACCTGGAATTCTGAAAATGACGGAAGATATTGTAAATGAAATTAGCTCAAAATCTTCTCTCTTCAAAACAGCTCTTGAAAAAATTCAAATAGAACTAAAAAATGATAATCTCGAACCCACGATAGAACATCTGCTATCAAATATTACTCAAAAACACATTATTGTCGGGGGTGAGTCATTATGCGGTCTGGATAAAGCAGCGTGGGCCGAATTAAAAAAACAAATTGAAGATAAAATTAAAACGATAGTTTCTGTCCATAAACAAAAGAGTGATTACATGGATAACTTTACTCACGGTGATTTTGCATTATGGATAAAGAATGCTGGACGAAAAGAAGCAGTTGAAATTTTTACGACAAATTACGATTATCTTTTTGAAATAGGATTGGAACATAATGATGTTCCTTATTATGATGGGTTCATTGGTAGTTACTATCCATTTTTTTTCTCCTCTTCTGTTGAAGATTTACAATTTTTGCCAATGATAACTAAATTGTGGAAACTTCATGGTTCACTTGGCTGGGAATATGATGAGAATTCGAGGAAAATAACAAGGACACTCCCAGATGATAGTAATATAATGGTCTATCCATCATTTCTAAAGTATGATAACTCGAAGAAACAGCCATATGTAAGTTTTATGGATAGACTTTCAAATTTCATTAAGAAGGATGATGGAGTTCTATTCGTTTGTGGTTATTCTTTTGGGGATTACCACATAAATGATGTTCTAAACACTGCACTGGAAAAATCTAATACATCCCACTTGGTTGTTTTCTATTATGATAAATATCGAAAGGAAGGTGAAACCTTTTATGGGCTTGATGATGACTGTGAAATAAAGAAAATTGCTCTATCTAACAGAAAATTATCAGTATATGGAATGAATAGTGCGATAATTGGAGGCAAATATGGTATTTGGAAACTGAAAAGTCGTATTCGGGAAGATGAAGATGCTGTGTTGTTAGATTTGTTTTTTGAGGATAAATATTCTGAAGAGGGATATTTACCCAAAAATGCTTTTACAAGAATTAAATCAATCGATTATGACAATTCTAAAAAGTTATGGGAAAGTTTGAAGACAAATTCCATTATTGATGAGAAAGGTATTTTATCTAAAGATTATCAAGAAGAATTGAAAAAATACAAATTTGATGCTCCGTTTTCTGATGTGGAGAAAGATATAATTTATACTATTGATTATCACAAAGATTGGAACGGAGAAGGTGAATTTAAACTATCAGATTTTTCATACTTTATTAATTTTCTACAAAATTTAAATTCAGAAGATTACATAAAGAAAATAGGGAGAAAAAATGCCTCAAGATAAAGATACATTAATTGGGAAAGTTGCCAGCATTAGTGGCAATCAGGTTTCTGTAAGAATGCTTGAAACCACAAAATCTCTTATGCCTATCATTGATGGGATTCTGTACAGAGTAGGACAATTGGGGTCATTTTTAAAAATCCCATTAGGTTATGCAAATCTTTATGGCATAGTAACGCAAATTGGGGTTGATGCTTTACCTGATTCATTAAAAAAGCTTGCAATAGAAGATTTTGAGAAGATATATACCACCCGATGGTTAAGTATGGTACTGATTGGTGAAAAAGCGATAAATAAATTTGAAAGAGGTGTTACTCAATTTCCCACAGCAGAAGATGAAGTACATATCGTAACGATTGACGATTTAGATGTGATTTATGGAAGCTTAGATGAAAATTCAGCAATTACAGTAGGGAATATTAGCGTATCTGAAAGTTTGCCAGCTAAATTGGATTTAAATAAACTTATAACCCGTCATTGCGCTATTTTAGGTTCCACCGGAAGCGGCAAATCAAATACTGTTGCCGTTTTATTGGAATCTATAGCCATGAGTAATTTTAAAAGCTCCAGAATTTTAGTAATAGATCCTCACGGAGAATATAATGAAACATTGCAAGATTATAGCAAAGTATATAAAATAAGGGCAGATACCGATAAGAATCAATCGGAACTATATATTCCATTTTGGGCATTACCTTTTAATGAGCTCATTAAGATATTCCCGGGAAGTCTTAGTGAAAAACAATATGATTTTGTGAGAGGAAAAGTGTTAGAGAAAAAAATAGAATATATAACCTCCAATAAGTTAGAAGTAAAACTAAAAATTGAATCAATAACATCAGATAGCCCTATACCTTTTAGTATCAAACAGCTTTGGTACGAATTAGATGATTTTGAAAGGCAAACGTTTAGAGTAAGTAGGGACCCAAATACAAAGGCACTTATAACTGCAGGAAACGCTGATAAGTTAATTTCAAATCAATATGAACCTGCCAGTTCTGGTGGAGGAAGTCCATTTTTAAACTTTCAGGCTCAAGGAATACTGAGTTTTCTTGATGGTATGCGAAACAGGCTGCTTGACCAACGTTATAATTTTCTATTTTCTCCTGGGGAGTTATCTCCTGATTTATCAGGAAATATAGATAAGGATTTAAATTTACTTCTTGCAGAATGGCTCGGAGATAATAAACCAATTACAATTCTTGATTTATCAGGAATCCCTCCTGAGATTATGACTCCGATATCCGGTTCAATTTTAAAGATTATGTACGATTCATTGTTTTGGGGGCAAGAATTGAATGTTGGTGGAAGAAAGCAACCACTGTTAATTGTTTTAGAAGAAGCGCACAATTATTTAAAATCAGGAGAGAATTCAATTTCATCAAGAACCGTCCAAACAATTGCAAAAGAAGGCCGAAAATACGGAGTTGGCCTGCTCCTTGTAACTCAACGCCCCACAGAATTGGATGAAACCGTATTAAGTCAATGTGGTACCACAATCGCATTGCGTATGAATAACAGGGGAGATAGAGGACACGTTTCTGCTGCTGTTCAGGATGAATTATCAAATATGATTGATTTATTACCGAGTTTAAGAACAGGGGAAGGCCTTATTTTAGGTGAAGCAGTTAAGATTCCTTCGAGAGTTAAATTCAGGAAAATTTCGAATGCACCCAAAAGTTCTGACCCTGATGTCACCCAACAATGGAAAAAGGACAAACCCGATAACTCAGAGTATGAAAAAGTAGTAGAAAATTGGAGAAATCAAAAATTTAAATAATTAAAGACTATGGAATTACCAGAAATGCAGCCAGTAGCATCATCCAATGTACAGAGTATAGGATATGATGAAAATACCGAAACATTGTATATTCGTTTTTTAAATGGCTCTTTATACATTTATAAAAATGTCCCCATAATGGTTTACGAACAGTTATTAGGCGCACCTTCTGTAGGGTCATATATGCACAGAAATATAAAAGGAGTTTTTCCCTTTGAACGAATTGAATAAATTATGTCTACAATAAAGCTTAATCAGCAACTTAAACGTATAGAGATAGATAAATTTGAGATTGAAAACGAAATCGTTTTCAATTATTTTAATAATCTTCCAGCCTCGGAAAGGGATGAGAAACTTTTTAAAGCACTATATATTGGGGTTCTCGCTTTAATGGAAGACCGGTTTTCAACATTTCTTGCAAAGACCACAAATGAATTAGGAACTGAACTTGAAAGTTTGAAGCTCATCTTTGATATGAAGAAAGAACTCTTTTACAAGACTGCAGTGAAAGGGGTATTGGCTGAAGAAGATATTGCAGATTTCTTAAACTCATATTTTGCTGAGAAGAGATTAAAAGATAGAGCATTGTTAACCGGAAACACCGCCGGGATCCTTCAAAAAAATAAAACAGGTGATATTATTTGCGAGATAGATGGCAAAGAAGATTTAAAAATTGCTATTGAGTGTAAATTTGATAAAAGCGTTCGACTTGGAGATATTGAAACCAAAGAAATATTCACCCGGCGAACAGATACGGCTTGGAGCCAGTTAATAGAAGCAAATGCAAACCGAAATTCTAAGGTGAGTATCATTGTATTTGATATATCGCTAGTTGATAATAGCATTTTTAAAGCAATTGAAAATGTAGGATACATTCCTGCAATCGGATTTATAGCTATTGTAGATTCTCAGAAAGGAGATTATAAGAACCTTGCTATTGCCTATTTACTGGCAAGAGATATAGCATTAAATGCAAAAATTCCTGATTTAGATTTAAATATTTTAATGGCAATTGTGAAACGGATTATAAAAGACATTAATGAAGTTTCCTCCATAAAAAGTCTTGTCGAAAGTAATATTCAGAATAATAAAGAGATTTTAAAACAATTGGAAAAGAGTATGTTGTTAATGGATTTTAACCAACAATATTTATCAAAATTCTTACTTGATGGGACTCTCACAAAGCAAGATTTGCTGAATTTCTATATGGGTGAAGAAATAAAGGATAAATTCAAATTAATTGAAAAAGATATAAATGAAATCAAATAAAATATGACCGGAAATTCGCAAATACCTAAAGACATACTGCTAACAAACTTAAAAGAATTAACGCCCGAAATATTCTCAGAAGGTAAAATTGATTGGGAAAGGTTAAAAGCAACCTTAGGTGAGGATATTAACTTTAATAATGAAAGGTATGTTTTAAATTGGGCAGGCAAATCAGATGTTTTCAGGGTTCTGCAGTCGCCTTCAACCAGGACGTTAATTCCGGCAAAAGAAGAATCAATAGATTTCGATGAAACTGAAAACATTTTTATTGAAGGAGAAAACCTCGAAGTATTGAAGATCCTGCAAAAAAGCTATTTCGGAAAAATAAAAATGATATACATCGACCCGCCTTACAATACCGGCAACGATTCATTTATTTACCCCGACAAATTTTCAGAAACCAAAGAGGAATACCAAAAACGGGTCGGCGACAAAGACGAAGAAGGATATATGACCAAAGAAGGGATGTATCGTAAGAATAGCAAAGAAAACGGCCAGTACCATTCCAACTGGTTAAATATGATGTACCCGCGTTTATTTCTTTCCAAGAACTTGCTAAAGGATGATGGAGCAATATTCGTTTCTATTGATGACAATGAGATTCACAATCTTCGATTATTGATGAATGAAATATTTGGTGAAGAAAATTTCATTGCTCAATTTATATGGAAAAGAAGGCAAAATGTAGATAGCAGGTCAAAAAATGGTGCTTCAACAGACCATGAATATATTATTTGTTACCGAAAATCAGATAATGGCCTAATCAGAGGGGCAGAAAAGGATATGAATAAATATTCAAATCCAGATAATGATAAAAGAGGTGATTGGATGAGTGCAGATATGACGGGTCTTGCGACCAAAGAGCAGCGACCAAATCTACATTATGATTTAGAAGACCCCAAAACTGGAATAGTTTATCCTTGTCCACCAACAGGGTGGCGTTATGAGCCTAAAAGAATGATGAGCTTAATTAAAAATGATGAAATAATTTTTCCTAAAAACCCTGAAGGTCGCCCACGAAGAAAAAAATTTCAACGTGATTTGGAAAGTGAGTTTACAGGTTTTTCAACAATATTAAATACAGTATACAATACTCAAGGAACAAGAGAAGTTAGAACAATTTTTGACGATAAAGAGTATTTTGATTTTCCCAAACCAAAAGATTTAATCAAATTACTAATACAACAAGGTGCTTCATCCATTGAAGAAGAGAATATTATTCTTGACTTTTTTTCAGGCTCTGGAACTACTGCTCATGCAGTCATGGAATTAAATAGGGAGGAAGATATTGACCGAAAATATATTTGCGTTCAATTACCAGAAAATTGTATCGAAAAAAGTGAAGCCTTTAAAGCTGGCTATAAAACTATTGCCGAAGTGGCTAAAGAAAGAATAAAGCGTGCGGCTAAACTTATAAAAGAGGATAAACAGAATGAGCTTGATTTTAATTCCGAAAAGAAAATTGATTTGGGCTTCAAGGTATTCAAACTCTCCGACTCTAATTTCAAACTATGGAGACAGCAAGGGATTGAAACTGCAGAAGACCTGGAAAAACAAATGGAGCTCTTTACCAATCCAATTTCAGAAGAAGCCCAAAATGAAAACATGGTTTACGAACTGCTCATTAAATCCGGTTTCGACCTAAATAGTGAGATTCAACAAATAAACAACATGTACATCGTTAATACCAATGAAATGATTCTTTTACTGGAATCTGTTTCCAATGAGATTATTAATGAAGTAATTCATTTAAAACCTCAAAAAGTGATTGCATTGGACAAGCTTTTCGAAGGCAACGACCAGCTTAAAACAAATACCGTTCTTCAAATGAAGGATTCCGGAATAGACTTTAAAACAATTTAAAATGGACTGCGAAAAAATACTTGAAGGAATAATAATAGGTGGTACAGGCGGATTCATTGCTGGTATTTCAATCTGGTTAATTGAATTAATTCGGGAAAATATATTAACTAATTATCATAAAAGGAAAGTCTTCGAGTATTTAAATAAAAACACAGGTATGGGAAACGATAATAACTGGCTAACTACAAGAAGATTAGCAAGTTTTAATAATTTAACGGAAGATAGGATTCGATATATCTGCAGCATTCATGATAAAATTGTTTTAGATACTTCCGAAGAAAATCGAGACAAAGAATTTTGGGGCGTGAAATCAAGAGTTAGACCATGAAATTACAATTTGACGCAAATCAGAATTATCAAATACAAGCCATCAATGCAATAACCGGCATCTTTGAAGGGCAACCATTGAATGAAGCAAACACAAGTTTTCACATCGACAAGGAAGACAAATTAAAGTTAATTTCCGGTGTAGGAAACAACCTCATACTATCTGAAGAACAAATTACAGAAAACCTGAAAACCATTCAATCCGAAAATGAAATTTCGGTAAGTGAATCGTTGGAAGGGATGAATTTTTCTGTGGAAATGGAAACAGGTACAGGGAAGACCTATGTATATCTGCGCACAATCTATGAATTAAGTAAGCAATTTGGCTTTAAGAAATTTGTTATTGTCGTGCCGAGTGTGGCGATTCGTGAAGGGGTTCTGAAAAACCTGCAAATTACTCATGACCACTTTCAGGGCATCTATGACAAAACACCGTTAAACTTTCAGGTTTACGATTCCAAAAGAGTTTCAAATCTCAGAAGTTTTGCTTCCAATAATAACATTGAAATATTGGTAATCAATATTGATTCTTTTGCTAAAGATTTAAATATCATCAACAGACCAAACGATAAATTAACTGGTCAACGCCCGGTTGAATTTATTCAGGCTACAAATCCCATTGTTATTGTGGACGAGCCTCAAAACATGGAAACCGAAATCCGAAAAAAAGCCATAGCAAACTTAAATCCTCTTTGTACTCTGCGTTATTCCGCTACCCATTTAAACCTTTACAATCTGGTTTATAGCCTTAACCCTGTAAAAGCATATGATTTGGGTTTGGTTAAACAAATTGAGGTCGATTCTGTAATTTCCGAGAATAGTTCTAACCAGGCGTTCATACAGGTAGAAGCAACAAACGCAACAAAAACAAGGGTATCTGCAAAAATTAAAATTGATACTAATTCAGATTCAGGGGTTAAAAAGAAATCAGTAACCGTAAAAGTCGGAGACGATATTTACAACCTGTCAAATGAAAGGGAAATATACAAAGAGGGATTTTTAATTGAAGAAATAGACGCTTCAAATCAATGTATAACCCTTTCCAATGGTTCAATCATGTATGTAGGCGACAGTCAGGGAGGGATGTCCGATGAAATCATGAAATTTCAAATCCGTAAAACCATTGAAGAACACCTCAAAAAAGAAAAACGGTTAAACCCAAAAGGAATAAAAGTCCTCTCCCTGTTTTTCATCGATAAAGTTTCCAATTATCGGAATTATGACGATTCTGGTAATCCGTTACAGGGCAAATTTGCAAAATGGTTCGAAGAAATTTACACCGAATTTATTTCACAACCAGCCTTTAGCGAACTCAATAAATTTGATATAGCAAACGTTCACAACGGTTATTTCTCAGCCGATAAAAAAGGACGGTTCAAAGACACATCAGGTGAAACACAGGCAGACGATGACACCTACAAACTAATCATGCAGGATAAAGAAAAATTGCTGGATATTGAAAATCCGTTACGTTTTATTTTTTCTCATTCTGCTTTGCGTGAAGGCTGGGACAATCCGAATGTATTTCAGATTTGTACCTTAAACGAAACCAAATCCGATATTAAAAAACGTCAGGAAATCGGTCGGGGCTTGCGTTTATCGGTTAATCAGGAAGGAATACGTTCGTATGACAGGAATATAAACCGTTTAACTGTAATTGCAAATGAAGCTTATGAAGACTTTGCAAAAACACTTCAAACTGAAATAGAAGAAGATTGTGGGGTTTCTTTCGAAGGTCGAATTAAAAACAAAACGGAACGTACCCGCATTAATTACCGCAAAGGTTTTGAAGCCGACCCGAAATTTTTGGAAATATGGGAGCGTATTAAACACAAAACAACATATCAGGTTTCCTATAATACTGATGATTTAATAAAAGTGGCTGGAAAGCAAATAAAAGACCTTCCAAAAATTCAACCGCCATCGGTTCGCTCAACAAAAGTTTCACTATCAATGACCAAATCCGGTATTGATACCAACTATGTAGCAGAAAAAAAAGAAGTGTACGGCTTAAAATTCCCGATACCAGATGTTTTAGGATATATCCAACACCGCACCGAATTAACTCGTTCAACCATTTTAACAATACTCAAAGAATCGGGCAAGATTGAAGAAATACTTATCAATCCGCAATTATTTCTTGATTTGGCTGTCTCCTCCATCCGAAAAACCTTAAACGACTTAATGGTAGAAGGCATTAAATATGAAAAAATTGGTACATCCGAATACGAAATGAGGCTGTTTGATGAAAACGAGATTGAAACATATTTAGATAGCCTGACATTTGAGGTCAACGATGTATCAAAAACCATATATGAAAAATACATTCCTTTGGATTCAAACGTAGAAAGCCAGTTTGCCAAAGATTGCGAAACCAGCGAACAGGTAGAATTTTATTTTAAACTGCCGTTCTGGTTTAAAATACCGACTCCCATCGGCACATATAACCCCGATTGGGCAGTAGTGATGAAAGACGAAAAGAAAATCTATTTCGTAGCCGAAACCAAATCAACAACCGACAAAGACAAGCTACGAAAAGAAGAACAACAAAAAATCCAATGCGGCGAAAGACATTTCGAAGTTTTTGATGAAGTGAATTTTAAACATGTAACTAAGGTGAGCGAGTTATTATGAAAATTAGAAAAGGTTTTATAACAGCTACCGGTATTAACTATTCGGGTACGTTGCCAAAAATTAGAAAGAATCCCAATCAGTTACAGCCAATATATGAAGCAGTAACAAATGCCTTAGAAGCATTAAAACTATTGAAGGACAAGTATAACATTGAAATAAAAGGAGAAGTTATTATCAAACTAATCTTAAGTAAGAATTTATTCTCAAAAGAAGATGACACCTATAATTTCAATGAGATCGTAATCGAAGATAACGGACTTGGATTTGAAGATAGTGAATTTGAAAGATTTATAGCTTTGAATGATTGTGGAAAAGGTTTTTCTAATAAAGGTTCTGGAAGAATACAATTTCTACATTTTTTTGACAAAACTGTTTTTAAAAGTGTATTTAGAGATTCAAGCTCGCCTACTGGCTACCGTCAAAAAGAATTCACATTATCTAAATCAAAACCATATTTGGATAAAAATTCAATTATTAATTTGAAGGAAGATGAAGAAATTAAATCTAATAAGAGTTACACGGTTTTATCATTAAAAAATCCTTTAAGTGAAAAGGATGAATCTTTTTTAAAATCATTAACAACCAATGAGATAAAAGAAAATATTATTTCTCACTATTTAGCCTATTTCTGTGAAAACAGAAATCAATTGCCCGAATTCACTATTCAGCAAATCGTGGACAACGAGCTGAAAGAAAATATTAAAATTGTATCGGATGATATACCTACGCCGGACAACCAAAAGGACATTGATATTTATTACTGCAAAATGTCAATAGAAGATAAATCCATTCAGAAAACAGACAATAAGGAAATGTTAAATTTAAAATCATTTAAAATTTCAAAAAACAAACTACAAAAGAACGGATTGAAACTCACAAGTAAAGGGGAAATTGCAAAAGAAATAAAACTGGAATCTTTATTGTCTGATGATTTTATCGAGGATAATAGATATCTCTTTCTACTTTCGGGCGAATATATTGACAAATGTGATACAGATACTAGAGGTGATTTAAATATCCCTACTAAAGAAGAATTTAAGAAAAATTACACTGAAACATTATTTAATGAGGAAGTTATATTGCTTGACGAGATTCAGGAAAAAGCTAACAGAGTAATTGAGAATTTATATGATGAAATAAAAACTAAACGTGATAATAAGCTTGACGATATTCAGAAATTAAAAAGTATGTTTCTTTTAAGTGACGAAACACTAAATTCTATTAAAATTGGGCTGAATGATAGTGATGATAAAATTCTTGAAAAAGTTTATCAGGCTGACGCAAAATTAGTAGCAAACAAAGATGCTATAATGAAACAACATATTCAGCAAATAGAAAATTTAAATCCTGCTGAAGAAGATTACGAAGAAAACCTAAGAGTTCAGGTAGATGAATTAGTAAAAACGATGCCTCTCCAGAATAAAGCAGCTTTAACCCATTATGTTGCAAGAAGAAAGCTTGTCTTAGAATTATTCGATAAAATCCTTAAAAAACAACTCGAAATACAAAAAACAAACAAAAGAAATATTGATGAGAAATTATTACATAATCTAATTTTTCAGCAAAGTTCAGATAATCCTGAAAAAAGTGATTTATGGTTAATAAATGAAGACTTCATCTATTTTAGAGGAAAATCAGAAGGCCAATTAAATCAAATTGAAATTGACAGCAAAAAGATATTTAAACAAGATTTTACAAAAGAAGAAGAGGAATATTTACATTCATTAGGGGAAAACAGAAAAATTAAAAAGCCTGATGTTCTATTATTTCCTGCTGAAGGTAAATGTATTATAATTGAATTTAAAAATCCGGATGTTAATGTTGGTGTACATCTCAATCAAATAAATAGATACGCATCATTAATAAGAAATTTCAGCGAAGAGGGTTTGCAGATAGATACTTTTTACGGATATTTAATTGGAGAGGGAATAACTGCAAGGGAAGTTAAATCTTTTGATGGTGATTTCAAGGCATCTTACCAATTTGATTATTTATTCAGACCATCTAAAACAATACCAGGCGAAAATCGTTCCGATGGTTCATTATACACAGAAGTTATAAAATACACAACATTATTGGATAGGGCTATATTGCGTAACAAGCTATTCATAGAAAAATTGACAAAATAGGTTTTCCAAATACACTAAATATAATAGGAAATTTGCGGGCTGGCTACAAATGGCGATTTCGGTCCAACCATGCCAGCCTCAAAAAATATCAATTGGTTTTATATATAATGAAATGAATATATGTGACGTATTCTCACAATAATGGCGGTTGGAATCATTTTTTCTCTTTTATCAGATTCTCAATAACGCCACAAACCACCACCACAGTTCCTCAAGCTGCCACCATCTGAACATCCCTTTATTTGTCATGTAGTTACGCATAAATTCGTCCATGCATCAATAGTGGTGCAAAAACTAAAACATTCGTAAGATGGACGAAAAAATCAGTAACGACGACAAAAAAGTATTACTCGTCAAAGACGTTAAGGACGGCAAAGTAAAAGCCGTCACAGGTATGGATGAAAAAGGCAACATCCAAACAGCAGAACCGACAGCTAAAAACCAAAACAGCCTTTTTGCGGTGAACACGAACGAGGCCATGCTGGAGGCGTTCTTCAAAAAGATGGTGGAACAGGCGCAGCAACCCACCCACACGGGATTCTTCCTGATGACAGAAAAAATGCTGGATAAGCTTGTTAAAACCGACCTCGACCCCCACGAACTGGAACTGCACCGTGTAAATCCGGCGGAGTACCTTGAAAAGGTACAGCAACGGAATCCGCAGAAAACGCAAGGTGGCGGAGACGAAACCGCACAAAGTACATTCCAGCCGATGGATGTCAATAAAATAGACCGGCAGGAACTCCAAAAATACGGAATCGCTGCTGCCGATTTGGAACCCCACCTCAAAGCCATGTCCTACGGGCACAAATCACCTCAAATGATTCCTCTAAACCCTGAACTGGAACCAGGTATCCGCGTTCCTACCAAAGGGCGTGTGTCGCTGGAAGAACAGACCGATGGTTCACTAAAAATCATTCCTCATTACTGGCAGGAAAAGCCCAACCTGGATGCCCCGTTTCACGGTGTCCTTCTGAATGAACAGGATAAGGAGAATCTGCGGCAATCATTGAACGCAGGAAGGGTGGTTGAACTAGAACCTTCGCCCGGACAGAAAATACCGGCTTTCGTTTCGCTCGACCGGCTTACCAACAAACTCGAAGCCTTGCCGGTTGAAAATATTTCCATTCCCAATAAAATTAAAGGAGCAGACCTTTCTGAAGGCCAACAGCAAAGGCTTGGCGCAGGCGAAAAAGTGTTGGTTGAAAAAATGGTTTCCCGCACAGGCCGGTTCTTTGACGGGTATATCCAAATTAACGCTTCGGACAAAAAGTTTGATTTCACCTATGAAGGGCTCGATCGTAACCGCTACTCAATAGAGAACAAGGAAATCCGAAGTCAACAGAAAGAGAACGCTCCTGAAGGAGAGACAGAGAAAACAAAACAACTGTTTATCCCTAAAAAATTGCTTGGCGTTGAACTGACTGAAAAACAACAGGAATACCTAAAAGCAGGCCAGGCCACCTATATCCGGGGGATGCTGAAAGACGACAAAGGGGAACCATTCAACGCATGGGTAAAACCGAATCCGGAGAAAATGAAATTCGATTTTTTCAGGTGGAACCCCGACAAAGCCAAAAAGCAGGACGCAGAAGTCAAACCTGCGGAAGAGAGCAAAACGCAGGTAGCTGTAAACAACGATGGCAAAACCAATGAAGCGACCAAGAATGTAAAAGAGCCATTAAAACAGGAACAGCAAAAGCCTACGGAAAACCAGTTTAAGCAAGAAGCACGCAGGCCTGCTGCAAAGAAAAGTGGTCTCAAAATCTGAGTTCTGTTTTAAACAGTTCCGTATGAAATAACAGAAGACAAGTTCAATCAGGAATGGTTATATTTACCACTGAATATACCGCTGCTTTCTTCGATACGCATAACATTTCTTTGTTTGTTTATTGATTGTTGGTGACGGATATTTTAGTGGTGCGCTCCGGGTGGGAACCCGGGGCGTTTTTGCTTGGCATAGCCTTCCCTTTTTCAACCACTAAATATCCGTTATCATGAAAAATGCAAAAAATAAAACCGGACAGGAATTTTCCTATTACGGGCTTTCACTTCTTTCTTACCTCAGGGAAAACCATCCAGACCGTGCCGGAGACACGGCTTTCATTGAGGAACGCGCCAATGCCGCAGCAGAAATGTACAGCAATGCAATAAAAGACGGGCAGACACATATTGAGGCGGAAGAACTGGCATCAGCGGAACTTTTCCGGGGCCTGCACTTTTCCCCTTACAACACCCTCGTTCATATCCTTTGGAACGAGTTTTCAGATGAAATCCCCGAAGACAAGGCAAAAGAGATTGCCTTTCAAATCTTACCACTTTGCAATGAAGTACTGGACAAATACACCCGTTCAGATGATTTTGCCAGTTCGCCGAAATACGATGAATTATTTACTGAACTGACGGGGACCGTCGAAATACTGCTCGAAGATGGCTTACAATAAAAAGTTACACCTGCGGGCAAATATAGATGCGATAAAAACGGCATTTACCCTTGAACAGAAAAACAGGCTGTCAACAGTTGGGGAAAAGGAAATATTAGCTCGGTATTCCGGGTTTGGTGCCATTAAAGAAATACTCGACCCTCTTCCGGCCAACGGTTCAGCCAATCCCCTGATAAATGAACTGCACAAGGTTTTAAGCGAAAATACCCGCGATGAGAAAGAATACAAACGCTATTTCGAGGGTCTAAAAAACTCCATACTGACAGCATTTTATACTCCATCGGAAGTAGTAAATGCGCTGGCAGAAGCACTCAGTGATAGCGGAATCAAACCATCCCGCTTGCTTGACCCGAGCGCAGGAACAGGAGTATTTGCCCAAGCTTTTAAACAGCTTTCCCCTGATGCAGAAGTAACCTGTTTTGAGAAAGACCCTATTACCGGAATGATACTCAAACACCTTCATTCGGAAGATAAAATAAGAGTAGAGGGTTTTGAAAATATTGAAAAAAAATATGCCGGTTATTACGATGTAGTGGCAAGCAATATCCCTTTCGGGGATGTGGCAGTGTTCGACCCGGCTTTCTTTTCCGGCAACGACCCGGCAAGAAAGCTAGCCTCACGCTCTATCCACAATTACTTTTTCCTGAAATCGGTGGATATGGTACGTCCGGGAGGACTGGTGGCTTTCATTACCTCGCAGGGAGTATTGAACGCCCCGGCAAACCGTCCGGTACGGGAATACCTGATGTCCCCTTGCGATCCAGTTTCAGTTATCCGACTCCCAAACAACCTGTTTACCGAACATGCAGGAACCGAGGTTGGCAGCGACCTCATTGTACTGCAAAAACGGGAACAACAAGACCAGTCTGTTTCGAAGCCAGAAAAACAGGCATTTATTGAATCACGCACCTTATCCAATGGTATAACGGTCAACAATTGCTTTAAAACCTTTGACAGGGTGGTCCATACCGATGCCAAAGTCGATACCGACCCATACGGCAAACCGGCAATGGTGTTCACCCATAAAGGCGGCATAGAAGGAATGGCCAAAGACCTGAGGCAAATGCTGAAAGAAGATTTCTCCCGGCATTTGGACTTGCAGCGTTATCAATCCCATGCACAGGACACACCGGAACAACAGGCAGCGGCCACCGTAGAAATCAAACCGGCGCTTAAATTAGATTCAAATGACCTCGATCCATTTTGGCAAGCTATCGAGGATAATTGGTTCCCCAACGATAATCAAACCGGAGCGGTAAAACCTACGATAGAAAATAAACCCGAACCGCAAAAGCAACAACGAATATATTCAGGGCAGGGTACGCTTTTCGATATGGATGATTCGGCCATTCAGAAAGAACCTGCTACGGAGGCGAAACCCCGGCAGACTATTACGCAGGAACCGTTAATCAGTTTGTACGAATTATTTGGACTTTCCAAAGAAGAACGCAGCCAGCAGGGACGCCCCAACCGGAGAAGAATGCAAATGCCCCAAAAACAAGAGCAACAGGAAATTCCTTTTATGGAATGGCGGGAACGGTTGCATTACGAAGGAATCCAAAAAAGAAAGCAATTGGAAAAAGAATCCCTCAAAAACAGGAATGTACATCCGTTAAACGGTACGGAAAAAGTAGGACAGCCGCAAAACTTAACGAGGGAACTAGAACAGCGCGAACGTGAGGAAGCAATGAAGCCTGTGCCATTCAAAACAGGGTTATTACCTCACTACAGAGAAGGTTCACTGGTATCCGACCAGTCCAACCGTATCGGTTATTTAAGGGATATTGAAGGCTTACAGCCTATGTTCCACCCGCTGGATATAAACAGCACTCAAAAGCAGAAAGCATCTCTATATATTGAAATACGCGATACTTATCACCACCTGTACCGCAACGAAGCTAAACGGCTGGAAGCCAATCCCGCCCTTCGTGAAATGCTGAACCACCTGTACGATAATTTTTCCTTTCGGTTCGGGTTACTCAACGACAAGAAAAACCTCGACCTGATTAAGATGGATGTATGGGGAACGGAAATTTTATCGCTGGAACGCTATATTGACGGAAAAGCAGTAAAAGCCGATATTTTCAACCGTCCGGTGGCGTTCAATCCAAACGAACTTACCTCGGTTGATACACCACATGAAGCGCTGGCAGCTTCGCTTAATAAATATGCCGGGGTAAACCTGGGCTATATGGCCTCCCTTACCGGTAATACGATAGATGACCTAAAGGAAGAATTGAAAGGGACGGTATATTTCAATCCAATGACCGGCGGATACGAGGTGGCAGATAAATTTATATCGGGCAATGTCATTTCCAAAGCAGAAGAAGCAGAACGTTTCCTGGAACATAATCCCGGACACCGTGAGGCGGAAGAATCGTTACACGCCCTACGGGAAGCCACACCCAAACCCATTGCCTTCGACGACCTTGATTTTAATTTTGGTGAACGCTGGATTCCGACAGGCATTTATAACAAATATGCTTCACACCTTTTTGACACCGAAGTTAACATTCACTATGCCTCCAGCCCTGATGAGTTCAGTGTTCAATCCGGTTATTCGAATGTAAAGATTACCGACCAGTATGCCGTAAAATCGCAAAGCCGCACTTTCGACGGGCTGGCACTGATGAAGCATGGTTTACAAAATACTTCGCCGGACATCACCAAAACAATCCTAGTGGACGGTGAAGAAGTAAAGGTCCGCGACGGGGAAGCCATCCAGCTTGCCAATACCCGTATCGATGAAATGCGCAACGGTTTCTCAGATTGGCTCCGGGAACAATCGCCGGAGTTCAAAGACCGGCTGGCCGGTTTGTATAACCGCACTTTTAACTGTTTTGTCCGCCCGGCTTATGACGGTTCGCACCAAAATTTTCCGGGACTTGACCTGAAAGGGCTGGGCATCGACAACCTTTACCGAAGCCAGAAAGATGCTATCTGGATGGACAAAATCAACGGTGGCGGTATTTGCGACCACGAAGTCGGTGGCGGGAAAACGCTCATCATGTGTTGCGGTGCCTATGAAAAGAAACGTCTCGGGCTGGTCAACAAACCGATGATTACAGGGTTGAAAGCCAATATCCACGAGATTGCCAAAACTTTCTGCACAGCCTATCCCAATGCCCGTGTCCTGTATCCGGGCAAGGAGGATTTTACACCCAAAAACCGGCAACGGATTTTCAATGAGATAAAAAACAACAACTGGGACGCTGTAATCCTGACACATGAACAGTTTGGGATGATTCCCCAGTCGCCGGAAGTACAGCGCGATATTTTACAGGCAGAACTCAACAGTGTGGAGGAAAACCTTGAAGTCCTAAAAGGACAGGGTAAAGAAGTTTCACGTGCCATGCTGAAAGGCTGTGTGAAACGTAAACTGAACCTGGAAGCCAGGTTAAAACAAATTACTTTCAACATTGAAAACCGGAAGGACGATGCTGTTGACTTCCGGCTAATGGGGATAGACCATTTGTATGTGGATGAATCGCACAAGTTCAAGAACCTGACCTTTAACACCCGGCACGACCGGGTAGCCGGTCTGGGCAATCCCGAAGGCAGTCAGCGGGCATTGAATATGCTTTTTGCGCTTCGCACCATACAGGAACGCACCGGCAGGGATTTGGGGGCAACTTTCCTTTCAGGAACCACCATCTCCAATTCCTTAACGGAATTGTACCTGTTATTCAAGTACCTGCGTCCAAAGGAACTGGAACGACAAAACATTAAAACATTCGATGCATGGGCAGCTATTTTTGCAAAGAAAAGCATTGATTATGAGTTTTCAGTAACCAATGAAATAGTTCAGAAAGAGCGTTTCCGGTATTTTATTAAGGTGCCGGAATTGGCCCAGTTTTACGCCGAGATTACTGACTACAGGACGGCTGCTGATATTGGAATCGACCGTCCTAAGAAAAATGAAATCCTGCACAATATTCCGCCGACACCTGACCAGGTTGATTTTATCAACCGCCTGGTACAGTTTGCAAAAACCGGTGATGCAACGTTGTTGTTCCGCGCTCCCCTGAATGACCGGGAAGAAAAGGCAAAGATGCTGATTGCAACTGATTATGCCCGCAAAATGTCGCTGGATATGCGTATGGTCGATTCCCGCTTTGATGACCACATCGACAACAAGGCGAGCCACTGTGCCCAGATGATTAGCGGGTATTACCGAAGGTACAACGGACAGAAGGGGACGCAATTTGTGTTCAGTGATTTGGGGACCTATAAACCGGGGCAGTGGAATGCCTACAGCGAAATTAAGCGCAAACTGGTGGAAGACCACGGCATCCCGGCACACGAAATACGTTTTATCCAGGAGGCAAAAACAGAGAAAGCCCGGAAAATGATGATAGCCGATATGAACAACGGGAGAATCCGGGTAATGTTTGGCTCGACCGAAATGCTCGGAACAGGTGTAAACGCCCAGAAACGTGCCGTAGCTGTTCATCACCTGGACTGCCCGTGGCGTCCGTCGGATTTGGAACAGAGGGATGGCAGGGCGATACGAAAAGGCAACGAGATAGCTAAAAAAGTTGCCGGAAATGAAGTGGATGTTATTCTTTATGCTGTTGAAAAATCGTTGGATGCGTATAAGTTTGGCCTGCTGCATAACAAACAGCTATTTATCCGACAGCTAAAAAACAACAACCTGGGCTGCCGTACCATTGATGAAGGGGCAATGGACGAAAAAAGCGGTATGAACTTTTCAGAATATGTGGCCATTTTATCGGGCAATACAGAACTGTTGGAAAAAGCAAGGCTGGAAAAGAAAATAGCCGCACTGGAAAGCGAACGCCAGGCATTTGTCCGGGGAAAGTCATCCAGCCGGTACAAGCTGGAGAATATTACACAAACAGTTGAAAGGAATAAAGGGCTTATTGAGCGTATCTCCAAAGATATGGAGAACTTCAAATCCCGCGTTCAGACCAACGAAGACGGTTCATACCGTAACCCGATACAGTTGGATGCCGTTACCGGCAGCGATTTCAAAATAATTGGTAAAAAGCTGAATGAAATTGCCAGTACAGCCAAAACACATGACGCACATGAACCGATTGGAAATCTGTATGGTTTCACGCTTTACGTGAAAAGTGAAACCACCAATAAAGACGGACTTGATTTCATACAAAACCGCTTCTCTGTCCTTGGCGACGGAGAAATATTTTATCAATACAACAACGGACAGATGGCCGTTGACCCAAAGCTGGCCTCTCAAAACTTTCTGCATGCATTGGTGGAAAATATGCCACGACTGTTAGAACGTTATAAAGCGGATAACGAAAAACTGTCAAATGATATTCCTGTGCTCAAAGAAGTGGTGGAAAGTACCTGGCGAAAGGAACCGGAATTGGCTGAATTAAAGTCGGAAATGGCAACGCTGGAAAGGAAAATTCAGCAGTCGCTGAAATCAACCGATGAAATGGAAGGGGAAACATCTGCTCCGGTTAATGAAACTGTAAGCAAGCTACCTCCACCCGAAAAGAATAACCCGGAAAAGTCACCTAAAATACCGGAACGCTTACAGGAAATTGCTGAAGCATCAGGCGGAAGAATTATTATTGCCGGTATTGGTCATTCTGCAAAACCGGATAATCCCATTGTTTCTAAAAGTTTGAAAGTATAGTATACAACGAAAAGAGCCGGTATTCTATAACTTATACCGGCACTTTTCTTTTAACTTCCCAACCCGCACCGTTTAACAACGAAGCGGGTAAAGCAAAAACAAATAACTCATTTTTTATCTTTTCGGTTACGCCGTGTGTGGAAACAGCTGAAATGGGTTTCAATGAATTTCATGACATCTGATTCCTTATAAAAAGTCTTGTGATAGATCATTTGAAAGGGGAGTTCGCCTGAAGAACGGTAACGTTGCAATGTTCGTTTGCTGACATTGAGCATTTTGCATACATCGTAGTTGTCCAACAATTTTTCTCCATCAAATAAAGGGACTTCCTCCCCGGAACCCTCCAGCTTGTCAGCAACCTCATCAAGCTTTGACAGGATACGCTGCATCCAACTCTCGAAATATTCCTTGTCTATAAACATTGCTGTAACTCATTGAATTACTGCAAAGTTAGGAGCCATCCACATGGCTGATAAGGAAGTCGGTGCTACTTTTTTTGAAATAATTCCCGACAGCTTATTATTCAATGGTTTACAGGACTGCTTTGGGGAGAAACAGCCATGAAAAAATGAATAGATACTCGGTATTAATTATTCATTTCCTTCTGCCCATACGTCTGAGCAGTGCATCTTTCAGTTTGTCTAAAAAAGGAGTAGGGACATTACGAATTTTCATGTAGCTGAATGCGCGTGACAGGTTTTTGTCGAGCTGGATGTTAAAAACATTTTGAATATAGTCAGATAGTTGCGTGAGCGGCACGTTTCCAAAGGTACTGGCGCTGTCCCAGCAGTAGAGTTGTTCCATTAGTTCAGTTTTGGTCCCTCTCCAGGTTAGTTTGATTAAAGGAAATCCTGAAGGGAGAGAAGTTATCCCATTGTTATCCAACAGTTCCATCTCATGTGTCAGATACGCCAAAAGCATGTCATTGGACAATATCTTCGCCACCTTGAAATCGTAGTTGGTGGAGAAATTTGGGTCGAGTTCGTAGTAGAAGGTTTCAAGATATTGTTCTGTGTCTGTCTTCCTACGCAGGAAATACAAAGAATCCAGGTGCGCAGCGCCGGAACGGTAATACCGGATAAAGTCCAGCCGTTTAAAATTATATTTGTTTATCTCATTCAATTCTTCGTAGAGATACTCCTTTTGTTTGTCGACTCCTGCAGGCCGGTTCATCTCGATATTGTAAAGCTTTCTGTAATAAATCAGACGATAACACAACTTTGGCTTTATTTCTTTAAAAAAAGTGATCTCTTCCGTTTCACTTTTAAACTGGTATGAAAGGATAAAAGCCTTCAACTGATCAAATGCCCCTGCGAGCACACGAGAAGCTTCCAATGATTTTTTCAGGACATTGAAATCTGATGATTCGATACGGTCAACTAATTCATCAGTTTCTTTGCGTAGTTTGGTAACATATTCAACCATGTTTTAATTATTAGTTAAATCGATTATCTAGCAAGATTATTTTTGGTAACAACTCATAAGGTTATTTATTCTCTGGTATTTGTCTTTCTGGTTTCCGATAATATTTTACCATGTGTTTAAATTCTCCATATTTTCAAATGTTCCATCTTTTGTTTTTGACACCATTTCGTGTATAACAGTCCTGACATATGAGTTCCTAACTCCTAATATGTTTCCCAAACAACTCCAATTTTTAAATCTTTTTATCATATTATTCTCACATCGAATTTAAAAACTCATTTCAGCCCTGAAAAATATTCCGTTTTTATCCGTAAAGCCGCTGTTGAGATAAGTGCCCCCCAACTGGCGAACATATTCCACACGCAGTACTTTGAGAATATTGGTCAGTCCGAATCCAATTTCTGCATAGGGTTTACTCATTTCTGTGGTATAATATCCTGGTAAATCGAAAACCGGTTTATAACTTCCGGTAAGTTTCCCGTAATGTGTTTTTAACGATACCATTTCACGTAATTTCAGTTTTCGTATAAAAGGAATACGGTTTAGAATGATACCTCCACCATTGAAATCGAGATGAACATTGGTATATAGATTATGTGCAAATGACGCATGGTGCAACAGGTTGTAGCTGTATTTTGCATATCCGTACGACATGGAACCTACCGGCATATCCAGTAAATCATAAGGCGCATCGCCAAAAAGGTAGCCGCTGTTTACCATGTAGCGCATAAAAGTAAGTCCCATGTTTACTTTCCCTGAGACTGAGCCATGAAATTGGGCATACAATCCAAAATTATCTGAATTACTGCCTGGTAATTTTGTCTGGCCAATATCCATACTCAGATTTACTATCGGGGTTTCATCAATATAATAAACACGAGCAAAGTAATATTGGTCGTAATACTGGCCGAATGCCAGCCTTGTATTAAATAAAATCCCGTAATTATTATATGTGTGATAATTCACATTATTGCGCGTAAAATGCACATCCGGAGTTTCTATACTATGCAGAAAATAAGGTGAAACTTCAAAACTAATGTCTTCACGGGCATTGTATTCAAATATCATATTAAATTTTTTTTCTTCCTTCAGATAGGGATTTTCCACCTTGCTTGTAATGGCTGCAATAAAGTTTCCGTTTCCCCTTGTATTGGGATTTTTTTTAATAAACCGGAGGTATTTATCCTGCGATACAAGGTTATAATCATCAGAATAGTTTCCCCGTATAATAAATTTGTCGGTTGGCAAAAGCTGCCAGGCAAAGTTCAGCCCGTATTTCAACTCTTTACTTTTTGTTCCGTAACCTAAAAATCCTCCAACGGTAAAACGTTCGAACATTTTTTCTCCGGTTCGGAGCGGAATGGAAAACCTCTGCCCCTCGATGGCATTGGTGCTGTAAATATCGAACACCGGCCCAATTTCTATTTTCCCTGCATCAATGTAACTGGTTAAAACCATTCCTCCAATGGCATCAATTCCCTGTACTACCGGGTTCTCCTTTAACTTCTCCACCCGCATGTAGGTACCTTCATCCAAATGGTTGGAAGATGCAAACTCGGGCTGGTTTTTCCAGTTACCAGGCCTGATTTCATTTAATCGCTTTGATGTGGAATATTGTGTTGTTTTTGTTACCAACCAATTACCACTCGAAATTTCGTCGATTCGCTGCGAACCATATTTCGAAACAGTATCCTTGTTTAGTGAAAGCGCCAGGTTTAAACTAATTTCCTGATTGTCATAAAACCATTTATCATCGTAAGTTTTGGAATAATTTACATTTGATTTGAACCCGTTAACAAAATTTATATTGGCTTTTTCCTGTACGTAAGCAAAAATACTGGTCAGTGCAAATGTGCTGTCTTCAACAGTAAAACGCCCGGTAAAGAGGGGGTTGTATTTGTTTTTTGGCGTAAATGAAAAACTGAAATATTTTGTATCGTCAATATATGTACTGTCATTTAAATAAAAATCATAATGCAGTTGTGCAGAATTACTTAACGGCGATGTTATTCCCCTGCCAAGGATATTAATCTGGTCTTTATAGAAATCCATATCAATAACTACGTTCAAAAGAATCAGGCTTTCAATAGTCTGGTTCAGTTTGGGGAAGATTCCGTCTTTCCGGTTGTAAACTATGCTGTCTTTTCCAAATGAATTTTTCTTTCCCAGTTCAGCCAGATAAATAGGCGAGAAACGAAGGCTCTGCCCATCCAGCTTCATTGTAACTTCATTTAAATTATTAATAATCCTGTTTGCCCGTGAAGCAGAATCGATTGCCACATAAACAGTTGTCCGCTCAAACATTTTATAGTCGCTAACTTTTTGTATGTTTTCACGGTTTTCCTTTTTTCTTTCCTGAATTTGTTTCAACAAAACTTTGGCACGCGAAACCTCGGGTTTTACAGTCACTTCACCCAGTTCCTGTACTTCTTCGTCCATAAAAACGATAAGCGGACTCTCTGTTATTTTTTTTGCAGGAATTTCCCACTTTTGATAACCGACTGAAGACAAGCAAAGCGTATCATTCTGCGATAGCTTTATTATAAACTGACCATTTGTGTCAGACATTGTCCCCTTCGTTGAGCCTTTAACCCAAATATTCGAGAAAGGTATTGGTTCCTGGCTTTTCCTGTCTTTTACATATCCTGTAATTTCCAGTGCGAAAACGCCAAGATTTGTGATGACCATGATAATGACCAAACTAATTTTATATAACATCGTTAGTGTGCTTGCTCCTTCTCCTTTTTTATTAACCAGTATAATCCTTTTACCCCGATTTTAATGTCGTCGAGTTTAAACAGGATAATTATTTTTTCGGTGTAAGCAATTATTCCCCAGGAAACAACCAGATAGTACATCCAGGGATAAAAGCCAAAAACAAACAACACAAAAAAGAATATACTTTGGGCATACCCGGCAGAAACTGCAGAATAAAGGTGTAGGCCAGGAATTTTTCCAAACCGGGCAAAAGAGACAATATAACTAAGAACAAATATTCCGAGAAACAAGAATAAAACCCAGGAATGCTGTTCAATTTCAGTCCATTTAAAAATGAATAAACCCAGAATAGCCATAGCGTAAGTACAAATATCCGCCAGGTTATCGAGTGCAGCCCCAAAATTAGTTTGAAGTTTAAAGTAGCGTGCAATACTTCCATCAATAGCATCGCTGACCAAACTTATGCACAAAAGAATTACAAACCAGTTCTCATGTCCGGTAAGTGCCATATAAAGAATAACCGGAAATACAAGAAGACGGTATAAACTAATAAAATTGGGAACGTTAACGATATTTTCGCCTTTTACTATTATCTGTTTCATTGTTTTTATGTTTAATTACATGATTATTTATAATGTAGTTTCAAACCTGCATTATCAGGTAACTTCGTGTTCCCGTTTCTTTTTCTTTTCCGAAAGGGTTTCGATAAAATACTCCATCATTTTAGCAATAGATTTATAATCGGGACCTGTTTCCGTATTTTTCAGAAACCTGTCTTTTTGCCGCGTATCAAATAACACGTCGATTGAAGCGTAACTTTCAGTAAACGACATTCCTGCAGAAATCATTCTTTCAATGGGGTTCATATCTTTTCGTTCCAGAGTTTTTACCGGGATAATTTGAATTGGCACCAACTGGTTCAGGGTATCGATAATAAAACTATTCTGAACCGGGTTTTTTGACACAAAATTCATTATCTCAGGAATCTCTTTCTCTTCCACTACTCTGGTTAAATGCCCTGTAACAGTATCGATCGGAATTAAATTTTGTGTAGCATCCGGATCAACATGTACCCGCACTATTTCATTGGGATACCGGTTGGCCAGGTTGTAAATCCTTTTGGCAAAATCGAAAATCCCGTAATCGGTTTTGGTCACGCCGGTTTTCTTGTTTCCTACCACCTGTGACAACCTGATTATGTGCCCATTCAGTCCGTTGTTTCGAATATTTTCCCTGACAATATTCTCCGCAAATCGTTTCGATTGCTCATAGTAATTTCTGAATTCAGAAAAATCTTTATTGCCATAAAATTTTTCCTCGAACAGGCCGCTGAACCTGCCACACGAATAGGCCGTTCCGATGTAAAAAAAGCGGGAGTCTTTCATGGCATATTTCGAAAAAACCTTAATTGAATTTTCAACTCCTTCAATGTTTGCAGAAAATATTTCGTCAATTGATTTTTCATCGTATTTTAAACTGGCGGCAAAATGAAAATAATCGACATTACCACTAAAAATGCTTTTTAGAACATTTTCATCCATCGAAAAATTCTTGTCGTTTAAGGAATAGTTGTAAACCTCAAGATTGGAAGCATTTATTTCCTTTCCATCATTAATATGCGCGAGTACTTCGTTCATTCTTTCTTCCGGATCTTGTTTATTTGCACGAACCAGAGCAATAACCGCGTAATGCTGTTTTAATAAATTGTTGATGAAGTTTGAAGCAACATATCCGTTTGCCCCGTTAATAATTACTGTTCTCATATTTCAATTTTATATTTTCTATTTTTTTCTTCCTATTTGTATTAAAGGAACAAGAGCAAAACAAGTAGCGCACTTAAGGGAATACTGAGATTATCGGATCCGCGCCAGCTTATCATTTCAGCAAACATGGTTACCAAAGCAACCAGCATTGCCAGCCAGAATGTTTCAAAATCGAATACCCCGCGATGAAAATAAAGCGCTATAATGCTGATTACAAAACTTGAAACCAGAAATGCCCCCGACCCCAGCCATGTTTTATTTAATTTTTTCCCAAATACTTTAATTCTTCCATTGTAAGCTTTTATATTGATTCCGAGAATGGCTGCCATCGGGTCGCTTACAGCCAGAATAAGCATGGGAAGTATGTAGAGGAATTTATTATCCAGTAAATCGGAAAAAAGAAATGTAAGATAAATTGCTATGGGTAATAAATAGCTACCCATCGATTTTCTTTCAATGCCGTGAATCGACTTTAGCAATTTCCCCTTCCGTGTAATAAACAATACCAAAGCAAACAAAAATGCCAGCACCAGAATATACCAGTGTGAAGGGAAAATATATGGAAATGGCACCGTAGCCAGAACAGAAGAGAAGTGAGCAAACTTGCGCGTTATTTCTCCTGTCGGGTTAAGTCTGCGATAAACCAGCTCATTAAAAATCAACAACAAACCAATCCCAATCAAATAAACAAATGACAATACAATAATATTCCCCATAACAATATCTCTGTTAAATTTCTAAAATATGAACAGCAAATGCTGCCCAGGCACCTCCTGCAATAAGACTGTCGAACCTGTCGAGAAAGCCGCCGTGCCCGGGAATCAGATTGCTGTAATCTTTTACCTTGAATTTTCTTTTATAAAGCGATGCCAAAACATCGCCGGCGAATGCAAAAACCACTGTTCCTATGGTAAATAGGAATAATTGAGGAATTGTTCCTCTAAAAAGACTTTTTAATAATAACGCACTTATCAATGAAATTAAAGTTCCTCCAATTAAGCCACCCAATGTTTTATTTGGGCTAATATTCGGCATTATTTTGGTTTTTCCGAAAAGTTGTCCGCTTATCTGGCTAAAACTGTCGAATATGGAGACTATCAGAAATGAAAACAGGACTAATTCCTTTTCAAAGCCACTAAAAAGGTAAAAACCTATTGCTAATATTGCATACACCAGCAGGGAGGAACCAAAAACCGTGCTTTGTTTAAAGCCTCCTGTCCTGAAAAGTTTTGCCAGTTCGCAGAGACCTGTCACGATAATCAGTACAGAAAGATACCTGAATGCCAGACCATCGATAACAATACTAAAAAACAGGACGTTGATGATAATAAAGTAAACACCAAATTTCGTGTAACTCTTACGTGCAATTTCGGGAGCTTTATTCCTGTTAATCAGGTAAAAACCAATTCCACCCAAAATAAAATAGGCCAGTATAATACTGTAAATCAAACGTTCCATAAAACTAATTTCTTCCTAAAATCATTAATATACCGATGGCGACCATTATAATCGCATAGGCATATTTTGCTTTGTTTTCCGATTTGTCGATTTGAATTTTGACAAGCAGGCGCGGACCAAGTATTGCACCTATTGTTGAGCCTGCTGTAAGAAAAATAACTAGTGTAAGATCTATTTTCCCCACAATAAAATGAGCGCCTACAGCAAAAAATGTATTCACTAGTACCACAAGAAGCGATGTGCCAATAACCATCCTGAATGGTATTTTCATTGAAAACAATCCTGCAAGAACCGGCGCTGTGCCACTGGTCCCAAATGTTCCGGTTATTAAACCTGCTGCCATTCCAAAAAACGAACCTTTAAATGTTTTTAAACTTCTTGGTGATATTCTTGTCTTTTCTCCTTCTCTTTCAACATTCTTTCTTCCGGCACTAAAAACCATGTTAAGCGCAATCAAAATTGAATAAACTCCAAAAGCCGTTTTTAGTGCCAGGTCGCTAATCCTGTTGGTTATTTCTGCGCCAATAAAAGCCCCAATAATTCCGGTTACCATAAAAAGTACAGCTACCTTAAAATCAATATTATTTTTACTATAATGCCCCAATGAACCAACAATACAAATGGGCAAAGTAGCTGCCAGCGAAGTAATAACCGCTGTTTGGGCCGGAACTTTTAACAGTAGGGTAAGAATTGGCAGAAAGAAAAAACCACCACCACCACCAACCATAGTTCCGAACAAACCGATAATAAATCCCAGTATCGGTAATATGAAATAGATGTTTTGTATCTCCGAAAATTCAATCATTAAGTTCGTTTGTTGTGATTCTTTTTAGTTCTATGGTACCTATCGCATGTTTCATTTGGGCGTACTGTAATATTCCACCTTCGTAGAAATACCTGTTAAGCTCCTTTTCGTTTTCATCTTTTATAACATAGATATGCTCACTTACAGGGTTTATTTGCTGCATTTCAGCACTTCTCTCCTTGTATATTTTTTTTATTTCTGTTGGTTCGTTGAAATAAATCAGGCTCCCGCTGTATGTTATGTAATCGTTAATGATTGTGGTATCGCCATCAGCAACAAGCTGGTAAGAGTTATTTTGAAGTTTGAGGAAGGTAGTCGAATTTAGCTTCCCGTTTTTATATGTTTCAACGAGGGAACTTTGCAAAACACCTTGATTATAAACGGTATGCTGAATATACTTTACACGATAGGAAATAAGTAGATTTACATTCACATCCGTTATCGCTTCAACACTTACATTTCCACTCTCGCCTGTTTGCCTGACAGAAAACTCACCAATATTTGCACCTAATAGGTGCATGCTGTACTTTGTGGTTAATTCATTGGGTTCAGCCGAAACAGGGGTAAAAAGAAGAATGCCAAGTACCAGGCACAAAAAGTGACTTATCGTCTTGTAACCTTGTTTATTGAATTTAGACGTCACAACAAGACAATATCGAAGTAATCCGATATTGGTTAATTGGCTTTTCCTTTTTATAAAGAATTTAGTCTTCATGCATGTATTCGATAATCATTATTTTACTTTTTTTTGCATGTGCATTATTCTTTCTTCTCTCTTATTTTATCTAGCAAGTAGTTCAATTGTTGAACTTCGTCTATAGATAAATTTTTCAATAAAGTATCTGCTTTCTGTTCACAACTGAGCATCTTATCCAATAATTCCATGCCATTTGTTGTAATTTCGACAGATTTTTGCCGCCTGTCGTCCGGATTTTCCTTCCGGCTAATCAATCCTTTTTCAAAAAGTCTGTCAACAATTCGGCTTACATCCGAATCTTTGTCAAGCATTCGCTGTTTTATAAAACCAATAGAAAGAGGTGCCTGGGAACGAAAACCACGAAGTATTCTTAAAACGTTATACTGCTGTTCGGCAAGGCCGCGTGCTTTAAGGGATTTATGAAACTCATAACTTAACAATTTGACAGTATAGATCAAATTGATAAGTCCCTTGTGGTATTCATTCCGAAACCTTCCATTAATTTCTTCTTCGATAGACATTTTTATTTTAGTTTAAAAAATTTGGGATTTCTTAAATAGAACCCTACCCATACAAACATTAGAACAACCACGGGCATTACAATACCAATACCACCTGTCATGTGAATAATAATAGCGCCTCCCATGTAAGAACTCAATAGCAAAGTTCCAACTTTATTTGTTTTTGGAAACAAGAACAACAAGGCAGATACAATTTCACCAAGGGCAATAATAATTCGCCAATCGGCTAAATGCATTTGTTCCATTTGTTCGGGATGAAGGAATAATTTTCCACTTGCACTAAATAAATAGAGTGCTGTTAATGAGCCTGCAATTACCCATGCGGCTATTTTTCTTGTTTTTGAAATTTCTTTAGTACTCATCATTTTTAAATTTAATGGGTTATAACTATTTTTTGAAAGTTTCTGATAGGAAGGTTTTAACATCGGTTGCATTTCGTCCTAATAAATTATTAAGATCTTTACTTGGAACATCCATTGCATTTTCGCTAAAGGCAACTGCAAAAGCGGCAACCATATTAACTGCCTGCTCAGGCATATTATGTTTTGATAATTCCTGCTTATAAGTTTCCACATCGGGCGAGATATAGCTAATTTTCTTTCCTGAAATTTCAGTAAGACAATCGGCTATTTCGCGAAACGAAACGGTTGTTTCACCGCCAATATTGTACGATTTATTTCCGTGCTCTTCGGTTGTAAGCACATTGGCAAGGGCTTCTGCTATTTCATTTCGCAGGGCAAAGTTTACTTTTCCTTTGCCTGCTGGTAGAAAAATAGTTTGGGTTTCCAACACGTTGGTTCCGATAAAATCAGTAACCATATCCATGTAAAAGCCATTTTTAAACAACGTATATGGAATCCCTGTCTGTACTAAATGTTTTTCTGTTTCCACATGGTCTTTGGCAATAAACCACAATGCGGAATTTGGATCGTCTTTCTGGCGGATAAAACTGGTATAAACAATGTGCTTCACACCGGCTTCTTTAGCGGCATTAATGGCGTTGATATGCTGCGCTGAACGGTTGATTAGCTCACTGGCTGAAATAAGTAAAAGTTTATCAATTCCCTGAAAAGCTTTTACCAGGGATTGGTAGTCATCGTAATTGCCAATTCGTACATCAACCCCTTTTTCTGCTAAGGTTTTTGCCTTTTCGCTGTTGCGGGCCAAAGCCGCGATACTATTTGCTGGAATTTTTTTGATTAAAAAATCAATGGTTGCACCTCCTAAGTGTCCGGTTGAACCTGTTATTAAAATTTCCATCTATGTAAATTTTAAAGTGTTTCTAAATTGTCAACTATTATTCTGAATGAATTCCCGAATTACTTCAATGGGCTGGGCCCCAACCAGTACTTTATTGTTTAAGATAAAAGTTGGTACACCAGTAATTCCCAGCATTTGTGCTTCTTTTGAACTTTCGTCCACCTTCTTCAGGTTGGCTTCGTCTTCAAGGTATGTTTTCAACTCCTGAGTATCTATTCCTACTCCTTCAGCAAGATCCAATAAAACAGTGATTTCGCCAATATTTTTGCCGTCCTCAAAATTTGCTTTGAACACGGCTTCATGAAATTCAGGGAATTTGCCTTTCTCTCTGGCAAAGTTGTTGGCTGCAAGGCTTAGCTTTGAGTTTGCCAGCAATTTGCCATTTAATTTCATTCCAACATCTTTCCCGAAGTTTTCAATGTATTGCTTCATTTGCCCCGCATCGTGGTTCTTAAAATATTCAGCTGTCAACTTACCTTCTTTTGGCGTATCGGGGTGTATTTCAAAAGGGCGCCAATGCACATCAAAATCCAATTCGTTTTGCAATATTCTTAAACGTTTGGCTCCGATAGTGCAAAACGGACAAATATTGTCGGAATAGATTGTTACTATTGATTTCATGATTTTTGTTTTTTAATATTAATACCATTGGGTTATCCGAATTTATAGCCCGAAACATTAACTTCCATTATTGTTCCCGCATAATCTCTTGTTCCTGCATCGTTTCCGGCTGCACCGGCTGCCACGAACAGCGGAATCAGATGTTCGCTGCGCGGATGGCTACTCTTTGCCCCGGGCGCTTTTTCCCAGTTAACCAGCGATTCATTGCGTTTATCCGGGTCGCTTTTTTCTACTGTAGCTGTCAGCCAATCATCAAATAGTTTTGAATCATTGGCTGCGGATGAACTTCCCGACATAAAACCACGCATATTATGATAGCTCATTCCCGAACCAATAATCAGTACATCCTGTTCGCGTAATGGTTCGAGAGCTTTACCCATTGCCAAATGTGTTGCCGGGTCAAGCGAATGAACCAAAGATAGTTGTACAATAGGAATTTTGGCTTCCGGGAAGGCAATCATTAATGGCACAAAGGTTCCATGGTCAAAACCACGTTTGTATTCCCGCTTTGTTTTAAATCCGGCATTATTCAAAAGAGTTTCCACTTTTTCTGCCAATTGCGGATGCCCCGGTACATTCCATTCCAAATGATAGGTAAACTCCGGGAAGCCGTAATAATCATAATACATCGGAGGATTTTGTCCAAAATGTATGGTGGGCACATTTTCTTCCCAGTGCGCTGAAACAACAAGTATGGCTTTAATTTTCGGACGATACTTCTGCCCTAATTCCGTAAGATACGTTCTTAAACCTCTATATCCCACCGGGTCACCCATAGCATCGTCCATCACATGCCATGGGCCACCACCGTGAGGGATGAAATATACAGGCATATTTTTCATAAATCTGTAATTATTTTCTTAGTGTTTTTAAAGCATTTCCCCAGCTATTCAATTGGTCTAACATTGTTTTTAAGTTGTCAGAATGTATTGGTACAGGTTTAAAAACACTAAAGTTTTCGAAATCGGTAAACAACGACAGCAATACTTGATTGCGAACATGAGCTACTTGTAATTCACTCAAAACCAGCCGAAGGTGCTCCACTGCTCTTGCACCACCTGCAGAACCATAACTTACAAAACCGGCCGCTTTATTGTTCCATTCAGCATACAAATAGTCCAATGCATTTTTTAAGGCGCCGGGTATCGAGTGGTTATATTCTCCGTTGACAAATATAAAAGCATCGAGCGATTTAATTTTTTCTGCCCAGGCTTTTGTATGTTCATTCGAATATTGGCCAAAGGAAGCCGGATAAGCTTCATCAAGCAAAGGTAAATTGTAGTCTTTAAGGTCAACTAATTCATATTCTGCATCATTTCTTTTTGATGCAAAATCATATACCCATTTAGCAACTTGTTCAGCGTTGCGTCCCGGACGGGTACTACCTGTGATAATTCCAATTTTGATCATAACTTGCTATTTTAAATTGTTAGTTTATAAACCGATTCTTTCATTCGGTACTTTCACAAAAATTCCCTTTGAGTCGGCAAAAAGCCTCTGGTTTTTATCAACCATTTTCCCAATTATGTAAATTTTCCTACCTTCCGTTTTTTCGACTTGAGTAATAATATATACAGTTTTTTCGACAGGTAAAGGTCTGTGATAATTTACAGTTAAGCTGGCAGTAACAGCAGGCATTTTGTTCAAAAAAGATACCGCTCCCATTGTTTCATCCAATACAGATGCAATGGCGCCACCATGAACAATTCCCGGAGCTCCTTGTGTTTCAACATGAAATAAAACTCTGGCGTAAAATTTTAACGAATTCTCATCACGATAGTATTGTAACTCGATGTATTTCTGTTGCTTACCAGAAACAAACGAATCGGTATAGGAATTCATGTTATAAGGTGTCAAATGTTGAAATTCATCCGGGATCTTCATGTGTTTATAATTTGTTTTTTAATTGACAGATCCAGATGGGCTCCCAAATAATTATTCCTCTGTGTAAAAAAGATTTCCTCATATTCGTTTCATTTTATTTCCTTTTAAAATTACACTCTATGGGATTAATTAATCAATCCCACTATTTTTTCATTATTAATAAACCTTATCACATTTTTGGCTGCCTTTTCAGTTCCTTTTAGGATTGCATCATCAACCATGGCCGAATTATGCGGCGAACCAAGTAAATTTGGCAATTCGAAAAAAGGGTAGTTGATCACGAACTTGCCATATTTAAACGGTTCTACCCACCAGGCATCAATGCCGGCATAAAAGTTTGGATGACTTTTAAGGTGTTCATAAAGGTCCTGCTCATCTAATATCTGTCCTCTTGCAACATTTATCAATACTGCATCATCTTTCATTATTTCCAGTTTATGTTTGTTTATCAATCCGTTTGTTTCATCATTAAGCGGGCAGGCAATTAAAAGAATATCACAATTTTTAAGCACATAGTCCAGGTCTTTCAAAGTTCCGATAAACTCAACCTCTTCATCGGTCTTGCCTGTTTTATTTAATGCAAGAATCCTTACGCCGAAAGGATTCATCAATCGAGAGGTAGCTTTTCCAATTGAGCCAAAACCAATAATCCCAAGTACCGCATTATTCACCGATTTTGTAAAACTCTTTAGTTGATTAAATTTTTCTTCGGCCAACTGATTGTGATAAACAAATAACCTTTTGGATAAGGCAAGCATCATGGCAGCAGCATGTTCTGCCATGGGGGAAGCATAAGCTCCCTGGTTGGCGGCGATTTTTATTTCTTTGGGGAACGATTCTAAATTAATATGATCGTAACCGGCAGATAGCAGTTGAATAAACTTCACCCTTTCAGACGTTATTCCGGCGCTAAAAAGTCCTTCTTGTTCCGGATTCCACGATAATATAATATCTGTATCAGATAGAAGGTTACCCCGCATGTCAGCGGGATAATCTTCCATAAAGATAATTTCTGCATCTTTGTCAAAGCAAATTTCCAGCAAGGTCCTTTGCCCGTTCATTGTTCTAAAAGTTACCAATATCTTCATCTGTTCAAATTTTGCTATTAAGCGCTCCGGCAACATATACTGAGCAGTTAATCAATGATTTGCTTTAATTTATTAAAAGAAATTTTCAACACTTGTTCTGTCCATATAGGTAAATTGGAGCATCCAATGCGGATAAATTGGGTTTAATTTGCTCAGTTCATCCAATCGGCTTACTTCCTCTGGGCTCATTTCCCAGTTTGTAGCTTTCAGGTTGTCTTCCAATTGATGCGGTTTGGTGGCGCCAATTAAAACAGACGAAACCGCTGGTTTTCGGAGCAGATAATTTAATGCGGCCTGCGAAATGCTGGCTTTGTGGTTGTTGGCAATTTCTTCCAGGGCATCAACAATAGCATAGCCTTTATCCAAATCTATCGGGATAAAGTTTTGTTGTTCATTGGTCCTTCTGGAATCTTCGGGCATGGGTTTGTCTTTCCGGTATTTTCCTGACAAGAAACCACCTCCCAGCGGCGACCATGGCGTTAATCCCAGACCCTGATCCCGGAGCAAAGGAACCAATTCATATTCTACATCTCTCGAAATAAGCGAATAAATAGCTTGCAGCGAAACAAATTTTTCAAAATGATTTTCTTTCGATACGGCCAATGCTTTCATCAACTGCCATGCCGTGAAATTACTCGCGCCGATGTACCTCACTTTTCCCTGATGAACCAAATCCGATAAAGCTCCCAAAGTTTCTTCAAGCGGGGTAATCGGATCAAAACTGTGCATCACATAAAGGTCGATGTAGTCGGTACCCAATCGTCTTAAGCTCTGGTTACAGCTATCGATGATGTGTTTGCGCGACAAGCCAACATCGTTGATATCCTTGCTCATCCGACCCCTTACTTTGGTGGCAAGCACAATTTCATTGCGTTTCTCTTTAATGGCTTTCCCAAGGATTTCTTCGGATTGACCGTGTGAATAAACATCTGCCGTGTCAAAAAAGTTAACGCCGGCATCAAGAGCCATATCCACTAATTTTTTACTGCTTGGATAATCCAACGCACCTACTACTTTCCAGTAGCCATCACCGCCAAAACTCATGGCTCCTAAGCAAAGTTCGGATACCATTAATCCTGATTTTCCTAATTGTCTGTACTTCATATTTTTTTGTTTTTAAGTGTAAATTATTTAAAAATAAAATGTTTATGTAATATGCTTTAACTCAAAAGCATTTGCCAACAATTCAAATGATTTTCTGCGCGCTTCATAATCAACAGACATGGAGGTAATCATAATTTCATCGGTTTCAAAATCGTTTGATAATTTAATGAGTTGTTCTTTCACATCATCGGTCGTTCCCGAAATGATGCGTCCTTTATTTCTTTCTATTATTTGTTGTTCAAAAGGGGAGAAACCATAATTCTTGATAAAGTTTCCATCTTTAAAATCATTGAAATTGCCTTTTTCAAATTGCACAAAAACGAAATCAATAAACTTACGCATTTGGTTTGCTTTTTCTTCGGTTTCGGCACAAACTACCTGAACGGCAACTATTACCTGAGGTACAGTATTTTCGGCTGATGGTTTAAAATTCTTCCGGTATGTTTCTGCCACTTGTGGAATGACTAAACCGTTTATAAATTTGGCAATGCTAAGTCCCATTCCAAATTTAGCGGCAATTAAACTGCTACTGCCACTGGAACTTAGTATCCATTGCGATGGAATTGTAGTTGCTCGCGGTGTCGCGAGCAGCGAGCCGTATTTAGTGGCAGCCGTATCCTTGAAAAAATGTTGCATGTATTCTAACTGTTGCAAATAACTTGCCTCGCTAAAATCGTTTGAAGGGTTAAGGATTGAAGAGGTAATCCGATCGGTACCCGGAGCGCGTCCAATTCCTAAATCAATCCTATTGGGAAAAAGCACTTCGAGCATCCTGAAATTTTCAACTACCTTTAAAGCGCTGTGATTTGGCAACATAATGCCACCCGAGCCAATACGAATGGCGTTGGTTGCATCGGCCAGTTTTACCATCAGCACTTCGGGTGTAGAACCGGCAATGAGCGCGGAGTTATGATGTTCCGATACCCAAAAGCGGCTATAACCCAATTCTTCGGCCAGTTTAACCGTTGCAACCGTTTCATTAATAGCATCTTTGGCATTGCCGCCCGGTCTGATGACAGATTGATCGAGTATGCTTAATTTTAATTTTCTCATTCAGCGAATTTTGCAACAAAATGTATTTTTATTCTAACTGTTAATCAATTTCAAAATGTCTTTCTCAATTTTTTCCGGTTTATCGGTCGGGGCAAAACGCTTTACCGGAGTACCATTTTTATCGATTAAAAATTTGGTAAAATTCCATTTGATGCGATTTCCAAGAAAACCTCCTTTTTTACTTTTTAGATAAGCAAATACCGGATGTGTATTCTTCCCGTTTACATCAATTTTTTCGGTAAGCTGAAAGGTTACTCCGTGATTGATTTTGCAAGCTTCTTCCACGGTTTCATTTGTTTCGGGTTCCTGGTTCAAAAACTGAGCGCTTGGAAAACCCAACACAACCAAACCTTTGTCTTTATATTTTTGATGCAATGTTTCCAAACCGTCAAATTGCGGGGCAAGCCCACATTTTGTAGCTGTGTTGACTATCAATACAGTTTTGCCTTTGTAGCTTTTCATTTCAAGGATTTCGCCATTGGGCTTTTTAGCTTTTAGCTGATAAAATTCGGATTCCATGATATTTCTGTTTTTATTTAATTGTTCCTTTCCATTAAATTCATCCAGACTTCCTTTTTCAGAAAACTACCCTCTACGTTTTCTTCCATCTTCAAAAACATTGAAAAAGGCACAGCGAAAGAAAGAAGATCTTTATCCACATGGCGGCGTGCGGAAATATCCGTCAAACCGATGACTGCACTAGGTTCTCCAGACTTTGCTTCGGCGTAAGGAATAATCCCCAGGGTATGGCAGCCTGCGCCAAAAGGCATAATCACGCTTGGGCCGGTTCCTCGTTCGTAGTTGGCAAGGACAGACAGGGCTGATAACTGTTCAACATTGGCCAGAAAGACCACCACCTCAGGGGTTTCTTCTTCTGTCAACTGATCCAGTGGCTTATAAACAACGTAAGTTGTCGGCACTTCGGTCATAGGCAAGGCATCCACGAACTTTTTGGCGATTTCAGGTGACTTGAAGTACCCTTCGCCTTCATCGAGCGGGGTTGAAGTTCGAAAGTTTGCGGCTTCGGGAGTACGCGCAAATTCTTTATTCCCGGTGGAAACATAGCACTCGATACCTCCCGGAAAATGAACGTACTGGTTGCCAAATCCAAGTCCGACCCCACCACCGAGGCAGCCAAAAGTTTTTCGGTCGAAAATGGCAGTACGCCCTTTCGCGGCGGCGATAAACATAGTTACCACGCATCCCCAGCGGCCTTCTTTAAACTGCATCGCGTTTTCTGGTTTATCATCAGTGAACAAAACGGCTACCGGTGAATACTTCATACCGATTGCACTGGCTATTTTACTTTCCATTGTTTTATCAATTTTTAAAATTTCATGATCAATTCTAATCAATTTTTTTACCAGCCGTGGGTCCAGGCTTAAGCGTGTGTATTTCTGCTATGTTAATGACTACAACTGCTCTGGGTTTGGGCATTCCCATTTTTACCGACATGGCAGCCGACTGTTCATATAAATCTCCACTTTCGTGTAAAATAGCCTCTCCAACAAACCTATATCCATCAAGAATATCCCTGTTTACAACAGCCACGGAAACTTTTGAACCTCTTTTAATATTTTCATAGGTGGCACCACCAGTACCTTCTGAAAATATAAGAGAATTGTCCGATAACACCCGGGTTGAACGTTTTGGCGCAACATTCGGATAACCATCAGCATCTACAGTTCCAACGAAACACTGCTGTGTGGCAATCATGTCTTTCATTTCTTGTGTAAGTGTGTTCATTTTTTTAAAAATTATAGTTAATATCAGTTAATTTTTCAGACAATTTCCAAAGTTGTTTCGCATCTTCGGTGTTGTAAGATGCAGGGATTGATTTAACCTTTACGGGTGAACCTTTCATTTCATTAAAACCATTGGGGCCATAATAATCGCCGCCTTGTACATTCGGGTCAACTGCAGCTCTCAATTGGGGCAAAGCACCCATTGCCGCACTTTGAAGAAAAAACGAAGACAGCGGTTTGAGTAAACGATAGTAGAATTTACCTTCGATGAATCGCATCAGGTTGGTTTGTGATACGCCTGGGTGCGCTGCAACGGCAATGCTGTTGATGTTGTTTGCTTCGAAACGCCTTTGGAGTTCATAAATGAACAGCAGGTTTGCCAATTTAGAACGCCCGTATGCTTTCATGGGCGTATAACCGTTGCCATTAGCAAACATAAAATTGTTAAAACCCATCTTTCCGCTTTTATGGGCAATGCTACTTGTAGAAACTACCCTTGATTTTGGGGTTTTTACAATTAAGTCTTTCAGCAGTCCGGTGAGTGCAAAATGTCCCAGATGGTTAGTCCCGATTTGGCTTTCAAAACCGTCTTTGGTCAGTCCGTAAGGAGGAATCATGATACCCGCATTATTCAGAAGAACATCCAAACGGTTGTAATTTTCTTTAAATTTATCGGTAAAATTCCTTACTGATGATAAATCCATCAAATCTAACGGCATAATCTTTATTTTGCCATTTGGCTTATTTTTCATGATTTCTGCCCTTGCCACTTCGCCCTTTTCAACTGAGCGACAAGCCATTATAACTTCTGCGGCGTTTTGAGCGAATGCTTTTACCGATTCGTAGCCTAACCCGCTGTTTCCTCCGGTAACAATTATTACCTTTCCCGTGAGATCAGGAATATCAGCCGTTGTCCATTTTTCGTTTTTCATTTTTCTTATATTTAATCTCATTTGGGTACAATTCCCCGCCCCTTGGGGCGTATTCAGCATGTGCGGTGGGTTTTAGATACCCCGTCTGCTTGCAGCGGGGTAGTTCATTAGTCTTCAATGGTACTATTTTTTGTTTCCACCAAAAGGTCATCTTAAATTCTAATGTAAATATATGTATAAACGTTTAATGTTTAAACATACAAAAATATAATTTGTTTAAAATCTGTCAGGTATAATTGCAAGCAAAACTCACTAAACATTTTAATACCCAATTGATGTCCTCATTTTGATATCAATAAGATGGACATTTAATTCTGACTTCGCAGCTATTTCTAATTCATCCAACATTCTTTTCAATATTTTGCAATTTGGGCAAGTAAGTGTATAAAACATTTCTATAGTAACCACACTTTTATTATTCATACATCCAATTTAGAATTTCGCACAAAGATATGTATAAACATTATATGTTGCAACATACATTAGATGAAGTTTTTCAAAAAAATTCAAATCAATGGATTGTCAGAACCCAGTGAGTAAAATCCGCCAATCAGGCTTCCCATACTGGTACCAACTATAATATCGATTGGAATTCCTTCCTGTTCCAAAACTTTTAAAACTCCAATGTGGGCAAAACCTTTTGCTCCGCCACCACTTAGTACTACAGCCACTTTTGGACGCTGTATATTAATGCAATCCTCTTGAGCCGAAACAAAAATGGTGAAGAATAAACACAAACTTAGTACAATATATGTGGTAGCCTTTCGCACGGAAACAATTGTATTTTTTTCTCAATTTTTTATAGTAAATCCCTCAGCAACACTGTAGAGTTAAATTTATTTTAGCAGGATATGATGATTATTTACCACAATATCCTGCATTTAAATCCTGTATTATATATATTAACCTATTCGCTAAAAGAAATTACCTCCCGGTAATTTGCAGATAATTCACTTTTGCTAGTTTTAATTGAGTTAAAGCGTCTACATACAAATCGGTTGATTGCTGCAACTGTGCCTGCGCATCAAGTAAATCAGAGATATTAACCATACCTGCGGAATAGCTATCCTGTGTTACCCTTAAGTTTTCAGAAGCCTGACCGATAGAAATTTCTGCCAGTTGAACTTGTTGGTATGCTTCTTCGAGTGAATTTCTTCCCTGCTGCATCTGAAGTAAAAGTTTTTCAGTATTGTCGGTTACCATGTTGCGGTTCTGCTCTTCTTTAAACTGGCGTTCCTTCATCTTGTATTTTGCTTCCCACCATCCGGAAATAGGGATTTTTACAGTTCCAAAGGCTAAGCCATTAACAGCTCCCTTATCGTCCATAATATCTAGATACATGGCACCAACACCAACCGCAACCTGGGGCATATATTCACCTTTCTGCATTTTGGTCAGATACTTTTCGGCAGATGTACTTTTTTGTAATAATTGATATTCTTCACGGTTAACCAGCGCTTCCTGATGATCGGTGTAAATAAGTTCCGGTGACTCTGTTAATCCTGTACTATCGGCGAAACTGATGTTTTTATCATAAACCACACCGATGTACTGACAAAAAGCCATTTTAGCCAGAATTGTACCGTTCTCAAGTTTTAGCCGGTTCATTTGCAGTTCATTTTGCTTTAGCTCAACTTTTAACAAGTCATTCCGGGTAATTAATCCGGCATTTAGAGCATCAGTAACTTCTTTATGTAATGTATCCAGCAGACTGGTGTAATTTTCCAGGGTCTTCATTTTTTCGCCCAGTGAAACAATTTGCCAATACCTTTTCTCTGTTTCAAGAGCAATCTCCTTTTCGGTTGATTTTAATTGAAGTTGATTAACCTCTATCCCCAAATCAGCAAGTTTGTTTCCCGTTGAAATTCGTTGTCCGGCATAAACAGGCTGTGTTGCGGTTGCCATTCCAATTACGCCTTCCTCAATTAACGGAATTGATACTGAAGGGAAATAAGCAAATTGCGTGGCCAATGGTAAATTGGCCGGATTTCCATCATAAACAGGGAGGTTTCCTCCCTGCATTTCCATATTTATCAAAGGATCGGTAAATTTATAGGCGAATGCGGTTGCGTCCACCTGTGGAAAGTACTTGGTATAAGCAGCTTTTTTTACCTGTTGGGATGATTCGACATCCAGCACCTTATTTTTTATTTGGGCATTATTTTGTAATGCCAGCGTTTTACATTGTTCAAGAGTATAATTATTTTGATTTTGAGCAGAAAGTACCGGTGTCAGGCCAAATAATAGGACAAGTGTTAATAATGCCGGTTTTATTTTAGAATTACTCAGAAGTTCTGCTATTGTTATTTTCTTCTTGTTTTTATCCACTTTCCTGAAAATTAACCAATAGGCCACCGGAAGAATGAGACCTAAAAATATCATAGATGTAATTGTTCCGAAGCAGATTACGACACCCATAGGCGCCCAAAGGGCACTTTTACTGATAATCATAGGAATTACCCCCATTGATGCAGCCATCGATGTAAGGAAGATAGGGCGCATACGCCGTTTACCTGCTTCAAATGCTGCTTCAAGTGCGGTTTTCTTTCCATGTTGTCGAAGTTCTTCAGCATAATCGAGCATAATAATGCCGTTTCGAACAAGAATACCGATCAGGCTGACAATCCCTAATATGGAGGTCACTCCAAAGTTGAGCCCCATGATCAACACACCTAGCACGGCTCCGATAATACTTAAAGTTGACGACCCCATAACCAGTAAGGCCAGGTTGATTTTTCGAAAGTGAAACACCAGGATCAGGAAAATAATAAAGACACTCATGAACAAGCCACCGGTAACCTGCGGCAGCATCTCCGAATCGGTTTCATACGCGCCACCATAACTCAAACTGGTTCCCTCGGGCAAGGGTTGACTATCGGCTATTTTTTTCACAGATCGGAATATCTGGTTCAAATTCACGCCGCGTTTCACATCGCTTACAATGCTTATGGTTGGTACTCCGTTTCGACGAATTATCTGACCTTGTGTCCAGTCGGGCTTAACGTCAGCGATTTGACGTAACGGAACAGAAACTCCGGGGATCAGAGAATGAATGTATTCGTTCTCAATATCGCTGTACGAAACTTCATGATCGCGTTCCGCTTTTAGTTTTACCGTAACCGGATAATCGTTTTCCCATAAAGTTGTTAATGGTACTCCATCAAAACGCATAGCCAGGTTTGTGGCTACAATTGTTTTGTTAATCCCTAACCGATTAGCCTCTATATCGTTAATATCGACATGTGTGCCTGCCAACATTTCTTCAAAATTGGTATGCACCCAGGTTAATTCCGGCACTGTCCGCATTTTAACAATTAGTGAATCAGCGGCTGTTTTTAAATTAGCAATATTATTTCCTGAAATAAGTATCTCAATTGAGTTGGCAGCTTCCTGGTAATCGAGCTGTTTAAAGCGGACATGCGCATTGGGGAAATATTCTGCATAAAAGTCTGTATATTCATCAAGAATTTCTTCTGTTGCCCGGTTCGAAGGAGTATTTACAATAAACTGCGCATAATTGCGAGCGGGCAGCTTAGGTGCATAAGTAGTATGAAAACGTGGTGAACTGGTACCAATAAATGAGGTAATAGATTTTACCCGATCATCTTTTTTCATCATTATTTCCAAACTGTCTGCAACCAAGGCAGTTTGTTCCAGTGAATTACCTTTAGGTAGATATATTTCAACTGCAAACTGGTTTCGTTCGGCAATAGGCATTAACTGCACGGGTACCTGAGTAAAAAGTACAACTCCCAGTAATACAGACAAGACACCTGTCCCAATGGTTATTTTCGGATGCTTAAACGACTTTACGAGCCACTTTTCATAGGATTGCTGAACAATATCCAGAAAATTACGTCTGCCTTCCTTTTTCTTGCGTTTTGATTGTTCGAATCCTTGTTTGATAAATGTATACTGGATGAATGGAATTAGCAACATTGCAACTGCCAGGGAAATTCCCAATGTTATGGTCACAGTCCAGGGGAATAGTCTGACAAAATCTTTTATCATTCCCGTTGAGGTAAATAGAAATGGAAAGAAGGTAATACTAATAGCCAGCGTTGCCGAAAATATTGCCTTGAAAAAACCTTTTGCACTACTTATGGCTGCACGCCATCGCGACATTCCCTGATCAAGTTTTTCCATGTAACTATCTACAATTACTATTGAATTATCTACGATCATCCCCAGGGTTACAATCAATGCGGCAAGGGTTACTGTATTTAATTCCATGCCCGTTAAATACATAATCCCAAGCGAGGCAAAAATTGTGATAGGAATTGAAGTTGCAGCAACAGTTGCTACCCGAAATGGAAGTAAAACCATGGTGACCATAATAACGGCAACAATGGCATACAGCATTTCTATCAGAAATGTCTTAATCGAATCACTAACGACCTTTGGCTGGTCGGCAATGCGTTCAATGCTTACATCACCTTGTAATTCAGATTGAAATTGTTCCAATACTTCATTAACTTCTTTGCCATATTGTACAATGTTATTCCCAGGCTGCATTTCCATTGAAATCAATAAACTTTTGTGCCCGTTGTTAGAAATGTAACTATCTGCATCGGGATACTCACGAACGATTCGCGCCACGTCTTTTAAACGGATGATGTTTCCGGTAGGATCGGAATAAATAATTTGCTCGGCAATATCCTGTTCGCTGTTATACGATTGCGAAATATGGATCGGCGCAATAAACTGATCATTATCGACAGTGCCACTCATTGTAGTAAAACCCTGTGTAAAAAGATTTCCTGCCAGGGTTGCAGTGTTTATCCCGTAATTGGTAAGCTTTTCTTTTTCAATGTATATACTGATTTGTTCCTTTTGTAAACCATAATGACGAAGTTTAGATACTGATTTAATTCTTCGAAGCCGGTTTTCCAGTTCATCTAAATAACTTTCCAGTTCACGGTAAGTCTTTTGGTCTGATTCAAGGGTAATCAACAAAGCCGAAGTGTCACCAAAATCATTATCTGACAGCAAAGCCAAAACTCCGGTAGGCAATTGAGCTTTAAAAGTATTCAGTCCGTGATTTAGTTTTGCCCAAAATTCATCGGTATTTTTGATATCATCGTTTAAAGTGACAAAAACAATCATCATCCCATCTTTCGAGATTGAATAGGTTTTCTCCTTTTTAATTTCTCCATAACCAAATAAGTATTTCTCAACTTTTGTTGTCAGTTGCTGTTCTACATCTTCGGAACTGGCACCGGGATAGACACCTATTACCAATCCCTGCCGGATGGTAAACTGAGGGAATTCCTGCCGGGGCATTACAAAAAGAGCATAAACGCCAAGTATAACCAGCAAAGCGCTAATTAAAAATACGATCTGCCTGTGTCGCATGGCAGACTCAACTATCTCGAACCTTTTCATATTATCTTACGATTTGGATGGTTGTGCTCTCGTTTATTTTCTGGTACCCTTCGGTAATAAGCAGATCACCTGCAGATAAGCCGCTTGTTATAACCACGCCGTTGCTAGCTAAAGAGCCTAGCTCAACATTTCTTTTAACCACTTTATCTTTACTTGAGTTGGCTACATATACATATTTACTCTTGTCCCCTCCAACCTGTATAACTGAAAGTGGAACAACAATTCTGTTCCCCATTACAGGATTATTGATGCTTACTTTACAAACCATTCCGGGTTTTAATATCTTGTCCGGGTTATTTAGTGCAACTTTAATATTATAGGTATGAGAAAGTGGGTTAGACAATACACCAATTTCTGTTACCTCTCCTTCAAACTTCCGGTCACCTAAAGCACTTACTTTTACATATGCTTCCTGTCCTTTTTGTATCCCGGCAATTTCATTTTCAGGGACAGGAATTTTTACATTTACTTTGTCAATCTTTACCAATTGAAAAACCGGTTTGCCGGGAATTATACTCATTCCTGGTTCTATCATCCTTCTGCCGACGATCCCATCCGCAGGGGCATAAAGATTACAGTCATTAAGATTTTTTTCTGAAATTGATGCCAGTGAATGAGCTTGATCCAGACCGGTTTTTATTTCTACATATTTAATTTCAGGCAGGCTCCCTTTTTTATACATAGGCTCCAGCCGGTTGTACGCATCCTCTGCTTGCTTAGCCTTTGATAATGCAACCTGATACATATTTTGATAACTTTCATTGTTAAGAATTGCCAGTAACTGACCTTTTTTTACCATTTGTCCTTCATCCACAAGGACTTTTTCTGCAGTTCCGGTAACCAAAAAACTCAGAGGAACAGAAAAGGATTCTTCAATGGTTCCAATATACATATGATCGGTAGCATTAATACTTTTACCGATTTCACTTACTTTAACAGGAATGCCTTTCCCCCGCACAATTTTATCAATGTTTGAATTTCCGGTGCTGCAACCGGCAAGGATTAATGCGCTTACGGCAAAAAACCAATTTAATTGTTTCATTGTATTCACTTTTTATTAATTCTAATTTTCTTATTATGCTTCACATTGTTGCAATTATTGACTATTAATGTTCTAAAGTCAATGCAAATGTATAATAATATTTGACTATAAAACACTTTTAGTCAAATCGAGTTAATAAATTGTTAAGATTTTAATCCTTTTACAAGAAATTCTGCAAGTTCTTTAATTGTATGAATGTACTCGGAATATTTATTTTGAAGGAATAACGGTACTTCCATGGAGTTGACCAGCATTAACAGGATATTTACTGTTGAGTCAATATTATTAAAATGCAATACCCCTTCATCCTCACCTTTTTTTAGCATCTGATAAAAATTATTTCTCTCAAACGTGGTAAAGTCTTCCCTAACTTCCTCTACAAAATGATATTTTTCAAAAAAATCGGCTTTCAAAGTTTCATGGTAATTTACAGATTCATGCAATAACTCAAGCCTTTTAAAAAAATAGTTATTAAGAACAGTTAAAGCATCTTCATCAGAATTAACAACCTTCTGTAACTCAGATTTTACGGTACTAAGCTCCTGCTTTAATACTTCGTTAAATAATTCTTCCTTGCTATTATAGTGATAATATAAAACTCCTTTTGCTTTATGGATGTGTTTGGCAATCTCATCCATCGTTGTTTTATAAAACCCGAATTTTGAAAAATACTGAGTGGCAGCACTTATTATTATCGATTTGATTTCTGGTTTTGCCATTCCATTTGACTATTTTGTTTAATTAGTCAAATATAGAATTTTTCTCAATGCAAACCAATCTTTAAAATCGATTCAAGAGTGACAAACTCACTCAAAGTAAAAATGATTAATAATTAATTGCTTATAACAGGTGCCTTTTTCAAATAATTTTTATCGTTAATTTGTTTAATTAAAAAATCAGCCAAGTCTTCCCTTGAAAGCGAAAATACTTTAACATTATCGGTTCCTGTATAACCGATATTCAGTTTTCCTGTTCCTGGTTTTCTGCTCAGCATTGGTATGCGTACTAAAGTCCAATCTAACTGACTATTTGAAACGGCTTCTCCGGTTGCCACTATATCACAATAAGCATCTTTTGCTAAAGTTTTTATCATAAAAATGGCAAGCGAAAAGCTAAACTGAAATTTATCATTTGGGACTTTAAAACTTGGCGTTGCTGTTGCTATAAAACGTTTCACATCATTTCTTTCCATTGCCGAAATGATATTTTTTATACCTGTAGAAATATTCAATCCTTTCGTCTTTCCAGTTGGCCCCAAAACGCTGATAACCACATCAGCACCAATCATTGCTTTTTCAATTTGATTAATATCTGTAAGTTCCCCTTTTATGATTTTAAGATTTTATCTTGAAAGGATATTTTTGCCGGGTTGCGTGCGAAAGCAGTCACTCGATATTCGGCTTCCAAGGCTTTTTTAATAACAAGTATTCCTGTCTCGGCTGTTCCACCAAAGATTGTTAAATTCATTTCGAAACTTTTATTTTATTCAAATAGATGTTAGATACTATAAGCAATACCAGGAAAATGATAGGCATTGAAGACATAGAAACTGGGTCACCTGCATTTACATGTGCCCAGAATGCAGATATAAAAACAATTCCAAAACCGGCATAAGCCCATTCTTTTATTTTAATTGGAACTTGTGGTATAACAAGCGCCAAAACACCTAAGATTTTAAAGAATCCTAATTCTTTAACGAAGAAAGGCTGAAATCCAAGCCGGGCCATACCTTCTATTGCTTCTATACTTGTAAAGTAATTGAAGGCGCTAAATACCATCATCAAGCCAATAACGGATGTTGTTATCCAATAAACTACTTTTTTTGATTTCATTATGTTAATTTTTACTGTAATTTATTTTGAGAATTAATATTTTTTTATTCGACAAAGTTAAATATATTTACTATCTAATATATAGTAGTTACCTAAAGGTAAGCGATAAGAAAAAAGTTTATGAAAAAATCTGTTCACACTGATTGTTCCTCTGCAATGTTGCCAGTTAGAGACGCAATAGATGTTATTAGCGGAAAATGGAAGTTGTTGATTCTGATTTCAATCTCATCAGGGAATCATCGATTTACTGAAATACAAAAAAGCATTCCTAAAATCACGGCTAAAGTTTTATCCAATGAATTAAAAGATCTTGAACAAAATAAACTGATAGAAAGAAAAATTATTGAAGGCTATCCTGTGATGATAGAATACAATACGTCCTCTTATGCTGAAACACTGGGTGATGTTATTAAAGCTTTAAGAGATTGGGGAATAAATCACAGAAAAAAAATAACAGGAAAATAATTTGCACAAATTTCCTGAAAAACCAGAATTTAAAATTGACACAGTTACCGAAGGGTACAGCTTTAGAAAATGAATCTGATCCATCATTGGGAACGGTCAAGTGAGCATTAACATACAAACAGACTGTTAAGCAGTTACGATCTACTTCTTAAATAACTTTAGACCATTATAAGATGAATTGATAAAATCACCATAAGTATTAATGATAAAGTATTTTAATTATCGTTAATATTTTGGTATTGTTTTATACAGATTCTTGCAGCCTTCCTTCCTGCTTCTATCAACTCCTTTGCCTTGTAAAATTCAAACGTTCTTGCTGCATCAAAAGGAATATTTATCAATATATCAGGTTTGTTCAACTCTATAGATAATTTTGAAATCTGTTCAAGCATAGCAGAAGTTGTAAACTGAATCAGCGAATAGTACCCCTGGCTGTTTTTATTACCTGTTGGAATAAAGTCCTGTATTCTCTTTATAATATTATTTATGCTATTGTTTAGGATAACTATATTACTAATCGATGATTTTTGGGGAGCAAGATGTTTCTTAACGTCTTCTTCATACAACAATATATCCGGGTTATTGCTGTCATACAAATTAACAACAACTAAAATATCGCCTTCTGTTCTTTTTACTCGATTAGCTGGGATTGGATTAAGCAATCCACCATCAACAAGAATACTGTTTTCTGATATGACTGGTGTAATAATTGTGGGGATTGCAATAGATGCTCTCGCAGCCTTATAAAAACTACCTTTGGTAAATATAACTTCTTCTCTGTTTATTACATCGGTTGCAACTGCCGCATACGGAATATTCATATCTTCAATAAGAACATCCGGAATTATTGTATTCAATTTTCTAAAAACCTTTTCAGCCTTTAACAGACCATTCGTGCTTAAGGTGGGGTCCATCAAACTGTAAACATCCTTTTTTTGAAGTGTAGTAAGCCATTCTGTCAATTCATTTAATTTCCCCATAGCACAAAATCCACCAATTAATGAACCGATTGAAGTGCCACTAACTGATGTGATAATGAATCCCTGCTCTTCGAGTTCGTTAATTACACCAATGTGAGCTAAGCCTCTTGCTCCGCCACTTCCCAAAACCAATGCAACATTTTTTTTCATATCCATTACTATAATGTTTTATGCATTCCTGATATTTGAATCATAAATGTTTTTTCAATTTATGAATTAATTTCATAACGGTTTGTCACTAATTGTTTTTATGGGAATAAACTTCATTACGAATCTTTTGTGCCCAGTCCCAATGCGACATAGATGTTTCCAAATCACTGTATTGAATCATCTCACCAATTGTAACTTTAATTGTTTTTCCCCTTTTACGAAATAGTTCATGCGGAAGCAATATCAGTTCCAAATTGATTTTAATTTTTACTACTTGCCTGAGTAAAAATATGGAATAAAACAGATAAGAATTTCGTCCATAAAATCGCACCGGAATAATGTTTCTTTTATGTTGAATTGCTTTTGTAATAAAACTTTTATGCCAAAATTTATCTTGTATCTTTAGTTTATAAATTCTAGATACAAGCCCATAAGGGAAATGTGTTATTGGTGCATCAGAAGCAAAGACATTGTTTAATTCAACAAAGTATTTTTTAGGATTTTTCCCAAATACATTGACATTTGAGACTATTGGTCTTAAGTTTGGAACAAACATAAAAGCATCGTTTCCAATAGCTTTTAAATGTCCGTATTTTGTACCAACAATATTTGTAAGGATTAAACCGTCAAGCAGTCCGAAAGGGTGATTGGCAACAAAAAAGCATTTTCCATTTTCCGGTAAATTTTCCAGTCCTGCACATTCCACATTAATTTCCAACTCTTCAATTATTTTAGGCAGAAAGTCAACGCCCTCAAATCCTTCATATTTTTTTAGAATCCGGTTTATTTCCTCTTGTCTAACAATCCAGGCAATTATTCGAATAGAGAAATCAGGTAGTCTTTTCAGAAATTTCGAATTACTATTTTTTATAATATGTGATATATTGATATAATTCATTTTTTGATTTTTATGAAAAGCTTCTAAAACAACTCCTGATTATTATATTTAAAGCCTTGATATGAGTTTCATTATAGCTTTTAAGCACTTTTACGAACTTACATTGCCATGTGTTTGATTTTATGTCAGTATTAGGACAAATCTATCTTTTCTCAATTCCTTTTAATAAAACCTGAATCATGTAATCGAGATTTATATCACACTCACTACATTTAATATTGACCATTAAAAGTTCCTCAAGTCCTTTCAGTGCTGACACAATAACATAGGCAGTTTGCTCTTCATCCCTTTCTTCAAACTCACCATTTATTATACCATTTGATATTATCCCTTTTACTAATAAAATCTCTTCATCATCGAATTTCTTCCTGATTTTTCCTGCAAAATATTCATAATCCATATAGCCATTTTTTATCGCATCTGAGATGTAAGATAATTTCACAAGAATTTTCATTCGTGTAATAATGTAATTAGTCAATTTCAGTTTACCGTTTAATTCTGACATCGCAACTATCTCTAATTCTGTGCGTAATAATTGAAACTCTTTTTCAACAACTTTCAGAAATAACTCATTCTTATTTTTGAAATAATAGTGAACTGAACCTTTTGATCTGAATGCAGCGTTGGCAATATCATTAATTGAGGTTTTCTGAAATCCATATTTAGCAAATACCTGCATCGCAATTTTTAAAATAAGTTCTTTTGTATCCTTGGTATTATTTCTAAACATTTGACTAATTTTGTTTTTTAGTTCAAATGTAAATATAATTTACTAGATTGTTTTTACTTTTGTTCGCATTTTAAATTTGACAGTCTCATAAAGCTAAGATGTCTCCCAAAAGCTTTAGTTCTGCAATCAAATGGTTCGAATTTTGTACCGTAGGGTTCACCCAAGCGGGGATTTTATCAATTTTGATAGAATCCCCTTTTTTTTGTCCGTTCAAAACCCTTGCTAATTCAGGGATTGGTGAAAAAAAAGTATTAATTCTTGGGGTTCGAACCAGGTCAAATTCACGGTTATAGTAGATTCCTTCCGGAAACAACAAATTCTGAAATACCTTTTTACTGTTTAAATCACCGGAATCCCACAATAGAAAGGGATTCCTGCATATTTTCACTGCAAAATCTATCACTTTTTTGAGGTTCGAACTGTATCCGCTTGTCTTGTTAAGTTCTTGCTCAATTTCGAAACACTCCTTTTCATATTTCGGTCTGAATTTTTCATACAGGCTTCGGTCTATCTCGCCAACAACAAACCGTTCTTCAATGGCATTCAATTTTTTTCTTGTCTCTGTCAGTTTGGCTTTTAATGATGTGGCATTCTCCATTTGGGATTTAAAAAATACCGACATCTGTTCTTCCAATTGCACCTTAATAATATCAACCTCTTCTTTCCCAATCTGAAAAGTTTTTAACACATTCCGAAATAATTCATGCATCCCCTTGGCACTCCGGTTGACTCTGCAACCTTTAGTCCTGCACTTGTAATAATATATTCCCTTCTTTTTCGCCAAATAGCCAGTCATAGTCTGGCCACATTTATCACATTTCGTGAATACTTTTAAGGGTAGGTTTTCATTATCCCTATCGTGGACAAAACCCTGAGTTCTTTTTTCTTGCCGAATATTATGAACTGCCAAAAACAATTCCTTTGAAATTAATGATTCGTGCCTACCCTCGATCACCTGCCCCGGAAGCATTTTGCTAGTTATAAGGCCACAGTAAAACGGATTTAAAAACAGGTTAATCAGTCTCTTTTCCGATATTTCTACCCCCAATCGTTTTAAGCGCCTGCCAATTTCAACGTTAGGTAGTTGGAGATAAGCTTTCCATTCAAAAGCCTTTTTGAGAATTTTACCTTCTTCGTTAACAACCAATTTGCGCTCAGTTGCCCTCCCTTTGTTCAAATCCTTATATCCACGTGGAGGAGCCCACACCCAATAGCCTTTCGTTAACAATTCACGCATACCGGTGACCACTTTGTCCCTTCGCAATTCATTATCCATCTGGCCAAACAAGAATAATATTTTTTGCTGAAAAGAGCCGGAAGGAGTTGTGGGGTCAAGTTCTTGTGAGGTAGCAAGAGTAATTACACCGTATTTTTTAAGTAAATCGTCGGCGATTGATGCTCCGGAGATACCTGAACGGGAAAAACGTTCATAGGAATAAACAATTACGTAATTGACATTTTTTGAACGTTTTACAAAGGTCAACATCCGATTGAATTCTTTACGGTCGTCTGTTTTAGCTGATTCAAATGTTCCACCAAAGTAACCAACTATATTCAATCCTCTTTTTTGGGCATACTTTTCACAGTATCTTTTTTGTGAAGCCAAACTTGTATTATCTTCCTGATCGGCTGATGATACACGGGTATATATTACTGCATTATTCCCTTCCTGAAATTGTTTTGGAGCTTGCGGAGCAAATTGTTTAAACTGACTTAAATCACTCATGTAGACAATTTAGTAAAAAATATCTATTCCGATTTATTTTTAAAAATAAATGTTTTCAAGATCAGGAGGGCAATCGTTTCTGTATTTTTCATAAGTTTTTCGTAGTCTTCCAATGACAAATCTTTGAATTTTGGAATACTTCGGATTTTTTCAAATGGTAATCGCTTCTTGACCCGTTCTGTTGCTTCCTCAATATTTTTGTTTTCTCTTTCCTCCATAGATCATATTAAGACTGGTATTTAAGAATGCTGATTTTTATCTCTACCAGTCAAACAAACCTATGAAAAACCCTAATTCACTAGTTAATAGAAGTTAAAGTGTCTAAATATGTCTCTATTTGTCCACATTAATAAAACAAACAAACACAAACATTGCCCGAACTATCGAAGTTCCTTTTCAAAATAATCTAAACTTTGCGCCAGGTCTTCAATTAAATCTTCTACATTTTCAATTCCTGCTGAAAGCCGGACCAAATCATTTGAAACCCCAATAGCGTTCCGCTTTTTTTCGGGGATGGAGCCGTGTGTCATTGCGGCAGGGTAACAAATTAAAGATTCGACCCCGCCCAGGCTTTCGGCAAGCGATATAATTTTTAAATTCTTTAAAAAGTAGTTAACAGATTTTTCATCCCCGTTTTTTAATTTAAAAGAAACCATACCTCCAAAACCGTTCATTTGTTGTTTGGCGAGGAGATGAAAACGGTCAGATGATAATCCTGGATAATAAACCTGTGTAACTGATGGATGGTTTTCAAGAAATTCAGCAATTTTATGAGCGTTTTCTTCATGTTGTTTCATTCTTACCGAAAGGGTTTTTAGTCCCCTGAGCGCCAGCCAACTGTCGAATGCACCGGGAATTGCGCCAACGGCATTTTGCAGGAATTTTAACCGGTCGTGCCATGCTTCATCATTGACGATTAACGCGCCGCCCACAATATCGGAATGGCCCCCGATATATTTTGTGGTGCTGTGCACAACAAGGTCGGCACCTAAAGCCAAAGGTTGTTGAAAATAAGGTGAAGCGAAAGTGTTGTCAACTACAACTTTTATGTTTTTACCGTGTGCAATTGCCGACACCGCTGAAATGTCAGCAATCCGTAAGAGTGGATTGGTAGGCGATTCAATCCAGAACAATTTGGTTTCCGCTGTTATTGCATTTTCAAAATCACGGACGCTGCCACCCACATAACTAAACCGGAGTCCAAAGGGCTTAAAAACCTGTTCAAACAAGCGGTAAGTGCCACCATACATATCTTCCGCAGCTATTACATGGTCGCCTGGCTTTAACGTTGAAAGTACCGCATGTTCAGCCGCCAGGCCCGATGAAAACGCAAGCCCAAAACGGCCATCTTCAAGGGCTGCAAGGCATTCTTCCAATGCCTGCCGCGTGGGGTTTCCGGTACGGGAATATTCGAATCCCTTGTGCACATTTAGTTCATCTTGTTTGTAAGTGGAAGTTTGGTAAATTGGCACCACTACTGCGCCGGTGGCTTTGTCGGCTCTTTGTCCGGCATGGATTGTTTTTGTTGAAAATTTCATGTTAACTGTTTTAATTTATGTAATCAATTTTTAAATCCTTTTTCATGCATCCAGGCATCGTCGTACATTTTTGTAAGGTATTTATTGCCGCTGTCGCAAACAAATGTTACCACGTTTTTCGGGTGTTTTTGCTCCCGGCAATATTTTAATGCCGCAGCAATAAGAGTTCCCGATGAAGAACCAGCAAGGATTCCTTCTTTGCGCAGCACCGTCCGTGCTGTTGAAAAACTTTCAGTGTCGCTAATGGTATAGGCTTTTTTTGCCAATGAAAAATCGGCAATGGAAGGAATAAAATCCTCTCCAATCCCCTCTACCAGCCACGACCCGGCTTCGCCAAAAGTTCCTTTTTCGATAAAATCTTTTATTACAGAACCCTTAGGATCGGCAACTATCATTTCGATATCAGGCTTAACTTTCTGAAAAAAATGGGTTAAACCGGTGAGTGTGCCCGATGAACCGATTCCACAAACCACGGCATCAATCTTGCCATCAAGCTGTTTTAAAATTTCCGGGCCGGTTGTTGTTTCATGGGCAAGCGGGTTTGCCGGGTTTCCAAACTGGTTGATATAAAAAGCATTTGGCGTTTCATTGGCGATACGCCTGGCCATATCCTGGTAGTATTCCGGGTGGCCTTTATTCACATCCGAGCGCGTTATAATAACCTCGGTGCCCATTGCTTTCAGGTGCAAAATCTTTTCACGGCTCATTTTGTCAGGTATTACAAGTACCAGTTTGTAGCCTTTTATCGCCGCAACCAACGCCAGGCCCAAACCCGTGTTCCCGGCAGTGGCTTCTACCAAAACCGAGCTGGGTTTAATTAAACCTGATTTTTCAGCTTCCGTTATCATGGAAAGCCCGATCCGGTCTTTGATTGAACCGCCCGGGTTGGCGCTTTCGAGTTTTAAATACAGGTTGCAAACGCCTGTATCCATCTGATTTACTCTAACCATCGGGGTATTCCCGATTAAATCCAATACTGTGTTGTTCATAATTTTTTGATTTTTTTGAATAAAAAAAGCCCTTCACGAATCGTGAAAGGCCCCATTTTTTAATATAAAGATTTTTATTACACAGATATATGGTTACCACCTTCCACATGTTTTAAAAACAGGCAGCAACAACAACTGTTAGTAATGTTTTTTATGGACAGCGTTTTATTCATTTTTAAATTTTTGTTTACGCTTTTTATGTGGATAGAAAACAAACATATAAAAAAATTACTATAAAGCATCGGGTTCAAAAAATATTATTTCGGCTTAGGTGCTTTTCATTACAAACCATACTCCGAAAGCAAAACTTTGTTTTGGTCGATTGTTGGAAGGACCAATTCAATAAAATCGGTTTCTACAACCGGAATGGATTCGATATCGGCTTTTAAAAGTTCAATCCAGGTTGTTTCTTTCTCATAGTTCTTTAAATTTCATATTTTAAATGGTATTATTTATCGCAAGTTGTTTCTCCGCAGCACGAACCTGGTTTTGAATTACTTTGTTGATTGGGTTCAATTTTCATTTCATGGTTCATTTTATTTCTGTTCTCATTGCGCTGATATTGGCAGCAGTCGGGCAATTCAGCATATTTTTTATCGTTAGCGCTGAACAATTCTGTGTCGTGCCCTACCATGGCAATTGAGGTCTGAATTTGTTGGGTACTTGTTTTTTGGTCGTCGTAGGTTACTTCCAGGTTTTTGGTTTCCTGGTCCCAGTCGGCTTTTGAAACACCTTCGACCGATTTTGCAGCTTTTTCGATACGTTTTTCACACATACCGCAGTTACCGTTTACTTCAATTTTTTCTGTTTTTTCGCCGGCGAACGCCGTGAATGTCCCCAGAGCGAACATTACTACTAAACTTAATACTTTTGGTTTCATCTTGTTAAATTTTTAAAATGTTTATAAAATCATTAATAACATCATTCCAACCATTGCTGCAGCTCCCAGCCCCCACATCATCCCATAATTATTTCGGTGATTGTTTATATTATTATTGGCGATATAGTTTTCCGGGGCTTGCATAAACTCGTTTAAACAATCTGATGAGTGGAAATAATAGGTAGTACCACCATATTCATAAGAAAGGTCTTCTGAAACCTGTTCAATTAGGTTACCGCATACCGGATCCGCATAACTGATTTCGTTTGGGTGATTTTGGTATTGATACTGGGTTGGGGATAAATGCCCAATCCCCATGGTCATGCACGATGACATGAAAAATGTTATGGCCAAAAAAGAAACAATCTTTAACCCTGAATTTCTACCTTTTTTTAATTTACTTTTTTTCATAAAAATAATTTTTATCAATCAAACAATTTTCCATAATATCTCATAAACTGCATTCGTTCAAAAACTTCAGGATTTTTGACATTCTTGTTGCTCATCATCCCTTTTATTTGGCTAACCGAATTAAATCCCTTTTTTTCTATCCATTTGTCCATTTCGTTTAGTAAAACGCTTAAATGGTCAATGCCATTTTTATATAATATCGAAACTACCTGAACAGCATCTGCCCCGGCAAGGATTTGTTTCAAAGCTGTTTTGCCGGAATGAACCCCTCCAGATGCTGCAATATTGCACCCAATTTTGTCCGTAATAAGGGCAATCCAACGCAATGGTTTCGTAAAATCACCGGGCGAACTGTATATGTCGGAAGATATGACGCTCAGTTTGTCGAGGTCAAAATCAACTGAAAAAAATCGATTGAACAAGACAATGCCCTGTACACCCTTTTCGCTAATCTCCTGAATGGTATGCCCCAGGTTGGTATAATTGCTGCTGAGTTTTACCGATACAGGAATTGAAACTGTTTTCAAAATTTTCTTCACAATTTGGACGGACTTTTTTTCTACATCCATTATTTTAAACCCGGTAGGATTGAAAAACAGGTTCAACTCCAACGCATCGGCCCCGGCTTCCTGAATTTTCATCGCAAAGTCGGTCCACTCGGTATCTGTTACACAGTTAATGCTGGCAATAACCGGCATCAAAACTTCTTTTTTTATTTCCCTGATAAACTGGAGGTAATTTTCAAGCTCCTCATTGCGGGTATGGATATCCAAATAATCGTAAGTTTCGGAATACTCGTAATACAGGAGTTTGTCTTTTGATGCATCCCGGGCTTTTTTGTGAAGGGAAAGCAAAATTTCCTCCTCGAAAACGGATTTTAAAACGATGGCTCCGGCGCCGTTCTTTTCCATCAGTTTTACATTTTCAAGTGAGGTAGTTAAGCCACAACTGCCCACGATAAGCGGACTTTTGAGGTTCATCCCAAGATAGTTTGTTGATAAATCTGCCATACCTTATTTTTTATTTTGATTGTTATCCTGTTTGCTCGCTGTTGTTTTTGACTTCATAATGTTTTGTAGGTAATTGTGGATATTTTGGGCGGCTTTTCGGCCATCACCCATTGCCAGAATCACGGTAGCGCCGCCACGTACAATATCTCCACCGGCAAACAAGCCGGGAACACTGGATTGCATGGTATCGGGGCTCACAGTAATAGTTTTCCATTTAGATGTTTCCAATTGTGGCAGGCTCATCGGAATAAGCGGGTTAGGGGAAACGCCAATACTCACAATCACTAAATCAACTTCCAGAAAATATTCTGAACCTTCCACCGGGACAGGCCTGCGCCTTCCTGATTGGTCGGGTTCGCCCAGTTGCATCTTCTGAAGCTTCATTTTATTTACCCTGCTGTTTTTATCGGCAAGGTATTCTAACGGGTTGTTGAGCACCAGGAATTCAATGCCTTCCTCTTTTGCATGTTGAATTTCTTCATTTCTGGCGGGCATTTCTTCCAGCGACCTCCTGTAAACAATCATGGCTTTTTCGGCCCCAAGTCGTTTAGCGGTCCTAACCGAATCCATTGCCGTGTTTCCACCGCCAATAACCGCCACGTTTTTTCCTTTCAGAACAGGGGTATCAAAATCAACTTTTGTTGCCCCCATTAAATTTACACGTGTCAGGTATTCGTTGGCAGATAAAACACCGATGTAATTCTCCCCGGGGATATTCATAAACATGGGGAGTCCCGCACCACTGCCAACAAAAAAAGCGGAGTATCCTTCTTCTCGCAGGTCTTTGAAATCGGCTGTTTTTCCCACAATAAAATTTTTCTCGAAGTTCACCCCCAGTTTTTTGAGGTTGTCAATTTCAAAATCAACTATTTCATTGGGCAGCCTGAATTCGGGTATCCCGTATTTTAATACCCCGCCAAGTTCATGGAGCGCCTCGAAAACGGTAACCTGGTAACCCAGCTTTGCCAGCTCACCGGCAGCAGCCAGCCCCGATGGCCCGGAACCAATAATGGCCACTTTCCCGTCCCTTTTTACAGCTATTTCGGGTATGAATGCTTTTCCTGAATTCCGTGCACGGTCAGCCGCAAAACGCTCAAGGTGGCCAATGGCAATGGGCGGTTTTTTTAATTTAGTCTGGTAAAAACAAGCGGCCTCGCATTGGATTTCCTGTGGACAAACGCGCCCGCAAACCGCAGGCAAAGCATTGGTATCTTTTAGTACCCTAATGGCATTGTCGTAATCTTGTGCTTCAATTGATTTAATGAAACCCGGAATGTTAATGCTGACGGGGCATCCTTCGATACAGGTCGGGTTTACACAGTCGAGGCAACGTTGTGCCTCGGTAACAGCCTGTTCTTCGGTGAGCCCCGAATTCACTTCCACATAACTTTTAATTCTGGACAAGGGGTCAGCTTCGGGCATTTTTACCCTGTTAATGGCAATCCTCTCTTTCGTTTTCAACTTTTTCCGCAAGTCCAAACGCCATTCCTCATTTCGGCCGCTATATGTTCCTAAATCATTTTCCGCCATCACATTGTACAAATAATTTTAAATCAATAACTTTTTATATGCCCCGGCTTCTTCGTTTTTGTATGAACCCAGTCGCATCAATAACTCGTCAAAATCAACATCACGGGCATTGAATTCAGGCCCGTCCACACAAACAAATTTTGTGCGCCCGCCAACCGACACCCTGCATGCCCCGCACATGCCGGTGCCATCAACCATAATTGTATTAAGGCTGGCCAAAGTGGGGATATTATATTTATGTGTGAGCATACTGGCGTATTTCATCATTATTGCCGGGCCAATTACGATTGCCTGGTCAATTTTTTCTTTTGCTATGACCATTTCCATCCCATCGGTTACCAAACCTTTTTGGCCGTAACTTCCATCGTCGGTCATAACGAATACCTCGTCAGAAAAGGCTGAGATTTCCTTTTCAAGTATCAGCAGTTCTTTGTCGCGGGCAGCCAAAACCGAAACCACCCGGTTCCCGGCCTTGTACATGGCTTCAACAATAGGAAGCAATGGCGCGATGCCCACACCGCCACCGGCACAAAGTACAGTTCCTGCCCTGGAAATGTGGGTTGCATTGCCAAGAGGGCCAACAATATCGGTCACTTCGTCCCCCGTTTCAAGTTTTGATAATTTGTAGCTGGTTACCCCCACAACCTGCACAACAAGCGTTATTGCGCCATTCGATGTATTTGCCTGGGAAATGGTGAGCGGGATGCGTTCGCCGTTACTCCCAATCCTGACAATCACAAAATGCCCTGCTTTGCGTTTTTTCGCAATTCGTGGCGCTTCAATTTCCAGTTGGACAACCTTTTCCGACAGATATTTTTTTGAAATTATTTTTGGCATGTTATAATTTTTCCCTTTCAAGGTTAAATTTTGTAGCATTATCTTTCGTCTTAAAATACAACACAGTGCCAATATTTTTCGGGTTTTGTTTTATTATGGCTGTTGCTTTATCTAATTTCTTATTTGAAAAAGGATCCGTTGCAAAACGAAGAATATTACTATTACTAATCAGTTTCGCCCTGCACCTTGAACAACAAACCCAATATGTTTTATTATCAATTTTCACAAGATTCAATTTTTCAAATTTTATTTCATTACTCACTGAACAGACACTTTGAAAGGCGATTTCCTGATTCATTAAATTCTTTAAAACTTTTTGATTTTCAATTTCTTTAAAAATCGGAATGGAAAGAAAAACCAAGATTACCAAAAGAAAAACGAGCAATGTAGCATTCAATCCCCTTTTTTCGTTCTTACTCCAAAGTGCCTCATTATTCTGTATATTCTTATTTCTCACCATTTTTCATTATTTTCTCCTTAACCGTAATGCATTTGTAATTACCGAAACTGAACTAAAACTCATCGCTGCTGCTGCAATAATCGGACTGAGTAATATCCCGAAAAACGGGAACAGGATTCCGGCTGCAACCGGAACTCCCAGTGCGTTATAAACAAAAGCAAAAAACAGGTTCTGTTTAATATTGCGCATCACTTTGTGGCTCAGTTCGCGGGCGCGCACAATTCCGTCCAAATCGCCTTTTACCAGTGTCACTTCAGCGCTCTGCATGGCAATATCAGTTCCGGTTCCCATCGCAATTCCAATATTGGCTTGTTCCAGCGCGGGGGCATCGTTAATGCCGTCGCCTGCCATTGCCACTTTCTGGCCTTGCGCCTGCAATTCTTTTACTTTTTTGAATTTGTCATCGGGCAGGCAATCAGCCTGGTAGCCATCCAGTTTCAATTCTTCGGCCACCGCTTTGGCCGTAAATTTATTGTCACCGGTAAGCATGTGTACTTTTACGCCCATTTTTTGCAGTTCGCGAATGGCTTTTGCCGAAGTCTTTTTAATGGTATCGGCAACACTTACTATTCCTTCAATCTGGTTGTTAATTAAAAGGTACATTACAGTTTGACCTGTTAGTTGCCAGACTTTTACAATGTCTTCATGGTCTTTGGTGAGTGTGGTACCGAATTCCTCAACAAGCCGGTTATTTCCCAGTCCAACCGTTTTCCCGTCAATAATCCCTTTTACACCTTTACCGGTTACTGCCTCAAATTTTTCCACCTTCAGCAGTTGAATACTTTTTTCTTTTGCACCTTTTACAATTGCCTCTGCAACCGGATGTTCACTTTGCGCATCTACGGAAGCGGCAATTCTCAGGATTTCCCTGTCAGCCAGTTTTCCAAATGAATGAAATTTTTTTAGCGCCGGTTTGCCCTCGGTTATGGTACCTGTTTTATCGATAATCAATGTATCGACTTTATTCATTTCTTCGATGGCGCGTGCATCTTTTACCAGCACGCCCGATTGCGCCATCCGGCCCGAACCAACCATAATTGACATTGGCGTAGCTAAGCCCAACGCGCACGGGCAGGCAATAATCAACACAGCCACTGCATTTACAAAAGCATAAACATAAGCGGGCTCAGGCCCCCATGCTGCCCACACCACAAAGGTGATTACAGCAATACCGATAACTATCTGCACAAAGTATTTTGCAACCACATCGGCCAGCTTTTGAATAGGTGCGCGGGACCGGCTGGCCTGGTTCACCATTTCAATAATCTGGGCAAGCAAGGTATCTTCGCCCACTTTTTCGGCTTTCATTTCAAAAGAGGTGTTCCCGTTGATGGTACCTCCGGTAACTTTATTATTTTTTGATTTATCCACCGGAATGGGTTCGCCGGTAATCATGCTTTCATCCACCACGGCATCTCCGTTAGTAACTGCTCCATCGACCGGGATTTTTTCACCGGGGCGCACCCGCAGAATGTCTCCCTCGTGAACTTCCTCGAGTGGGATTTCTGTTTCCTCTCCGTTGCGTATTACCCGTGCCACGGGTGGCACCAAATTCAGCAGCGCCTTTATGGCCGAATTGGTTTTGCTGTGTGCGCGGAGTTCCAGCACCTGACCCAGTAAAACCAGGGTGAGAATAACTGCCGCCGCCTCAAAATAAAGATGGACATTTCCAGCAGCATCTTTAAACTGACCGGGGAAAGCGCTTGGAATAAGCAGCGCAAAAACGCTGAAAAGGTAAGCCGCCCCAACGCCAATCGATATTAAGGTCCACATGTTTGGCATCCACCGCACGATGGAACTCCAACCGCGTTTGAAAAACTCCCAACTGCTGTAAAAAACAACCGGGGTTGCCAGTGCAAATTCAACCCATCCCCAAACCTTTTTTGGTGCGATTTCTTCCAATTTCAGAAACGGGAAAAATTCCGACATGGCAATAATAAAAACCGGGATACTTAACACAAGTGCCACCCAGAATTTTTTCGCCATTTTTTTGTATGCTTTTTCCTCTTCACTGGTTTCTTCTCCCTGCTCCGGGACCAAATCCATCCCGCATTTTGGGCAGCTTCCGGGGTGGTCTTGTTTTACCTCCGGGTGCATCGGGCAGATGTAAATGGTTTTTGCACCACTTGTTGGCCGTCTTTCTTCTTTAATCAGGTGCATCCCGCAAACCGGGCAATCACCAGGCTGGCCGTATGTTTTGTCGCCTTCGCAGTGCATGGGGCAGTAATATACACCTTCTCCTGATTCCGGTGTCTTTTTATGCTGATGGTGTTCATGTTGGTGCCGGTGCCGACTGGTTTTTTGAGTCTGTTCATTAACCGGAACCAGGTGCATATTACACACCGGGCAGTCACCGGGGGCATCATATGTTTTATCGCCCTCGCATTTCATGGGGCAAACATATTTGGTTACACCACCATTTTTTTCAATGTGATTATGATTGACTTTTTGACCAGCGCTTTTATTGTTCATTTTCATGTTATTTTTTATTCAACATATTTAAATTCCTGCCCCTGTTTTATGGGATTGTCTTTATTAATGGCAACTATAACTCAATACTTCACTTATTCTGAAACTCAACCGGAGTTTTCAATAAACTGTTTCCATTTCCCTTTTACGGGTAGAAACATCGGTACATGTCTTCGGTATTCAAGGTATTCTTCCCCAAACTTTTCAATTACCTTTTTCTCTTCCTTACGGGCAAGCCTTACATATACCAGTACTATAAAAGGAAACAGTGCTATGGAAAATAATGTTGGCCAGTGTACAATGCCTTCTCCGAATAGTGCAATAAACAAACCTGTATATTGGGGGTGCCGCACCAGGCTGTACAATCCTCCCGTAGCGAGCCGATTTTCTTTATGTGCGCGGTAGAGTTCGCGCCAGCCTTGCAGAAAAATACCAAAACCTGTAAAAAGCAGGAAATAGCCTGCAATCATTGAAATCATCATGCCCGTTTCGCCAAGCCCCACCAATGTTGACCAAAGATTTGCATTTAGGTAACCGCGGTCTAATCCAAAAAACCGAACAAGCAGGTAAATGGTAAGCGGGAAACCATACATCTCAGCGTACAAAGCAATAATGAACGCCTGTATTAACCCGGCACCCGTCCATTCCCGCCACGTTTTTGGGGTAAGATAACGGTATAAAAACCAGGACGCAATAACGATAACAATCAAAGCAATCGCCCATGCCCCTGAGTGTTCAATTCCTCTTTCCATAATAATTCTTTAATTAAACGCGTTTATTTATTCCACCTTTTATAAAAGAAATTATAGATGGGTACATAAACCAAACCGGCATAAACACCATACAGAAAACTTTCCAGCAACCCCAGAAGGAAACCCCACCAGGTTAGCCATTTAAAAGCCGGCAATACAGATTCGAGGAATGTATGCATATGAAGACTATCGGGTGTTACAAGCCCATAAATGATACAAACAATAAAACTTACGGCGGTAAAAGTTCCTAATGACCAGGTTACAATTTTTATTTTTAGCATAATATATCTCCTTTCTTTTAGTATTAATGATGATGAGGAACCGACCCGTCTGAACTTTTCTGTTCCTGTTTTTTGTCCCTGTTATCTTCGCGGCTTTCATGATTTGCGTGTCCGCCATGTCCTCCGTGGCCAAACATGTGCATAGCAACAAATGCTATTGCAAATACTATCCAAAGCCAATTTTCTGCCAACCATTCCATAATAATTTCCTTTATTAATTGTAATATCCAGGATTAAATGAAAGTCCACCGGATGAGTGTTTTACTAACAACTCACCCGGTGGCTGTTTTCATTCATAGTTACCTCCTTTCTGAATTTAATGTTTATTCATGATGCTCCTCATGCCCCTGCTGGTCAACAGGCTCTTCCATTTTGTTTATCTGGCTATTTTCGCCCTTCATTCCGTTCATTTTTTTCATGCATGTTTTCATCATTTCAGGGTTTTGAGCCATCATTTCAGCCATGTTGTGCATCTTAGAATTTGCATTGCATTCTTCCATCATAGCTGTTTTCATTTCAGGGTTGTCTTTCATCATCCCCATACTGTTGGCATGGTCCCCAATTTGATGGTTGCATTTCGTTTCCGCCATTCCTTTTTTTGCATTCATTCCTCCATTATGAAGGTTACCGTTTTGCATCATCATGGTGGCGTGTTCGTTCCCCTTCATCATTTCCATAAATTCCAACATGAGCTCATGGTCGTTCATAATATTGTTAAAAATTTCTGACCGGGTTTCCGGGTTGTCCATTATTCTGGCCACCTTTTTACTTTGTGCTGTACTGCTCAAAGCAAAAAATAAAAACATTGAAAATATAATTGATATTGATTTCATGATATGTAATTTTTAAGTGATTAAATATGATTTATTATACGTGATTATCTTAGCAGCACCCATGGTTGTGGTTATGATGGTCATGCGAACTTTTACTATTCTCCACCGGCACCAGTTTCATGTTGCAGTCCGGGCAATTGCCGGGGGCATTGTAGGTTTTTTCGCCTTCGCATTTCATAGGGCATTGATACCGGGTTTGAGGCCCGGCAACAAACCTGTTCCCGGAATTTTGGGCAACTGTTTCTACACGCTCTTTATTCCGTGCTGTTCCTGTAAAAAAATCTCTTAGTGTTTTCATGATATTTAAATTCTAATGTTTAACTATTTCAAAGATACAATACGCAGTTATTTAATATGTTACAGTATTTATTAAAAGATTTATATGATTTTTTGTTCTGCTTTTTTAAATCAAAATCAAACATTACAACGAAAACGTACAATTGACTCTTCAATATCATTTGCCGACACCAGTTTCATGTTACATTCCGGGCAATTTCCAGGGGCATCATAAGTTTTATCCCCTTCGCATTTCATCGGGCAAAAATACTGGGGTTGCGATTGGCTTTTTTTCCATACCGAAGACGAACTATTACCGGTTCCTTTCCCTCTAAAAAAACTTATCAGACTTTTCATGTTGTAAAGTTTTATGATTTAACTCAAATAATTTTTGTAAAAACCACGTATGTGAGCTCCTTGTATCACCTAATAAAAAATATATCCCCCATTCACAGGAATCATCTCCATTTTAGAATCCGGGCAGAGCCCTGGTTCATCGTAAACCTCTTCTCCGTGGCATTTCATGGGGCACTGGTATTTTACATCTGATTCCGGAGTATTTTTTCCGGTATTTTGGGCCGTTGTCCCCATTCCTTCATTTTTTCTTTCTGTTGTAAAATCCTTTCGTGTTTTCATGATATGTAATTTTTTAGTGTTCAACTATTTCAAAGATACAATCATCAGGTATTTAATATGTTACATAATTCGCTGAATGATTTATATGATTTTAACTTTTTGATGTGTTTATTTTTCGTTGTAACATTGCTTTATTGTTTTTTTGAAACGAGTTGGTGAAATACCCGTAGTTTTTTTAAACTGGCCCGAAAAATGAGGGACGCTGCTGTACCCCAACTCCCAGGCTATTTCAGCTAATTCTTTTTCATCACAAAGGAGCATTACCTGGGCCCGTTCAATTTTTAGTTTAATAAGGTATTTCTCAATAGTAATACCCTGGTCTGATGAAAAAAGCGAACTTATATAGGCATAATTTAAATCTATCTTCATTTTAAGAAAATCAGACAACTTTAGTTTTGATTGCCTGCCTTCTGTATATGCATATTCTTCAATACTGGTTTTTATTTTATTTATTAGTTGGCTTTTATGAACGTCAATGATTTCCAACCCTGCCTTTTTAAGCCTTTTATTTACTGCATCCAGCTTAAATGGAGTTATCTTGTCCTCCACAACAACATAGCCTATCTTTACATCTTCCACTTTAATCCCGGCTTCTTCAAAAATTTGAGAAACCACCAGGATACATGTTTTGCAGACCATATTTCTAATTTTAATTCTCATAACCCAACATCTCAAAATATCTGTTGTAAAGATAAAAGCTACTATCCTTTAAAGTGTTACACTTTTTTAAAGTTGATTTACATAGTTTTTAAATTATACATCGTTTATCGATTTGCGGTTTTGTTCCCCCAGCTTTTTGAAATACGATGTAGTAAACCCTGTTACTTTCTTAAACTGCCCGGAAAGATGGGCCACGCTGCTGTATCCCATTTCAAAGGCAATCTCGCTCAATGTTTTTTCATCGTAAACAAGCAATTCTTTTACCCGTTCTATTTTCAGGCTAATCATGTATTTTTCGATGGTGGTGCCTTCAACTGACGAAAAAAGCGAACTCAGATAGGGGTAATCCAGGTTGAGTTTGTCAGTAAGGTATTCCGAAAAATTCATTTTGCTTTCGCCGGAATGGTGGTAAACATAATCAACTGTGATGTTTTTTATTGATTCGATTAACCTGCCCTTTGAATCGTTGATAATTTCAAACCCCAACTCTTTCAGGTTTTTGTCCACTTGTTCGAGTTTGTAGGGCGCAACCTCTTTAGTGGTTTTTACTTTGCCCAACTGTATGTTTTTAACTTCTATTCCTGCACGTTCAAAAATTTGCGAAACCACCAGAACGCAGCGTTGGCAGACCATATTTTTAATGTTAATATCCATGAGTTCTTTTTTATTTTTATTCAATTCATAACCTTTTATAGCACGTAAATTGCCCGTATCATTCGATTAATGTTTTTAAATAATCAACGAGTCTTTTTTTACTATTTTCGGACAAGCGGGCTTCACGATGGATGAATGTGTAAGAAGCCAAAGGCATTTCACCATCTTCAATCTGGCTTATCATTGATTTTAATTTGCTTTGTTGCATTCGGGCTGAATAATCCCCGAATTCACTAAAATTTAAATCCTCTTTGCCCTTATTGATATGATTTTCCAAATACCACCCAACCGGCTGCACCCTGCTGTACCAGGGATAATTTGTATTGTTGCTGTGGCAATTATAGCAAGACACAGCCAGGATACTCTTTACATCTTCCGGAACATTGTAGGTTTTTACAAAGTCTGTTGGCGGCACGGTTGTGCTTTGATTGGTTCTGGTGGGTATGAATTGCAAACCCACCAGAACTGCCAATACTCCAATACCTATCCATTTCAACCATTTCATTTCACAGTAATGTTTTGTTGTACGCTACCGCATTTCAACATTTTACTACCAAAAAACGGATTTTTAATTTCACTGGACGCACTTAGCCACGAACCACCTTCGTTGTTGTTATACATGGGACAAAAAATTTGGTATAAATCTCTATCAGTACCCGTAATAATTACCAGGTCTTTAACATCTGTACTCAACATTTCAAAATGTTCCCTTTGATGCTCGATGTTCCCGTCGTTTTCAGAAATATGTTCTGCATGTTCTCTGGCAACTTCAATAATCTCGCCCAGTTCCTTTTGTTCTGATTTTGGTTGGGCTGATATGTCAAATTCTTCAAAAGCTTCGAACAACATTTTTCCCGAGTTTGCTGCTTTTTTGCTGTTATCGGCTACCAATGCATCTTTTAATGCCAGGTAATTGTCGATAATGGCAGATGCCGATTTAGAACGTTCTACCTCAACGTTTGACTGCTCCATGGATTTGTTTGCCATTTTTGAGTGACTTTCCGTTGAGTGTCCCATATTAGAATGGTCGTGTTGTGCATTTGCCCCCCAACTTACTAAAGCCAGGATAAGCATAATCATTGTTTTTTTCATGATAATTTCATTTTAAATTCATTATAACTCTTCTTTTATTTCACCACATGTTGGCATTTTGTCTCCAAAATAGGGGTTTTGTATTGTTTTGCTTTCGGCAATCCAGTACGCTCCTTTTCCGTCGAAAGCCATTGGGCAATAAACTGCGAATAAATTACCTTCTTTTAACCCGAAGCTTTTAATGGTGCAGTACATAATTTCGGAGAGGTGGCTGAAATAGGAACGTTTCTCTTCCAGACCGTTTACATGTTGCATTTCCTGTAGTTTGTCTGTATATAAACCGATATGGTCTTTCCAGGCATCCAGCCCTTCACCATCCAGTTTTTCAGGTTTAACTACTTTAATCTTGTCGAGCATTAAATTGATTGCCTTGTTTGTTGCAGCCACATCACCGTTCACCAGCGCATTTTTCATAAGCAGGTAGGCATCAATTACTTCTTCCAGTTCTGCCTGTGTTTGCTTGTTTACCGGGTAAACCTCATCGAGTATCACAATATTCTTATGCGCAAAATTTTCAGCAAGATTATTGTGTTGTTCGTGTTCTACCCCGGTTGAAACGCCCTGCTCAGTCCTATCCGACATTGAACCATGTTCGGATGGCATGAGCCTTGGTGATTCCTTTTTTTCTTTATTATTGCCTCCTCCGCATGAAGTTAGAATCAATGCAATAATGAAGGAAGTAATAACCGATATTAGAATACTTTTTTTTGTTTTCATAATTCATTTTTTAATGATTAAACATAAACGCATTTGATTGTATCCACTTGTGGATATCTTTTATACCAACAATCCCTGTCAGTTTGCCGTTTTTCCTGACAGGAAACAGGGATTGTCTGTTCTGTTGCAGCAGAAAAAACTTGTCGGACAGGGCTTCCTCTTCTTCGAGCCAGTAAAAATCTTTCTGCATAAAATCGCTGATTTTTTGATTTACTTTTCCTTTATGTAAGCCTTCCACAATGTCTTTATCATTGAGTATACCCGTTACATTGTTTTTTTCCATCACCAGAAATGATTTTTCAGATGAATTGATAAAATGGTCGGCTGCTGTTTTCAGGGTTGTATCCGAATTCAGGATGGCATAACTCGATTTCATCACATGCATTACCCGGACACCTTCCAGGGCATGTTTTATCTTTTCGGCTTTAGATTCTGCACCGGCCCCAAGAAAGATAAACAGCCCGATAAACACCAACCAGAAATTAAAGAAGAACCCAAAGAAAACAAAAACAATAGCCAGTACCTGGCCTGTTTTCGCGGCAAAAGAGGTAGCTTTTACCGGTTCTATTTTCATGGCCAGCAACGAGCGTAAAACCCGGCCACCATCCATCGGGAATGCAGGTATCAGGTTAAAAGCCGCCAGAATAATATTGGCATACATCAGGTTGGCCGCGAAAGCTGTCCCTGTTAGCCTGATGTTCTGCATCGCTTCCAAATCAAAGGTTTGCCCTGTGCTTTTTAAGTGTATCCATAATATTCCGGCGATGATTAAATTTACTGCCGGGCCTGCAATCGCTACCTGAAGTTCCTGTGCTGGTTTCGTGGGCATGGATTCGAGGCTGGCAATGCCACCGATGGGGTAAACGGTTATATCTTGTGTTTGGACACCAAACCGCATTGCGGTGAGGGAATGCCCAAACTCATGTAGTACCACACAGGCAAAAATGGCCAGTATAAACAACATGCCCGAAAAACCTTCGCTGAAACCGTGCCCCATGCGGAAATGCATCAGGAAAATCCAGCCGATAAGGATTAAGAACGTCCAATGGATAAGAACTTTTATCCCGAATATTTTACCAATATGAAGTGACCATTTTTTATGCATTTTTACTGACTTTTAAATTTTTTCGATAAAATAATACTAATGACAGGGCAACGATAATGTATCCGATAACCCCCAGCCACAATACATAAGAGTACCCCCACAACATAGAAATAACAATTACCATTACCGCGGTAGCCATGCTGACCAGTGAGGAAATGCCCAAAAACAAGGGGAGGAGATGCTCCTGTTCGCCCGATACTTCTTTAAGGATTGAAGGAAAAGGGATGCCAATGAAAAAGGCCGGTATCAGCAACAATACAACCATGAGTGGTTGTGAAATCCCATCTACCGCAAATCCGGGCATAATAAAAACCCGGACAGCAACCATAACAATTGCCACCAATAAACTGTACAAACCCGCCTTCAACAGGAAATTTCTTCGGAACAAACCCGTATAAAAACTACCTAAGCCATTACCCAGCAAGAAAGTGAACAGCAGCAGGGAAAATGATTGTGCAGGGTTTGAAAGCTGAAGGTTCAGTACCTGGAACAGATAAGACTGTACAAAGAAATAACATATACCAAGCACAAAAACCACAAATGCGAGAAAATTAAGTTTTTTGCGTGTTTCTGGTATTAATTCCTGACTGAACTTCCATCCCCTGGCAGTCATGAAAATAAGCCAGCCCATGACTATCAATGAAAAGATGAACAATGTCATCAGCGAATTAGGGATGCCGTTTTCATAGTTGAAAAAATAGGGTGAATCGTCATCTACAGGCTCCAGGTTCAGCACGGCTGCTTCAGAGAGTTGTTTATAATCGAATTCGTTTTGGGAAATGCCATAAATCAACCTGTCAAACATGTACCACTGGTAGTTTATGTTTTCAACCAGGGTATCTGCTTCAAGTTGCTGAATGTTGGGTATGAAGAATGTTTCCCGGTCCAAATTGTATTGATGCGCCAGTATATGGTTTGTTTCCGTTTCATTTTTTTCAAAGGGGATTTTTCTGATTATCAGTACCGGCATCATTTCGTTGGAATAGATAAATACATTCAGCAAGGCGGTTGCTCCATCAATGCCTCTGGTTTCCATCAGTTCGAGGTAATTGGAAAGCATCTTGTACACTTCCGTCGCGTTGTGCATGGTGAATATCAACCTTCCTTCGGGCGTTAATACATTCAGGTAATCTTTAACCGCTTCGCGTGTAAACAGATAATTTTCGGAGAGCCCGTAAAAGTCAGCGCCCCTCCCGCCTTTGGTTACCGGAATGGTGAGCATGACCACGTCGTACCGGTTTTTTGTTTCCCTGACAAAATTTCTGCCTTCCTGAACGTAAACCGCGATATTGTCTTTTTGTGTAAACGTTGACGGATTGTATTTTTCCATAAGGCTCACAAAAGACGGGTTTATCTCAACAGCGTCGATTTGGCTGAAATTCAAGAGCCAGGTGGCTGCCATGTCAACACCCCCTCCCGGGCCAATTATCAAAACCGAATCTTTTTCTTTTTCCTTCAGCAAATTCAGCCCGAAGGTTGCCGGAAAATGCGCGAACTGATGGGCGTGTTCCCCCTTGTTGTTTTCAATTTCTTCAATACTCACCAGGGTGGTACCTGCCGCTCCATCAACGAACATTACTTTTTTGCTGCTTCCGTCCGGGTTTGTTAATTCAACCAAATCGGTTTTTCCAAACGAATTCCACTCCGTTTCAATAATCCTGCTTTTAATTGCCGGGTTGCTCATCAGCCGCAACATATCTTTGTCGTTGTCCTTACTGATGGAGGGGTTAAAATTGTATGCCCAAAAGCCGGCCCACCCCAGGAAAGCCACCAGTATTATCCAAATTACCCCTCTCAGATAGGGCTGGTTTTTTTTACCGGAAAACGAACTCCAAGACAACAGGCCGGCAACCGCGAGTAAAACATAACTTATAAGAAATGCTTTGAGCAGACCGAGATTGTTGAGGATAAATACGGTTAACAATGCCCCTCCCGCAGAACCGGCTAAATCCATACTGTATAACCAGGCGGCTTTTGTTCTTTGGGTATGGAAAATATCAGCCTTGACAACACCGATGGCAATAAATGGCAGCACAGCCATTAATATATTGATTATCAGATTAAATGACGGGGTTGCAAAAATGCCCGATTTGTTCAGTGAAACCAGTAAAATGAAACTAAACAGGATACTAAAAGGGAGCACGTCATAAAATATCCGGGCTTTTGACCGCACCCACGACCATCTGTAGTAGGACATCTCCCCAATACCGAGGCCAAAAAGGGTAAAAGCGATTATAATGAAAACAAAGTGGTAGCTCAGCATGTAGGAGAAAAGCCGTGAAAGGCTAATTTCCAGCATAATGCCTGTGGAAGAAACCAAGAGCAGGATTAAAAAGCTTACTATAAAATTTTTTGTTTTCATTTTTTCTACTTTTCTTTTTCTCCCGTAGCAATGTATGTTGAGCCAAAATAATATTCCCGGAACTCATTTAATTTGAGATGTTTTTCCAACGATTCCCATGCATGGCGGTCTTTTAAATCGTATGTTCCGCCGTATGGTTTTATGAAAAATCTAACCATTAACTTTGCAAACCATTCTGGCCAGCTATCCGGTTTTTTGAAATCAAGAACAACAAACCTCCCGCCTTTAGCGAGAGCTTTTGAGCCATTGCTAATTATAGCATCATATTCAGGGATTAGAGTAATAGCATACGAAGTAACTATCCCGTTAATATTTTTCGGGAACCTGTATTCCGCAGCATCGCTTTGTACCAACGTGAAATTTTTCCAACCTTTCCCTTTAACCAGTTTCCCAGCTTCCTCTAACATTTCATCGGACAAATCGACACCGATTATTTTGCCTTCCGGGCCAACCGAGTTATACAGGTGCGGAAAATTCAAACCTGTACCACAGCATAAATCAATCACGCTATCTCCTTGCTTCAAATTTAGCGCTTCAATAGCATCAACCCGGTAATGATTCACCCTCCATCCGATGAGGTTGAAAAATTGAACAGCGGAATTATAAGAAGGTGCCCTTTTACGATATATTTCTGTAATTTTTTGCTTGTCCATGATTATTCCGTTTTATTATACGTTCTACTCTGACTTTTTCACTTCTTCATATCTTCTGATAATTACCCTGTTTCCTTTCTCATAAGTAAAATAACTCCATAACCAGTTGATGGTGACCATTATTTTGTTTCGAAAACCGATTAGGGACACGAGATGGATGAACGACCAAATTAGCCAGGCAAAAAAGCCACCGAACTTCAGCTTTTTTATCGAGGCGACAGCCTTTTTTCGGCCAATGGTTGCCATTGTGCCTTTGTCCTGATATTCAAAAGGAACCATAGATTCATTTTGAATCAGTTTCATCAGATTTTTTGCCAATAATTTACCCTGTTGAATAGCTGGTTGGGCAATCATTGGATGACCATGTGGATTTGTGTGTGTTTTAATAAGCGCATTATCGCCAATTGCAAATACATTGTTAAGTGTCAATATCCGGCCAAAATCATCTGTCAAAATTCGGTTTTGCCTGCTTATGCTTTCACGTGGAAGCCCTTTAACAATATCCCCTTTTACACCAGCAGTCCAAATAAAAGTAGCTGCACTAAAACTCTTTTCACCGGCAAGAACAACCTTTTTTCCATCGTAGGAATTCACGGATGTATTCAACAAAACATCGACATTCATCCGGGATAAATAGTGCAATGTTTTTTCGGAGAGTTTTTCCGGCATCGCCTGCAAAAGCCTTCCGGTAGCTTCTATGAGGTAAATTTTCATTTCAACACTATTTAATTCCGGATAGTCTTTTGGTAAAATATATCTTTTAAACTCAGCGAGGGCGCCAGCGATTTCTACACCGGTGGCGCCTCCGCCAACGATAGCAACACTACTCAGTTCCCTTTTTTCATGTTCAATGCAAGTAACGGCTGCTTTTTCCAAATTTTGCAGGAGCCTGCTTCTAATGTCAAGGGCATCGGTTACAGAATTGAGTCCTGAGCCAAAATTTTCAAAGTCTGTATTGCCAAGGAAATTTGTTTTGCTCCCACAAGCCAACACCAGATAATCATAATGGATAACACCGATGTTTGTACTCAATTTATTATGAGTCGTATTGATATGTGTTACTTCGGCCATTCTGAAAACAACATTCCGGTATTTTTCAAATAGTTTACGATATGGGAATGCAATATTGTCAGGTTCTATTCCGCTGGTTGCTACCTGATATAGCAGCGGGAGGAACTGATGAAAATTGTTTTTATCTATCAGTACCACCTGCACTGGCAAATTTTTTAAACCTTTTATCAGGTTTAAACCTGCAAAGCCACCCCCCACAATAACTACTCTGGGAAGCTCTGTTTCAGCGGCACAAATTAGCCCTCTGTCCAGACAGTTCATTTTTTCACAGCATTGCACAACAATTAACTTTTAGTAGTTTCTCAATCCTTACTTAAACTGCCAGAATCCCTTTTTCATCGGTTCTCACTTTGTAAACCTCGTCAACCGGTGAAATGACAATCATCCCATCGCCACGGTAGCCTGTCCGCCCGTTCTTGCGAATAATTTCCACAACCGGATTCACATGTTCTTCTGCCACCAAAATTTCCAGTTTAATTACACGGTAAGCATCGGCAAAAGGGTATTTGTAACTAATGTGTTCCTTTTCGTGGTCGGAATACTGACCTGTACCCTCACACTCGGCAAAGGTCATGCAGCAAAAACCTGCATCGTTTAAACCATTGTAAACTTCTTCCAGTTTACGATACCTGATATAAGCTTTTATAAGTTTCATAATTTTGAATTTTTAGGTCGGAAGCCCAAAGTCCGAAGAAATACCAAACCTAACATCCAACTTCCAGCTTCCAATCCTGTTTTACTTTTTCCCATCTTCATCACAGTTTGCCAATTCCTTTATTTCGCAACCGGCACAACCGCCAATCTTGTTCAATTCGCCATCTTCCATGGCACATGCGTGTTCTGTAAATGTAGCCTCCCTGTTAAAAAGCAACTTTACGCCCAGTGCCAACATAGTGAAGGCAACCAGGATAACCGATAATATTAAAATTTTCAAAAACATAGTGAACTCCTTTCTTTATTCATTTTTGGAAGAAGATCCCGGAATAAAATGTTCCGGGAACCTTACCACCTTTTCTCAAAACCTAATTTACTAAACTATTGACTATCAATTGTTACATGATTTTCAAAAAGAGTTGCATAATTTTGCTTTTTACGGTTTGTCCATGTATAATCAATAACCCAAAAAGAAAAAATCAAAAATTTTCAGTTTATTTTAATGATTGTGCCCCTCGTGGCCACCCATCTCTATATTGAGCCCTGTTCTATCATACTTGCAACAAGCATTCAACCTGTTATAATCCTCATCTTTTGCCTTGTGCATTTCTGTATCGTGACCGGATTTTGCAATGGCCATGTGTATCTTGTGGACATCCGTTTTTGAATCGTCGAATGAAACAGCTATCATTTGGGTTTCTTCGCTCCATTCGGCAAATGTCACCCCTGCAACACCTTTAGCTGCTTTTTCAATACGGGTTTCGCACGTGCTGCAAGTGCCCTTCACTTTAAACTTTTCAATTTTTTCGGTTTTGGAATTCCCGAATGCCGTTATGCTTAACACTGCAACGGCAATCATTGATAAGAATACTTTTTTCTTCATAACATTGAATTTTAAATGAATAAATTACTATATCTTGAATACAATCTAATTGCCGTAAGATTTAGGTGATTAAATCACAGCAATCCAATCGTTTCCCGCCAAAATCTTTCTTATTTTCTTCCGCCATCTTCTTTAGCCTGTTTTTAAACGATTTTTTGTCATCAATTGAAATGGTTAACCCAAGAACAGATAAACTTTTCAAAATTTCTTTTTCACTAATTTCGTATGGATTATAGACGACAGAAACCGATTGGCTTGCACAATCAATTTTGTTAATTCCCGGTGTGGAATTAAACTTTGTCATTAATTCTTTTATTTTTTCTTTCGATATACTTTCTTGAATGTGGAAACTTTTATATTGCAGATAATCTTCCATAACCTATTTTTTATTGGGTAAAGCATAAACCAGTATTTCATTGTCATCCCGAAAACTTTTAATGCCATTTTTAAAAATCAGAAGTTTGGTTTTCCCATTTACTGAGGTAAGTTTTATTTCATGGCTATTCGGCACAGAAAGTAGTTTTTGGCCCCTTTCGTTGATGATGTTTAATGTAAATTGAACAGCATTGTGTTCAGGTTCAGGGTTTTCTTCAATGGCATTGTAATTATACGTTAAACATGTATAGACTATTTCTATCTCCTGGTCAGGATGAATTGTATTTTGAGAAATCATTTTAATTTCCTCAAAAAAATGATTGTTTTCAATCGGAATGTGAATCGACTTCCATCGTGTGTTGTCCAGGTTATAAATAATTATCGTTTGGGCTTTAGTGTCGAAATTATAGAATTTTATTTCCCCGTTTTCTAACTGAATGGTTTTAAATTCAGACTTTATTACTCCTTCAAATTCTAATTGAGAATAGCTATGAAAAGAAATTAATAAGGTAAGGCTAAGAAAAAGCATTATTGTTCTCATGATTTTAATTTTTAAGTTATTTCCCGCGACTGCAGGTATTCTACCGTTTCGCTGGTAGTAAGGGGATGGGTGATATTTCCGGTGCGAAGGTAGAAAATGGTATTACCCCCATCGTTTAGATAAACCGGCCGATGGGACGGTTCAACCAACAAGGCACATATTTCTTTTCCCTCTATTTCATGAAATGAGAAATGGATTTTTGTGCTAATATCTTTACCAAATTCATTGGATACCAATAGTATTAACCGCTGTTGAAATCCATCTTTGTTTTTTTTCTTTAGCGAATAGTAATCGTTCTCCAATCCCAGGATACTACCGTAATTGTCAACACCTAATATTAAAGTTCCGCCTTTAGCATTCAAAAAACCGGCAATTGATTTCAGCACTTCGTTTTCCAGGTTTTTATCGGTTTTCACCTGCCTGTAATCGTGACGCAAAGAAGCTTTAAAATCAACAAAATCATTTTCGCCATCAGCAATTAACGATGGGATGCTTTGTTTTAACAATTGCCTTTTTGTCAATAATTTGTCCTGCTTTTCTTTTATAGAGCGGTTGTACATTCCTGAAGCCAGGCCAATCAATAATCCAAGAACGGAAAAAGCAACCGACATGGGCATCATACTAAAACTAAAGGATTCAACGAACTGATTCCAAAAAACCGACCATAAAGCAGAAAAGCTAACCCCGTTTAAATTATTTTCGAACCAGTAAATGACCATACTTGTTGGGTGTAAAATAAAATACCCTACTAACAGCCCCACAAAAGCATGAATCAGTATTTCCTGGTTCTTTATAAACTTGTATTTTTTTAATCGCACTTTCATGATAGTATTTTTACAATTGAAAGGGCGGGAGGGAGTAACCCTCCCATTCCCTTTCTCTTCTCCGTCCCCAAACCAAACCTACTTAATAGTCTTCCTTATTTCTCCGCATCCTAACGTATTCTCCTCCCAAAAAAGGATTTTGTATTTTTTTCGTTTTACTCAACCAGTAGGCTCTTTTTGTTATTTATGTTTATGTTTCATCGGCTTCGCCGGAGCTTTGAGTTCTGAGCGGTCATACTTGCAGCAGGATGGTAACTGGTTGTATGCTTCATCAGTCGCTTTGTGCATTTTAGTATCGTGGCCCACTTTTGCAATGGTCATTTCTACTTTGTGCACATCAGTTTTCGAATTATCAAGTGAAACTTCCATCATTTTAGTTTCCTTGTTCCAGTCAGCTTTTGAAACACCCTCCAGCGATAAAGCTGCCATCTCAATTCGTTTCTCGCACATTTCACACTTCCCGTTCACCAGGAATTTTTCTGTTTTGTTTCCTGCAAAAACGGAAACAGCGCCCATCATAAACAGCGCAACTAAGCTTAAAACTTTTGTTTTCATCTTTTTTAATGTTTAATGTTTAACTTTTTATTTTTAAATATTTAACAGCCTCACTGGTTGTGAGCGGATTTGTTATATTTCCCGTTCTTAAATAAAATACTGTTCGGTTTCCTTCTTTCAGGTAAACCGGCTGCCGCGAAGGTTCAATGTAAATCGTACAAATTTCATTGTTTTGAAAGGTATGGAAGGTAATATGAATTATCGAGCAGATATCTTTGCCAAATGTATTGGAAACGAGTAGTATAATTCGTTGCTGAAAACCATCCTTGTTTTTCTTTTTAAGCGTCCAGTAATCATTTTCGAGACCTAATATCTGCCCGCTATCGTCAACTCCTAATACAAGAATTCCTCCATTTGCATTCAAAAAACCTGCGATTTCTTTCAAAACAATGTGTTCCAGGTTTTTGTCGGTTTTTACCTGGCGGTAGTCGTACCTCAGGGATGATTTAAATTCTACAAATTCACTTTCCCCACTGGCTATCAGGTTCGGTAAACTTTGTTGAAGCAATTGCCGCTTCCCGTAAAGTTGCCGGTTTTTCTTTTTTATGGATTTATAGTAAAACCCGGAAACGATTCCGGCAACCAGCCCCAAAACAGCAAATGCCAAAGACATAGGCATCATGTGCAAGCTAAAAGAATGGACAAAACTTCCTGAAACAATCTTTCCGATTTGTGCCCAGGCATCCGGTGAATTATTCGATTCGAACCAATGGATGACCATACTTGCCGGATGAAGAACAAAGTATCCGGCCAACAGCCCGACCAATGAATGAATTGCTGGTTCTTTGTTGTTTTTTGCTATAAAATAAACTGATTGCATAACCCGTTAATTTTGCTGTTTAAAACAAGCCGGAGGGGCCGGGGCCCCTGCGCGGCTTCCTCTTCTCTCTCTCCACCAAATCGTTCTCCGGCTTTTTAATTTGTTAAAAGCTGATAACTGCTTCCAAAACAACTCCACCAAATTCAGCTCCGGCAAACCTGCCGGTCCAGGCATCACCGTTATAGCTTTGGTCAACGTATTCCAGTTTTGTTAAAACGTTATTGGAAAGAAACCATCCTCCACCCAGATTTAACCGACTGACATCCAAATCCTCAGTCGAGCTTTCCCGTTGTTTGCCTTTGACGGTATTGTACCTCCCCGCGAGGTAGAACCTTTCATTTGCCCCGAACCGGTAAAGTAACTCTCCGGCCAGTTGTGTGAATGCCCCTTCTTTGTATGCCTGCGGTTGCGTAAATTCATTATTTCCGTTTGCCCGTTCAACAATGCCGAAAAATTCAAGGCCTTTAAATTTTATAAACGGGTTAAATTGCAAAGCGGTGAGTTTGCTGAAACGTGCGTTGTATTGTCCGTCGCGCGGGCCGCCCTCAGAATTGCCCTCCTCATCCGGAACAGTGAACAGTACATTGTAATACCTTGTCCCTCCGCGGTCGCCGCCGTAAAGGTAAGCGCCATTTGAAGTTCCATTGTTGATATACCATGATCCGGTAAGACGCACTCTCAGGTCATCGTTAAGCTGCTTATCATATCCCAGTTTACCGTAGAAAGATGGTTTGTTGTCGGTGTTGTCATTGACGGTCACATTTTGATTAAGTTTCCCGTTTGTTAAACCGATAACGGCAAGTAATCCGTTGTTTTGCAGGGTAACTTCTCCAAATGCTTCCGTGGAGAATGCATCCATCAGGTAATTTCCCACAAACGGGTTAAAAATTCCCCTTGCATTGTCTGACCGCCTGAAATGGGCATCCCCGTAATTAAATTCATCGAGGCCGATGGTGATAGTTGCATACTGCATCAGACCGCTCAAAAACCCGGGGCTGACAAAATCAAGCTTATCCACCTGCATATGCCCACCTTTTATCCATGTTTCATTATGGGCCCTTGAAGACAGATAGGTTTTCAGATGCATCCTGACCCCATCCAGCAATTGTACATCGAGGTTCAGGTTTGCCGATGGCAGATTAAAATCGGAGCCTAGTTCAACAAGGTTGCCCGCGGAATTGCTTTGGTTTAAGCTTTGGAACTGCATAGCAAAATCGCCGCCCAAGCGAACTTTGAAACCATCAAATGCGACCGTATCGGTTTTAGTAGATTCAAATACATTCAGCCCTGTCTTATCATTGGGCCTGAAAAATTGTAACTTGGTTTGTTGTGCGTGTACTATAACCGATGTCATTAACAATAGAGAAATAAATGTAATGCTGAATTTGTAATTAAATTTTTTCATGATATTTGATTTTTAATTTGTTGATTTAAAAGCTGTTTCACTAGTTTGTTTAAACGTTGTTTCAAATGAGAGTTCAAGTTCGTCTCCGGTTTTTATAGTGCCAAACACGGCTTTGGGGGGATCTACCTTAAAATCGGAAAACTTAATTCTATGAGAACCCAAAAAAAGTACGCCATCTTCCGACAGTTTATAGCTGACCTCCCAATTGGCCATGTTGGAGGTACCAGCAATGGAAAGCCTGATTTTCGCTTTAACCAATTCGTCCGTAATGGCTTCTGTTTCTACCAGTTCTAATTGTATCTGAGGATTTTTATTTGCCTGCAAAGCTTCATACGCATTTTTATCCATTGCGTTCTTTCCGCTTTTTAGGGAAGTAACTGGTAAATCAACAACAAGCGAATTGATGCTAGCAATTTTGCCCTTTACCAGCTTAATACTTGCATTACCTTCGGCTTTGGTTGATACCATTTCCCAATCGTGAAGGGTAGATGTCCCTTCTACTTTAAATTGCTGATTGGTTGCCAGTACAAAAGAATCCTGGCCATATACCTCTACAGAAAAAATAATCAGCGATGTAAAGGTTACATATCTAAATATTTGAAATATTTGTTTCATTTTATGGCATTTTTAATGGTTTAAAATATATCTCTGAAAAACCGGAAGGAGCCGCAGCCCCTTACCGGTTAACTCCTCCTACTTCAAGGTTTCCCTTGTTTCTCCACATCCCAGCATATCCTCACCGAAATAAGGGTTGCGTATTTCTTTGATTTCACTCAGCCAGTACGCACCCTTGTCGCGGTTGGCCATGGGACAGTACTGGTAATAAGCCGTTTCATTGTCCAGCCCGAACATTTTCAGGCTTTTGTAAAATGCAAGGTTAAACCGGGCAAACTCCCGGCGTTGTTTTTCAATATCATCAGATTTATTTATTGCATTTACAGCGCTTTCCAAAGCATTTAACTGGTCCATCCAGGCCATATGGGCATCGCCTTTTAACAAACCCATGTCAACCGAATTTAAGGCTGTGCTTACTTTTTGTGCCCCGCTGTTTACTTTTTGCGCATCGGTTTCCACAAACGCATTTTTCATATCGAGGTAAGCTTCATAAACATCAGTAAGCTGAGCTGTAAATTTTGGATCGGCATCAACCGGCTCAACAGGGGGGGCACTTGCTCCGCCCATGTCCATTCCGCCGTGGTTGTGCCCGGTCATTGCAGGGCCGCCAGCCGGATTCATCATACTTGGTTTCCCTGCCAGTTGGGCCGCCGCATCAATGCTAAATGTGCCGTTAACAGCAATCTCTTCGCCTTCCTCTAAACCGTTTTCTACAATAAAACTTTCGCCCAGTGCCGGGCCCAGTTCCACTTCGCGCATCATAAAATTCACGCCCTGGTCTGTTTTCGATTTCAAATAAACCACCGAACGTTCACCTGTCCACATCACGGCAGTTTTTGGAACAACAACAGCGCCCGAACGGTTGGGCAATTTTGCTTCCACCTTTCCAGAGGCAAACATTTCGGGCTTGAGTTTTAACCCCCGGTTAACGACTTCTACCCGGGCTTTTGCCACGCGCGTTTTCGAGTCGATTACCGGGTCGAGGAAAGTGATTGCCCCCGAAAAAGTTTCGCCGGGTAGGGAAGCAATGGAAAAATCCACTTTATCGCCTTTTTTAACCCACGGCATATCCGATTCATAAACATCAAAAAGCACCCATACTTTTGAGAGGTCGGCAATTTCGTAAATGGCTTGTCCGCGCCCCACATAGTCACCGGGGTTGACCATTTTTTGGGTTACGTAACCCGATATATCGGCCTGAACATCAAAAGTTTCTTTGGCAGTTTCATAATTTAGAATTTGCTCAATCTGGCTGTCCGTCAGTTTCCAGTTTTTTAGCTTTTCTTTGGCCGCGTTAAAAAGCTGTGGTTGTGACTCTTTAATTTTTTGCGCTTCAAATAACTCTTCCTGTGCGGTTACCAAATCGGGTGAATAAACCGACGCAATGACCTGCCCTTTTTGTACATAATCGCCCGTAAAATTCACCATCAGGTTTTCAACCCTCCCAGGTATGTGTGATGATTGTGAATAAACCAAACGCTCGTCGGATTGCACTTTACCATTTAAACGCACCTGCTTTACCGGGTCCATCGAACCCACTATTGCGGTGCTGATATTGGCCAGTTGCATGGCCGTGGACGACATGCTGATAGCCATCGGGTCAACCCCGCTGTTTTGTTCATCTTCCAGCGGGATTAAATCCATGCCGCAGATAGGGCAATCGCCTGGCTCATTCTGGCGGATTTGCGGGTGCATGGAGCAGGTCCAAATAGTTTCACCAGCGACTTCTTCCGCAATGTGTTCATGTTGTTGTTCCTCGGTGGTTTTGCTTTCCGAACCACCAAATATCAGCCAACCCAGCAGTAAACCTACGGCCAGCGTTGAAACGGCAATAATTATTGTTTTTCGATTTGTTTTCATTATTAATATGTTTTTGCAGTGATATAATTTAATTTGGCAAGGGCTATCTGGTATTGAGCCTCTGCCGTGGCCATTGTTTTTTCGTATTTCAGTAATTGTTGCTGCATGCGAAGCACCTCTTCAAACTCTTTACCGGAGTTGCCATATGAACTGAACAGCAGGTTCAGCGATTGCTGTGTTGTGGTAACTTGTTCGCGGTACAGCTTCAGTAATTCGAGCTGTTGCGTAATGTCAAACAGTGTCCGGTCAAATTCAGACGAGAGCGAATTGAGCACATTTTCTTTCTGAAGTGAATAACTTTCCTGCATGAGCTGTGCTTCCTTTTCGGCTGCGTCGTATTTTTTGCGAAACAGCGGAATACTCACTGAAACCATCGGCATCAGTACATCTTTTCCGGCACCGGCAACCGACATGTCTGATCGTTCTCCCACTACTACATAATCCAGTCCGACTCCGATGTTTGGAAGCCCCTGTTTCTGCGCAACAATTTCGTTGGCTTTGCTTGCCTTTGTTTTCAAATCAAGCGCGTTGATTGTTGGATTTCGCAATAACAACGAATCTTTGACTGCTTCGATTTCCACAGCCGCTGCCGGCAAAGTATCGGCAATAATCACGTCTTCGTTTTCATTCCGGTTCAATAAATTATTGAATGTTGAAACCAGCGCACGTTCCTTTTCATTTAGAATTTCGAGTGTGGTGCGCGAATCTTTCAACATGATATCCACGCGCAGTACATCTACCATTGGAGCAGCCCCGTTTTCAAATTTTCGGGTAGCAATCGTTTTATATGACTCCAAAATCTCAATGTTTTCACGTTCGATTTCCTGCATCTGCTGTAGTTCGTACAACGGATAATAAGCAGCCGCCACATCGAAATAGAGCTTGTTCCGGGCTTCCAAAAACGACTGGTATTTTGCTGCGGCCATTAGCGCTGCGGCATCTCCTTTTGCTTCCAGCGTTCCGAACCACGGGAACATCTGACTCAATGAAAACTTGGCCCGTTGCGGTCCAACCCGCGTTTCAACCGGCGAAATGAAGTAGCCGAAAGAAAACGAAGGATCGGGCAGTGCGTTTACCTGCGGAATTTTTTGCAGTGCTGCTTCAAACTCTTTGTATTTCGATTGAAGGCCCGGATTATTTTTGGCCGCCATTTCGAGATAGCTGTCCAGAGTTTGAGCTTGCACTGCACTTAACCCTGAAACCAATATGATTATAAGTGTTATTATTTTCTTCATGACTGATTCTATTTAAGTTTTCGCTCTTCGCGCATGCTGTACAAAACCGGTACGATAAAATAGGTAACCGCTGCAAAAATCATCCCCCCAAAAGCCGGGATGGCCATGGGAATCATAATATCGGCGCCCCGGCCAGTTGAGGTAAGGATGGGTAACAGTGCGATAATGGTTGTAGCCGAAGTCATTGCCGCAGGCCTAATCCTGCGATAGCCTGCTTCCACCACCGCCGCATGTACCCCTTTCAGGTCATCGGGTTTATTTCGCTCGAAACTCTGGTCGAGGTAGGTGGCCATCAAAACACCATCGTCGGTTGCAATACCAAAAAGCGCTATAAATCCGACCCAGACCGCCACACTCAGGTTGATGGTGTTCATCTGGAACAGGTCGCGCATGTTGGTCCCAAAAATAGAGAAATCGACAAACCAGCCCTGTCCGTAAAGCCAAATCATCATAAACCCTCCGCTGAACGCCATCGCGATTCCGGTGAACACCATAAGTGAGGTGGATACCGATTTAAACTGAAAGTAGAGAATCAGAAATACAATGACCAAAACCAACGGAACAATGATGGAGAGCCGTTTTTCGGCCCGCACCTGGTTTTCGTAGCTGCCCGAAAACTTGTAACTAATGCCCGAAGGAACGTTCAAATCGCCTGCATCAATCCGCGCCTGAATCGCATTCTGCGCATCGTTTACTACGCCCACTTCTGAATAGCCATCCCGTTTGTCAAACAAAACATATCCTACCAAAAAAGTCTCTTCGCTTTTAATAGCCTGGGGCCCTCTGACATATTCAAAATCCACAATCTGCGAGATGGGGATTTGCGCCCCGGTTGGCGTCGGTATCAGGATATTACCGAGCGCTTCGGGGTTGTCCCTGAGTTCGCGCGGGTAACGTACCCTCACCGGGAACCGTTCGCGACCCTCTACAGTAGAAGTGATTTTCATTCCGCCAACGGCCGTTTCTATCGCTTGCTGCACATCTTCCACATTTAACCCGTACCGTGATATTTTTTCGCGGTCGATGTTAAGGTGTAAGTAAGGTTTCCCAACTATCCTGTCGGCAAAAACCGCTTCAGCTTTCACCGATGGAACTTCTTTCAGGATTTCTTCCAGTTTCATCCCGAAATCTTCAATGGTACCAAGGTCGGGGCCGTAAACTTTAATCCCCATGGGGGCGCGCATCCCGGTTTGCAACATTACCAAACGGGTTTCAATGGGTTGCAGTTTCGGGGCTGAAGTCACCCCCGGAATTTTGGTTACTTTCACAATTTCATCCCAAATATCGTCGGGAGATTTGATTTCCTCCCGCCAGTTGCGGAAATATGCCCCTTTTGTATCGGGGATGAGGTCCTGGTATTTTACACCGCGTTGTAAGGCTTCTTTATTGGAAAGGGTATCCCCGCTGCTAAGTATAAAGCGGTCATTTTTATCTGTTTTAAACCTTACCCGGTGCCCTTTTTCGTTCAGCATGTATTCCGGACGGTAATTAATTACGTTTTCGTACATGGAAATGGGGGCCGGATCGAGCGCAGATTCTACCCTTCCCAGTTTTCCTACCGTAAGCTCAACTTCCGGGATGTTGGTCAGCAACATATCCAGTTGCCCCAGAACGTTACGGTTAAATTCAAAACCGGAGTGGGGCATGGAAGTAGGCATGAGCAGGAAACTTCCCTCGTCGAGCGAAGGCATAAATTCTTTTCCTATGGCGGGGAATGTATGGCTTAATCCCGACCACACTTTGGTGGTGCGAATGTTCCACCCTACCGTGTCGAACCCTTTGGCCACAAAACCAAAGACATTGTTGAACCCCATCCAGGTAGTTGCCCCGAAAAGGATTAAAAATGAAGGTATCAGCAGGAATGCGACTTTGTGGTTCAAACACCACCGGAGAATGGATTTGTAAAAATATTCAAGGAGAATAAAAAAGCCTAAAATAAGGATGACTATCAGCGCAACAAACAGTGCGTTCATTACAAGGCTTTTAGCTGGTCCCAGCGGAAGCCAGTATTTGGACAACAACCAGATGACACCGATTAACACGATGATAATTTCGGCGTGGTCAAACACCCAAAATGCAAACGACTTTATTTTTTGTCGGATTGACATACTGGAGTCTGTATTTGTGTCTGAATTCACATCACTTTCAGGGCGATTTTTCCTCAATTCTTTTACTGTTCCCATAACGCCAAAAGCAAGCAAAATCATTCCACCCCAAACCTGACCGGCAATCAGGGCAGCAATTCCAATAGGAATCAATATGATATTGAGCCACTTCCTGATTTTTTTATTTTGAATTTTTGCCCCAAAAAACCAATGGGCAAGTGTGGGCATAATAAGCAATGAAACCAAAAGGGCGGCAATCAGAGCAAAAGTTTTTGTAAATGCCAGCGGTCCAAACAGTTTTCCTTCGGCGGCCTGCATGGTAAATACCGGGATAAAACTAACAATAGTGGTAGAAACTGCAGTAAGTATGGCAGAGCTTACTTCCGAAGCCCCGTTGTAAATGGTAGTTATGAGTTTCTGTTCAGGAGGTGACTCATCGATGTGTTTGATGATGTTTTCGGAGAGGATTACCCCCAAATCGACCATCGTCCCAATGGCAATGGCAATACCCGAAAGTGCCACAATGTTGGCATCAACGCCAAAATAGCGCATGGCAATAAAAACCATCAGCACGGCAATGGGCAGTAAACTGGAAATCAAAAATGAAGCCCTTAAGTTATAAACCATAACGATGACCACCAGCACAACGATGAGAATCTGAAGCGAAATGGCCTCTTCCAATGTACCCAGTGTTTCGTAAATAAGGCCGGAACGGTCGTAGAAAGGGACAATAGTTAATTGGCTTTCGGTTCCGTCGGGTAAAACCTTTTTAGGCAATCCGGGTGAAATTTCCCTGATTTTATCTTTTACGTTATTGATAACCTGCAAAGGATTTGCACCGTATCGGGCTACAACCACGCCGCCAACCACTTCCGCGCCATCTTTGTCTAAAGCACCACGACGGGTAGCAGGACCCAGGCTAACCACGCCAATATCCTGAATGCGAATAGGGACATTTTCCTGTACCGCAACAACGGCTTTTTCAATGTCTTCCACTTTTTTAACATAGCCCAACCCACGCACCAGGTATTCAGCCTGGTTGATTTCGATGGTTTTAGCACCCACATCGCGGTTGGATTTCTGCACCGCCATCATTACTTTATGCAGCGGAATGTTGTAGGCTTTCAGTGCATCGGGGTTTACGTCAATTTGGTATTCCTGCACGAATCCGCCAATGGATGCCACTTCCGAAACCCCTTCTGTGGCATTGAGTCCGTATTTCACATAAAAATCCTGTACGGTGCGGATTTCATGCAAATCCCAGCCGCCGGTAGGATTGCCGTTTTTGTCGCGTCCTTCAATAGTGTACCAGTAAACCTGGCCCAGTGCAGTTGCATCGGGGCCAAGCGCGGGCTGAACGCCTTCCGGTAAAAGGCCCGATGGCAGCGAAGCCAGTTTCTCCAGTATCCTGGAGCGTGACCAGTAAAATTCAACATCTTCTTCAAAAATGATAAAGATGCTGGAGAACCCGAAAATCGATGAACTCCTAATGGATTTTACACCTGGTATCCCAAGAAGGTATGTTGTTAATGGATACGAAATCTGGTCTTCAATATCCTGTGGTGAACGGCCCATCCATTGGGTAAATACAATTTGCTGGTTTTCGCCAATGTCGGGGATGGCATCCACCGGCACCGGGTCTTTTGGTAAAATACCAGTATCCCACCCAAAGGGGGAAGTAACAATTCCCCAACTCACAAAAAGTATGAGTACTAATAATGTAACCAGCTTATTTTCAAGAAAAAAGCGAATAATTCTATTTAACATGAAATTTCGATTATGAGTTTTATAATGATTAATAAATTACATAGATGGTTTTTGCGCATCACAAAAACCTCCTGTTAATCATAATAAAATCATAAACGATATACCTGTTTCAGGGAAAGTGTTTTTTGAATGGGAAGTAAAGGAGGTGTTTCAATAAAATTAATACCCGCTACTTCCAATTCAGGGACATTTAATAATACCTCTGAGAATAAGTCATGCCCTAAAATATCAAGTTCTGCTAAAACCGGAATGGTTGAAATTTGAGGAGTATAAAAATCCTCCTGAACTTTAAAAAAATGAGCTTCATCGTGGCAGCAATCACCCATATCACATTTATCGTTGTTCAAACCACCAACGGCAACAGAATACAGGTCTCCCTGACAATAATGCTTTGACACAGCCATCCCCATTGTTGAGACCAATAATACAAGAGATAAAATAATATGACTGATTCTTTTTAACATTACCGCAAATAAAACAAATAATTTCTAAAAGTGTTCTTTTAAAATTGATAATTTTGGTTAATTTAAAATAACACGGGATTATTTATCCCGTGCTTTTCAACTATTTTTCACTGAGACAAATATACGATAACAAGAATTTAACAATGTTATATAATTTTGGTAAAATGATATATAATTTTTTGATTTATAAACTTTCAGTCTGATTCTTTTTGTCTTGAAAGGAACCATTTCTCACCCAGGTAAATAACCAACATTATTCCTACTGAAACAAGTATAATTGTTAAATCGCTTTTTGCTTTTGTTAGAACAAAACCGGTTAACACAATTGTATCAAGTGCGATTGCTGTAATCACAATTGCCGGTTTAAAGTCAACCTTTTTGCGCAGATTTTTCAGCAGGCCATAATGGATTCCAATGTCCATCACCAGGTAAAAAATAGCGCCGAGCGAGGCAATTCTTGAGAGGTCGAATAAAATGGTAAGTAGGATTGCAAGACCGGCAATATACACAAGCATGTGTTTTTGGATTCTGCCCGACATTCCAAGGTGGCTGTGCGGGATAAGTTTCATTTCGGTGAGCATGGCCGTCATGCGCGAAACCGCAAAAATGCTGGCAATGATTCCGGAAATTGTGGCAATAATAGCCACGCCCACGGTAACCCAAACGCCGTATTTACCAAATGCAGGTCGGGCCGCTTCTGCAAGCGAATAGTCGCGGGCTTTTATAATTTCCTCAATAGAAAGCGATGAGGCCACTGAAATGGCCACTAAATAATATAAAGCTACACAAATTGCGATAGAGATAATAATAGCGCGCCCCACATTTTTATGGGGTTTTTTAATTTCATCGCCACTGTTGGTAATGGTGGTAAACCCTTTGTAGGCCAAAATGGTGAGGGCGAGTGCCCCAATAAAACTGGCCACCGATTTGTCGGGTAGCGAAGTAGGTATTGTTTCCTGAAAACTAAGACCTGAAGCCCAAAGTCCTCCAATGGCGAGTATTGCCAATCCAACAATTTTCAATACCGCCATGGTAAACGACGATTTCTCAATCAGCTTATTGCCCGAGATATTTACCACAAATGCCAACACAATAAGTGCAACCCCTAGTACCGGCACCCAGAAAGTATTTTTGCCCACATCAAACAATTGCATTACGTAGGCACCAAACGTCCGGGCAACCAAACTTTCGTTGATGATCATAGAAAAAGTCATCAATAGCGCAGCAAATGCCGTGAAAGTGGTTTTACCGTATTCCTTTTTAAGGTACATTCCAATTCCACCCGCCGAAGGAAAAGCGTTGGACAGTTTTATGTACGAATAAGCGCTAAATGCTGAAATTACAGCGCCAACTACAAAGGCAACCGGGAAAAGCTTGCCCGATAGTTCGGCAACCTGGCCGAGAAGGGCAAAAATCCCGGCGCCAATCATTACTCCCGTCCCCATCGAAACGGCGCCTGTTAGGGTTAGGCTGTTTTTTTTGTAATCGTTCATGATAATTAAAATCTAATAGATAAACCACCACCAGCTCCGTAGCGATTGTCGTAGCTGGCCATGAGCGAGAAATTCCTTGATAACATGTACTCTGCCCCGGCATTCCAGACGGTTTCATGCGCAAAACAGGTGTTCTCCCCGAGGTCATTTACCCATCCAAAATCCATTTGGTATTCGTAGTAGCCAAAAACAAACAGCCTCGGAAACAGCATCAATTCCCGCCCAATTGCGAGACGTGGCCTTAGCTCATTATCAATTCTGACATCCAAATTAAACATATAAGGTGTAAACCAGCGAAAACCAGCCACGGCTGTGGTCGAAATTTTATCGAGGTTGTCTTCCAGTTCGTTCTCCATGTTCACACCGGCAAAAACAGTGAAATAATCGTATAGATAGCGTTCGTAGGTAAATTCAACTTCCATGTTTTGGTTCCAGCCGTATTCTGCATTTACGTTAAACTGGTTGCGAAGGTTGGAGGTAACCAGGTTGACTTCGGTGAGGTGCGAAGCCACATCAGCCAGGCCCCAGGAATACCAGCGGTTAGTTTCGTGGATGAGTTCGGAAACCGGGTAACCTCTGAGACGTGGGTCTCGCGGTGTGTCATAGCTAAAAATCCTGGCCATCCCACCCATCATGTGGTACAAAATGTGGCAATGAAAAAACCAGTCGCCGTATTCATCGCCATAAAACTCCACGGTTAACTGTTGCATGGGCGCCACGTTTACGGTATGTTTCAGAGGGGAATACTCCCCGTTTTCGTTGATGACCCTGAAAAAGTGCCCGTGCAGGTGCATGGGATGGTGCATCATTGTAAGGTTGTTAAAGGTGATGCGGGTAATTTCGCCTTCTTTGATAAGTATTTTATCGGTTTCTGAAAGCGGGATACCGTTCATGCTCCAGATGTAACGTTGCATGTTGCCGGTGAGGTTGAGCAGAACTTCTTTCACTGGCGCATCTGCGGGATAAGTAGTTTTTTCCAGTGCTTTTAAGAAATTGTAATGATACTCGGAATACATGCCTTCCCCGCCCATATCCATGTCCATGTTCCTGCCGTCGGCATCTATTTGCTGCATCGTATCTTTTTCCGTTTTCTGCATATTTCCCATTGCATGCCCATCCGCGTTTTGCATGTCATGTTTTGTCCTTTGTTCCTGTTCCATACCTTCCATTTCGGGCATTATCATTCCCCAGTTTTTGCGGAGGTGGTGCGGGTCGTCGTTTTTAGGCCTGAATTTTATGGCCGGTGCGCCCATGCGCATTTCCATTTTGGACATTTGCTGCATCATTTTTATTTTATCGGGTTTGGGAATGACCGGGGCTTGAATGGTTTGTCCGGTTCCAATATGTGCCGAGGTTTTGCCCGAGCCGTCCTGTCCGGTAGCCGTGAATTCGATTTTGCCTTCTTGTGGCACGGTTACCAGGAAGTCGTATGTTTCGGCAATGGCAATGAACAGTTTGTCAGTTTTGTAGGGTTCAACCCTTAATCCGTCAGCCGCGACCAGGGTGGGGTTTCCAGCGCCAATCGACAACCAGAACGCGGTAGATGCGGCAGCATTTACAATGCGCAACCTCACCTTTTCGCCCGGTTCAAAATTGGGATATTCCCGGCTTTGTTCACCGTTTATCAGGAATTCCTCATAATAAATATCGGCAATGTCGGCTCCTTCCATGCGGTCTTTCCAAAAGTTGAGCTGGGCGCCCAAAGCTCCGCGGGCAATCACCTGGTTAAGCGGCGTTGCTGTTCCTTTTTTGATGGTGTACCACTCCGTGCCGCGTTTTAAATTCCGCAACACATTCATCGGTTTTTCATTTGTCCAGTCCGAAAGTACCAATACTAAATCTTTGTCGTAATCAAGTGTCTTTTCTTGCGGTTCGATAACCAAAGCGCCGTAAACCCCGCTTTGTTCCTGCAACATGGTGTGCGAATGGTACCAGTACGTTCCTGCCTGTTTAAGTCGGAATTCGTATTTTTGGGTTTCGCCGGGCAATATGGGTGGGGTATTTAAATAAGGTACCCCATCGTAAAAATTGGGGAGCAATATACCGTGCCAGTGTACAGAAGTCTCCTCGTCCATTTCGTTTTTAACGTAAATAACTGCATAATCACCCTCGGTAAAATGCAGGGTTGGTCCGGGTATGCTATTATTGATAGTCATGCCCATCACATCTTTGCCGGCTTTGTTTACGGTTTCCTGACGCAGGGTTAGATGGTAGGTAGTTGTATCGGTTTTGGACAAAGCTGAATTTCCTGCCATTATAAGTAAGGCGAAAAATAAAAAAGTAAAACTTATTTTCATGTTTTTTTCAATTTTAAAGGTTGTTGAAATATCATAATCACGGAATCTCCATCATTTTTTGCCCGAACGGATAGTCTTCGATGGTGGGTTGTTAATTAACTCATAACCCGCTGTTTTCCATGCTTTCATGCCGCCTTTTAAATTGTAAATATTTGAATATCCCTCGTCCGCAAGTTTTTCTGAGGCAATGGTACTCATACGGTCGCTCCGGCAGTACAACACAATTTTTTGATCTTTTGCGGGCAGTTTTTCCAGGTGTTCTATAATTTCATCGTAAGGAATTAATATATCCGTTTTGGGAATTTCCCCGGCATACGGGATGTGTACATTCACAAGTATGAAATCTTTCTTCTCCATCATTTCATGAAGTTGAGACGCTGAAATTTTATTCACGCCCTCACCCTCCTGCAATTTTTCGGATGCTCTATTTCCAGCATAAAGCAGCGTAAACGAAACCATAAAAACAATAAATGTTGGAATAATCTTTTTCATATTAACCTCCTTTTAAACATTTTTTATTGATAGATTAAATCGCCATAGCCCCAAATTAAAGTACCAATAAGAATATTGAAATTAGCAACGGTTTCGAGATATCCATAACTTTTGGTGGGGTGGATTTTTTCAAGATTTGCCTTTTTGCCCGCAGCCAACTTTCTCAACTGCTGGTGATGGTATTCATTCCTGCCTTTTAACAACATCTGTTTTGCCACAACAGTAATGAGCACCATCATCGATCCTGACCTTGAAAACAGTGAATTCGCCATTCGCATTTGAAGATAGTATGAAACTAAGACCACCAGCCATGCGGATATTAAAACCAAGGTTGGCTTAAGATTGTTTGTTTTATTCATGATGGTTTTTTGGTAACTTTCAAATTAAAATTCTTTACCGATTGCATTGTAATTCACTATAAAAAAACTGCCACTTTTGTTTTGGAACTTTTGTCTCATCAAAAATTTTTCCGCATTCAGCATTTCAATAACTTCGTATTGAATCGACTTCACACGAATGCCCCACAAATAGGCTTCAACTGTCAAGTCAGATGTAAGGATATAATTACCGGTTTCCATTTCAAGGCTCCTGTTTTTTATCGAAATCCGGTTTTTAGAACCAAAAAAACCTAAAAGCCCCGATTTAACAGACATCTCAACACTGAGGTCATTTAACTTTTTAGCATTGTCTGAAAAATCATATAGTTCTTTAAACTCCGGCGATGAAGTTTCGATGACATATTCTGCGTCATTTTGCCGGGCGAACGGGAAAACAGTGACAAGGACATTCGATTCGTCCGGCTTACAAACATAATCAGTGGTATAACTGTCGGTTAGCTTGTCCTTTTTATCAAATAACGAAACCCTGATTTTCACGGATAAAAATCCATCCACCGTATCCAGGTTACTGATTGAGAACTTTTGTTTCGAAATTTGGTCGCCTGCTTCATTATAGCCCTTACGGATAATATCCCTGCCTGCAATTTGTTCAATGAGCATATTGTCCTGCCCCTGGCATATCCTGACCCATGCCAGCAAAATCATCGCTATAATAAGGTACTTAATTCTGAACATCCTGTCCTTAAAAATCCTGCCGTATCCCCAGGCTTTTATTGGTCTTCCTAATAGAATTTTCGAAATCTTTTTCTATTTCGGTCATTGCCCTGATGGCATCAATGGTTTCAGGAATTACAATGGCCTGGTTGTCCACCACGTAAGCATAAAACAATTCATCGCCTTGCACTTTCAACATGTCCTCCCACAGGGCCACTTCGTACATATCACCATAAGGCCTGTTCAACGCCATCATCAGCTCTTTGATGGCATTGTTGGCCGAAAGCCCGTCACCGTAGTTGATAAAGGCAACACGGGTGGATGTGCGAAAAGCATCCAGCACTTCCTCTTTACTTGCTTCCCTGGTGAGTTGTACATTCCAGTAATGCAAATGGCTTAGGGTTTCCGGGACTTTAACGGCCGCGGTTATTACATCCAGATCGGGATCGACCGTCTGTGCATCGGGCCCCTGATGGCTGGGGATTTCCTTTTCGGGCACCAGCGTGTTCATTATCCCGTTCAGGTGGCTTTCCCATGGATCGGTTGCCCGGCGGAGCAGTGTCCCCCTTGCTTTTTTCAACAGCCCCGCATTTTTCAGGGCGGTAAGCGTGCGTACAATAGATGTTGTATTGCATGATACAACCCGCGTTGACTCCCGTCCCAATGCCGTTTCATAATTGTTTTCGGCGCTGAAAGAGTGCCCGGTTGTTTCGTGTTTTTCCCCGCCCTGAACAATAAATTTCAGGTTGGCTTCCTTGTATTTCTCAATATTTTTGGCAGCGATTTTCTTCGGGGTGCAATCCACAATAATATCTGCTTGCTTTATCAGATCGGAAAGGATGCCGTGTACCTGTATATCTGCATTTTCCATTTGCTTTCTGAAGTCGTCATTAAAAGCAAATACCGGGTATCCCCTTTGTACGGCTATTTTTATCCGCCAGTCGGTAATAATATCGCAAACCCCGGCCAGTTCCATATCGTCCTGTAAGGCAACGGCTTCCGCTACTCGTTTTCCAATTACGCCATATCCGTTGATGGCTACTTTTACTTTTTTCATTTTTTTAAGATTTTATTTTTTGTTAAATTGAATAAATGCCACTAAAACAAGAAGGCCACCTGCAATATAAAAAGGGGCGCTTCTATTCAAGGTATAAATAGCTGTTCCCAATAAGGGGCCGCCAATTTGCCCGATTCCGCTAAAGGAAGATTGCATCCCCAAAGCCCAGCCCGAAGATTCACGTTCCTGCAGGGAAATAAGGGCAATAAGGTTGGGAATGACCAACGATGTGCCCAAACCGAAAAGCGCTATGGCTGTGATAAGGAACCAGTTGTCCTGGCCCCAAACAAATAACATCAAAACTGCCCCGGCTATCAGGAACCCATATAATATCTGTTTTTTAATGTTTCGGAAAATTAACGGGCCCCATTTTGCAATTACGGGCTGTAAAATGGCCATTACAAGGCCACAAACCAACAACCCGATACCGATAAATGAAGCCGAATAATTTCTAACATCCTTACCATAGAGAATAAAAACAGACTCAAATAAAGTTATTGCAAATTGTATGATCAATGATAATATCAGTAATTCGCCCATACTTTTCCATTTCCCTTTCGGGAATATTTGAAAAGTCAGGTTTCGCCGCGCAGTTGCAGGTACTCTTTTTGTGCGTTTCAAAACAAACAGGGAAGCCACCAGGGTGATGACGCCTAAAATAGCGAGAGCCAGAAAGGGCACACTAAAACGGTCAATCATCCAGTGGCCGGACTGCCATCTGAAATGCAGGTTGTTATTGATGAGCAAGCCGCTTATACCGGGTCCGGTAATTACACCGGCACTTGCGGCAGTTCCTGCCCAGGCTATGGCCCGGGTGCGTTTTTCTTTGGTAGTAATGTCGCTGATGTAAGCGTTGACCACCGGTACCAGAAAAGAAGAAAGCAGGCTGCCCAAAATTCTCGCGGCGTAAAGCATGATGAGGTTGGTACTAAAGGCAATCATAATTTGCATAAGCGAGTAACCTCCAAGTCCAAGGATAATAAGCGCCCTGGGACCTGTCCGATCGGAAACCTTCCCCCAAAAGGGCGCTGTGAATACCAGGGCAAAGGGATAAATAGCCGTGAGTATACTAAAATGGAAGGATATGTCGGTATTACCGTTCCCGGCAGATGCTACCAGCCGTTCGATAAAAAAGGGCAGCACCGGTAACAAAATCCCGTAACCGGTCATTACCACAAACAAACAGACCAGTAAAACGATAAATTTTTTATTTAGCAATAAGTTACTCATTGGCTAAGATCTCTTTTTTTTGTTTAATAGGTTGTTTCCATGAAATCATGCAATGGTAATATCTTCTGAAAGATAAACATCCTGTATGATATTCAGTAATTGGACACCTTCCTTAAACGGGCGTTGGAAAGCCTTTCTTCCTGAAATCAGCCCGGTACCCCCCGCTCTTTTGTTGATCACGGCAGTGCGCACTGCCTCCGCAAAATCGGACGCTCCTGAAGAGGCGCCCCCCGAATTGATCAAACCGATTTTTCCCATATAGTTGCTGATCACTTGGTAACGGCATAAATCAATAGGGTGATTGGTGGCAAGCTTATCATACATCGCCGGATCAGTTTTTCCAAATTTGAGATCACGGAATCCTCCATTAGTTTCAGGAAGTTTTTGTTTGATCAGGTCGGCCTTAATGGTTACACCAATATGGTTAGCCTGTCCGGTAAGATCGGCTGCGGTGTGGTAATCCCTGTCTACTGTTTTAAAGGCACTGTTTCGTGTATAACACCACAAAATAGTTCCCATTCCCAGCCCGTGTGCCTCCTCAAAAGCCTCCGACACTTCCTGTATCTGACGGTTGGCCTCTGCAGAGCCAAAGTAAATAGTGGCTCCAACAGCCGCCGCCCCCAGGTTCCAGGCCTCGCGTACCGACCCAAACATAATCTGGTCGTAGGTGTAGGGATAGGTCAATAATTCGTTGTGGTTTATTTTTACTATAAAGGGAATTTTATGCGCATATTTCCGGGCATGTAACGCCAGACCCCCAAAGGTAGTGGCCACTGCGTTGCACCCGCCTTCAATTGCCAGTTTGATGATATTTTCAGGGTCGAAATACATCGGGTTTGGAGCAAAAGAGCTGCCTGCTGTATGCTCAATACCCTGGTCAACAGGCAATATTGACAGGAAACCGGTACCGCCCAGCCTGCCATGATTATAAATAGAAGCGAGGCTTTTCAGCACTTGTACGCTGCGGTCGCTTTCTGTAAAAACTTTGTCGAGAGAATCAGGACCGGGAAGCGTAAGCTGGTCTACTGTTACTGTTTTACACTTATGTGTTAATAAATCATCCCGGGAATCACCCAGGTATTCTTTGATTTTTTCTATCCTGTTTATCATATTTTGCTGCTTTCTTTAAAATAGTTGTTGTTATTTTTTCATTTTACGTTTTAAGAATTGCGCATTGATGGCAACAATGATGGTGCTCAAGCTCATGAATACAGCACCGACAGCAGGTCCCAACACAAAGCCCGCAGAGTATAAAACACCTGCGGCCAGTGGGATGGCCACAGTATTATACCCGGTAGCCCAAATAAGGTTTTGGATCATTTTGTTGTAGGTCGCTTTACCAAACAAGATCAGGTTGGCAATATCTTTTGGATTGCTGTTTACAAGAACGATATCGGCAGTTTCAGCCGCTATATCCGTTCCCGATCCTACTGCAATGCCTACATTGGCTTGTGCCAGCGCCGGTGCATCGTTTACGCCGTCGCCGGTCATGGCCACAAACTCGCCCTTGCCCTGCAGATCTTTTACAATCTCCACCTTATTGTGGGGTAAAACTTCAGCGAAATAACCATCCAACCCGAGTTCGGATGCAACCGCTTTGGCCACCCTTTCGTTATCGCCGGTAGCCATAAATGTCTTGATATTGTTATCTTTAAATGTCTTGATGGCTTCCCTGCTTTCGGGGCGAATGGCATCTGACAGCGCTATATAACCCGTAATCTTTTCATCAACAATCACAAACACCACTGTTTCCGCCTCGCTTGAAACGGAACCTTCGGGCATTTCCCAGTTTTTCTCTTTTAAGTAACCGGGGCTTACTACTTTCACCTGCTTTCCTTCAACCCGGGCTTCAACGCCTTTTCCGGTGATGGCATTGAACTTTTCAGCATTAGGGATACTGACTTTCAATTCTTTCAGTTTATTTATAATGCCAACGGCAATCGGGTGTTCCGAGTTTTGCTCCAAAGCGCCGGCCAGGCGGAACATTTCTTCTTTTTTTATTGCTTTGTTTATCGATTCATACCTGGCAACGCCGAAAACACCCGTTGTCAATGTTCCTGTTTTATCAAACAAAAGTGTAGTGATTTTTCTTGATTCTTCAAAAGCAGTACGGTTGCGTATCAGCAAGCCGTTTTGTGCCGACACGGCCGTTGAAATAGCCACCACCAGCGGTATGGCCAGGCCCAGTGCGTGCGGACAGGCAATAACCATGACCGTGACCATCCGTTCCAGGGCAAAAACAAAATCGTAGCCAAGCAACAGCCACACGGTTAAAGTTCCAAAACCAATGGTAAGGGCAATGTAAGTAAGCCATTTAGCCGCCCTGTCGGAAAGGTTCTGCATTTTTGACTTGCTTTTTTGTGCCTCTTCAACCATTTTTATCACCTTATTAAGGTAACTGTCCTTGCCGGTGCCCACAACCTTTACTTTCAACGATCCGTTGCCATTAATGGACCCCCCGATCACTTTATCGTCCTTTTCCTTTTTTACCGGTTTTGATTCGCCTGTAAGCATCGACTCGTTCAGGTAACTGCTGCCATCCACGATAATCCCGTCAGCCGATACTTTCTCTCCGGGTTTGATAAGGATGATATCATTTTTTTGGAGTTCTTCCAGTTTTACATCTTCCACCTGATCGCCTTTCACCCGGTGTGCCTCGGCAGGCATCATGCTTACCAGCAGTTGAAGGGCTTTTGATGCCCCCAGTACCGATTTCATTTCCAGCCAGTGGCCCAATAACATGATGTCGATCAATGTAACAAGCTCCCAGAAAAAATCTTCTCCTTTAAGTCCAAATACAGTCGCAGCACTGTAAAAATAAGCGACAGAAATAGCCATTGATATCAATGTCATCATTCCGGGGCCTTTGGCTTTTATCTCCTCATAAAACCCTTTTAGAAAAGGCCAGCCTCCCCAGAAATAAACAAAGGTAGAAAGGATCAGCAGAATATATTTGTTGCCCGGGAGTAGCCACTGGTAACCCAAAAAATTCTGGATCATGGTTGAGAAAACCAGGATTGGGATTGAAATGATGGTTGAAACCCAGAACCGTTTGCGAAAATCCCGGATCATCATGGCATGGTGATCGTGCGACCCGCCACCCTGCCTGCCGTGATTACCGTCTTTATGCTTGTGCCCGTCATGATGTTCGTGTTCTTCATGATGCTCATGCGCCTTGTGGTTTCCGGGCTCCTGATGATTGTGTTGCTTATCCATTTCGCTTCATTTTAATTTATCAGATGATATTTTTCCTGCTTTAATATTTGGGTTACTGTTTTTTGTTTTCCAACGGCAACCCCAGCGTTACCCAATCGTGCATGCCGCCGCGATAGTACAGTATTTTTTCGGGTGGGAAACCGGCCTCCAGTAAATTGTGGATTGCCCAAGGGGACTGCGGACATTGCGGTCCGTTGCAAAAAAAGATGGACGGCTGGCCGCGGTCCAGTTCGCCCATTCTTTCGGTTATTTCATTGTGCGGGATGTTCTTTGCACCGAGGATGGTGGAAACATCATAAAAACCGGGAGTCCGGGCATCGATAATCGGGAGCCCTTTTTCCCGGAATTCATTTACTTCTATTTCATCTATGGTGCGCACACCTTTTGCAACCTGCATAGGCTGTATTATTCCCCAGGTGGTATCTACATTTACCAGGCCCTTTTCGCCTTTTACCGGCTGTGGTACCATTTGTGTTTCGTCTCTTTTGGTCGGACGTTTTTCATTGATATCCATATTTTGATTTTTTTATAATGATGTTTCAATTCTGTAATATTTGGCTATTCCCCTGCATGTTAACCGATTCCACATTCCCAACCACAATTAACAGGGGCGATGATTTTAATTTATAGGTCTTAATTAATTCCGGGTGGTCTTCAAAGTACATCACTTCGTATTGTAATCCGGCATCCTGCAATTGTTCTTCAGGTTTTGGCCGGTGTGTGCATATTTTGGTAGCTGCTATTATAATTTCTATTGTTCTTTTTTTTCATTCTCTTTCCTGTCCCCCTCTTTGGGAGGGGTTAGGGGGGGTTCTTATAAATCCTTTTTACGTTCTTCAAATTCCTGTTTATCAATTTCTCCTTTGGCATAACGCTCTTTTAAAATATCGAGTGCCGATTTGCCGGAGCTTTGGTTAGCGCTGTTGTTCCTGTTGAACCTTTGCCCCAACGGCCAGATAGCAGCGATCAGCACAACAATGCCTATTATCCACCATAAGCCCATTCCTCCCATCATAATTTCCTCCTTTCTTTTTTATAATTGTTCCGATTTTGCATCATTTACGCGTTCATCCCTCCATCAATCACCTGCGTGGTACCGGTTATGAACTGACTGTCATCACCGGCAAGAAACAGTACCGCTTTTGCGATTTCTTCGGGTTTGGCATAGCGGCCCAACGGAATGGTCTGTTCGAAGCCTTTTTTTGCTTCATCACCCTTTCCGGGCGCAAAGCCGTTTTCGAGTGAACGCATCATTCTGTTATCCACAGGCGAAGGATTAATGGTATTGACCCTGATCTTTTTTTCTGCCACTTCATAAGCCAGGCTTCGCATCAAACCTATTATAGCGTGTTTGCTGGCTACATAAGCACTTACATTGGGAGTGCCGCTCAGGCCGGCAACCGATGAACTCAAAATGATGCTTCCACCATCGGCCATAAGCGGAACAATATATTTATTGCCCGACCATACTCCTTTCACATTCACCGCCATCACTTTGTCAAACTCATCCTCAGGATAGTCGGTTACCGGTTTTACTACCCCTTCGATACCTGCGTTGTTGAAAAAAATATCCACACTGCCAAGGGTTTTTTTCGCTTCTTCGGCGTAGCGCTTCACATCATCTGTGTTTGATACATCTGCTGCGCACCAGGATACATTTTCATTTCCCAGTTCCGCTGCTGTTTGTTCCAAAGCCTTTTCGTCCAGGTCAACCAAAAGAACTTTTGCACCTTCTTCTAAAAACAGGGCGGCGGTTTCTTTTCCAATGCTTCCTGCGCCACCGGTGATGACGGCTGTTTTATTTTCAAGTTTTTTCATGATATCCAAGTTCTTACATTTTAAAATTTATATTCAACTATCTTATAGCATTAATATTTAAATGTTTGAAGGGATAGGTAACCTCCGTGCAATAAATTTATAACGCATGAATCACCCGTTGCAATTTTTCTTCTATTTCATTGGCCACTTCGGTTAAATCGCGGTTGTCAACGGCCAGCATTGAAGCCACCGGGTTAACCGCGGCCACTTCTGTTTTTCCATCATCCAGTTCCTGAACAATTACATTGCAGGGTAGCATGGTACCGATTTTGTTTTCATATTGAAGGGCCTGAAAAGCTTTTGGAGGGTTGCACGCACCCAATATCTTATATCTTCTGAAATCAACATCCAGTTTTTCCTTTAGTTTTTCGTGAATATCAATTTCTGAAAGCACGCCAAAGCCTTCCTTTTTCAATTCTTCTGTTACTTTTTCTACGGCTTCGTCGAAACCGTACTCTGTTGTTTTTTCAATGTAATACTTCATGTCAATCAATTATTATTTTTCAATTCTGTAATTTGGCTATGTTCCGGCATCCCAACCGATTCCACTTTATTATCCACAATTAAAAGGGGTGATGTTTTTAATTTATATGTATCTATTAATTCCGGATGGTCTTCAAAGTACATCACTTCATATTGTAATCCGGCATCTTGCAGTTGTTCTTCAAGTTTTGGCCGGTGTGTGCATGTTTTGGTAGCTGCTATTATAATTTTCATTGTTCTGTTTTTTTTCATTCTCCTTCCTGTCCCCCTTTTTGGGCTACTCTTTATACACATCTTTATGATACTTAGCTAAAACCAGGCCTTGGTACATTATATTAAATTTAGCAAGGCCTCTTTTCATTGTTATTGGTCCGGGCTTTCCAGTACTTTGATATCCTTTCCAACCTCCCATCCTGGCTATTATCCAGGACATTCTTGCAAGTGAGCCTATTGGGTGGGGGTTCTTTTGTAATTGGGTTTTCCCTTCATATCTGGACTGGCTCACTGTTTCAGCAAATTCTAACTCCTCTTCACTGAAAACTACAGACCCACGAATAAAACACAAGCCATCCCTGTCTTGCCTGAGTTGCAGTATTTTTAATGCTGCCTGCATGGCCATGACCGCTAATTTCTTTAGCCCTTTGCCGCTTTCCAACTGGCTGGATTCAATGTCTATTCCTTGTTGTTTTAGCAGCCGGAACAATTCTTCGATCAACCATCTGGTTTTATACCAGGTGACCATCAGTATCGTTGTCGGTGCATCGGGTACCTGGTGGGTGGTGAGCAACCTCCATAGTATTGGCTTTTCTCCATCAGGAACTGTTGAACTGTTTTCTCTGGCTTCAATGGCGGTAAGCTCAATGTATTCAGGCAAACTCTTGTCGATATGGCTTTTGGGTCGGCTTATTTTTACTTTGCAATACTTAACATCTATAATTGCTTCCCTGCTTTCCCGGTTTTTCCTCTTGTCGCTATGTACCTGAATCTTATAGGTGCCAGATACCGGTTGATCCGATAAATATTCATATAATTTTTTCTTTTCTCCATATAGCCCCCTGTTTTCTTTTGACCGTATCAACAAATCGGAATGTCCCGTTTTTAAGTCAACAAACTCTTGATAGATGTCGCTTTCCCGGTCCCCGATAATAGTAAGATGGGAAACGCTATCTTTTAAAAGTTCGATGCTCTCTTTCCCTGTCGAGATCCACCGATAGGATTCCTTCGTTTCAATGGGTTGGTTTTTATATCCCCGTTGGTGCTTGTCTTGTTTGTCAAACCTACGGTTCCAACAATGGATTGAGGAAAAGCCTAATGGAAAATATCCATTTGTGTCAACAGCCAGCATAGGGTGAAGAAAAAAACCTATATCTGTATTGTTCCCAACCGGGCCCAAATCCTCGTCTGCCAGATGAAAAAAATTCCGGTGCTTCTCATAGTTGATTTCACTCGTGTCCTGCAAGCAGAGGACATGCCTGCCTTTACTTAATTCCTTTACTTTCATTTGGGAACTCTTCTTCAGGGAGAAAAGATTGATGGAGTCATTGTTGAAAAAGCGGCTGTAAGCCATGTTGTCTGCATGGCTATCCGAAAGTTGATTCAATATCGCTGTTTGTCCCATCTCCATTTTTGTTAATATCTCTAGCCCCTTTTTTCGAGACGCTTATCTTGAAACATCCCGTTGTAATCGATTTCTAATTGTTGTGCTTCCATTTCTTTTATTTTGTTATTTGTAGTAAACTAAATTAACACTTTTATTTGTGTATAAAGAGTAGCCTTTTTGGGAGGGGTTAGGGAAGGCTCCTATAAATCCTTTTTGCGTTCTTCAAATTCCTGTTTATCAATTTCTCCTTTGGCATAACGCTCTTTTAAAATATCGAGCGCCGATTTGCCGGGGCTTTGGCCGGGGCTGTTGTTTTGGTTCATTCCCTTAACCACCATCCAAACAATGGCGATTATGATAATAAGCCCGATGATCCACCACCAGCCCATGCCCCAGCCGTGACCTCCAAATCCGTTCATCATACTATTGCTCCTTTCTTGTTAATGGTGTTCTTCATGATCCTGATCCTGTTGCTGGTTCATCATGCCACCCTGGCCCTGGTTCATCATTCCGCCTTTTCCCTGCATCATGCCACCTTTCATCATTCCGCCGCCTTGCATCATTGTATTTTTCAATTGCTCTTTCTGTTCGCTGGTGAGCATTGCTTTCATTTTTCCGGCTGTTTCATAAGCGGCTGTTTTCATGTCGATTTTTGTTTCGGAACAGGCTTCCAATTGGTTTTTAACCTGACTAGCCGAGGCGTTATCTGCCAACAAATTTTTCAGTTTCATCTGTTTTTTACGGAGTTCTGCCTGGTAATCAAGTTGTTGTTTTTTAAACTCGGTTTGCAAATCGAAAAGTTGATTCACCTGGTCATCGGTAAGCGACAGTTGTTGCTGCATGTTGGGCAGGCGGTTTACCATCATGCCGTATTTTTTCATGGGCATGTTTTGGTTCATCATTTGTCCGCACATGGGGCATTTCCCGCTGTTCATCATGCCCTGCATCATTCCTCCTTGCATCATTCCGCTTTTTTGCATCATCATGCCTTGTTTTTGACTCTTTTTGTTGTTCTGGCTCATCATTTGGGCGTTTGCCGTGTAGCCTGCCATAAACAGCAGGGCTGTTACGATAATTACTAACTTTTTCATCTTTTTCATGTCATTAAATTTTAATTGTTTATACAAAGTACGTGAAAACTAATCTTTTATATGTTACACAATTTTTAAAAGATTTTATAGTATTTTATTCTTTTAATTGCTTATTGTTGGATATCCGGATGAGTTTGACAATATCGAGCCATAGGTTTTCAACCTGTATATTTTTGGGTTCAAAACCTGCTTTCAATAAATTATCAACCGTTTCGCGGTTAATATTTGCCCCGTATATATTTAAAGGAATAAAGTTTAAGGCATCCATTAATGGGCCAATTACTTTTTTGTGGCTGCGCACATGTTCAAGCATCAGTATTTTGCCCCCGTTTTTGCACACGCGCCTTATTTCTTTCAAGCCCTGCACGGGGTGGGGAACGGAACAAAATACGCAGGAGGTAACTACCGTATCGAAAGTATTGTCATCAAAACCCATTTGTTCGGCATCCATTTCTAAAAGCTGCGTTTTTGCAGGCCGGTTGGTTTTTTTTCGGACTTTTTCAATCATTTTTTCGCTGAAATCTATCCCGGTCAATTCCACATCTTTCGGGTAATACGGTAAATTTTTACCCGTTCCGATTCCCACTTCCAGGGTTTTTCCGGTGGCTTCGGCCAGCATCTTTTTTCGCCATTTAGCAAAACCTACTTCCATGGGCTGGTCCAGAAAATCATAAATTCTGGCAATGCGGTTATATCGTTTTTTAATTTTATTTGTCATGTTGCTCAATGTAATTTCCGCCGGCACCAACTTCTTCAATAAAAACCATTTGAGAACCGAGGTGTCCTGCCAGGCTTACCGTAAGTGCCGATGCCCCCAAAACGAGAAAAACAATTACTTCAAACCAGGTTTTGCGGTTGGTAAAATGGCTGATGATTTTTAGCACCAGTGCAATAGCCGCCAACCAAATGGTGAGAAAAGCGTAATATTCATGTGTTTCAAAAACTTGTTTTACATTTTCAGGTAGTTCGCTGGTGTGCGGATGAAATACCAGCCCGGCCAGCAACGCACCGATAAACCCGCCGGTGAGCAAAAAGATGGTAACCCAGCTCATTTCTTTTCTGTAAGCAAACAACCCGATGAATTGGGAAAGCAACGCTACCAGCAACAGAACAATAGGAAAATGTACAACCATCGGGTGAAGGTTTGGGAATTCGTCCCAGGAGGCAAAGGTTGAATTTTCAGTAGCTGGGATTTCTTCAGCTTCGGGTAGCCCTTCTTCAACCACCACCGATGTTTCTTCTTTGGCCGAATCGCTATGGGAATGTTCCTGTGCAAGTACAGGAAAACTTAAAAGTAAAATAAGTGTGAACAAGGTGATAATTTTGTCAATTTGTGCCATAATATATTGCTTTTTCCTACCGATTAATACTGGGTTGCAACCCAGTTTTTACTTTCCGTACAGGAGTTGGTTAATCTATTACTTCGTAATTACGCATCATGCCCATATCTTCGTGTTCGAGGTTATGACAGTGATACACGTAAAGTCCGGTGAAATCTTTAAACCGCATGATTATTTTTACTTTCATTCCGGGCAAAAGCAGAAATGTGTCCTGCCAGCCTTCATCCATAAAACCGTCCTTTACCGTTTCCCAAACCGTTCGTTCCATTCCGGAAACATCCCTATCGATAATTTGAAACTGGAGTCCGTGCAGATGGACAGGGTGTGGCATGCGCATCATATCCTGCATCATACCCATTCCCCTGCCATCATCGCCGTTAATAAATTCCCATATTTCTGTGGTGTTAAGTTTTACTTTTTCCCATTCGGCTACCTCGGTCATTCCAAATGTTTCGCCATTAATTACCCACTGCATCCGCTGGTTATAGAAATAAAATTGGCGGGGATTTGCACTGTTTACTGCATCTGCCGGATTAATCGGCGTTATCGTTGAAAGTGTTGAAGGTAATTCCATTTTTTTGCCGGTGTTTTCCGTTACTTTAAAAGCGGCCACATCAAATGCAATCCCATTTTCAACCCCGCCGGGTTGCGTCATTCCGCCCATCATTCCGCGCCCCATCATTCCGCCGCCCATTCCCATCGAAGTTCCGTCGTTAAACGCGAGGCTTTGTAATTGGATTTCGGTTCCGGTATTCTGCCCTGCAAAATCTTTCCATATTTCGGCACGTTGTCCGGGGGCAAGCATCAGGTAAGGTTTTTTAACCGGTTTTTCAAGCAGTCCGCCGTCGGTACCAATTACTGTTACTTCCTCGCCGTCGTCCCAGGCCATTTTATAAATGCGTGAGTTGGAACCGTTGAGCACCCTGAAACGGTATGTGGATTTTGAAACATTAAACGTGGTATCGGGATTTCCGTTCATCAAAATCCGGTTTCCGAGAAAACCCTGCATTTGCCCCATCCGGTTGTTTTGCAAATAAACCAGTTGGTTGTTGTCATCGAAAATCCTGTCCTGGAGAATCAACGGAACATCATATTCGCCGGAAGGCAAATCACTGTTGTTATCTTCTACAATAAACAATCCGGCCAACCCCTGGTACACCTGCGGCCCGGTAATTTTATCGGGGTGCGGGTGGAACCAGTAGGTGCCAGGTTGGTTGTTCACTTCGAATTCGTAAATATATTGTTCGCCGTTTTCTATCGCGTACATGGGGTGCCCGTCCATTTCGGGCGGGATGTGCAACCCGTGCCAGTGAATGACACTTTCGCGCGAAAGCTGATTGTTAAACCGGACACGGATTTTTTGCCCCTTTTGTACGCGTATGACCGGTCCCAAGTAAGAGCCCGGCAATTTTTCAAGCGAACTTTTTTCGCCTTTCAGCAATTTGGGCTGATAGGAATAAACTCTTGTTTGATTGCCAGAAAACAGTTGTAATTCCGATTGTGACGCTGTTAATTCAATATCAACATCCGCTTTAAAATTATCGCTGACCTGATAATTTCCCTGAATTGTTTTTTGCTGGCCATTGGAAGTACAAAAAGCCAATGATGGTAGTAGTGTGGTCAGCGCAACCCCTTTGGCCGAATTTTGTAAAAATTCTTTTCGGTTCATTTTTTTTTGTTTGTGAAGAAGTAAAGAAAAGACCATGCCATAGTGCATTTAATTCCGATAAATATATAAACTTCTTGTATTCAGGTTCTTAGCGGGAGGGGGTAATTAGGGTGGCTAAGTGAGGAAAAAATTCCCCAGTTGTTGGGTAATATTACCAACGAATCAAATGCTAAAACAACGAATGATACCAGGGAACTGAACCAAAGGTTACGATTCTCATGGTTTTATTTCATATTCTCAACGTTAAAAACAAAGTAGGGGTAAAAGGTACAGCTTCCGAATGTACATTTACTATTTCCGAAGTGCCGGATTCAACCCTTCGTAAATTAGAGTATTTTATATTTGCCCTGTTCAATACATTCAGAACGGAAAGCCCTAAATTTCCATAAATTTTGCCTTTGCTGAATTTATAAACTACAGCGGCATCGAGCCTGCTGTAAAAGGGAATTGAGGAATCGTCATCATTAAAGCTTCTCATTATTTCGAAGCCTGAACCATAGACATAATTGGCTGAAAAATAGAAGGATTTCCAATTATAAATTCCGGCGAATTTAAGCTCGTGCCGCTGGTCGTGTGGAGCAAGCCGGTAACGGTTTGAAGGGTCGAACGTAAAATTTTCTTCCACTTTACTTAGGGTATATGAAATCCAGGCTACATTCTTTTTGTATTCTTTTTTTAGGTAAAAATCAATGCCATAACTTCTGCTTTTTCCTGAATAAAAGCCTTCACCGGTTTCCAGGGTCTCATTGTAGTATCGGGTAATCCCGACGGTTTTTTTTAAATAACCTTCAACGCTTAGCAAAAAATCGTTTTTGTTGTATGAAATTCCACCAACCCAATGTTGTGCGTTTAATGCCGGAATTGCCTTTCCGTCACTGGCGCTCCAAAACCAGGAATAATTCAGGTTATTATCAACAAATGATGTTTTAGATATAAACTGGTGATATTGCCCCCATGCAGCATTTAATTTTACGGTTTCGGAAAGGTTAAAGGAAGCGCTCAACCGGGGTTCGTAAAACATTCTACCTGTTTCATTTTCGTAAATCGCGCGCAACCCGGGTTTTACTGTTAATTTTTTGTTTACCGGAATTGTACCCTGGACAAACCCGGTATATTTTTCAGATAAGCCATTCAGGTGGATTAGGTCCTGCCCCTCTTCTTTTCGGTAAAGCAACACATTGTTCTGTTGAAAATCCAACCCTAAGTCGAGCTGAATTCCGTTTATAAAAGAAATTTGATGGAGTATTTTAACGGAAGATTCATCTATTTCATTATCAACCTGTACTATTTCGTTGTTGCTTTGTCCACTTCCATGTCCCATTCCGTGTTCCCCGTTATTTCCCATCATTTCTGATGAGGAGTTGAACTCAGTTGTTTCATTGTCGAACTTAGAATGGCTTATGCTTATTTCAGTTTTGTGCTTGTTTCCCCAAAATTTTGAATAACCAGCTGACGCCCCAAATTGTTTGTTCCTTTCATTATAGTTATTGCCCAACTGAAAATTACCGAACTCTCTCTCGATATCGTAGGAATAACGGTCGCCCCCGCTATAAAACGAAGCTGAAAAGATATCGTCTTTTTCTCCGCGGTATGTATATTTTAAATTGGCATCGCTGAATTTGTAGTCGGGAACCACCAGCACATCAACCATCCCATTGAAATTGTCGTGATTTCCGTTATGCTGATTAGCTGAATTCGACATGTCCCTGTGCCCAAAAATATTTAAATCGTAGGGATTGTAAAGTTCGTAATACGTTTGCCGGTAAGCGCCAACCAGCGTAGATTTCCTGCTCACCGGAATCTCAACCAAAGAATTGACGGTTGAATTATTCACGTTAAGCGTGATTGATGGTTTTGCCCGGTTCCCGTTTTTACCTGTAATCCGGATAATCCCGCCAACCCTGTCGCCATAACCGGCTTCGTAGCCCCCTTTTAAAACAAGGATAGTTTTAATAAGCAGTGGGTTTACAACGCCAATGTTATCATTAAAATTTTTAAGCCCGAAAATTGTAAACCCATCCAGTTCAATTTTGCTTTGACCTTCATAACCTCCCCATACCAGCAAATCTGACGATTGTTCGCCGGATGCCAACACCCCGGGCATTAAACGCAAAACATTGTAAACGGAGTTGTCGCCGTAACCTGGAAGATAGGGCGCAATGGTATGGTTTATTTTCATGTGTCCGGCAGCATCTCCAATCAGGGTAGCCCTTTCAACATCAAATCCTTCCACTTTAACTTCTTTGAGTTGAGTTACCGAGGGTGTAAGTTCAAATTGTTGGTTCAGGCTGCTTGAAAACAACGTATCGTAAACAAAGTAGCCCAGATGCGAAATTTGCATGTTAAAAGAGGTGTCGGCAGAAGCGATAAAATTGAAATTCCCGTTTTGGTCGGACTGCACCTGCCGGTTGTTAATGAGGATGTAAGAAAATGGCAGCGGTTCGTATGTTTCTGCTTCAACCACCTGTCCGCTAATGTTTGTGATTTTATTTTTTGTGTTGGCGGTTGTCTTTCGTGCCGGAAAAATCACAAATACATCTCCGTTTTTTTCGAATTCGAATGGAATCCCTTGCAGCAGGTAGGAAACAACGGCTTCTTTCGTTTCAAATTCCCGGTGAACGGTGATTTTATATTTTGAAAGGGACTTGTCGTCGAATGTGAACTGAAAAGCATATTTATCTCTCAATCCAATAAATACCTCATTAAGCGGCGCCCCGTCGGCATCAATTTTGATTTTCTGGGATTGAGCCGACAAGTTCAAAAAAAGAGATGTGGTAAATAAGACGGACAGAAGTAAATGCCTCACGTTTTTTAATTGTTCTTTATAATTTCGTATTGTTTATCCGATTTTTTTACGTAACTGTACCCAAGCGGTTTACAAACCATTGATAAAACTTTTTCTACATAGGGGCTTTTTTGAAAATTAACAGAAATTGTACCGGATAGTTTATTTTCACTGGTGATTGAAATTCCGTACTGCCGTTCTATTTCTCTAACTACTTCAGTAAACGGGGCAGCATTATAAAGAAATATGTTGTTTCTCCAGGAGAGAATATTCTCCGGTTCGGAAACAAAAACCGGTTCAGACGGGACACCTGCAGAAATCATCGTCTTTTGATTTGGCGCTAAAATAACAAATTCCCCGGAAGGATTACTCACTTTTACTTTTCCGGTTTTACAAAACACCCGGTAGGAATCGTCGCGTGCAAAAATATTAAAAGTTGTTCCCAATACAGTAGTTTTGCCCTGAGTTGAGGTGATTGTAAACTTTTTGCCCTTTTCAACCGAAAAATAACCTTCACCGGAGAATTCAACATTCCGCTGAAAAAACCACCGGTAAGGATAATATTTCAACGTTGTTTGCGCGTTCATTTCAACCGTTGAGCCATCAGGCAACTCTGCAGTTAAATGATTTCCTGCCGGACTGTAAACGGTTTTTGAAAACAAAAAAGCGAACGTTCCAATACCCACCAATAACAAGAATGAAGCTGCGATACTTAACCTTAACATGTTCTGCCTTAGCCCAATCACTTTGGTTTCCGGTTCAGAAATAAGTGTGGCAAATGTCTGGTTGAAAATTGAATCTTTATCTTTATCCCACTCAATTTTTGCCCCTGAAAATAATTTTTCGGTTTCTGAAGCTATTTGCTTTATGTTGTTTTGATGTTCCATTTTAATTCTCAGAGATTAGCGACGTACGTAAATAATTTAAAGCATTTCCCATTCTCTTTTCAACGGCTTTCACACTTAATCCTATCCTTTCCGCAATTTCGCGGTATTGTAGCCCTTCAATCCGGCTCATTAAAAAAACCACCCTTTGGTTATCCGGCATCTTTTCAATTAACGACTCATATTTTTCTTTAAGTTGCTCAAAAGACAGTATTTCCTCGGGAGAATAATCATGATGGTCAAAACCGATGTTTTCAACAATTTTCCGGGTTCTTTTCTGATGATGGTATTGGTTAATGAACAATTCCGAAGCCATCTTAAAAAGCAACCCTTTTATATTGGTTAACTTTATTTTCTCCCTTTTTTCCCACAATTTCAAAAAACTTTCCTGTGCAATATCCGTTGCCAATTCCTTGTCGCCACATCGGTAAAAGATGTAATTACGAATTTCGTCAAAGTTGGCGTCGAATATGTTTTTAAATTCTTCCGGTGTCAATGTAGTAGTCCTAATTAATGGTAATAACAACGTAAGAGATTTGCTTTGGTTCTAAATCATTACAACCAAAGCAAATTCTTTACACCGGCAATCAGCCATTACCACCGTGTCCGTTACCATGACCTTGTCCCATTCCGGATCCGTTGGAGCCGCCTTGCCCCATTCCGGTTCCATGCCCGTTTTCTGATGAAGTTCCATGTCCTGTTCCGGTTTCATTTCCTGTTCCTTGTTGGTTGGAATGTCCCATTCCCATTCCGGTTCCCCGGTAGTTTGCTGCACAATGGTCGTTTTCCGAAAGGATAATTTCCACGGGGTCTTCCCCATTTTTAGCAACTACGGCAACATCGTCACAATCGCCATTACCGTAATCCAGCGTTGCAATAACATTTCCTCCCTGCGATAATTCAATTACTCCTTGCGAGAAATACCTGCAGCCACTTGGTTTGATTAATGGTTCCACAATATCTTTTCTGTAAATGGTTTCCGTCCCGTTTTCGGTAATTGTATTTGTAACGTGCCCGGTAACCTGCATCACATCGTCTGTCTGGTCCAGGTTTGTTTCAGCCCCTTCAATCCATTCCCGTACGATTTCCGATTCGCGGTGAATAGTGGACCCATCCGGCATGGTAATCATTATGTCACCCGTAACTGAATGAACCCCTTCGTTTTGATGGTCGCCTGAAATGTGGATGGTTGTCATTCCGGAAATGCTCATGGAATCTACGGAAAAACCATCGTACGTGATTTTACGCGTAAAACCTTCGCCATTGGGCTCGCCCAAAGTATGGATTATCATGGACCCGCTCATAACCCTTCCGTTGTTGAGCTGTGTTCCCATGCCGTAATTCATAACCAATGAATCGGGATATTGCCCCTGGTTCCCGTGCATCCTGTATTCGGGATGTTGCCCCGTCATGTAGTGCATTGAATTGTTTGAACCCCAATTCATGCCACCGCCGTGCATCATTCCGCCGCCCTGCATTCCGGTCATCATGCCTTCGGCGCCAATAAAAAAGTCACTTTCATAATTCATATCTGCCACTGCATTGTCAACCGAAATTTCGTTTACAACAATTTGAGCCGATTTTTCTTCCAACTCTTCTGCCTGCGAAAATAAATCCTGGTCTTTTTGGCAGGAAACAACGAATACAGAAAGTGCTACTACAATAATTCTAAATAATGTTTTCATATTTCTAAATTTTAAATGTTTTGTCATTCTTTATTAGTACACCCAATAAGTTGTGCCCGACCCTACTTTTTATATTGAAAAAAAACGGATGATTTTTATCATCCATTAAATTTCTGATAAATTTAACTGCAATAACACCTTGAAAAAAAGGATTTTCGCTTTAATTCAATTCGATGTTAGTGACTTTTTCAGCGACAACTTTTATCCGCTTGCACCGGCGGGCATTTTACCGAACCATACGAACAAAACACGCAACAATCTCCCTGCTTTGGTTTTAAAACGGTATGGCAGTTTTCGCATTCATAAAAAAACTGACATGCGTCTTCCGGCATTTCGTCTTCTTTTCGATACCCGCAATTAGGGCAGGTTAATCCACTTTTAGTGATGATAGTGTTCATGTTTATGATTGTTTTGGTCAATATCCAATAAAACCTTTCCCGAATCTTTCAATAGCCCGACCGACCATTTTATAATAACAAAAGAACTGATTAATGCGGCAATGGTATCAATGAAAGGGATATCCCATATCATTGCAGCAGTCAGTCCCAAAATAGCAGAAACACTGGTAAGCGCATCCGCAATTACATGCAAATAGGCCGCCCGGATATTGTGGTCGCTGTGTTCATGCTTATGATGCAGTATGAAAGCACTGGCAATATTTACTATTAAACCAATAATGGCAACCAAAATAGCTTCTTTGTAAACAATATCCACCGGATTGTAAAAGCGTTGGATTGCCTCAATCATTATTACAACTGCAAAAATAAGCAGCATTAAACCACTGCTGTAACCCGAAAGGGAAAGGATTTTATCTGAATTGCCTTTGAACTTTTCGCTTTTGGAAACCCTACGCACGATGATATAAGCAATCCAGCTCAGGCCAATGGCCAACACATGGGAACCCATGTGTATGCCATCGGCCAGTAAAGCCATTGATTTGGTTGTCAGTCCAAAAATAATTTCGACAACCATTGTTACGGCAGTAAGAAGCACTACCCACATGGTTTTATTTTCGTATTTATTCTTTTGCTCTGACATACGGATTTGTATTTACTGTTTTTTTATAGGTCAATTACAGGTATTGATTTAATTCAGCTATCGTAATGTTCATATCTCTTTTCAATTCAAGTAGATTATTTACACTTTCATAGTAAATGGAAAGTTCAAGAATATAATCTATTAGTGAGATTTCACCTTTGTCCAGTGCTTTTTTAAGTAACTCAGAACTATCAAAAGTTTGCAGTTTCGATTTATAATCGTTTGCATTATTCTGAAGCCCGATTGCTTTTGCATGCAAAAGTTTTAACCGATTGTAGAACTGTACTTTTTGGTCGTTTGCCGTTTTTTCCATTGCAGCGGCATTGGCCCGGGCATATTTCACTTTGTTTTTGTTTTCCCATAAAGGGATTGACAAACCAAGCGTAATGCCCTGAAATTTTTGTCCAATTACGTTTTCGCTCATATAGCCGGTTTTAAATTTAGGTAAGCTCATTGCCCGGTTCAAACCAACTTGTTTTTCGGAGGCTTCCATCTCTTTTTTTAACCAGTTTAACATCGGGTTGCTTTGTTCAGCTTGAGCACACCATTGTTCAAAATCGGCAGAGATACTTGTAGTTGGAAATTCATTTACATTAAATTTAATAGGGATGCCTCCGTTTAAGCGGGTCAACTCACCAAGCAATGCCTCTCTTTCTATGTTGAGCGATTCCAATTCCTTGTTTAAATTCAGCAAGTTTAATTGTGCTTTGTTGAATTCCAGAATATTGGCTTCCCCTGCATCCAGTTTCGTTTTATATGATTTGGCAATACTTTGTGCATGGTTGAGCCTTTTCGAAAGTTCCGATATCATCGCGTTGGTGTACACCAATTCGTAAGCGGTTAAACGAGCGTCCAGCAACAAGTCTTTTAGCTGCTTTTGGTATTCAAGTTCAACCTGTTCGTTTTTAATGTTGGAAATCTCCTTTTTATAGTTGTAGGCTGTCGGGAAATCAAATGATTGTGTGGCGCTAAAATACTTCTCATTACCAATTATATCATTCCCCCACAAATAGTCAAATTCTACTTCGGGGTTTTGCAGGTAGATATTGGTTTTATTTCCAATTTGTTCGGCTTCTGCCCTTTTTTGAAGGGCAGACAGTGTTGTGTTGTTCTTTTCAATCTCCTTAAGAACGCTTTCAATAGGGTTCTGAGAGAATAAAGATGGATTGAATACAAGAATGCTAATTATCGCTACAATTATTTTCTTCATGATTTTTTCGTTTTAATGATTCCGCGGGTGTGTAAAATGCTGTAAACTATTGGTACGATAAAAATATTCAGCAAGGTTGATGTCAATAAACCTCCCAATATTACCTGCGCCATCGGACTTTGAATTTCGTTGCCCGGTAAGTCGCCCTTCATAGCCAATGGGATTAATGCAAGGGCTGCCGTTAATGCTGTCATTAAAATAGCGTTCAAACGGTCGGATGAGCCATTTATAACGGTTTCATTTAGTGAGGTTCCCTTGGTCTGTAATCGCTGGTAATTTGAAATCAGCAGGATTCCGTTTCGGGTTGCGATACCAAACAAAGTGATAAAGCCGATAATTGCGGGAATGCTTAAAACGCCTGATGTAAAATAGATTGCAAATACACCTCCAATCAATGCCAGTGGCAGGTTGAGCAAAATGATGCCTGCAAGTTTGAAATTCCTGAATTCCTGAAACAGTAAAAGGAAAATAATTAATATAGCCAGAATCGAAGTAAACAACAAAGTTCTTGATGCTTTTGCCTCGCTTTCAAATTGTCCGCCATATTCTACCCGATACCCCTCGGGAAATTCAATATTCTTATTTACCCTCGCCTGTATATCTTCAACCACTCCACGCAAATCCCTGCCTGCCACGTTTGCGGCAATAACAACCTTGCGCTGTACATTTTCCCTGCTGATGGAACTTGGGCCGGAAACAGAAACAATTTCTGCCACCTCTTCCAATGGCACTTTTTTACCATCGTGTGTATCAATTAAAGCCGAACGTACACCTTCTATTGTTTCGGTGTAATTTTTATTCAGCCGTAATACCAAATCAAACCTTCGCTGGCCTTCATAAATATCAGCCAGTTTTTCGCTGCCAAAGGCAACATCAACAAACTCGTTGAATTGCTCAACCGTAATTCCGTAATACGCCAACATCTCGCGGTTGGCTTTAATCTGAAGTTGTGGTATCTCAATTTGCTGGTCAACATTTACGTCCACTAGGCCATCGATATCCACAATTGAACTTTTAATCTGGTTGCCAAGTGTGAACATTTTGTTTAAATCGGTGCCAAAAATCTTAATGGCAATGTTTGCCCTTGTGCCTGATAGCATGTGGTCGATACGGTGGCCGAGTGGTTGTCCCACTGTTGCGGCAATTCCCGGTATGCGGGCGACGGTCTCCCTTACATCAGCCATAAATTCCTCGCGGCTGCGTTCGTTCAAACTAAAATTTGCATCTATTTCCGCACTGTTCACCGTTTGCGAGTGTTCGTCCAATTCCCCCCGGCCTGTCCTTCTCGCGGTGCTTTCTATCTCATCAATGGTCAATAGTTCAGTTTCTACCAAATTGCCCAGACGGTTGCTTTCTTCCAACGAAGTTCCGGGTTTTGTAACTACTGAAATTACTAACGAACCTTCGTTGAACTCTGGTAAAAAGCTGCGTCCCATTGAAGAAAATACAAAAAGTGAAACAATAAATATGGCAAGTGTGGAAAGGATAAAGAGGCTTTTGTGATTCAACGACCAGGAAAGCGCTTTTTCATAATGGTATGAGAGTTTACGTGCCAACCATTTTTCTTTTTCATTTTTTGCAAGATATTTTTCGTTGGTGAGCAGCAATTTAGTTAACAGGGGAGTCAGGGTCATGGCCACTATCAGCGACACAAATAAAGAAACGATAAATGCTATACCCAGCGGTTGCAGCATCCGGCCTTCCATGCCCGAAAGAAAAAACAAAGGCAAGAATGCTACCATTATAATTAACGTCGCATTCAGGATGGATGACCTTATCTCTTTTGAAGCTTCAAACACAACCGTATACGATGATTCCCTTTCTGCCTTTGGCTTTTGTTGATTTTGCCGCAAACGCTTGTAAACATTCTCAACATCAATTATGGCATCGTCAACCAGGGAGCCAATCGCAATTGCCATACCTCCCAAACTCATTGTGTTAATGTTTAAACCCAAAGCATTGAGAACTAAAATAGCGCCAAGCAGAGACAAGGGAATGGCAAGCAGGGAAATTATTGTAGTGCGAAAACTTCCCAGAAAAAGAAAAAGAATGATAACAACAAAAAGACCTCCTTCAATTAATGCACGCTGTACGTTGTTCACTGAAGTTTCAATAAAATCGGCCTGGCGAAAAATTTTCGTATCCATGCGTATGTCTGCCGGAAGCGTTTTTTGAAGGACGGACAGGTTTTCTTCAATTCGTTCGGTAACCTCGAGCGTGTTGGTGTTGGGTTGCTTTGATATGGAAAGAATAATTGCAGGCTCTGCATTTTCAGAGGCATGCCCCATTTTTACAGCGCCCCCGATTTTCACTTCTGCAACATCGCGAACCCTTACAGGTTTCCCGTTTCTTGACTTTATATATGAATTTCCCAGAGCTTTCAAATCAGCGGTCCGGGCAATCCCGCGAACAACAAATTCGTTTCCATATTGCCTTATGGCGCTTCCCGAAGAATTATCACTAATCCCCTTACTAACATCAGCCAGTTCCATCAATGAAACATCATAATATTTCATTTTTTGAGGGTCTGCCAATATCTTGTATTGTTTGTAATCGCCTCCTATGATGGTAACCTGAGAAACCCCGCCGGTAGCCAATATCAATGGTTTTACATTCCATTCGGCAATGGTACGCAATTCCATCATGCTGGTGCTGTCGGCCTGTAAGCCCACGAAAAAAATTTCGCCCATAATGCTCGATTGCGGGGCGAGCATTGGTTGTCCAACTCCCAAAGGCATGAGAGAAGAAACAGCAATTAGCTTTTCGCTTACAATCTGGCGGGCCTTGTAGATGTCGGTACCCCAGTCGAATTCGACCCATACAAAAGAAAAACCCTGCGATGAAGCTGAACGCACCCGGCGAATCCCCGTGGCGCCGTTTACGGCTGTTTCAATAGGAAAACTGACCAAACGTTCCACTTCTTCCGAAGCCATTCCATGCGCATCGGTCATTACCACAACCGTTGGTGCGGTAAGGTCGGGAAATACGTCCACATCCATGTTTGTGGCAGTCCTCACCCCGAAAACCACCAAAACAACAGAAGCAAGTATTACCAAATACTTATTGTTAAGTGAGAATTTTATAATATTATTTAACATAGCCGTATTGTTTAATGATTGTGACCTGATTCAGCGTCTAAAGTACCTGTAGCCTGTGCAAGTTTTACCAGAACTGCACCTGTTGTTACAATTCGTTCGTCTTTAGAAAGCCCTTGCAGTATTTCAGTTTTTAATCCATCTGTTGGTCCTGTTTTTACTTCTCTTTTTTCAAAAAGCTCGGGTGTAATTTGTACAAAAACAAAATAATTTCCCTGCTCTTCCAGTAAGGCAGAATTTGGGATTGTAAGTGCTTGGGCATTGGTAAGTGTTTTCAGGAATAACTCCACAAAACCACCCGGTACGAAAGTGCCTTTATTGTCAATCTGCAGACTCATTGGGATTAAATAATTATCGCTGTTGGTATTTCTGCCAACCGATACGATTTTGCCGTTTAATTCTTCCAATGTATAGGTCTGATTATCATGAAGCGTGTGAATGTTCGCCGAATTAACCGAGCCTATAATTGGTGCGAATTTCCGTTGTACTTCTGTCCGCAGCAATAAGCTTTTATTTTGTGAGATAAGCACAATGGGTTGTCCGGCTTCTACATATTGACCGTTTTGCACAAAAATCTGTTTTACGTAGCCGTTCATTGTGCTGGCCACATTTTGTCCCGTTGGATTAAAGTTTTGTTTCAGGTTGTCATAAATTACCTTCGCATTCTCATATTGATTTTTCGCGTTGAGCAGCTCTTTTTCTGAAACAATTTTGTCTTTTGCCAATTCTGCCAACCTTTCATAATCAGCTCTGGCTTTTTCGTAATTGTTTTGAGCTTCTGAAAAACGGGTAGCAGAATTATTAGTAGCCAATCCACTTCCCAATATTGAAAACAGAACCTGTCCATTCGATACAGGTTTCCCTTCCAATATATTGTTGGCAGAAAGTTTTACAACCCCGTTTGTTTTGGCAGAAATAAGTGCCTCGTCACCCAGGGCCGATTCAACCCGGGCCGTGGTTCGAATAACCTGACCAAATGGTTCTGTTTTCGGTTGAGCCGTTGCAAAATCAATCTTCCACGATTGCTCTTTGGTAAATACGGTTGCATTGGTTTCTGAAACAACAATATCATCTGCCGCATGAATGGCATCATGGTCATCGGCAAAAACCTCTACTTCGGGAACTGTTAATTGAAAGTTTCCTTTTTCTGCTTCAATGTCAAAAACCAATTGGCCTTTTCCTGCAGTTTCAGGTTTTAATACAAATTTGTAAATACCTTTTCGTGTTGGTTTCTCCAATGTTTGACTTGTTTCTTTGCCATTTACAAACAGGCGGATGGTCATGCTTCCACTTTCCAATGCTTTAAAACTTGGTAAATGAGAAAAATGCGACAAAATTTCAGAGGATTGCCCAACCACAAACGGGTCGGCTTCGGAAAAAAGTTCAAATTCGTTGCTGTAAGCAGTTAGCTGGATTTTAACCTCGTCATGATGCGATTCTTCGGTTTCATGGTTAGGGTTGGTATTGCAACCTGCTAAAAATATTGCAAGCGCAGCAAATAAAAATATGTTGAAATTCATTATGAAACTTGTTTAAATTTTAAAAATAATGATTGATTGAATGAATGCATATATATTCCTAAGCGATAAATCAATTACCGCAAGCATTCACTGAAAAACTTAAAATTTAAACAATAGAAGGAGGTCCCCGTAAACCATTGGCTTCGGGGTTAAAGAGGGAAGAAATTAGAAATGTCTTGTTCTCGTAATTGTTATTTGCAAAGTCAGGTGGTTCAGAAAAATCATTCCAAAAAACAACTGTCACCACAAATAATGTAGTGATTTTATTTAATGGATTTGATTCATTAAGGTTTATTCTTGCATAAACTAAATCACTGGTTGCCGAAATATGATGGTGAAGCGGAAAGGGATGATTGTGTTCATCATCCGGATTCCTTTCGTCACTTTTTTCATCAGGTGACTCAGCTGCAATTTGGTTACTAAACAACCCATCTGCCACATCATCATGATGATGATGGAGAATCACCTCATGACTTAGGACTACCAAAAATGATAGCAAGAGCGATATGGCATATATTTTATTTTTCACGGGTGCAAAAATATGAATTAAAATATTTTAGACAAAACAACCTTAAAACAACGATGCTGCAAATTAGTTTATTGTGGGTCGGCAGAATTGTACTCTTTGGCAAAGCCAGGATAAAGAATTGTTTTGTACGGTTTAGGTAATAGGTTCTCAAAAAGAATGTAAAATAAGAGTTTAGCAGCACTTATTTACCTGTTGTACCGAAGGGCACTTCACCGAACCATAAGAACAATACACACAGCAATCGCCCTGCTTTGGTTTTAAAACGGTGTGGCAGTTATCACATTCATAAAAGAATTGGCAGGAATCTTCCGGCATGGTTTCCTCTTTTTGAAAGCCACAGTTTGGACAGGTTATTATTGATTGGATTTGGATACTCATTTTGATGAAGTTTTAACAATCAGTTTTACATTCTTTTTCAATCTTTTCATTTTCTATTTGAAATGTTGTGTGACCTATTCCGAATTTGTGTTTGAGTTTCTCCTGTAATGCAGAAATAAATTCATCACTAAACCCTTTCGGCATTATCAGGTGAGCGGTTAAAGCTATTTGGGTGGTACTCATTGCCCAAACGTGTAAATCGTGAATATCGTTAACTCCATTTTGGGATAAAAGAAAGTTGCGTACTTTATCAAGTTTTATTTGTTTGGGTACTGCATCCAGCGCTAAATCAATGGAATCAGTAAACAACCGCCATGTACCCCAAAGAATAACCAGAATAATGATAAAACTCATTACCGGGTCAATCCATTGAATTCCGGTGAGGTTAATCAATAGCCCGGCAGCTACTACACCTAACGACACCCCGGCATCGGCAGCCATGTGCAGGAATGCCCCTTTGATGTTCAAGTCATCTTTTTGGCCTTTCATAAACAACAATGCCGTAATGGTATTGATTACTACGCCTATCCCCGCAACAATCATTACCTGCGTACCTGCCACAGGCTCGGGATTTTTGAATTTCCCTACAGCGTCCCAGCCAATTGCTATTACTGCCCCAAAAAGCAATAGCGCATTTAGTATCGAAACAAGGATGGTTGTTTTTCGAAGACCGTATGTGTACTTCCCTTTGGGTTTTATGGAAGCGAGCCTGATTGCTGCCCAGGCAAAAATCAAACTCAGTACGTCGCTGGCGTTATGACCTGCATCGGCTAATAGCGCTGATGAGTTGGCTACCAGACCGTAAAATATTTCAACAGCAACAAAGGCGATGTTTAAACCAATGCCAATGGCAAAAGCTTTTCCGTAACTTTTTTGGGTAGTATGTTCATGTGAGTGTGCCATAATGTTTTATTTCCCCAATTTCAATATCCTGAAAGCCCCCCTTACCACGATTAAAAATACAATTGCCCCAATGATTAAATCGGGATATTTTGATTGGGTCAACAATACCAAAATACCCGCAAGGATAACGCCCGCATTGATAATTATATCGTTTGATGTGAAAATCATGCTGGCTTTCATGTGGGCTTCTTTGCTCTTTGACTTTTGCAACAGATAGAGGCAAACTGAATTGGCAACCAATGCCAGTATTGATACAATAATCATGGTTTGAAAATCCGGCACTTCTTCAAAACTGATAAACCTGCGTATTACCTCTGAAAGGCCCAGCAGGGCTAATGTCAGTTGAAAATAGCCGCTAAGTCTGGCTACTTTTTTCTTTCGGATTACTGTTGAACCAACCGCCCAAAGGCTAAGGCCATATACCAAAGCGTCTGCCAGCATATCCAATGAATCGGCAACCAAACCCATGGATTTTGAAATAAAACCAGTAGTGATTTCAATGATAAAAAAAGCGAAATTGATAATTAGAACTGTCCAAAGCAGTTTCGATTGTACTGATGAATCGTCCTTTAGTTCATCTTTTTGGGCAACAATTGTTTCTTGGAGTTTAGCGCCTAAATTGAGTTCTTTCAGGTATTTTTCGATTTCCTCATTTTCTTCGGAATGAAATACAGTGAGCTTCCGGTTTTCAATATCGAACACCAAACTTTTAATTGCGGAAAGCCCTTCCAGTTTCATCCTGATAAGGGATTCTTCGGAGGGGCAGTCCATTTTGCTGATGGTAAATACAGATTTGAACATGTGAACTATTCTTTATGCAAAACCACATTTAGCGGGATAAAAGCGCCCACCTTCAAGCCCCAGTCAATATTATCAACAGGGGTAAACAAAAATACAAACGCATTTCCCACGTTCCCTAATTTGAAATTGGGCCCGGTCTGTACGATGAATTTATTTTCATCTATCATATACTCTTCCGCCAAAACCCACGATACCGGGATTTTTTTGTCGAACCCTACAAACCAGTATTCGTTGAAATTGTAAATGGCGTTGGCAAAGGGCGTGTATCCCACCGACAAATAGGTTTTATTATTGAACATGGCGCCCAATTCGGCATGGATACGGGTTATTTCCTTTTTGTTACCATCAAAATCGTACATCACAAAAGGGTTAACACGTACCCCTGTGATTACTTTTAACCGCTCGCCTTCCTGGGCATTCGCTGTGAATACCCAGAAAAGTACGAAGGTTACTAACAACAATTGTTTTTTCATTTTCAATTATTTTTGAACTACTTTAGGTAAAAATGTAAGCAGTATTACACGTTTTGAATTACCTTTTCAATAGTTTCATCGAAACCGTACTCTGTTGTTTTTTCAATGTAATACTTCATGATAATATATTTTTTACCGCTTATTTTTAAAAGTCGGAACTGGTGTTTACCAACAATTGCTGCGGCGCGACATCATCATTTGCCTGCGTGATTTCATGTCCATATTACCGGCATACCAGCAGTTTTCCGACATATCCCACCAATTGTAATTGTTGTTGTTAAAGTAGGTAAGCTGCTTTTCAGTAAGAAGTTTTTTTACCTGAACTTTTGTCTCCAGGTTGATATCCTCAATTTTTTCTTCCTTATCGCGGATAGTGCTTCTCAATGATTTCACCTTTTTTACATCCAGCTCGGGATTTGAGTTTGCTGCCTGATATTCTATTCTTAAACTGCGAAGCTCGTTTTCAATCGGCAGCTTTTTCTCGTAACTGTTTTTACGTAGCTCATTAATTTCCGTAATTTGTTCGGCTGTTAACGCATATTCTGCCGGGGTGTTGTAATTCCACCATTGGGCATCTGCGTTAGCCGACCAGTTTGAGTTACAGCAATGGTGCTGTGCCATTGCCTGCGATGCAGAAAAGACAATCAATCCTGCAAGTAAAAAAGCCATTTTAAATTTTCCAGTTTTCATAATTAATAATTTTTAATGTTATACATTCTAATAATTTCAACATCAAAATTACCAATAAGTTAGTGCAACACTATTGCAAAGTTAATCGCAGCGCGGGCACACCCCGTTAATGATGAATTGCGCATTATCATAGGTATATCCTTCAGGAAGTTTAATGTTGGGAATTGGAAGTTCTTTCATACAACGTGTCCTGCCACAACGCGTACAATAAAAATGAACGTGCAGGTCATGTATATTACAGGTACATTCATCATCGCAAACGGCATATTTAACCGAGCCTGAACCATCATCAACAGGGTGGACAATGAAATTTTCCTCGAATGATTTAAGCGCCCTGAAAATAGTTGAACGCTCCACTTTTTCAAACCGCTGTTCCAAATCCGCCAGGCTCAGCGCTTTCCCTGAATCTGCAAGTGTTTTGTAAACCAGGGTGCGCATGGCTGTTGGCTTCACGTTTTTCGATTCAAGTTTTTTGTCGATTTCATTATTTTCCATTCCTGCAAATATTTATGAGACAAATATTATTCATTGCTTTCGATATCCCAAATTTACATAGAATTTGAAACAAACAGCAAAAGATGAACAGGAACAACCGCAGGTCAAGACAAACTTTATTATTTGACTCCTTCAAATACTTTCAAATAATTTGAACTGTTCTCGATTGAAAATTTGTAAATACACGAATTCATATTTGGATTAAATCCCCCAAAATGATTATCATTTTGATTGTGTTGGGTATTCATGTGATTGGTCCAGGCGTTCCATTGGTCAGTTCCTGCCCAATTGCTGTTGCCCCACCCTTGATTCATGTTACCCCAGCAATTGCCATCGTTCATCCAGGCATTATTTTCCCAACCGGATTGGCGGTTTGTGCAAAAATCGTAATTATTCCTGTTGTGTCCATATTCATTGTAAAATTCTTGTCCGGTATGACACACCATAATGCTGTCATAGTTTTGGTATAGTTGCATTATAAAGGTTGAATCGAAATTATTGGACAAACAATGCATACTAACTAAGCTATCGTTTATTAGTGTTACTTTTAGTGTTGCCGGACTGGATTGATTAGTGGCTGTACTCTTTAGAGTGCCTGTGTATTTTCCGATGACACTGGAGGCTAATGTATTGGGCAAGGGTGCTTCTTCTTCCTTATTACATGAATAAAATAGAAATCCAATTACTGCTGCCATTAAAAAAATGACTTTTATATTTTTCATACCTGTATTTAATTTATTTCGTTTCATTTTTTAATCCTCCATTTTTTATTCCAATATAAAACCTGCATTTTTAACTTTTGCCTCCAATTCGCTATACGCAATTTGTTTGGGATTGTATTCAATTAGTACCTGGTTCGATTTACGATATAACTTAAAATCTTCAACACCTTTAATTCCGTTTAACAAAGTCGTCAATTTCTCGTTATCACCTTCTTTATGCTCAACAAAACAGATTACGGTTTTTCTTTCATCAATTTTAATTGTAGTGATTTTATTATTTTCATTGAGTTCAGCTTCTAAATAGAGGGCAAAAGGCAAATCTGTCAATTTTGTTTCCTTTCCGTTGTATGTTACTCTCATGCTTTTGTCTATCTGTACCGGCATGCAAGCCTGTGTTCCTAAAACACATATTACAATTCCATCGTCACCTAATTTTTCACCACCGACTGTTCCAATAATTTTTTCTGTTTCCTGCGCATAGATGTTCGCAATTGATACACCAAAAATCAGAACTGTTGCTTTGATTACATTTAATATCTTGTTCATTTTGAATTTTTTAAATTTTAAACTTTTGTATGAAAATTTCTGTTTGATTTAGCTTTTTTGAAAGCGGGCAAGTTGCCTTGCCTGCCTTCAAAAAAAAGCATCTAAACTATTACAATCCTTTGCTATTCAGAAAGGAGTTGATTTTATATGAACCACTTGATTGATTATATGCGTGTAGCGCTGAATTTGAACTAAATAACAATTCCATTTCAGAATAAAGTGGGTCGTTAGCTGGGATAACATCCTTGAGATTGTTAAATGTCAGGCTTTTAATTTCCCCACTTCCATCCTTGCTGAAATAGTATTTTGTTCTTTTTTTTGTGCCTGTAAATGGGGAATGAGATACTACTTCTTCTCTGGTGTAAATCCATAAACCGCTTTTATCTGCTAAAGTCAGGCGGTCATTATTCAGAAAACGGAAGAATTCCTCATTACAAAGTTGATAACCAAATATTTCGGTTTTCTTCAAATCAGTTTTCTCACCATTTTTAATTACTGTTACGTAATCTTTTTTGAAAAAATTGTTTGGTTTTATTTTTCCGTCTTTTGTTGCACAGTTAATTGAAACTTCCATTTTGCCATTTGTGTAATCTTCATAGGTTTTGTAAACCCCACATTTTTGTGCGCTTACAGTTAGCCCCATTACAGCAAAAAATGCTGCTATTATTATTTTAAAATTATATGTTTTCATATTGATAATATTTAATTGAAACCTAAATTGTTATTTTAATATTTTGCTTTTGGGAGGAATTAAATACTATCTCAGCACAAAAACACCTGTAGTTGTGCCCTGTTTAAAGCAAACTTAGGTGTTGAAAATGTATTTAAATGGTTATGAATTTTTTGTCGGTTTATATTTAAGATGAAATTCTCATTACCACATGTTAAAAATGGGCAGTTAATGATTGGCTTTACTTTATTGCTAATTTTTTTTGAGGCATTAAAAAAGGTATCGACTATTTTAAATGAAATAACCTTTGTATGGCAACCGGAACAAGGAGTATCACAACATTTTTCAGAGGTTTTATCAAAATAAATTGAAAGTAGTTTGCTGTTACAAAAGTTCTCCTGTATGGTCACCCCTGTGATAGTTAAGGTGAAAAACACGGCAAATGTAATATGAATCATTTTTTTTAACATGCGAAAATTCATTATATTAAAATTTCATTTCTCCGATTCATTCTATGTAAATAATGCTTAGCGTCACCTGCTTCTCCAAAAGCAACTTTGCCATTTGCCAGGTTTATTCTGGCTACCGTACAACTTTGACATTCAACCGGGCTTTCGGCAATACAGGGTTTATTATCATATAAATTGTAATTTTTCCGGTATGATTGCGGGGTTATATTCGGCATAAAAACATTTGCCGCTATCTGAATGGCTTTTTCCCTGCCTAATTTATCTATGGATTGCAGTGCGGTTGATGCGGCAATATTTATGTCTTTCATCATAATCCTTATTATTGCCAACACTTTTAAAGTTAGCTCAAATCGGGCGTTCAAAGGCATTAATGTATTACGTTGTTCAAAGAGAGGTGTTTCTTTGTGTTCAATATAGGGTCCAATACCACACATATCGATATCAATAGCTTTCATAAACAGAATATCATCTGCAATATGGCTTATGGTTTGCCCGGGTAACCCAACCATAATCCCCGTGCCAACCTGGTAACCTGTTTTTTTTATTACCCGGAGAGATTCTATTCGTTTTTCAAAAATATGTAAAAAATCATGCGGGTGAATTTTATTATACAGTTCTTTATTTGAGGTTTCAATCCTAAGCAAATATCGGTTTGCGCCACTTTCGAACCATCTTGAATAGGTTGATTCATTTTGTTCTCCACAGGACAGGGTAATTCCAAAGTTGTTACCTGTAATCTTACGGATTTGTTTGAGCAATCTATCTACACGGTTTTCAAACTCCCTGGATTTAACTTCACCCGACTGCAATACAATTGAACCATAATGCTCATCAAAAGCGAATTGAGCTGCCTGGATTATTTCCCGGTCTGATAAAGAATATCTTTGAACGTTCTTATTGCTTTTTCCTATCCCACAATAAAAACAGTCTTTGGCACACAAATTCGAAAATTCAATCAATCCTCTTAAATAGACTTTATCTCCTATTTGACCTGATTTTACTTCTTTCGCCTTTTGATATAAAAATTTTGTTTCGGATTGATTTGCATATAATAGTTCAATTATATCATCTTTAGAGAAATCATTGTTTTGTAATATGTTTTTTATGGAAGTGTTCATCTTTAATAGCTTGATATCAATTGAAAGTACGCTTATTCGTTTAATTTCCAGTTAATTTCTCATCACTCTCATGGCATTGAAAACAGCAATCAAAGCAACGCCCATATCGCCAAAAACGGCTTCCCACATGGTGGCAATCCCGAAAATACCCAATACAATAAAGGCTGCTTTAACCCCCAGGGCAAAAATGATATTTTGCCACACGATATTTCTGGTTTTCCTGGCAACATCCATTGCAACAGCAACTTTTGAAGGTGAATCGGTCATCAATACCACATCGGCGGTTTCGATAGCCGCATCGGAACCAAGCGCGCCCATGGCAATTCCCACATCGGCACGGGCAAGTACAGGGGCATCGTTTATGCCATCGCCCACAAAAGCTACTTTGCTGTTTTTATTCAGCATTTTTTCGATATGCTCAACTTTGTTTTCAGGTAACAGTTCGGCATAATATTCTTTAATGCCAAGTTTCCTGGCGAAAATACCTGCGGCATACTTGCTGTCGCCCGTGAGCATTACCGTTTTAATACTTTTTTTGTTTAAACGTCCGATGGCTTCAATGGAATCCTCTTTCAAACTATCTGATATAACAATATAGCCAGCGTACTTCCTGTCAACCACAACATGCACAACCGTTCCTTCAATTTCACATTTGTCATGCGCTATATTTTCTTTATGAAGGAGCTTGTCATTGCCAACAAATATTTCTTTGTTATCGATATATACTTTAACGCCATGCCCGGATATTTCTTCCACTTTCCCGATTCTTGAATTGTTAATTTCCTTCTTATAGAATTCAATTATGGATTTTGCAATCGGATGATTGGAATTATATTCGGCATACGCCGCGTATTCTGATATTTCTTCTTTTGCAAAGCCATTTGAGGTAACTATTTCTGTTACTTTGAATTCGCCTCTTGTAAGTGTGCCTGTTTTATCAAACACCACAGTTTTAACCTGGGTAAGTGCATCTAAAAAGTTAGAACCCTTCACTAAAATGCCCCTGCGGGAAGCGCCGCCTATTCCTCCGAAATATCCAAGCGGAATACTGATTACCAGTGCGCAGGGACATGAAATGACCAGAACGACCAGCGCCCGGTAAATCCATTCGCTGAAGGTAGCACTGCTTATTAAAAACGGAGGTACAACAGCAATCAAAAGAGCGCCAAAAACCACTACGGGCGTATAATATTTAGCAAATGTGGTGATGAACTTTTCGGTTTCCGCTTTTTTGGATGTGGCGTTTTCAACCATCTCAAGAATTTTTGAAATAGAAGAATCCTCAAAAAGCCTGGAGACTTTGACAGTAATTAAACCGGATTGATTTATCATGCCCGCTAATACCTCATCGTTTGGATTTATTTTTCGCGGGACACTTTCACCTGTAAGCGCTGAAGTATCAACAAATGAATTCCCCTCAATTACCAATCCATCCAACGGAACTTTTTCACCAGCCCTAACTATTATTTCGTCTCCAAGATTCACATCCTCCGGTGAAACCTTTATTATATCCCCACCGTCTTTCAGATTGGCATAATCAGGTTTAATTTCAAGAAGCGATTTTATTGAACTGCGGGAACGGTCAACTGCAATATCCTGGAACAGTTCCCCAACAACATAAAACAACATAACAGCAACGGCTTCGGGCATTTCATGTATTGCGAAAGCGCCCAGGGTTGCAACCGACATTAAAAATTGCTCGTTAAAAACCTGTCCCCGGATGATGTTTTTAACAGCCGATGCAAGAACATTCCAGCCTACAATGAGGTAGCCCGTCACGAATACAGCATATTCGGCAATGTGAAAAGGCGTATCGTGGAGCACCTCTTCAAAAATCAGTCCTGCTGCCAGGAGAAGGATACCTGAAATTGCTTTAATAATTGTCCATTTGTTTTCAGCAAGTTCACTTGACGAAACAATTGTTTTTTTATCATTATTATCTTCAATTTCAACTTCCGGTTCTATCTCTTTTATTTTGCTTTTTACTTTTTCCAGGTCATCAGTATCTATTGTCATTGAAGCAGTGGCAAAATTAACGCTCACAAATTTTACTACTTCCAGTTTGCTGACGCCTTCTTCAACCTTAGCTGCACAGGAAGCGCAGTCAAGATTCTTCAATTTATATTTTTTCATACCATTGATTTTACAAGTTTTGCCAGAAGAACGATAAGTTGTAAAACAGCAGGTCACTATTCATTTCATAACAACCCGCTGTTCACCCGGCGGTTATTCTTCGCCGTTCTTTAATCCCGTTTTCACCCGGTACACTTTTTCAACATCAGAAACATAGATAAACCCATCGCCCGGATTTAGTGTACAGCCATACTCGCAGATTATTTTCACAATAGCATCAACTTTTTCTTTTTTTGCAACAAGTTCAAGCTTTGCTATTTCACTATCGGTTATTGAGAACTTTTGCGATACAAAAGCTTCTTCATCCTGAAATTTCCCTGTTCCTTCAGCCATTGAAATGGTCATGTTCTCAAACCCTGCATCTTTTAAATGGTGAACAATGTCGTTCACTTTGTTGGGCCTTATAAATGCTTTTATTTCTTTCATATCTAATCTTTTTTAAAAGTTTATTAATCGTCATCACCTGCTTCGTCTTTTTTCAAATCAGACAAAAGGTAGTAAGCTGCGTTCATTACAATCTGTGTATCATCGGGCAGGGGATTGAGCAATTTTATTTCGGTGTATCCCTCATCCTGTAAGCCGGTTATTACTTCCACCATCCGGAAGGCCATTACTTCATGGTTTTCACCTTCTTGCGTTTCTCCGGAATGTTCGCCGTGTTCTTCATCGCTTTCACCAGCATGGTTTTCCTCATGACCGTGTTCCGCTTCGGTGGCTTGTTCATCCAGCACGAAAATATAAGATTTGGTTCCTTCGGAAACAATGGCGTCATTGGGCAGCGTGCGGGTATAATTTTCATCGGTATGGATGTGGCCTGAAATGTACATGCCCGGAATAAGGCCCGGTACGGATTCATCCAGCCTGGCATGCACGTGCACGGCCCTGGCGTTGGCTTCAAATTCCTGGCCGATGGCAAAAATCGTTGCCGTGAGTTCCTTGTCGGGAATATTGGCCGCGGTAAAATGTACCTTTTGTCCTTTTTCCAGTAAATGCACATCATTTTCATACACCATAAAATCAGCATGGATTTCGCTGTTGTCGGTAATTTCAAATAGCATGTCCTGTGCCCCGGCATAGGTACCCATTTTCACGTTTATTTCATTCACGTACCCGTTGATGGGTGAAACAATGGGAACGCTGTTGGAAATCGTTCCCTCTTTAACTTTTTCGGGCGAGAGGTGCAGGAGTTGCAAGCGGGCTTTCAATCCCTGGTACTTTGCCTTGGCCGAATTATATTCCGACTTTACCTGTTGGAACTCCCTGCCTGCACCTACGTTGTTCTCGAAGAGTTCTTTCTGGCGTTCATACTCCATTTCCAGGTATTCGAGCCGGCTGGCTAATTCGGCAAAATCTTCCTGTAGTTTGATATAATCAGGGTGTTCGAGAATGGCGAGGGTTTGTCCCCTACGCACCATGTCGCCATGGAAAACTCTGATATCCCGCACATTTCCCCCGATTACTGCCGTAACTTCTGCCGAGCTTGCGGGCGGCACCTGCATCTCACCGTTTGTTTTTACCATGGTGGTGAGGTTTCGCATTTGGAAAGTCCCCAGTTCTAAATCCAGGGCTTCGCGTTGCTGTGGGTTAAGAAATACCACGCCTTCGGGACCCTCGTGTTCCTCCTGTTCCCCGGTTTCACTGTTTTTTTTGTTGTTGTTGCACGACATGAGTGTAACTACTGCAAGAAGTGCTATGATTATTTTTGATTTCATTGTATCTGTTTTTTAAATTATTGACCTGTAATGTATTCCAATTGTTCCTTAATTTCAAAATATTCACCCAGCCGGGACAAATATTCCTGTCTTGTTCTGATGGCTGATTCGGTATTCTGGATAAACTCGATATAACCGAGGCTGCCCAAACGGTAACCCAGGTTGGCGGCTTCAATTTGCTCGTCGGCAAGTGGCAGCGCTTCATTTTTATAATATTCCAATACCTCGCCCATCACCCTGTACCGGCTTAAAAGTTCTTTGTAGGAAGCGTTCAGTTCGAGCGCCCGCTGCTTGTATTGCTGCCCGGTCATCTCGTAATTAATACGGGCGGCTTTTGTTTTGCCCGACTGGGAAAAGAACAGCAAAGGAATGGAGATACCTGCCTCCCAGCCATAATAACCGGAGGTGCCATCGACCGACTGCCGGGAATACCCCAAATCGAGTTTGGGCAGAAAATTTGCTTTTTCGGCTTTCCACTCAGCTTCGGTAACATTCAACTGTTGCCTGTAAAGATTAAGCAAAGGGACGGCATTTAACGAATCAAGCGGGTAGGAAGTTTGAATGGTTTCATCCCATTCCTGCCCGGCATCGGCAATTTCAACACCATCGGGGTACATCAGGTACTGGTTCAGCAGTTGCAACGAAGCCATGTATTCGCTCTCTGCCTGTTTCATGTTAACCATTAATTCCTGGTATTTGGCAGAAGCTGCCAGATAAGCTACTTTGGATGTTTGCTGGGTTTCGAAACGCAAACCGGCAGCCCTGAGGAAATCGGCATAAACACTGTCGAGCCGGTTGTACAATTGGGTTTGCTTTTTGGCTACCAATGCCCGGTACCATGCAAGGCTCACGTTTCTGACCAACTCATCTTCGGTCAGTTCAAGTCTTGATTCGGCCAGGTTGATGCGCGATTCATTCAGCTTGTTTTTAGCAGGTATGCCAAACAGGTCAATTTCCGATTGCGCCAATCCAATTTGGGTTTGAATACCCACCTCACCATTGCCGGTCTCCTCCTTTCCGGTGTATATAGAGGTGCTGCCCAAATCATAAGCTGTGGCTTTCAGGGCCTTTTGTTTTTCAACATTGAGCGAAGCGGCTTTTAAGGAAGGATAATTTTCCTTAGCCCGTTCAATAGCCTGCTCAAGGGTAACGTTGTTTTCCTGTGCTTTCAGGCTGCCCGAAATTCCAAGCCCGCCGATGATAAACAACAGGATTATTACCGTGGTATTGAGTTTGGGCGCTTTCAGTTTTGTTTTGCCCGATTCGACCATGCGATATAAGACAGGCAACACAACCAACGTTAGAAGCGTGGAAGTTAACATTCCGCCAATAACCACAGTTGCAAGCGGACGTTGCACTTCCGCCCCGGCAGATGTGGAAATGGCCATTGGCAGGAAACCAAGTATATCAGTTGAAGCGGTGAGGAAAATTGGGCGTACCCGGCGAATGGAACCTTTTTTGATAATATCGCCCAGGCTAAGTTTTCCCTCTTCTTTTAACTCGTTAAAACCGCTTATTAATACCAGTCCGTTTAACACTGCCACACCAAACAGCACGATAAAGCCTACGCCTGCCGAAATACTAAACGGCATTCCCCGCAAGTAAAGCGAAAGTATTCCGCCCACTGCTGCCAGTGGGATGGCCATGTAAATCATCAGGGTTTGTTTAAACGATTTTGTGGCAAAGAAAACCAGCATAAATATCAATGCCAGAGCGAGTGGCACAACAAGTGAAAGCCGTTGGGTTGCCCTTTCGAGGTTTTCAAAAGCGCCGCCGTAGCGGATGTAATAGCCCGAAGGCAATTCCAGTTCTTCATCCAGTGTTTGCTGTATTTCTTCCACCAGCGATTTAACGTCCCTGCCTTCCACGTTAATGCCCACATACGTGCGCCTGTTGGTATTGTCGCGGCTTATTTGCATCGGGCCTGGCTGATAACTGATTTCCGCTACTTCTTTCAATGGTACCTGGTTGCCGGTGGGTGTGTTTACAAACAGGTTCCGAAGGTCGTCAATGCTTTGGCGGTGTTCTTCATCGAGGCGTATAACAAGGTCGAACATCCGTTCGCCTTCGTAAATTACCCCGGCAACACCTCCGCTAAATGCTGTTTCAACCACAGTGTTGAGGTCTTTAATATTGAGTCCGTACTGTCCCAGTTTGGTGCGGTTATAGTTAACGGTTATTTGAGGCAATCCACTGGTTCTCTCAGCGCTTATTCCTTCAATACCCTCAATTTCCGAGATTAAGCCTGAAATTTCTTCGGCTTTGTCGGCCAGCATATCCAGGTCATCGCCATATAATTTTATAGCCACATCCTGCCTGATACCAGTTAAAAGTTCGTTGAACCGCATTTCGATAGGCTGGGTAAATTCGTAGTTAATACCCGGCAACACACTTACCTTTTCCTTTACCTTGTCAATCAGTTCCTGTTTCGATTCGGCCTTTGTCCATTTGTCCTGTGGTTTAAGAATAACAAATATATCAGCAATATCCATGGGCATTGGGTCCATAGGAATATCAGCAACTCCAATACGGCTTTGAACAGACTCTACTTCGTCTGGAAAATTCTCCAGTACTATTTGTTCAAGACGGGTAGATGCATCCTTCACTTCCGATAATGATGTTCCCGGTTTCAGGAAAGCCTGGAAAGCAAAATCGCCTTCGTCCAGTTGAGGAATAAATTCGGCCCCCATACGTGAGAAAAGAAAACCACCCGAAACTAAAAGTATAAGTGCAATTCCCAATACAAGCCTTCCTTTGTGCAAAGCCCAGCCAATTACGGGTTCGTAAAGGTTTTCGAGTTTCTCTATAAAACGCTCGCCCCAGGTCTTTTTATCTGTTTTAGGCGGTCTCAGGAATAGCGCCGCCATCATGGGTATGTAAGTAAGGCACAGCACCATAACACCCAACACGGCAAACCCAAAGGTCATGGCCATAGGCTTAAACATTTTGCCTTCAACGCCCTGCAATGCCAGTACCGGGATAAAGACAATAAGGATAATAAGCTGACCGAAAAATGCAGAGTTCATCATTTTACTGGCTGAATTGTAGGCTATTTCATTTCGCCGGGGCAGGCCGATTTTTTTCCCGATAAACTCGTTCCGGTGCAGGTAAAAAATCATGCTTTCCACGATGATTACGGCCCCGTCAACCAGTATTCCGAAGTCGATGGCTCCGAGGCTCATCAGGTTGACCCATACACCAAACACTTTCATCATGATGAAAGCAAACAGCAAAGCCAGCGGTATGGTCGATGCCACCAGTAAACCGCCCCGTAAATTGCCCAAAAAGATGACCAGGACAAAAATTACAATCAGCGCCCCAATCGACAGGTTTTCGGCAACTGTGGAGGTGGTGCTTTTTATCAGTTTGCTGCGGTCGAGGAATGGCTTTATCTCAACGCCTTCGGGCAACGACTTTTGGATTAACGCCATGCGTTCTTTTACATCCTTGATTACCTCGTTTGAGTTTTCTCCTTTCAGCATCATCACAATTCCGCCTACGGCTTCGCCTTTACCATCTTTGGTAAAAGCCCCGTAGCGCAAAAAGCTGCCATAGTTTACTTCGGCCACATCGCGTATAAAAACAGGTTGCCCGTTTACATTGGCTACCGGCGTGTTGCGTATATCATCGAGCGAGCGCATCAAACCTTCGCCACGGATAAAGTTGGCCTGAAAGTTTTTTTCGATGTATGCCCCTCCCGTGTTCTGATTGTTCTCTTCCAAAGCCTCAAAAACGTCAGACATGGTCAGGTTCATGCTTCGGAGCTTGTCGGGGTTAATGGAAATTTCGTATTGTTTGCCGCGTCCTCCAAAGGAGTTTACTTCAACCACTCCGGGAACCATTGCCATCTGGCGTTTTACAATCCATTCCTGCATGGTGCGCAGTTCCATGTCGTTATACACGGTATCGTAACCGGGCTGTACTTCCAGCGTGTACTGGTAAATTTCACCTAAACCGGTACTGATTGGAGCCATAAACGGCTCGGCAAAACCCTCCGGGATTTTCTCCTTTATTTCGGCCTGCGCTTCGCTTACCAATTGCCGCGGAAGGTAGGTTCCCATATTGTCCTCGAAAACGATGGTTACCACTGACAGCCCGAACCGGGAAACCGAACGTATTTCGATTACCCCCGGCAGGTTGGCCACCGAAAGTTCCACCTGGTAGGTTACAAACTGCTCAATGTCTTCGGTGCCAAGGTTGGGGGCGGTGGTAATTACCTGCACCTGGTTGTTGGTAATGTCGGGCACGGCATCCAAAGGCACTTTGGTCATCGACCAAATACCCCCGATGATGAGACCTATTGTCAACAGCCCGATAAGTGCCTTATTCTTTATTGAAAAAGATATTATACTATTTATCATTTGATTTCTTTAAATTTTTAATTGTATTCGATTAATTAGCTAAAATCCATATGTTTAATCATGGAAAAACTATTATATCATGTCTATGAAATGATACATGAGCTTAATGCTCAGTTTTTGAGAAAGAAGAAATGAATTAAATTTTGGGTGGTTGCCAGATAGATGCGACAGGACTTGAAAACGCAGGTTCTTTCAATTTAAAATCTAAAGTAATTTCTACTAAGTTGACAGAGGAAATACTAAAAAACAAAGGGAATGAAAGTGTTTGGCAACAATGACAAAAACAAAACGGAGAACATAAATCAACATCGTTTGATTGATTCGGGCTTTGTTCTGATAATTCAATAGAAACAGAATTTGTATTGGCAGCATGTACATCATTGCATGGTATGGCTGTTAAAACCATTACGTACATTGATAATATTACTGCTACATATTTCATTTAAAATTCCGGTATTTTCTGAATTACAACGGCAAAGATACCCCAAAGTTCATGCAACCGGGTTGCAAAGTTATCTCTTGCAATTTGAACAAATGCCTTTCACCACCATGTTCACGTTTTCGAGTGAAAAGTTATTGGGGAGGTTTATTGTTGGAACAGGGATGTCGTTCAAACAAAATGTTTGGTTACATATTGTGCAAAGGAAATGAACATGCAGGTCATCGGGGTCGCACTCGCAATTGTCCTGACAAAGCGCATATCTCAAAGAACCGGAACCATCTTCTATCGAATGAAGCAGTTTGTTTTCCTGAAATGTTTTTAACGTTCGATATAAAGTTGCTTTATCCGCTTTTTCAAATTTTTGTTCTAACTCGGGCAAGCTGATGGCTGTTTTTTGTTCGGTCAAAACCTGTAAAACCAATTCGCGCATGGCGGTTGGTTTGATGTTTTTGGATTTGAGTTTGTTGTCTATATTTACTTTCATTGCAAATCGCCGCTTTACTTATATTTCTATAATCCATCAGTTCAGCAAAATACAATTAAGTTGTAGAAATTGCAATAATAACCTTTCATAGAATTGCAGAGACCTACAAAAAATGGACAAAGTACACATGAATTGGTTATGATTGTCCAGTGCCCCGGCTCTTCTCCCTCACAGCCTCATCAGCACCGCTGCTCATAATTCGCAGTATTCCGCTGCTAATTCAACTGTTCGGTCGAAAAGCCTTGTGCACGCCACGGTAAAAGAACCCCTTCCATTGCATTGCAGGGATACATTTACCCTTTGCCAACGCCAGAAAAAATTTCGTTTAATGTTCCTGCACCTCCAGCCCCTTCGTTCCTGTCATTCGTTCCTCATTCCCTGCATTCAGGAGCTTCCGGTACCACACGCAAGAGCAACTCCTACATTTCGCTCAATCACCCTAAGCCGGGTTGAATCGCTCATTCAGTCGTTACACTTGCTTATGCCAGCGCCGTTTAACAGTTTCCAAATATAGTTCCAGTACCTTCGGTAACTTTATTCCAGGCATTTCTCCGAACCCGTTCGGAACATTTCTTCCATTCAGTAACCTTCGGCACCGCGCACCAGAATAATTGCCTTACTACACTGTGCTCACCCTGCCTTCGGACAGACCTCGCTCCGTTTCGTTCAGCATTTATACTTGTTTTGCCGCCTGACAAAATATCTTGAAAATGCTTAAAAGGCTTTTAAACAAAAGCGATCCAAACTTTTCGAATCACGTTTTTACAAATTCTTCTTTTTCTGTAAATATAAATTGAAAATTATGCTTTCCCGTCCGGTCATTGTTATTCCGATGGCAAAGGTAAGTCCGTGTTTTAAGGGCGTGCAAGTTCAAGCCTCCGGTTTTGTGGAAAATCTCCATCCTCCTTCGTCGGATAGTATTTTCCGCAAAAACCTGCACCCCAAAACACTACCTTTTTACGCCACCAAAACAACAACGACCGACCCGATGGAAAGACGCATAACTTTCAATGATAATAGTATGAAAAAGAAAAATGGAAATAGCAGTTTTGAAAATGTGAGTAACGAAAAACAAAACTCACTCGCCTCCAAAATCCGCATTGGTTTAGGTGGAAGTTTCCCGGTAATCAGGCAAAAATTTGTAAAAATCAAAGAAGTCGAATATTCAACTGATTTTGAGTTTTTTATTCAGAATCAGGTACACGTCATTGTAAGTCGTGATAAAGGTTGCTCAATTTGCAGTTCGGTTGAAAACCGGGTGTTTTGGCAAGGTTCAAGACTTTCTGATGATGCCGTGTATAATCTGATTGAAACCATTCATAAGGATATTATATCCTTTCGGTACGGGGGAGAATTAATTTACTAATCAAAAAGCAAAGTGATGAAATCATCTGGTTTGGATTGCTGGAATTTAGATAGTTATATTTTCTTTAGCGTGCTTTTTGCCTATTCATTCGGGTTCCTCATTGGAATAAATGATATAATTTCTTGCGGAGAGAGTGGATTTTTCTGGCGGAATGCAGTAAATTACAGGAAAATGAGGAAATGAATACAATTGTCAATCCTTTAATGTGCCCAATATGAAAAGAATAATGAACAATTCTCCAGTCAGGTGGATACTCGGACTCGCAGTTATTGCAATTACTTCATACCTTACAGGTTTAAGTTTCTGGTGGTGTTTGGTTGCGTTTTTGGGTATAATGTTCCTACTTGAATTTGCAAAGAATATGATTGTAGTAATTCTTGGAATTATATTGGTTATTGGTTTATCCCTGACTATTTTTTTTGGATTATTGACCCTCTGAAAATTTATGAATAAATTTCAGAATAAAAGTATCGAAATTACTTATTGCAGGGCTTTTCGCCCTGCTTCTTTTTCCATGAGCCTGAGCGGAGAAAAAGAAGTTAAAAAGCCGGAGTTTAAAATTGGTCACATCGTTTAAGAGTAGTGAATTTGTATTATTTTTGAATCAATACAAATTTGTGAATTATGAATTTAAAAGTGTTGTTCAATCCAACCCAACAACATTTTGAAGAAATTAAAAAATGGCTACAAGAAGAAGACAATTCGTCAAATGAAGGCTTTTTCTGTCAAATAGATACCATTGAAAATTCATACCGAAAAAATAGACTTATAGTTATTGTTAAGGATGATGTTGCGATCGGGTTTCTATCCTATTACTATTATAACCGCATTGTTAATATCGAAATTGCCGAAGTCAAACCTAATGAGCGGAAGAAGGGATATTGTAAAAAGTTACTACAACTGAGTTTCAGTTGGTTCGTTAAGAAAGGTGCGTTGGTTGCTCAATTGTTTTGTGCTCCTGCCAGTTCCGAGAAAATATGGAAAAGAATGGGGTTCATAAACTTCCCGGATGAAATAATTAAGGAGCCAAGAATTTATCTGTATCGGATTTTGGTGGGAATAGCGGACTTTTATACTTATAAGAATGAAATTGAGCTAATAGAATTATGGGATATAGAAGATTATCAAAATGAAGTTCCACCGAAATGGAGATGGGAGATAAAACGACAAGAAAAGTTGAATAAATTGATTAACCCGATAATTCATCCGTGCTCTGACGAATGGTCAGTTGCTCACAAGATTGGCTCAGAAATAAGAGAAAAAAGAATAATGAAATATTTTGACATGAAAAAACATGATGGTGGATATTTTTTGATTGTTACCGAACTTGAAAGATAAAATTTATCATAGAGTATAAAAAATAAAAAAAGGCAACTATTAGCTGCCCTTCATGCTTTTCTTCCAATAAAAGACAAAAAGGAATCATTCCAATTTTTCTAATGTCCGCACCTTCTCCAAATCCCTATTTTTGATTACTAAACGCTGATGCCTCCCACCGTTCTTTTCGAACAGTTCGATAATTAGTTGTTTTTTATCAGGAATAGTAAATTTTTTAAATGCAAAAACGGTAGATTCTGCATCTTTACCTTCTACTGAGGTCAGGTAATTGTGGGCACGTACAGGTTCTATGATGGTTTCCTGGATAGCAGTTCTTTTGACCACCTTTTTATCGACAATTTTAAAAATAAGAAAATCAATATCAAATGGTATATCAGAGGTATTCTTAACTTCGGTATGGAAGAACAACAGACCGTTTTGGCTAAAAATTCCCCGGAGTTGGAACTTAATCCCAAACTGGTTACTTTTTACATGTCTAATCTTCTTCCGGTTTGTTTTATAGATTTTCTCCATTGCCATTTGAACGGTCTGCGGCGCTTCATCTCCCAGTTCAGAGAGAAATACCTCCATGGTATTTTCAGGCATGTTGCCCAACTTGCCATCATGAAGAAAATCCTTCATTTCAATATTCAGCTTTTCAGGGTTCAATGAATAGTTCACAATAAATGAATAAAAACTGCCCTCATCGGTAATCACGGAAAAGTTGGTTTCCCCAGTAAAATCTTTTACGGCAGCTTTTACCCGAACTACATTTTCAGCGCTCTCTGCTTTTCCGGCGATGATATTGGAGGAACCCAAATCGATATACGAAATCCCCGATGGAAAAATCAGGTGTACCGTTTTGTCGTATGTTACTTCCAAATAATAAGATGGTATAACGTTGTTTTTAGGGATAACTTTTGTGTAATCGTTTTGTGCAAAAAGGGAGAAGGTTGATAGATACAATAGGATGAAAATTATCTGTTTCATTTTGATGAATTTTGAGTTGAACAATTTGATTTTAATTGGAAGGCATTAACAACAAACGATGCCCGGCTTTCAGGGTTACTTTGGTTGTCCGCAACTTTTTTGAAACGTACTGAGATGCTCCCTGAATAAAACTCCTTCCAACATCGGCTGCCAGTTGCTGCCCGGCAGTTGTACCCTGTGTAATACTTATACTTGTTCCGGCATCTCTGCCCATGGAAGCCGAGATTTCTTTTAAGGCGGTTGTTTCTACGGAGCCTGGAATAAATAAGCCTTTTTGCCCATCAATGTCATAGGTTGTCAGTTGTACCGGTATAATATTCCCGTTGTGTTCAATCGAAAGGACAAATACATGTAACCTTTCCCCCTGAATCTGTGCAACTCCTGTAATAAGAGAATTCTTTGGAAGCTCGAAACCACCGGTTTCTATCGGTTCAAGCAACCGAAGTTTTACGTTTTGCCCGTTGAGCAACGTTTGAGTGTTGTTTACACATGCCCGAATAGTGTTCCGGTCTTTTTCAATATTTTTGTTTCCTGCTGTGATAAAGGAATAATTTCGAGGCTGCGAGACTTGTTCAATAAAAGCAGAATCAGGGATATTTTGTTCCAATGTAGAAACGGTTTTATCTGAAATTGTTCTGACAGGTTTTGGTGGAACCGGTTGTTTCACCTTTTCTGCCGGCTGAGGAGTTTCGGTCTTGGAAACTTCAGTAGCAGAAACCTGCCCGGTAGATTCCGGCATGTATTTGGAAGCCAGTTGGTACGACTTTTCCATTAACCTTAGTTGTTCATCCACATTGTTAGGTTCTTCTTTCTCAGCTATCTGATTTTTTAGCTCCTCAATTTCCTTTTTCAGCTTTTCGGTTTCAGAATCTTTGCCGGGACTTTCATAGAAATTATTGAGAGTTCTATTAATCCCTTTGTAAGCTGAAGCGGATTGTTTAATCGCCCTTTCAGGTTGTTTTGAACCTGAGAATTTTCCATTTGATGAAGATTGCTCAGCATCCTTGTCTGGTACCGACAAATCAAATTTTGCTGGTTCGTCCTTTCCAACCATTGCTGAAAACTGTTCCAGTGAACGAATCGGTTTTTTTTCAAAAAGCTTCTCTTGTTCAAAGGCGCTGATTTTGTCTTTTATAAGGTTACTTTCGCGGGGCATGGGCAGTTCTGTGTTCAGTCCGGTTGCTCCGTTGTTTTTTTTGCTTTTTTCTGATGGCTTAAAAATGAGCCAGAGACTCACGCCAAATACCGCGAACATCAATACAAAAACTGCAACTTTTTTCAGCCGTTGTTTCTGCTTTGGTTTCAGTAAAGTTTTATTGTTTTTGTTCATGAAATACATCTTTAAGTTTATGAATTAAGCTGTCCTTTGGTAAGTCAAGAGGTTTAATATGTTCTATTTCAAGCATTTTTTGTACCCCCTGATTAAGAAAAGAATCCCATAGCATAAAAGAAAAAACAGCAACAAAAAGAAAGCACAATCCAAGTACAACCACTTTGCGTTTATTTTGAGGGATTTTTTCACATGTTTTTCGAAGGGTATCATCCAGCATCCGCCTGAACATACTGATTTTATGTTTCATAGCTAACGGTTTATGGTTTGTATATCCTTGTTTTCTTTTACCGTGAAATTCTCAATAGCAAATCCATGTGGATTGTTGTCACTTCGTACCGAATTAATCAGTTTGCAGGAAGTAACCAGGCTCCGTTCCGTAATGTTACTTTCGCGGATGATAACCTGCCGGGCATAGGTTGAGGCACGATAAGGGTAGTTCCTGAAGTCCACCACCACACTGTCCACCAGAAGTGTCTGGTTTACATTCCCGGAAATAATGCGGTTGAAATATCCCTTTTCAACTAAATCTTTATAGTAGTTATAAGCGCTTTTGCCTGCCAGAAACATTGCCCGGTTGATGTTGGATTCAATGGCGTTTTTATCCGGCGAGAGGGTAAAAAACAACTCGTGAAAACGCCGGATATGTTCCCGCGCTTCCACCGGCCTGTTCTGAGATAAATCCTGTGAAAGGGCAAGTATTAATGATTTTCCTTTGTCCAATACATAGATTTTCTGCCGCTGTTTTTCGGCAAACTGTAAGGCGCTGAAAATTGAATATCCGGTAATACCTGCACAAAGTATAACAAATACAATCCCGAAAAACCGAATCTGCCTGAAACTCGTTTCAATATTTTTTAATGATTTAAATTCCATAACTTTCTATTTTTAAATTCTTATTCTTTCTCCTCTCCGCCAGTTGGCGGAAGGTTAGGAGGGGCTTCTACTTCTTCAATAATTTTCCAGCCATATTTCCTGCTGTTGCTCCGGCTACACCTGCCGCCAATGCCCCGGCTTTACTTGCTGATGAGGAAACATTTTTTCCGTAGTTGCCCATGCCACCTGCCATGATGATCCATCCGGCAACGGTTGGGATGGTGAAGTATCCGACGATACCGATAATCATAAAAACAATATATACCCCATTGGAAGCCTCAACCGAATATGTTGCATCAGCTTGCAGCTTGTCAATATCCACCTGCAGCATCAGCACCTGAATCCGTGCAAGGATTGAACTAAACAAATCGGAAACCGGGAGCCAGAGATACACCGAAATATACCTGGAGAACCATTGTGTCATGGTAGATTGGAACCCATCGTAGATACTTATGGCAAAAGCGATTGGCCCCAGAATAGAAAGCACAACCAGAAAGAAAGTACGAATGGTATCAATCACCAAAGCCGCTGCCTGGAAAAGGATTTCCAGAACCTCCCTGAAAAAATCACGGATATTCTTTTTCAGGTTGTACAGGCTACGTTCTATATACATACCCGACATGGTCGCTAAATCGGAAGGACTCCAGCCCAGCTCATCCAACTGGCGGTCGAACTCCTCATCGCTTACCAGAAAGGCTGTTTCCGGGTTTCGTTTCATAGATTCAATTTCCAGTTGGTCTTTTAAAACCCGGTATTTTTCCATATCGAATGTCTGTGATTCCAGCATCTGGTTGGTTCCTTTTACAACGGGGCTCAGTACCATGTTGATTGTCCCCAGGACAAATGAGGGAAAAAACATGATGCAGAAGCCAATGGCAAAGGGGCGCAAAAGCGGATAAACATCAATGGGCTCGGTTCGGGCAAGCGACTGCCATACACGCGCAGCCACGTATATCAATGCCCCAAGTCCGGCTATCCCTTTTGCTACCCCCGTCATATTATTGGATAAAGGCATCATATCCACATAAAGACTGCGGAGGATTTGATGAAGGTTATCAAAATCCATTACCAGTACCTTTCATCAGCATTTCCATATAATGCCAGCATCCGTTCCGTTTCACCCTTTTTTTGTGCCCTCAGATAGGAAACCGAAAGGTTTTTATTGGTATAATAACGCACCAGGTTCCGGTAACGCTGAACGGCGACATAAGTTCCGTCAATAATATCCATTCGATCTTTGTCGGTCATGGAAAGGGAACTGGCATTGACAATCCCTTTCAGATCTTTCAGGAGGTTACTACTTTCTTGTAGAAGTTTGCCGTAGCCAAATGCAATTGCCCCCAGTTCCTCCAGTGTGAAGTTTTCGTCTTGTAACATCAGTTGATAAGAATTGATGTAGATATCGGCAATTTCACCCACCATTAAAATGGTCTCCTGAACTTTCCGGGCATCTTTCACCATGTCGTTAACAGCTTTCAAAGCATCGTAATATTTTTTCCCTTGTTCATACACTTTTCTAACTTCCTGAAAGTTTTTAATCACATTGGAAACCGTGCTCGATGTTTGTACAATTTCGTTTACAGAGTTGGTGATACTCGTTGCTGTGTTTATCGGATCAGACACAATAAATTGCGCCCGAAGGTTAGCGGTGCCAAGCATAAGAAACAGCCCGGCTATAATTAATCTTATCTTCATGGTACTAGATTTTAAAATTGAATGATTAAGCATCTCGCTTGATAGAGGCCAGTTGTTTGATAGCCTGTTCAATGTTTCCGTTCAGTTGCTCGGTCAGCCCGACGAGTTCCAGTTTCTCTGTTTCTTCAGTGGTATACGTGTAATACTCCTCCAAAGAAACTTCGGTTGCATAAACTGCAGACTGTACACCGCCAAGTCCAATCCAAACCTCTTTGTATTTTCGTTGGGGATGGTTGGCAAGGTTAATGGAAAGAATCTGCGATTTTTCTTTTTCAGTAAGTCCAAGCAATTCCTGTATAGAATCAAATTTGTTCATATACTTGCGCTGGTCGAGCAGAATTTTACAATCGGAATTGTTGATGACACTTTCTTTCACGATTTCAGAAGCGATAATATCATCCACTTCCTGCGTAACAACAACAGCTTCGCCAAAAAATTTCCGAACGGTTTTAAACAGGTATTTGATGTATTCCGCCATTCCTTCCCTGGCAATCGCTTTCCATGCTTCTTCAATTAATATCATCTTTCGAATGCCTTTTAACCGTCTCATTTTATTGATGAAGGCCTCCATGATAATGATTGTCACAACAGGAAACAAGACTTTGTGGTCTTTGATATTATCCAGCTCGAAAACAATAAAGCGCTTGTTCAGCAGGTCCATTTGTTTTTCCGAGTTCAGCAGGTAATCATATTCACCGCCCCTGTAGAACGGTTCGAGTACGTTTAGGAGATTGGCAATGTCAAAATCCTTTTCGCGAACCTTTTTGGCACGAATCGTTTCTGCATATTCATCCCGGACAAACTCGTAAAATGTATTAAAAGACGGAGCCATCAAACCATCCGATTTCAACCTTTCGATATATTGATTCACCGCATTCGATAAAGCTACTTCCTCCGAGCGTGTCGGCGCTTCCTCCTCATTTTTCCAGAGGGTTAGGATAAGCGTTTTGATGCTCTCCCGTTTTTCAATGTCAAACACACCGTCGTCGGTATAGAATGGGTTAAACGCAATCGGGTTGTCCTCGGTATAGGTAAAATAGACCCCGTCTTCGCCCCTTGTTTTATAATGAATTAAATCACACAATCCTTTGTAACTGTTTCCGGTATCCACCAAAAGTACATGTGTTCCCTGCTCATAATATTGCCGTACCATGTGGTTGGTAAAAAAGGATTTTCCGCTTCCCGAAGGGCCGAGAATAAACTTGTTACGGTTGGTGATTATTCCTTTTTTCATGGGCAAATCGGAAATATCGAGCTGTAATGGTTTTCCGGTGAGCCGGTCAACCATTTTAATCCCTACCGGCGATAAAGAACTCCGGTAATTTGTTTCGCCGGTAAAAAAGCACAACGCCTGTTCACTGAATGTATAAAACGATTCTTCTGAAGGGAAGTCAGCTGCATTGCCGGGGATGCCTGCCCAAAAAAGTGTAGGCACATCAACCGTATTGTAACGGGGCTTGCATCCCATCAGCGCAATTTGCGAACCGGTATCATTTTTCATTTGCCGAAACTCCTCCGGCTTGTCGCTCCACGTCAGCACATTAAAATGCGCCCTTACAGAAATCAGCCCTTTGCTGTGTGCTTCGTTCAGGTATTCGTCCAGCCATTGTTTGTTAATCTGGTTGGCGCGGCTGTATCTCGAAAGTGAGTACATGTTGCGGGCCATCTTTTCAAATCGGGCGAGATTGGCCGAATGGTCGTCGATAAAAATGTACTGGTTGTAAATGTGGTTGCACGTCAACAACAAACCAACCGGCGAAGCGAATGAAAGGAGGCAACTGCTGCGGTCGGTGGAAAGTTTTTCGTACCGGCTTTCGGTTGCTACCTTTGTCGGCAGATTATCCAAATCCGAAAGCGTATGAAGCACCAGGGAATTATCTCCTATTTTCATTTCTCCCGGGTTTATTGTAATGTCCTGCAAGCTGGTGGTTTGTTTCTGTGAAAGCGAGAAATACTTTTCAAAGACTCCCGGTTCCTTTTCGGTACCGGTAATTTGCTCGGTTGTCAGGCGGGTGAGCCGGACAAAATCACTGTCGTTAATGATTTGCTCAAACTGGTTCACTGCTTCCACAAACCGCAGGACGGTTTCCTTATTTTTAATTTCTTTGGGTACAAGAGTTCCCCTGGCCAGTGAACTAAAGGTACTTTGGTGTTTACTTCGCTCTTTGGTTGTCTTGGTAAGAAACAGGTAGCAGGTTTGGCTCAAATACGGACGCTCGTTAAAATGGCGTTCAAAAGAAGAACTCAGAAAACTTGCATCCTCTCTCGGCTGTTCCGGCTGATAATTTTCTTTGATGTACCAGTCTTGTTTGTGAACGATGGAATAATCAGGCAACACTTTAATCGCCTTATTCCAGACGGAATGTATGGCCTCATATTCTTCCGAAGTTACGGTGAACAATTCCGGCAGTTCCACCCGAAAAACAACGGTAATATCCGCATCTTTGCTGATAATACACCCCTGTTCAACCGACAACAGTGGGAACTTGCTTTCAAGCGTAGCTGTTTTTAAAATACTTCTCATTTTGCCTCCTTTCTTTGGTTTGAAAATAATCCGGGAATACTTCTCCGGTTGATAATCCGGCGGGGAAAAGTCCGGGTTGCCTGGTGCTTCATCAAACCAAAACGGCCAAATTTCCGGTTGAGCAAAAAGGTTAGCCATACCACAACAAAGGCCAGAACCAACCCGGTGAAAATGCAAATCCACTGGTTGATTCCGGCCAGATACATGACGATAAAAATCACAAATGTTCCCAGCAACCCGCCCGCAAAAATGAAAAGGTACTGGCTTTGCAGCCCTTTAAATTCTGCCGGTTTGTTCACCCCTTTATTAATGAAATATTCTGCCATGTTTTTTACAGGAAGAATGAACGCAGAATGGTAGCAGCAACAATCAGAAATATACAGGCGCCAAACCAGGCGGCTGCCGTTTTCCCGGTATCCGGGTCGCCACTTGAAAATTTGGAATACACTTTTACGCCGCCGATTAGGCCAACGATGGCTCCAATGGCGTAGATTAGTTTGGTAGCCGGATCGAAATACGAAGTGACCATATTGGTCGCCTCCGCGATACCAGCAGAACCATCGCCCTGGGCGAACAATGCCATTACCCAGAATGAAAAGAACAGGGTTAATTTGAATTTTATTGAATTGATTTTTGCCATGATGATTTGTTTTTGTGCTTCCCCGACATAAAAATCGAAGAAGCGGTTTTACTCATTTTTTACTGGATTCTCTCTTGGTGATTGGATAAAATCGCGCGAATTGAACCTGGCCTTACCCGTACTCTTTTTCCTTCATATTTTTCAGAATTTGGTTACTACTTGGGCAGGTTTTTCCTGCCTCGAACCAAATGTAAAGGCTTACATCACTGAAAAATAAAATAGGGTGTATGTGGAAGTGTGTGGCTGTGTTTGGCGTAGAAATAGGCTTACTCCTTCGTTTTGATTCTTATATTATTACCTATCAAATGCGTTATATTGCTATTAAATTGTGTTTTTAATGCTCTTATCTAAAATTAGCTACAAATACATTTCTTCATCCCTATTCTTTTCATCCTTAATTCTGATAACTGCATATTCCAGATTACGTTTCGCCCATTCGGCCACTTGTGAAATATCATGATTTGTAAGAGATTCAAACAATTCTTTTTGTGCCTCTATTAAAGGGACGACAGAACCTACCCAAGAGTATGTGCCCATGTTCGCACTCAAGTTGCTCAGAACTTCCTCAATATCTCCATAATTATCTATTAGTTTCTTTGCTAATGGATGCCAAGTACTGTATTCATTGTTATTCCCATCATAAATAGGCACGAGTTCAGCAAGTCTAGCAGGAGCTTTTGGTGATTTATCTTTGCACCATTCAAATATAGAATCTATGTCACCTTCAAATAAAATGCCTACAGGTCGAGTTACATCTCCAATGTGTGAGCCAAGTATCTGTTTAAGTCCATAAAATTTCACGTAATCATCGCCTTCTGATAATAAAGCTTTTGAAAGATCATTCCAAATTTTTTTAAAATGGTGAATCATTAAAACCGAATATATTTTCTGGATATCATGATCTAAATGATAGTAATTATCCCATGTGATTGAATTTATTATAGAGTTGTTAATAAATTGAGCCAATTCAAACTCTTTTGAGGATTCTAATATTGAACTTATTGTCTGTGCCCAACGAAAAGTATCTAATTGACGAATTGCTTTTTTATTAATTCCAAGCTTATAAATACATTCTTTAAATAAAGGAATTAGCGATGTCTGTAATTCTTTCTCGTTATAGGATAAACTATATAAAATGTCAAATACAAGCAGGTAGCCTTCTTCTCCATATGACAAAAGGATCTTCGAGAACTCTATTATTTCTTCTTTATTACAATGCTTGAGTGAATTACTGTAGGAAAAAGTAGAAAAATTCTGCAATTCACACTTCCCCTCGTCGACTAAACTAAAAAGCATTGGATAATACCGCTTTCCTTTTTTGTCAATGGACAAGAAATGAAAGAGCAAGTAGTTTAGTTTGGAATTTTGGGAAAGATTTATATAAAAAATTTCTTTCTCAACTTCCTCTGCTTTAGCAATAAATCCAACTAAAATACTAACATCTCTGTTCTCTTTTTCAATTGTTTCTATGGTTTCCAGAGATAAATTTATGAATTCATCCACCTTACTCTTCTTTTCCTGAATAAGTTCATATATTTTTCTCCCGAAATGGTATGTGTAAATCTGCCTCCCTGAATAAAAGATAGGAAAGTTAGTTTTCCAGGATAAACCAGTTGAAATAAATTCTTCTGCTAAGTTAACAACGGTTTCTATAATTTTTTCGCTTGAATACGGTTCGGAATCATCTAAATATGGTGAATCGGAGATATTATTAAATCTGGTTTGAAAGTCCTTCTTCGTTAATAGATTAATCATTCCATCAATTTTATCAAGTTCTTCTTTCGTTAGTAGTCCTTTTTCAAATTTCCGAGCAAATTTCAATCCTTTTAAACCTTCATCCCAATCATTATTTTTGTGTTTAATTATTTCCTCTATGAACGGGAGCAAAACGGAAGCAAACCTGGCGTTACATAACGGCCTAATACTATTGTTAATTGACTCGCTTGCCAAACCAGAGTATTTTCCATTATCTTTAATAATAGAAGTTAATGTTTCTAAAATGTTAGTCCAGTATTTTCTTACTTCTTTATTGTTTGGGTAGTGGTCTTGTAACATTCTACTTCCCTGTTTTTCAGAACCTCCCATCCTGCCGAAATGGCCATAGTCCAGTCCTGATTTCAGTGCTTTTACTGCCAGTTCAAAATAATCGGAATCATTTAAATTCAATCCCCAGCTAATTACCTCCCAACGTTGCTTAAGATTTGCTTCTGTTCCTGCTAAAATAATTTTAAAAAGTTGTAAAAATTGGCCAGTGGCATTATTAGACCACGTTTCATTTTCAGCAACTGCAAAAGAATAAAGAATCTTAGCGCCATCCGAAAATGTTCTTTTATCAAAGCATAGTTTCTCTAACACCCAAACGAGATTTCTCCTTCCTGCATCTACCTTAAGCAATTCATCTTTTGTCATTGGAGAGAAAACACGAACCAAATTTTTTAATACAGCAACCGGATTCACTTCAACGAATGAGCGGAAGAGGCGTGAACCCAGTTCTGTGTTTAAAACTTCCGCATTATCGAAAGGGCTGTTTGGCCCCACTATTTCATCAACTATCAATATCGCTTTCTCATTATAACCGAGGTATTTCATTTGTTCGGCAATGGCTTCTGAGAGATTTTTTCTGTGTGGCTCTTCCAGCTGTGCAATGTTTACTATTACATTAAGCAGTCGCTCTGATGTGCATGGTTCTAACCATTCTTGGGTTAGTGACATAGCTAAAGGAAATGGTCGCATCCCAATGAACCTACCTTTTCTTTCGAAAATCTCTCTTTTTAGATAGAAATTACATACTTCATAAAAATCATTTATTAATACTTGGTCGTCTCCATCTAAACTTGTTATATTTTTATTGGTTGCAATAAATTTTATTTGAGGGTTTAGCTCTGCTTCGAATCCGAAATAACTAAAAATGGAACATGACTTTAAAATAGTTCGACATTTCTTATCATTACCTTTTTCACCTAATAACTTATCGAGTAATTCTTTATCATCAAGTTTCCCAACAAATTTTTCTCCGTTTTTAATACTGTCACTAATTAAAACAGCCATCAATGGTATTCCTTGGGAAAATTCTTTGATTCTTTCTATGTTTTCGTCTCCAAGAATTGCGGAATCTTCCTGTAAGATATTTTCCACAATACTTGAAAGATCATCTTTTCGTATAATGATATAATTGACACCATTAATTTTGTCTTGATCTATCTCTTCAGGATTAGAATCAATTGTAATAAGTGAAATTGAATTATTTTCGTTTTGGACAAAATGTAATAGCTCTCGATGCAATCTTCGAGAACAATTATCCAAAACTACTATCCTGTCGTTTTCTTCTGAGGTAATTTTTGAAAAAAGTGTCTGGTAATCAAGTGAGGAATAGAGGTTGCAATTAAGATAAAGAACTCTTTCACTTAACATACCTGATTTTTCTGCTTCTTCAGTTGCTCTGAAAGCTTCCAATAATATCCTCGTTTTTCCCAAACCGGATAAGCCGATTAATCGGATACTCTGTTTTGTGTTTTTTACACCCTCTTGAATTTGGTTGATCGTAACTTTAACAATATCATTTTGATGAAATTTCTGAGATGTATTAATCTGCGCCTCCCAATCTCTCCAAACACAAAAAGGCCTGTATTTATCTTTTTGATGTTTAATTGCATGTATAATAGTTTGTTTCAGTGCTGAACTGAGTTTGCTAACTAACAGATTTTGTTCATTTTCTTTACTCCGTGTTTTTGCAGAGTAAGAATATTCAATCGGAAAACTTAAATGGCGTAAATCAAAAGGAATATTATCTGGATTTTTATTAGGAGAGCCATATACACTATTTAAAACCCCAATAATCCTTTCTTTGCCAATAGCATTTAACGCAACACCATGTTCATTAATTACATTGTTATTCTGAAATGGTTTGAATTTATCTCCAATCAGCCTACGAACTATCTTCTTCCCCTTTGAAATATGGTTTATTACAGATAAATCTGCAATGAAAATATCACAACTGGGTATGCGGTCATCAGTTATCTTTGATGCAACAGACGGTGATCCAGGTTCACCTCTGACGCCGTCTAATACTTCAAAATCAATCTTGAGAAATTGTTCTTTTCGTTTAAGCTTTTTAACCGTTTTATCTATACAGGTCCTAATAAAGTTCCTATTAAACTTTGTATTGGTTGAGGACTGCCAGGAATAGAATATCTTTATTTTCATAGTCAGGTGTGTCGGAACTGAGATCTTTAGTTTTCATCTTTAAAAATAATACTATTTCGTTAAATAACTTAATCTCAATTACTATTTGCACCTATCCCACAAACTCCCCAATATCAAACCCTTCCATATCATCACTCGACACTTGTTCACCTTCATTTTGCCCCAACTTTCCCAAATGCAAATCAATCAAGGCCACAATTCGTTTTTGATGATCCGGAGAAGTAGAGGCCATCTGTTCTACCCATTCCGTGTTGTCATTTTCATAGAGCAACTTTCCTGTTTTGGTCGGATTTTGAGGTTTCACACTTTCCACTTCGTTAACCACCTCCATCATTTCTTCAAACGTAATGTCAGAAGAAATTTCGGAGGAAAGACCGAGATGTTCCATTTCTTCCTGTTCTTCAATTGCATTTATATCCGGTTCGTATTCCAGTGGTACTTCAATGTCCATTTTACCGGAAGAACCGGATTCGGGAAATGTATTCTTATCAGAACTTAAAACAAAGTTGCTTTTACCAACAATACATTCCGGTTTGAAATTCTTAATGACTTTTTCTTTTTCACCGGTGGCACCTTCCGTTTTTGTCCATTGTTTCAAAAGAAAAATAACCATCAAAATAGTTGCTGCAAGAGCAATAGTTTCAACCATGACCATAAGTATGTGAATTAAAAAATGTCCTTGTTTTTTTCATTGTAAAGTTTAACGATCTCCTTCTGGAAATCCTCAAAATGTTGCCTCAATACATTATCGATATAATTGAAAATCGACACTTCATCATTTCCAATAACACGCACAATTTTTTGTATGCGTTCGTGGTATTCCTGCCGAATGGGGACATTTTTACCAAAACGTGCTTTATTGTCGGATTGCCTTACAAACAGCGACAGATATTCTGATGAAGATTTGTTTATTTGAGGTGATTGCTTATGAACCGCTTTTATCTCCTTATGTTCAGAAGCCCGCTTCTCGTTTTGTATCGTTGAGATTAAAAAATCTTCGTCTATTTCTTCCGGATTAATTTTCTTTCGCACCATGACTTTATTGTTTAATCGTTTGCAGAATCTCCTTTGCCAATAAATCGAGGTTACTGCCCTTTAATAATGTATTGTGGGCAGGAAACAGTGTTGAGCGAAAAACCGGTTTATGCCCGGATGTAAGTTCGCGCCGGAAACGTTTCGAATCTGGAACAAATGTTTTCAGGATATTCAGTCCGAGTTCGCCAATCACATTTTCATAAACTTCGTAGAGCTCGTTTTTCTCCCGTCCGTCTACCATATTCCAGATAAGATGCAAGCCTTTAATGTTACCTTTCCCTACACTCACAAGGTTTTCGTTGAGCATGGTGGCAAATTTCAGGGTACTTTCCAGAACCACTCTATCTGCACTTACCGGGGAGAAAATATAATCCATACCAGCCAGAGTTTTTACCACACCTTTACTGTTGAGTGTTCCCGGAAGATCGAAAAAAATAATGTCGGGCTGCTTGGTTGCATTTTCGATCAATGTCTCTGCTGTTTTAATAGCATCTTCTGGTAAACTCTTTTCAACCGGGTAGGCTTTACGTTTCAGGGTGGTAAACTGGTTATAAGCCATTTTCTTATAATAATTATCCTTCATCACCTGCTCCATATCGCGCTGACGCATTTCTACAATACTGTGTTGCGGGTAGTCGCAATCCACAACCGCAGTTTCCAATTCCTTTACATAATGCAGATAACTCGCCATTAAAACGGTAAAAGCGGTTTTGCCCACACCTCCTTTTTGGGTGCTGAAAGCAATAAATAATGTTTCCTTTTCCATGTTATTTATTTTATTGGTTAATGAACTAAATGTTTAATCGTTTATCTTTTCAAATCATTATTTTACTCACGATTCATTTGAATACCTGATTATTCAAATAATTTCCTGTTGAAACGTTGAAATGTTGAAACGTTTATTTGTTTAATCATTTCAGCGTTTAAACGCTCGGGGAAACCAAGCTTTAATTATTGGTTGTGTGAAACAACTGAACCATAGGATAATGAAACCTTTGCTTCTTCATTTGAAATGATAATTAATGCGTTAATCTTTCGTTTGAATCATTCTTTTATTGTTCGTTTCTTCATTTCTTTAATCACTTATTCATACCCACAAATGAACGGATAAAACCTATCGAAAATCTGTTTGGAACGGTGGCTGGAATTGTTTGGCTTTAACTGTCTGCTTTTGGCGTTTCTCATCCTGACAATGAATCGAAAGACTCCCTATATCTTTGACTCCTGGAAAATTTACCAAATGAAAAATGAGCTAAAATGATTGGACGACAAGCATTAAAATTTATCAACGCTAAAACGGTGTGCAATGGCACACGGCAAGTTGTGTTTTGAGGTCCTCAAAACATTTTCAGTACCTGAAAACCACTTGCCCTGTCGGGGAAAATCATACTCCGAAGTCGATGATTTTTACTAAGCATTTTGCAAACGAGTAAAGCCACAAAAACAAATGTCAATGAAAAAGGAAAACATGAAAAAACACAAAGGTGGACGAAAGCGAAAAGCAAACCCATGCATCCACCGCCACTCATTTAACCTGAATGATAAAGAAAATGCCCGGTTTCTATCGCTGTTTGAAGCATCGGGAATGAAAGTAAAAGCCAATTTTATAACAGCCTGCGTATTTGAAAAGCCGGTGAAAGTGGTAAAAATTGACAAAGGAACAATGGATTTTTATATGCGTCTGACTAATTTGTATGGGCAATTTCGGGCAATAGGGGTGAATTATAATCAGGTAACCAAAGCCATCAAGAACAATTTTTCGGAGCGAAAAGCCCTGGTATTTTTGAATCAACTGGAAAAAGCCACACTGGAACTGGTTGCAATCAATAAACAGGTGATGGATTTAACCCGCGAATTTGAGGAGCAATGGTTGCAAAAATAAGTTCAGGAAGTTCGTTGTACAGCGCCCTGGCTTACAACCAACATAAAATGAAAGCTGGCGTTGCAAAGGTCCTTTTCACCAGCAATATGGTTGAACCGATGAATGGAAAATTTAGTATTGGGATTTGTACGCAATCGTTTGAACCTTATTTGCTGGCCAACAACAGAACGGAAAATCCGGTTATCCATATTTCATTAAATCCTGACCCGAAAGATAAGTTGAATGATGAGCAATTTGCCCAAATCGCGGAAGAGTACATGCAAAAACTGGGTTACGGGAATCAGCCCTTTGTGGTTTACAAACATGAAGACATCGACCGTCATCACATCCACATTGTTTCAGTCAAGGTGGATGAAACCGGGAAAATGATTCGCGACAATTTTCAGCACCGTTTGTCCATGCGGATTTGCCGGGAATTGGAACGAAAGTACGGATTGATACCTGCCGATGAAAAACAAAAAGCAGCGGGATATTCATTAAAAGCGGTTGAGCCAAAGAAAGGCAATATCAAACAACAAATTGCCAATGTTGTGCGGCCTGTAGCTCGGTCGTGGCATTTTCAATCATTTAATGAGTACAAGGCTTTGCTTGCCATTTATAATGTTCATGTTGCAGAAGTAAAAGGAGAACACCGCGGGAAATTGTATAAAGGGCTTGTTTATGCTGCTTTAAACAATAAGGGAGACGTTTACGGAACACCCATCAAATCTTCAAAGTTCGGAAAACAAACGGGGAGTGATGCAATTCAAAAACGGATTGAAAAATCAAAAGTGGCCATTAAAACCAAAAACCTCAAAGAAAGACCAAAGGCAATTATTTCAAAAACACTAAATACATGTAGCAACCGAAAAGATTTTGAAAAACAACTTCTGAAAAACCAGATTTCAGTTTTGTTTCGCGAAAACGAATCAGGACGCATTTATGGTGTAACGTTTATCGACCACCGGCAAAAGTTTGTTTTTAATGGTTCTCGTCTGGGAAAAGATTTTTCTGCCAATGTATTCCATGAAAAATTCAATGGAAATGAGCCACATGCGAAGCAGGAGAAAGCACCGGAATTTGTACCACCTCAATCCACTTTCACGCCCGATTCAACGCTGGAGAATTTAGTTGGATTACTGGCAGTCGACAACCGTGGAGAGAATCCGGAAGAGGAAGAATTTATCCGAAGAATAAAGAGAAAGAAAAGAAGAAAACGAAAACAATAAGCTATGCAAAACGAAGACGATGTAAGAAGCCTCGCTAAAATAATCGAACTGATAAGAGCCGTAAGTATTTTGATTCTTTTCATTCATATTTACTGGTTCTGTTTTGAATTTCTGGAGGAACGAAATGTAACAGTAACAATCATCGATAATATACTGCTGAACTTTCAGAAGTATACAGGTCTGTTTTCAAAACCAATCTGGACAAAACTGATGAGTTTTGGGTTGCTTGCTATTTCATGTTTGGGAATAAGAGGAGCAAAAGCAGAAAAAATCACCTGGCGTAAAATAGCTGCCTTTTTGATTTTAGGATTAGCTCTATTCTTTTTCAATGGTTTTGTTTTAAAATTCCCTTATCCGTTACTCCTGAAATGTTCCGTTTACATGCTTTCCCTGGCTTCGGGTTATATTTTCCTTTTAAAAGCCGGATTATGGATGAGCCGACTGATAAAAACCAATCTTATGCAAGATGTTTTTAACCGGGAAAATGAATCGTTTATGCAGGAAACACAGTTGATGAAAAATGAATATTCTGTGAATCTGCCCACCCGCTTTGAGCACAAAGGGAAAACCTACAGCGGATGGATTAATGTGGTTAACCCGTTCCGGGCAAGCATTGTTTTGGGAACTCCGGGGAGTGGAAAATCCTATGCCATCATCAACAACTACATCAAACAGCAAATCCGAAAAGGTTTTGGCATGTATATCTATGATTTTAAGTTTGATGACCTGAGTATTATCGCTTACAATACTTTAATGAAGAACATCGACAAATATGAACACCCGCCAAAATTTTATGTGATAAATTTTGACGATCCTGAACGAAGTCACCGCTGTAATCCTATTGCGCCTGAATTTATGACTGATATTGCCGATGCTTACGAATCGGCCTACACCATTATGCTGAACCTGAATAAAACCTGGATTCAGAAACAGGGCGACTTTTTTGTGGAGTCGCCCATAATTCTTCTTACATCCATTATCTGGTACCTGAAGATTTACAAAGACGGAAAATATTGTACTTTCCCTCATGCCATCGAATTTCTGAATAAAAAGTACGCCGACATTTTTACCATTCTTACGTCGTATCGGGAACTGGAAAACTATCTTTCGCCATTTATCGATGCCTGGGAAGGAGGAGCGCAAGACCAATTGCAGGGACAGATTGCCAGTGCAAAAATCCCGCTTTCAAGAATGATTTCGCCGCAATTGTACTGGGTAATGTCGGGCAACGACTTTACTTTGGATATCAATAATCCGAAGGAGCCAAAAATTCTTTGCGTAGGCAATAATCCCGACCGCCAGAATATTTATTCTGCAGCCCTGGGATTATACAATTCCCGGATTGTAAAGCTGATAAACAAAAAAGGCCAGCTTAAAAGTTCAGTGATTATAGATGAGCTTCCAACCATTTATTTCCGGGGGCTGGACAACCTGATTGCTACAGCCCGGAGTAACAAGGTAGCTGTCTGTTTGGGGTTTCAGGATTTTTCGCAGCTTAACCGCGATTATGGAGACAAAGAAGCCAAAGTGGTGATGAATACAGTTGGTAATATTTTTAGCGGCCAGGTAGTTGGCGAAACAGCAAAAACCCTGTCGGAACGATTTGGGAAAGTCCTTCAAAAACGCCAGTCCATGACCATTAACCGGCAGGATAAATCCACTTCCATAAATACCCAAATGGACACCTTGATTCCCGCTTCAAAAATCAGTAACCTCACACAGGGCGTTTTTGTCGGTGCCGTTTCCGATAACTTTGAGGAACGTATTGAGCAAAAGATTTTTCATGCCGAAATTGTGGTTGACAATGAGAAAGTGGCGAAAGAAACTGCCGCGTATCAGCCAATACCTGTAATTACAAATTTTACAGATGAAGATGGGAACAACCATATACAGGAGGAGATTGAATATAATTATCGAAGGATAAAAGATGAAGTGGCAGGTATTGTTGGGGAGGAGTTGGAGAGGATAAAATAAGAATTATAATTTTATTGTAATCTATATAATTTTGTTTAACCATCTCCCGTTTTTAAAGTTCATAGTTTAGTGCAAGGCTTAACTGTATCATGATGGTTATGAATATATTAAAAAGTTGTTTAACAATTATTTCAAAAGTTTGAAAATTAGTTAATCTATTTGAAGAATAAAAAATTTCAATGAGTTTTGATTCCTATAATCCAATCACTAATTTAGCACGATAAATATTTAGTAAAAAACCAAAAATACAAACTTGAATTTATTAGAAAAATTGCATGCTTCCCCAAATTAAACACCCAGAGACCCTTGAATATAGCTCCGACGGAAAAAATCTCCCGATTGAGTTTTTTATGCTTACTGTGCCGGAATGCAAAAAAATAGATTTAAAACTTGGCTATTTTAGTTCAAATGCAATCCGAACTCTGGCCTACGGTTTTGCCCAATTCATTCATAACGGGGGAGTTTTGAGAATCATATCAAATCATTTTTTATCGGTTAAGGATAAACTTTTAATATCCGAAGATGAAATAGAATCCTTGGTTGAAGACAAAAAAGTTGAATATTTAATAAATAAAGATTTAGAAGGGCTTGCAAAAATACTCGAAGGAGGCGATCAGCATTTTTTCGATTGTTTAAAATATTTACTGAAGCATGACCGATTACAGATTATCCCGGTAAAATTAAAACCTAACCGTCTTGCACATTTTAAACAAGGAATTTTAGATGATGGGACAAACCAGGTTTATTTTAACGGAAGTTGCAATTTTACATACCGTGGACTGGTCGATAATGGTGAAAGTCTTTCTATTGCGCGTTCCTGGGGAGAAAATTCTGAAAAAATAAAGGTTAAAGAGAATATTGAAAATATTGAAAGAATTTGCACTAGGAAGGATGTTGGATTTGAGTATCTAACCCCGGAACAAATCATTGAAGTAATTGAAAAAACAGGAAAGGATAAACAACTCGATGAATTAATTGAGGACGAAATAAATATTTACGAAAAACTTTCACACCTACCCTCATTAAAAAATACCTTTACTAAGTATACTTCAGATTTTAGAAAGAAGGTTGAGGAAGAAAAGCATAATCCAAAATTTCCCTATCCAGAAGGTCCTCGAGATTATCAAGCAGAAGCATGTGAGAAATGGATTGCAAACGGTAAAAAAGGAATTTTTGCGATGGCTACAGGAACGGGGAAAACTATTACAGCCTTAAATTGCCTTTTAAATGAATATAGAGAATCCGGGCTAATACAATCTATTATTTTAGTGCCCACCAATGATTTGCAAAGGCAATGGATTAAAGAGGTTCATAAGTTTAACATCACAGATATAATTGTTGTCGGGATTGACTCGGATTGGAAAAGCAAAATAAGCAGGTTAACAACAAACTTCCAATTTGGAAGGCAAAAGCCATTTGTGCTTATTTCCACATATGTTTCGTTTGCACGATATACACTTCAAAATTTCCTGAAATATTTTCCCAAAGAAACTCTGCTAATCGCTGACGAAGCACATAATATTGCCTCACCGAAAGTGTTAGAAGTTTTACCCTCGACTCTTTTTAAAAAGCGAATAGGATTATCAGCAACACCTAAAAGAATTTATGATGGAGAAGGAACTGAAGAAATGAATAAATTCTTTGATGATGAACCACCTTATATCTATTCTTTTACAATGGAGGAGGCTATTGCAAAAGGAATTCTTTGTCAATATGAATATCATCCTCATTTGGTCGAATTAACAACAGAAGAATTGGAGGAATACAAAGAGATTACTTTGAAACTTTCAAAGTTTTTTGACTCCGAAACAAAAAAAATAAAGGATAATGATGTTGTTACCATGTTATTAATGAAGCGTAAACGAATTATCCATAAAGCTGAAAATAAAATTGCGGTTTTTAAAAAAATACTGAAACAAGAATTTGATAAGCGAAAAAGTTTAAAATACACGTTTGTTTATGTTCCAGAAGGGTTTGATGACAATAGTAGTGAAGAGGGAAGAATAATTCAGCAGTATAATCAAGCAATTATGGAAACGGATAACCAAATACGTGTTTCCACATTTACCGGAGATAATAAAGATCGATCATTTGTTTTACAATCTTTTGAAGATGGTAATATAGATGTTTTAACGGCGATGAAATGTTTAGATGAGGGGGTTGATATTCCTCGTACTGAACTTGCAATTTTTTGTTCAAGCACTGGTAATCCAAGACAGTTTATACAGCGGCGGGGTAGAATTTTAAAGCAGCATATTGATAAAGAATATGCGGTTATTCATGATTTGGTCGTCGTTCCTAAAACTGATGCAAAAAAATCGCAAATCCAATTTATATGCTAAAAGCAATCAACGAAATAGCAACAATAATTGAAAGAGACAGCAAGGATACTACTTACAAATTTGCGTTATTACGTGCCTGCATTCAAATTAGCCAAGAATATGAACACTTTGCAAGAAAGGAAATTGACCAAGTTACTTTTCCGTTAGGATTAATTGTTTTAAAATGGCTAGAATATTATTATTCAATTTTTGCAGATTATCGTTTTATTCCTCAAAAAAATGGAGACACACCTGCCCGTTCACTTGCTTTTAGAAATTCATTTCTTGAAGTCATAAAGTTTTATAATTCTGGATTAGGGTTTTATCAGTTTCAAAAGAATTTGAAAGATGGCAATTTTGAAAAAGCCAATATTCACAATGTATTTAATCTTGTAAAAAGTATTAAAGAAACTATTATAAAAATGCCAATGAATTACATTGGAAGCTCAGTAGGTAGAGGAGGACAGATTTTTAGATATAATAAAGATTCAAATTTGAGCGGTCGTAATTTAAATCAAATATCAAATCAATACATTATTGATTCTTGCGGAACATTTAGTATTCCAAGAAATTACTTTGATGCTTTTTTAATTTTGGGTTCATTTATCAATGGAACTCAATCGCTTTTACTCGAATGGGTTGATTTTACTATTCATGCCGACAAGGAGAAGAAATTTACGAGAGGGGAAGTTTTGAATTTAATTGACCCAAGTTATGATAAGAATAGAGATGCAAATGAATTAAAACTATTTTTTGAACGAATTAAAAAAAATGAGGGATTGCTTTGTATTTGGTCTGGGAAGAAGATTGTCAATGATTTAAACATTGATCACATGATGCCATTTGCATTGTGGAAAAATAATGATTTTTGGAATCTACTTCCTTCAAAAAGAGATGTAAATAACAAGAAGCGAGATAAAATCCCAAGTAAATATTTGTTAAAAAAACAACGCGATTTAATTATCGATTATTGGGAACTAATTTTTGCGGAATATCCAGCCAGATTTCAAAAAGAAGTGCAAATTTCCCTTCTCGGATTGAAACAATTTGATAAAAAAAATTGGCAACTTAGCTGTTTTGAATCGTTTTCGAAGAAATGTGAATTCTTGATTGCCCAACGAGGTTTTGAACCATTTATAATTTAAAAATTGAAACCACAAATAAATAACTGGCATTTAACGGCCAAAGAAAGAGAAAAAATGTCCTTTCCAACAAATTGGCTGCATAGAAACAATTTTTTAAAGGGGAATATTTTAGATTTTGGGTGTGGATTCGGGAAAGATGTAATGGAGTTAAGGAATATGGGGTATTATTGTAAAGGTTATGATAAATATTATCAACCAGAATATCCTACTGAGAAATTTAATACAATACTATGTAATTACGTTTTAAACGTTCTCCAAGCGAAAGATCAGCAACGAATAATAATGGAAATTAGCCAATTATTGGCACCTGGTGGGCAAGCATTTTTTGCTGTAAGAAGAGATATTAAATATGAAGGATTTAGGAAGCACAAAATTCATAAAAAAACAACTTATCAGTGTAATGTTGTGCTGCCATTCGAAAGTTTGTTTTTAAACGAATATTGTGAGATTTATTCATTCTCACGATTTACTGATATTCAAAAAGAGTCATCCTGTATTTTTTGCAAACCATCCCGAAATTTAAAATTTATTGCAGAATCTGCATTTGCTTATGCCGTTTACGATGGATTTCCCGTTTCAAACGGACATTCCCTAATCATTCCCAAAACACATACCTCTAATTATTTTGATTTAACCGAAAAGGAACAATTTCATTTATTATTATTAACCAATTTTGTTCAGACTTATCTTTTAAAAAAATTCAATCCTAATGGTTTTAATGTAGGAATCAACATAAACATGGATGCAGGACAAACTGTTCCGCATGTTCATGTTCATTTGATACCAAGATATAAAGGTGATGTTAAAAATCCAAAAGGAGGAGTTCGCCATGTTATTCCAGGAAAGGGATATTATAATCAGCAGGATTAAATAAAACAATTTGCACAAACTTCATTTTCATCGGCTAAAATATCGATCAACTTATTTGATTTGTTTTTGCTGTTTAATTTTTTCTGTAAAGTTGCAATATAGTCCAGTTTAATTTGAGTCATTCGTTCCGGTTGTATAATTTCTTCAAGCGTTTCGTTGTCCATCCAACTGTAGCCATCTTTTTCATATTCCTGGGCCTTACGGAATAATTCAGGATGTCGTTCATACAGCCAAATCCATTCTATTTTTCGTTGGTAAAAACAAAAGAAACAACCGGAACGGCTGCGGTTGTATTTCCCTTTTTGGCCGTTTACTTCAAACTCAACTTCATCGTAATAGCCTGGCACTTTAACGCCGTTTTCTTTAAACAGTTGGAAAACTTTATTGATGTCAACACTGTCTTCATTCTCCAGAAGCGAATATTCGTTTAAATGGGAAACCGGATAATTTTCATTTTTTAAAAAATAGAAAACTACACGATTAAAAGTAGAAATACTTAGCTGAAGCAAATCATTCATTTTTTGGGAAAACAAATATTTTGGTGATTGTGGTTCATCAATAATCTCAATGAAACGGGCGATTAAATTTTTTTCACCATGTTTTTCATAGAGTTCGGCAATTTTCTCGCGGTTTGAATTGTGAAGCACTTTATGCAAAATTTCCATGCTCCAAATGTGTTTCCGAAACGGGAAAACGGATTGGATATTTGATTTAGTGGAAACATATCCTTCCCGGTCTTCATCATCACGTATTCCCACATATGAAATAGCCAAATCCTCGCCAATCCAGCGTTCAAAAGGTTCGAGCTTTAATTTTTGGGTACACCAACGAGCCATCGATGAGGGTAAAAATCCATTATAAATATCGAGGTAATGATCGAATGGATTTTTGTGACTGTGGTTGGCTTCCAGTTTTTTTATTTTTTTGCCAAGAAAAGATTCCAGTTCGGCAATCAACTCATAAGTTTCCGGTAGTTCTTTGCCTGTATCAGAAAAATAGTACTCCATGTCGATTTCAGGATGGTGCATTTTCATGTACATGGCCAATGCCGCGCTGTCTTTTCCTCCCGAAATTCCTAATACATGTCGTACTTTTTTAGTCATTATCAATTTCCTCCTGTAATAGCTTTATTAAAAGTGCAATGTTTGCTTGTTTGTCTTTTGAATCCAATAATTTTTGAATGTTCAGCTTTTTTGCTTCTATCTGTTTTGTTTTTCCTTTTGGTAATCGTATTTAATTTTTTTGTACGCCTTTAACAAATGAAGTTAATTCAAGTTTCAGCACTTCTTCTTTAGCCTCATCAATATCATCTTTGCTAATATCGGTCAAATTATCCAATTCATGAATTCGTTTCGGGAAAAGGGTTCTTAAATTTTCTTCATCATTTCCAGTAGACGTATCAATGATTTTTTAATTATGCAGAGGCGGCTGAACTAATCCACGCCTGTCGGCCATCTAAAGGGGTATTAATCCTTTGTGCTAAAATCCGAAGTTTAGGATCTATTTTTTCATTGCGCAAATTTTTAAATCGTTGTTGCAGTAATAATTTATTCTCCGGAAAATCGACTTTCTCTTCACGGATAGTTTTTCCTATTGATTTTTCAATTCGATTCACGAGATTCGGGAAAGCAGCGCTTATTTCGCGTGTAGCATTTTGCAGACTGATTGAAAATTCTTCCAGTTTTTCATCTTGTTTTAAGTCGTTGATTGTAAAACCCAATGCCCGCGGAATATCTTCAAAAAATACTTTTTCGGGATTGGTTGCTAATGAAATAGCTTCTTTTAAACGTAAAGCTTCTTTGCTTAAATTTTTAGTTTGTTGTGCATAAGGCAGCAAACGGTTATAGAATACCAAAAATGGTTTGATCGTTTGAATAAATGAATCGGAATTCGGCGCATTCTCTTCAATCTGGTTTAAAAAATAACGATAACGGTTAAAAATATTAAGTCGGGTTTCGTCGAGCTGAAAAGTACTGATAAAATATTTTTGAGGTTGCTTCATTGCCACTTCCAGCGTGTCCTTTGTTAATGCAGGTATAAAAGTGTCTTGTTCGTAAAAAGCAAATTGTTTTTGTTTCGCTATCAGGAAGACTGGAATCCAGAATTCAATAAATCCGTGCTTTAATTTAAAGGGTTTGGATTTCAAAATTTCTATAAACTCAGAAAGCTTTCTTGGAGCGGAAATACAATCATCTAAAAAGGTTTCGGAAGCATTCCATATTGGTAGGAAAGACTTTTCTGTAGGTTTTCCCAATTCCCATACATTATTGCTGTTTTGTTGATGAATCCCTGTTTCTTTTAGAAGTGCCAAATAAATTGTTTTATCCGGGGGAAATCTATTTTCTTCGAATGCCAAATTTTCAATTTCTACTGACTGAATAAGTCTTTCAATCAAATTCTTTTTTGCTGCTGAAATGGCACCGCTTAATCTTTCGCGGTTCATCAATTCATTTCGTAAAACAGGGGTTTGGAAATAAATTTCATTACAGATTTCTAATAAGGTGCTATTTAAATCTCTGTTATTTTTGAAAGTGATTTGCTCACCGTTGTAAAACCATTTTACGTCTGCATCTTCCCCATAGAACGATTCCAGAAATAAATCATTAAGTCGGTCAGTAGTGTCATTCAAATAAGTATCGAGTTCAGCTAAAGCAATGGTATCGTCCAGGCATTTGCCTTTTACGATTTTAATTTTTTCAATTTCAACAAGTGAATCTTTAATGGCATTAACATCATAAAACCAGCCATATAGTATTGGCTTTTCATTATTCTTGGTACCATTAAGAGATTTTTCAAAATCAAGATAATCAGTAAATATCAAGTTAATATAACCGTCAATTTGCTCTTCAGGCATTTTTTGAATGGGGCTCTCGCTTATTTCATAAATAAAATATCGTGGAGTTCCCTTGTCGAAATAAATTCTTTTTGCGGGAATGATCGGGAAGTTAAAATGCTGTTTAAGCTGGGTTATAATTGAAAAATCTTTTGTTACCTGCCCTTCGGCCAGTTCCAATTCCAGGTTGATATCAAAATCAGTTCCTTTAAAAAGGACATACCGTTGACTGTATTCCCTAAAACGAATAATTTGTTTTGACTCCAACAGATCGATCAGTGGGGTAGCATCAGTAATATTTAAAGCGACACTTGCATAGGTTGTTAAAAAAGATTTAGTTACTTTTTGCCCTTGTCGCCCCAGAACAGATATTAACCCAATTGTTTTTATGAGCTTCGCTGCATCTACAAAATCTTTCTCAAAAATGGTTTCAGCTCGTTGCAAAGCCTCGTCAATTGATTTCCAATGCGCGGAATCCTGATTATACCTTGAATTTAATAAGCTGTGGAAATTGTATTTTAAATAGTCGTATATGCAGGCAACGTTATAATATTCCTTACCGTTTTTAAAATCGTTGATGCCCAAATAATCTTCAGATTCAAGTAAAGAAAAAAGTGATCGTTCATTTTGTCCATATCGCTGAAACGCGACAGTTGCAACAGAAGCAGATAAAATATCTAATGGAAAAAGTTTTTGGGCAAATTCAAATGAAAAGTAATCCCTCATGGGGAATACATCTGCCTTTTTTATAGCATCGAACAGTTGCTTTTGTTTTCTTATAGGAATATGACAAGGATATCTTTTAGCACTGATTCGTTCGGATGCTAAAAACAGAAGTTGTTCAACTGGTTCATTAAATGAAACTTCGGTTAATCGTCCTTTAACCTTATCCCATTCATTTTTCTGTGTTTTAGATAAAGTCAATGCATAATCTTCAAAAGGTTGATGCAGGGTGGTAATAAAGAGGATTGGCAAATCCGGTGTATTTACAAATTCTGCTAACTGCTGAATAAAGTACAACTCTTCTTCCGGGCTTTCTTTTGCGGCATATTCTAAAAACTTTCCAAATTCATCGACCACAATCAATTGGCCAATCCTGGCTTTTTTCTTTTTTTCGGTAACAGATTTTAATTTTTCAAAGATGTTTTCATTGGTCTTGATACCTAAAGTATCGCAAAATTCTTCTTTGAAAGAAGAGTAACTTCCAACGATAAAAACTGGCTCAAAAGAATCAATAAACCCGTCAAGGGGATTAATGAAATAATCGGCTTTTTTATTCAGTACTTTTTCCAGAGCTAAGATAAATGCAGACTTTCCTGTTCCGTAGGCACCTATAATATTAAAGGACTTTCTTCCATTTTCTTCAAATGCCGAAACTATTTTTTGAAATGCCTTTTCTCCATTTCTTGTTGGAATGTAATCTAGATGGCTATTTGCATCACGAAGAATATTTATGGACGGAGAGTAATATTTAGTTTGCATAGTAATTTCTTAAAATTTCCCATTTGTTTAGGCCTTCCGGTAATACCAAAACCAAATTACCTGCAGTTTCCGAAACAATAATTCCTGGGAATTCTTCCTCTATTTCTTTGAGTTTTTTGTACAGCCCGTCTTTACTAAGTAGAAAAATTAATCCAGGGCTATTCGGTTCTATTTCTAACCGCTTGATTGCAATGTTTCTGGATTCCCCAAAATTATCCAATATGGTAAAAAGTAAAATTGCTGGTGGTAGAGAATTCCTGCTTTCGCCATGTAAATGAAACCATTTAACTTTTTCCCTTCTGTTGGTTCCTTCTTTTATTTCATCTTCAACAGTAGTAGAAATTAACTCCAGTTCAATCATCAAACTGTTGATTTCTTCCTCAAAATCTTTGGATACGTTTTGATAATCTACTTTTTCATACAAACGTGTAAAAACAGAAATGTCTTTATCAATCGTATTTAAATTTAATGAGTTGTCATCCATCTCAGCATACTTTCGTTTTATGAATGCTTTCAATTGGCTTTTATTAAAAATCGCCCGTTCTTTTCGAAATTCATTAAATATTAAATGGTAAATGGAGGCATAATTTGTTTTCAGCAAAAAATAATGCAGTAGCCAGATCGAACCGATGTCTTCAAGAAAGGGATCTAATCCTTCACTTGAAAATAAATTATTTGCAAAATCAGTGAGTTCCTTTTTCTCATCGTCGTAAAGTCCCAAAGCTTTCATCCAAAAATTTATGGATGCTACCATGTTTTTTCCAACCCCCAAATCAACCACTGCACTTTCACTGCTGAAGCTTCCACTGATATTAATAAAATCAAAACCTTTTTTAGGCCAAAAAGTCCTGACAACAAACGTATCATGTCCTGAGAATCTTAACTTGTTCATGCACTCAAAAATATAAAAGTAAAAACACAAATTCGATTAATTGAATAGTATTTTATCCTGTTTTAATTCACATTTCCTTTATGTACTAAAATCATATTTTCTCTATATTTTGAAATAGGGTATGAAATTATTTTATGAGTGAATTTGAATTAATATAACACATTCTATAAAAGTTATATAAAAATCAATCTCCTGCATCCCATTAACCGTTATGTTTTAAAGCTCATCAACTGCTTAATAGTGTATAGTTCTAACTGGTAATAAATACAAAAAATCATTATTGTCGGGATAGAGTCGGGATAACAAAAAGGGCTAGGCTGATTTTAAGCAACTTAACCCTTTTAAAAGGCAGGTTAGCAGGAATTGAACCTGCGATCCCTTTCTCCCAAAGCATAATTAATAATTGAATGAATTGAAATGTCATTATGCATTTTTCGGAAATCAAGCAACAAACTAGGAAAAATTGATATCTGATTGCATTAACATTAACTAATCAAATTATTCCTATTTAAAGCCACCCCCAACTACCTCAGCGCCAAACGCTGCCACTTACCCTTAATCAAGTAAAAACTCCAATACATTCGCTTTTAAATCATTAAAAGAAATGTATTATGGAACAAAAAACGAATGACCAGGAGGTATTGCTGGTCAAAGAAAAAAACGAGAGTAAATTAAAAGCAGTAGTTGGTTTTGATAACGACGGCAAGTTAATAACAGAACCGCCCAAACAAGCCAACTCTGACCGGTTTTTAAAAATTGATAAAAATGGGTATGTATTGGAAAATTTCTTCACCAATTTCCATCGTCAGTACAAAAATCCAACTGATTTCCATTTTTTCAAAGCGCCAACCAATCTTGTGGAGAAGACAGCATCCGATTTGGAGAAAATGCTTAAGGGACCAGAAAATAAGTCCCAAAAAGAGATGTTGGCAAAGCATGAAAATAAACCGGAAGATTACATCAAAAAGGATGAAAAACAGGAAAAACCAAACCTGATTGACGAAAACAAAGTGGACTGGGAACAACTGGCAAAGCTGGGGGTATCAAAAGATTTTCTGAAAAATACCGGGAATCTGGATGCCATGTTAAATTTCCAGAAATCACCGGACTTAATACCTATTACGGTGAAAACCGATAATCTGACTATTCGCACTGATGCACGGCTGGCATTCCGGCAAAATGAAGATGGGAAGTTTAATGTTGCAGTTCATGCGGTTCGTAACAGACCTGAACTTGACCGGCCTTACTTTGGGGTTACGCTAACGAATGAAGACAAGAACAATCTTATTCAAACCGGTAATGCCGGACGCATACTTCATCCACAATACAAAGAAGGAGAAACAACTCCTGTCTTTCTTTCCATCGACCATTTAACCAATGAGCTTGTTGCCGCCCGTGCCGATAAGATTAATATCCCGGAGGAGATAAAAGGCGTTAAGTTACACGAAAGACAGCAAAAAGAACTGGCGGAAGGCCGGGCAATTTTTGTAGATGGAATGACATCCCGTGGTGGAAATGAATTTAGCGCCTGGTTGCAAATTAATGCCGACAGGCGAGGTATCAGTTTCCGTTTCGATCAGCAGAAGGAACAAAATCAAAATGCAAACGATCAACGGCAGGTGCATATTCCCAATTCGCTGCTTGGAAAAGAACTAACAGAAGAGCAACAGCAAAAACTGGAAAAGCGGGAAACCATTTATGTTACAGGAATGTATGACAAAGAAGGCCAGGAGTTTAACGCCTACATAAAAATAAACGATGAAAAAAGTAAACTCGATTTTTACAAATGGAATCCCGACAAAGCTCAAACCAAAGGGGCCGAAGTTACCCCGGACAAAAACAGCAAAACACAGGTAGCTGTGAATTCGGAAGGGAAAACCAACGAAGCTACGAAGGATGTAAAAGAGCCTTTGAATAAGGAGCAGGTCAACCCGACAGAGCAACAAAAGGCGAAACGAAACCGCTCAAAAACGCATTCCATGTAAATTACCCACTTGCATAATGAAACCAAGACGTTCAGGCTACGACCTGAACGTCTTTTCGAAAATCAATTCTTAACATTTAAAATCAAAACGTAATGAATAAAAGCTATCAGGAAATATCCTGGTTTAAACTGTCGCTTTTGCATTTTTTGTATGAAAGCCATCCGGAATTAACCGATGACACGGATTTACTCAATATCCGCAGCGACCTTGCTGCAATAACTTATTCGGAAGCGATAAAAAACGGACATAACCAACAGGAAGCTGAAGAACTGGCACTTAATGATCTTTACAAAGGTCTGCACTTTTCCAAACACGATACTTTGGTAACCATTCTGTGGAATGAATTCCCCAGAGAAATTCCGATGGGACAAGCTAAAGAATTTGCCATCGAACTGCTGCCAAAGGTGGAGGATGTTTTTTCAAATTATACGTTAAACGATGAGTTTGTTTTTAGCGCTGAGTTTAACAATTTGTATAGCGAGTTGACCGGAGCAATCACTTTCTGGCTGGAAGAACATGAGCTTCAATAAAGAAAAACACCTTCGGGCAAATATTGAGGCGATAAAACTTGTCTTTCAACTTGAAAGAGAGAAACGAAGCCCGACCAACGAAGAGCAGAAAGCCCTGAAACAATATTCCGGTTTCGGGGCTTTAAAATGTATTCTTGATCCGGTAGGAAGTCCATCTGATATGGACCACTGGCCAAAATCGGAAGTTGGGTTGTTTCCTTTGGTCTCCCAATTGCACGATGTACTGAAAAGTAACTCCCAATCGGATCAGCAATACAAACAGTATGTAAGCAGCCTGAAAAACTCCATTCTGACTGCCTTTTACACGCCTCCTGAAATTGTACAGGTTCTTGCCCAAACCTTAAAACAAAACCAGGTATCTCCCAAAAGTTTTCTTGACCCGTCTGCCGGGCTTGGCGCTTTTATCTCCGCCTTTAAAAATCAAAATGACAGGCTTACTGTAACGGGTTTTGAAAAGGATTTACTGACGGGCAAAATCCTCTCAAAAATTTATCCTGATGATAAAATCAGGATTCGTGGTTTTGAAGAAATTGAAAACCGGTACAATAATCATTTTGATGTGGTTTCCTCCAACATCCCCTTTGGCGATGTTGCTATTTTTGATATTTCGTTCCTGAAGAGTAAGGATAAAATAAAACAACAAGCATCCCGGAGCATTCACAATTATTTTTTCCTGAAAGGAATAGATGTTCTCCGAGATGGTGGAGTAATGGCTTTTATCACTTCACAAGGGGTAATGAATGCTCCTAAAAATGAAACGGTACGCCAATGGTTAATGAAAAACAGCAGGTTGGTTTCGGCTGTCCGTTTGCCCAATAATTTATTTAGTGAATATGCCGGAACCGAAGTGGGTAGCGACCTTATCATCCTTCAGAAAGATTCAGGGAAAAACCGCTTAACACAAAAGGAGAAAGATTTTGTGCAAAGTGAAAAACTGTCCAGCGGGATTTTCAATAACAATTATTTCAATGATTTTCAACGGGTAGTTCATACCGAAGGATTTATCGATACTGACCCTTACGGAAAACCTGCTCAGGTTTTTATTCATAAAGAAGGAATAAGTGGAATCGCTTCTGATTTAAGGAAAATGCTGGAGACTGATTTCAAGGAAAAGCTCGATGTTGATTTGTTTCAACGAGACTCTTTTAACAAAAAATTCAATTCAGTTTCATCTGGTACCAAAACTGAAGAAAGGACAAATCACCCAGGAAATGAACTGACCCTTTACGACCTTTTTGGTCTAAGTAAAGAGGAACGCAGCCAACATAAACCTGCCCGGAGAAGAAATCTTACTAAAACAAAAAGCAAACAGCTAAATCTGTTTTCACCACCGAATCCGGTAAATGGAAAACGGTCGAAAGAAATTGTTCCTCCACTCCCGGGTATAAGACAGTTCAAAGGGGAATTATACAGCCATCTTAAAACCGGTTCTCTGGTAAAAGACAACAACCAGCTTGGTTTTTTAAAAGAGCGAAACGGAAATGCAGCAACATTTGAGCGGTTAAAACTAAACCCACAGCAGGAAGCAAAAGCTTTACTCTTTATCCAAATCAGAGATACCTATCATCAACTTTACAACAAGGAGGCGGAAGGTTTAAAAGAAGACACGGAGAATCGTAATTTGCTAAACACCTACTATGATGATTTTGTGCGGAAGTACGGTAATCTAAACGACTCCAAAAATCTCGGATTGCTAAAAATAGATTCCGGGGCCAATGAAGTGCTGGCACTGGAACGGGGTATAAACGGAGAATTTGTAAAAGCCGATATTTTCAATCAGCCTGTGGCTTTCAATGCCAGGGAATTGGAACAGGTAGAAACTTCGGAAGAAGCGCTTGCTGCCTCTTTAAATACATTCGGGGAAGTACGAATAGATTATATGTTATCCTTGCTCGACGAAAAGAGCCGGGAAGAACTGATTCAGGAACTTCATGGAAGGATATATTTTAATCCGATTATTCAAAATTACGAAGTAGCAGATAGATTCATTGCGGGGAATGTAGTTGAAAAAGTCAAAGATATTGAAGGTTATCTTGCACAACAACCCAATGATGTTGTGGCTCAGGAATCATTAAATGCTCTTCAAAATTTTATCCCGGAACAGATTCCTTTTGAGGATCTGGATTTCAATTTTGGAGAACGATGGATTCCGGCAAATATTTACAGCCAATATGCCTCGCACCTGTTTAAAACCAACGTAGATATTCACTATTCCCCGCCTGTTGATGAGTTTTCGGTAAAAGCCCAATTTCCCAACGCAAATATATATGAGAAGTATGCTATAAAATCTCAAAGCCGACTGTATGATGGAATTGCTTTGATGAAACATGCGCTTGTGAACACAACGCCAAATATTACCAAAAAGATACTTGTTGATGATAAAGAGGTTAAGGTCAGGGACAGCGAAGCCATTCAACTGGCCAACAGCAAAATTGATGAGATACGAAACGGCTTTACCGACTGGCTGGATGAACAAAGTCCTGAATTCAAGCAAAATCTGGCTGGTTTATACAACTCTACCTACAATTGTTATGTGCGCCCCAGTTATGATGGCTCGCACCAGACTTTCCCCGGACTTGATTTAAAAGCATTGGGAATTTCCAATTTGTATTCCAGCCAGAAAGATGCTATTTGGATGCTGAAACAAAACGGCGGAGGGATTTGCGACCATGAGGTAGGTTCCGGAAAAACACTGATTATGTGTTGTGCCGCTTATGAAATGAAACGTTTGCAATTAGCCGATAAACCGATGATAGTCGGGCTGAAGGCCAATATCCATGAAATCTCCCAAACATTCAGAACAGCTTATCCACATGCTAAAATTCTATATCCGGGGAAACAGGACTTTAGCCCGGCAAAACGAATAAAAATTTTCAACGATATCAAAAACAATTCCTGGGATGCAATCGTACTAACCCACGAACAATTTGGAATGATACCTCAATCGCCGGAAGTTCAAAAACAAATATTGCAGGCAGAACTGGACAACGTAGAGGACAACCTCGAAGTCGTAAAAAGACAAGGAAGTGAAGTATCGCGGGGAATGTTAAAAGGCCTGATAAAACGACAGCAAAACCTTGAAGTAAAATTAAAAACCATCACACACGATATTGAAAACAGGAAAGACAATGTGGTGGATTTTAAGATGATGGGAATAGACCATTTGTTTGTGGATGAAAGTCACCGGTTTAAAAACCTGATGTTTAACACCCGTCACGACAGGGTTGCCGGAATGGGAAATCCACAGGGCAGTCAGCGGGCGCTGAATATACTGTTTGCCATCCGAACAATTCAACAACGAACCGGTAAAGATTTAGGGGCCACTTTTTTGTCTGGTACCACCATATCCAACTCTTTAACTGAACTGTTCCTTTTATTCAAATACCTCCGGTCCAAAGAACTGGAACGCCAGCAAATCAAAAGTTTTGACGCCTGGGCTGCTGTTTATGCAAAAAAGACAACCGACTATGAATTTTCAGTAACAAATGAAATTGTTCAGAAAGAACGTTTCCGGTATTTTATTAAAGTACCGGAATTGGCCGCTTTTTACAACGAAATTACCGATTACCGGACAGCTAAAGATATTGGTATAGACCGGCCGGAGAAAAATGAAATTCTGCATAACATTCCCCCGACACCGCAACAGGAAGAGTTTATTCAAAAACTGGTCGCCTTTGCCAAAAATGGCGATGCAACAATCTTAGGCAGGGCGCCACTCTCTGAAAGGGAAGAAAAGGCAAAAATGCTAATTGCAACCAACTATGCGCGGAAAATGAGTCTGGATATGCGGATGATTAGTCCGCATTACGATGATCATGTGGATAATAAAGCATCGCATTGTGCTACGCAGATAGCAATGTACTATAAACAGCACAACGATTATAAAGGAACCCAGTTTGTGTTTTCTGATTTGGGAACGTACAAACCCGGAGAGTGGACACCCTACAGCGAAATAAAACGAAAACTTGTGGAAGACCATCGTATTCCGGCTCAGGAAATACGTTTTATCCAGGAAGCCAAAACCGAAAAAGCCAGAAAGAACATTATTGAAGCCATGAATGAAGGGCGTATCCGGGTTCTGTTTGGTTCAACTGATATGCTGGGAACGGGTGTAAATGCACAAAAACGGGCAGTTGTTATCCATCATCTCGATTCTCCCTGGCGGCCCTCGGATTTGGAACAGCGGGAAGGACGTGCCATTCGAAAAGGTAATGAAATTGCAAAATTATTTGCCAACAACAAGGTAGATGTAATCATTTATGCGGTAGAGAAAAGCCTGGATTCGTACAAGTTCAATCTGTTACATAACAAACAACTTTTCATCCAACAATTAAAGACAAACAACCTTGGGAAAAGGACTATTGACGAGGGAAGTATGGATGAGAAATCGGGAATGAATTTTTCCGAGTATGTGGCCATTCTTTCCGGTAATACCGATTTATTGGAAAAAGCCAAGCTCGAAAAACAAATCACAGCCTTAGAGAGCGAGAGACAGGCCTTTAACCGGAGTAAATCATCTGCTCGTTTCCGGTTAGAAGATATACAACAAAGTATGGATAGGAACAATAAGATGATTTCCCGGATGCAAAAGGATTTGGAATCACTTAATAACAGAATCCAGAGTGATGATAGTGGAAATATTATGAATCCGGTTCAACTGGATGGAGTAAAAGGTTCCGACCCAAAAATAATCGGAACAAAACTAAATGAAATCAGTGAAAATGCCCAAACAAACGAAGAGTACAAAAATATTGGGAATCTGTATGGATTTAATCTGCTGGTTAAAACCGAATCAAGCATGAAAGATGGCTTTGATTTTAAAGAAAATCGTTTCTTCATAGAAGGTGAAAGCGGAATAAAATACACGTACAATAACGGTCACATTGCCAAAGACCTGAAACTGGCATCTACCAACTTTCTAAAAGCACTGGAACGTATTCCGGTTTTAATTGACAATCACGAAAGACTTGTGGAAAAAACTGCCAAAGACATGCCAGTTTTAAAGGAAGTAGTAAACAGCCAATGGCGAAAAGATGATCAGCTCAGAAAATTGAAAAATGATTTGGCCGCATTGGATCGAAAGATTCAGATGACAATTGGAGAAAACAATCCCAAAAAAGATGAGCAAAACGAGAATATAAACGCTCAAAATATCCAAATTTCGACTGAAAAGAATACAGTTGAAATGTCAGAACCGAAAGCAAGATTCAGAGTATGAACTTTCTTGTTTCAAAATGTATTTCAAATAACCTTTGGTTTAACACAGATACATAGGTGAACCTTTTTTATAATGCCATTTAACTTATAATTTTCTTAAATTTGTTAGACATTCAACATGCATTAGGTTTTATAAATATTAAGTAATAAGTCTCTTGCAAACGTTAAAAATCCAATTGACGATTTTTATTTGATGATTCATAATTGATATAAACATATTCCTTATTTTCGAAGGAATATATTCAATAAAACCAATGTGATAACCGAAGTAAATTTTGCATATTATTTTACTACAGCTATAGGTTTCATGCAAAAAAACATTCTGCAAAAAATTGACATAGCTGAATTTTATAGAAACAAACAATGAAATACTTTTTTTTGATAGCGGCCTTCAATGCTTTATTTTTTGCGATTTTAGTTTTGCAGAAAAAAAAGGCCTTACATGATAAAATACTGATTTACTGGCTAATTTATTTGGGTTTATACACAGGCATATACGCTTTGTTTTCAAATAAACTATTTATAGATTTTCACCTCCTTTCAGCAAGTTTTATCTCATTACTTTTACTTCATGGCCCCTTCTTGTTTTTATATATTTCTGCATTGATTGACCAAAAATTTCAATTCAATAGGAAAAAACTATTACATTTTATTCCTTTTGTCCTATTCAACCTTTATATAGTTATCGCTTCCCTATTACCGGAATTATCGGAAAGAATAAGGTTAGACCATGTGGAAAGTGAACATGGTGCTCCTTTTTTGTTTAATTTATTACTGATTCTTACAGTTTTATCCGGGCCATTCTATTTTATTTTATCCATCCTGCTTTTTAAGAAATTGGACATTAATATCTTCAATAATTTTTCATCGTATGAAAATGTTAACCTCGACTGGTTAAGAAAGCTTGTTTATACTTTTGGGGCTATTTGGACAGTATTAATGATTTTTGCCACTGTTCATCATGTTTTCGGAATGTTCTCCTGGGTTTTTTGTACGCACGGCTTATCTCTTTCTTTGTCCGTTTTTATCATCTTAATTGGGTATTTCGGCCTAAAGCAAAAGGAAATTTTTATTCAATATCATGATAACAACATAGAATATGTAACGGAACCGAAGACGAAGTATGCCAGTGTAGTTTTGAAAGAGGCTGATGCAGAAAAATATGTAAGCAAAATACGGCATTTTATGAGCAAAGAAAAACCATATCTGGATGCCAACCTTTCACTCCCTGATTTAGCCGGCAAACTTAACATACCTTCTCATCATCTTTCGCGTGTTATAAATGAACAGTTTAATGTTAACTTCTTCGATTTTGTTAACCAATACAGGGTGAATGAAGTAAAATCAAGGATAGATAATCCGGAATTTGAAAATTTGTCTTTTTTAGGAATTGCTTTCGATAGTGGCTTTAATACCAAATCGGCATTCAACAGGGTATTTAAAAAAATAACCGGATTAACCCCAAGTGAATATAAGAAACAAACTTAGAATGCTCCATTTCAAGACAATATTTGCTTATGCAAGTCCTATTTCATAAAAAAGGACTTTAAATTCATGTCTAATAGGGACTACATTACAAAGTAGGTCGCACAAGGATATTTCTAAGCATACTTTTGTCTCAGGATAATTTAGTAATAACCATTAAAAAAAATTTATCATGAGAACAACAGAAATGTATTTGAGAACAAAAGTTCCAACGAGTATTCTTAAAACCCGTAAAACAGGTTTGCAAACAATCCTATCGCTTGTATTCGTATCATTATTTATGATATTCGGTTCACTTCCGGCATCTGCCCATTGCGACTCCTATGACGGCCCTACAATAAAAGACGCTGCTAAAGCCCTTGAAACAAACAATGTTAATTTAGTTTTGAAATGGATTACTGCTGAACAGGAAAAAGAAATTATTTCATTGTTCAATAAAACATATGCTTTAAAGTCTGGTGACAAAGAAGTCTATGCCATTGTTGAAAAACATTTTTTTGAAACCCTTGTGCGTCTGCACCGCGAAACAGAAGGCGCGCCATACACAGGGTTAAAACCTGCCGGAACTACGAAGAAAATTATTCAACTAAGTGACCAAACTTTAGAAAATAAAGATATTGATGAATTCCTCGGAAAGTTAAACAACCATATTGGAAAAGTAATACGAGAGAAATATGAAAAAGTAGCAGCACTTGACAAAGTGAAAAATGATTCTCCGGAAAAAGGACGTGAATATGTAGAAGCATATGTTGATTACACCCATACTATTGAAGCTATTCATGATATTGTTGAGCAAGGTGCCGGACACTTGGCACACAAACATTGAATTGATATAGTACATAATGACAGAACAATTTTAGAATCTTCTCCGGTAAATATCGGGGAAGATTTCTTATTTTCAGATTAGAAAAAATGCACGAAAACCTAACAAATTGTAAATTGCTTTGAGGGTGCAATGCAATGTTGTTTGCTGGATTCTCGCATCATCGATCAGTCCTCGCGGACGTGACCACTCTTCGAAATCCGCTCCAGAACATTTACCAATCGTTAGTCATTTTAGGTTCAACAAGTTTTTCAAGGTGAACCTTATGAAAAAAGAGATTATGCAGTCTTTATTATATCTATAATTCCAACGTGCTTCAAAAAAAATTGATAAAGTATAATGTGATTAAAGAGAAAATATGCTGTAAGATAAACCCAAATTTGTTTTTATTGTCTGTCAGATAAAAACCTACTTTTTACTTTTTAGAAAATCCATTTTGGATAAATTCATGAACATCAGATTCAAGGTAATATGTTTTTTTGCCAATTCGTTTATAGGGTAATTTGCCAGAACTGCGAAATCTTTGCAACGTTCTTTTGCTGACTTTTAAAAGCAGGCAAAGGTCTTGGTTGTCTAACAGTACTTCATCATTTATTTTATTCTCCGTATTGGAAAGTTTGTCAATTTTTCTGTTCACCGTTTCAAAATGAGAGACAAGGCGGTTCATCCAATATTCAAATTTTCTTTCTTCGATAAACATGGGAATGGACTTTTATAATTCTGGAAACAAAGTAACTGTGTAATTAAAGGCGCCACAAGTCCAACTTTTTGTTGTAACCTTTTTGGAACCTTTGGAACCTTGCATAGATGTGAAGGTTCAGGTAAGCTAGTATTCTTCAATTTTTTTAATAATCTGTTTAAGAATCTTAATGGCTATTTGTTTATCCCTTTCCTCGGCAGCATAAGATTTACTGCGCATTCCATCGTATGAAAGATCTTTTTTATAAGGTGTTGACAAATATGGAACAATGGTTTTAAAAACTTCGCTCATCGATTTTGCAACTAATACTCGTAACTCGTTGGCAGCTCTAATTATCAATCCGGTTTGGTCGGTTGAAAGACTACACATTACCTTTTGTTTTGGTTTCTCAAGCAAACGATTAAGATTGCGTGAATCTGTTGATTTGACAGAGAAATGCGCTTTCTTTTCTAGGTATAAAATCTCCTGGTGTATCCAATTGTTTATTGATTTTTTTAAATCTGGCTGCCTGGACTTAAAAATGACATTCATCTTCTTCGGAACCTGTTTAAATATTTTTAAATGATAAAGCAGTCGTTCCATTTTTTCCTCTTTTTTCTCACAGATATTAATCACTATCGATATTCTTTGCGTAAGACTATCTAAATAATGTTGGCTGTTAAAATTCATATAGATTAACAGTTCATCGAGCCTTGAAAAAACTGCGTCTCTCTCGCAGTGCTTAATATTTTCGGTTTCCGAACACAAATTTTTTATGTATTCAATTTCTTGAAAAGTTACCGAATGTTTCGATGGTGGACAATTAAGGAAATTTACCAGAACACGAATCATAATTTCTGCAGCGGATTTAAATGCAGGATAGCAATTTAATTGTTTTTCAATCGCTAGAATCCTTTGCAAAAGTTCCTTCTTAACTGATTCGTAGTGAGGTTTTGGAATACGTTCGTTTGGATCGATAAACACTGTAAACCGGTTTTCTATCAGGGAAAGGATTTCATTGATACAAATAACCAGCTTGTTTAGCGTGGTATTAAGTTGAGGATATTTAAAAGTTTGAGTTTGATTTTGCAGTGCCTGTTCCAGCATGGAAACGCCAGTCAAATTGACCACCCCAGGCCAATTTAAATTGACCATCGACCATTTTCAACAAAAAGAGAACGTTTTTCTTCTGTCAGATTACAACAAATTTACTGTTTTTTATTCACTATAAATGTTTCGTTTTTTTCTCATCGATTCACCCATCAGCTCAATCCTGTGCGATTGATGGATCAACCGGTCAAGTATGGCATCGGCAATCGTTTTCTCCCCGATTATTTCATACCACTTACTAACGGGCAGCTGTGATGTTACAAGCATAGATCCTTTATTGTGCCTATCTTCAATTAACTCTAACAGAGCTATCCGGTTTTGGCTATCTAAGGGTTGCAGGCCAAAGTCATCGAGTATTATTAACTGATGCCTGGCCATTTTTGCAAGTTCTTTGAGATAAGATCCATCGGCTTTTGCCATTTTTAGTTTAGAAAACAGCTTGGTTGTATTAAAGTACAAAACCCTGTATCCCTCGATACAGGCCTGATACCCTAAGGCTGTTGCAATGTAGCTTTTGCCGGCACCGGTGCTGCCCGATATTAATACATTCTCGTTTTTATTAATAAAATCGCATTCAGCCAGTCTTAACAGTTTTGTCCGATCGATATTTCTTGTATGTTCGTACACCACGTTTTCAATGGTTGCTTTATAGTGGAACCTTGCATTTTTTATCAATCGCTCTATCTTGCGGTTGTTGCGATCGTCCCACTCGGCATCTGTTATCATCGATACAAACTGGTCGATGGTGTAATCATCGGTTTTACCTGTTTCGACAGCTGTTTTAAAAGCCCCATGCATACCATGGAGCTTCATCTGTTTCATTCGTGTTAATGTTACTTCGTTCATTGTTTTTTACTTTATCAGTTGTAATATTTTCCTCCCCTTATGTTGTTATGAAAAGGAAGTTCCGGTTCGTCCGGTTTTTCATCATCAAGTTTATCCAACCCTTTTTCCAGTATCTTTTGTATGATTTTGTAGTTGTAAACCTGATGTTCCAATGCACGTTTACACGCATTGGCAAGCCTTTCTTCCCCAACCTTTTTGGCAAAAGCCAATACGCCCATACAGCTTTTATAGGATTGTTCAGGGTGTTGTTTTCTTTCCAGCACATTGATTATAAATTCCTTTACACTCTCGTCAATTGAAGCTGCCCAGTTGATAAAACGCTGCGGTGTCCAGTCGGTAACAAACTGGTGTGTTGTTGCCAGGTGGTCTTTGTTTGTGGTGTAGAAGTATTTACGTCCATCTCTTTTGTGCAAAGCTATGCGGTTGTATTTATGGTATATTTCAACGGTTTTTGATGTAAACACCAGCTTTACCTTCTTCTTTAAATACTGACACGGAACGCTGTAATAATGTTTGTCTTTGCTTAACAGCACGTGCCCGTTCATGGCTACGGTGGCTATTGCTATTTCTTTAATCTCGTATTTTTCTACAGGTAATGCGGTAAGCTTGCCTTTTTCGTCTTCAACGAATAATTGATACCGGGACGTTGGCCTGCCGGTTAACTTTTTGTTGTTATGCTTGTCCAGTTCATCCCAAATTGCACTGTTAAGCTCTTCTAAACTGTAAAAATCTTTGCCGCGCAAGGCCGGATATATTCTTTGGTATAATATCTTGACTGCTCCTTCTGCCAGTGACTTGTCCCGGGGACGGTAAGCCCGAGCCGGAAGAACTGTTGTACCGTAATGTTCGGCAAAGTCCATAAACGTTTCGTTAATGGTAGGTTCAAACCGGCTGCTTTTGGTTACGGCAGACTTTAGGTTATCAGGGACAATAGCTGCAGGAACTCCCCCGTAAAAGTGCAGTGCATTTTCAACCGAAGCAACAAAGTCTTCTTTTTGTTGGCTCGGTGAGGCTTCTGCATAGGTGTATTGACTGGCCCCCAGTATGGCAACAAAAAACTGTACCTCTTCAATCTCGCCTGTTTCTTTATTGATAATTTCCAGGGTTTTGCCAGCGTAGTCAATAAACATCTTATCGCCTGCTTTATGCTCCATATGCATTACCGGGTTAACCTTTTTATTCCAACGCAGGTAGTGGGCTTTAAACTGGCTTAGTTTTAGTCCATCGGGATGTTTTTCATAATATTCTTCCCACATCAGCTGTTTGGTAACGCCGGTCTTTTTTAATTCACGCTCCATGTAGGGAAAGAAGTTATAAACCTTTTTTAGCTTTGGGGAAAGAACATCTTCGGTATCCCTGCTAAAGATCTTTTCCAGCTCGGAATCACTCTTCTTATCAATATCATCAATTGTAAGGTTTAACACCTTGTATAGAGCGATATACTTCTTGACCGTATTGCGTGAAAGGCCCAGGTACCTACTGATAAATTGCTTTGCTTTTCCCTGGTGGTGTAACTGAATGACTTTTCTTACTTTACTCATGTCGATTAATTTATTAGCCATGTTTTCATATTAATTTGTTTAAATCAGTATGAAATTATGGCTTCGACAGAAGTAAAATCAATCTCTTTTGGTGGGTGGTCACTTTAGTCCGGCGCTGGTGGTCAATTTGCTCCGGCACGCGGTGGTCAGTTTAAACTGGCGAGGGTGGTCATTTTATTCCGGCCTGGGGTGGTCAGTTTGACCGTTTTTTCCAATTTCAGTGAAAATAGCTCGGGGTAACTATAATGTTGCTTTAGCAGGAAGAATAGCAATGTCAGTTATGTTGGTATTTACGGCAATGGCCCATTTTAAGTTTACGCAGGGAATGACAATGATGCTTCCGGAGTTCATTCCGCACCGTGAAATAATAGTCTGGCTGACAGGAGTCATAGAAATTGCAGCCGCTGTCGGACTTTTAATACCCAGCCTTAGATTTGTTACCGCATGGCTATTGATAGTATTTTTTACTCTGATTTTGCCTGCGAATGTTTATGCATCATTTCATAATGTAAACTATCAGGAAGCCACATTTACAGGTAATGGAGTAAATTATTTATGGTTTAGAATTCCCCTGCAAATTTTATTTATTCTCTGGGTATATTTTAGTTCCATAAAATTTGGATAACACTGAATTAAAATTAATAATAACTGATACCAACATAAAGGATATTGAGATATTAATTAATTAAATTTAAAATACATTATTATGAGTAAAATATTTTTTGACAGTGCAATATCACTTGATGGCTTTTTTGCAGGTGAAAACAGAAGTTCGGACAATCCCATGGGTGGCGTTTCAGGGAAACTACACCAGTGGATGTTTAAACAAAAAGCGTTCTGGAAACACATTAAAGTGGAAGGTGGCGGAGAAGAAAATGATGCAGATGGTAAGCTGATTGATGAAACATTCGCAAGAACAGGATCTTACATCATGGGAAAACGGATGTTTGAAGAAGGCGAAGTTTCGTGGGCAGAAGATTTGTATGAAGCAGATGTTTATGTATTGACACACGAAAAAAGAGATCCGTGGGTTCAAAAGGGTTCAACGACTTTCTACTTCATCAATGACGGGATAGAAAGTGCATTGGAAAAAGCAACACAATCTGCTCAGGGAAAAGATATTAGAATTCAAGGTGGCGCAAATACGATTCAACAATTTCTCAATGCAGGGCTTGTTGACGAATTTTTCATCCACATCTCACCAGTATTTTTGGGAAGTGGAATCCGTCTTTTTGATAACATTGACAAAGATAAATATGATATAAAAATTGATCAGATATTTGAATCAGAATTAACCACTCACATTAAATACAAATTGATGAAAAAATGAAAACCGTAAGGAATCATGAATATTTATTTGAAAAGACGGAAATGTGAGTAAAATATTTTTTGATTGCGGAATATTTCACAATGGAATTTTCACTGGAATTATTAAACATTGCAGAAGAACACAATCCAACAAAACAAAAACACATAGGTTTGACAATAGTAAAATACAAGGAAAACGAACAAATCCTAAGCGGACAAGGAGCAACACCTTTTGCCCAAACTTATTTTCATGGGACAAAAGCAAACCTCAAAATTGGTGATTATATTGAAGTTGGTTTCAACTCAAACTTTGAACAAAGAAAAAATGCGAAATATATTTTTCTCTCAGCAACACTCGACGCCGCAACTTGGGGAGCAGAGCTATCTATTGGTGACGGACGGGAACGAATTTATTTAGTAGAACCGACAGGGGCCATTGAGAACGATCCCGACCTAACCGACAAAAAATTCCCAGGCAATCCGACTAAATCTTATCGTTCGACTGAACCATTCAAAATTGCAGGAGAAGTTACTGTTTGGCAAGGACACGAAGCCGAACAGGTTGGAGCTATGAAAAAAACATTGGAGAAACTAAAAAAACAAGGCATTAACTCTCTTAATAATGAATAAAAAATCTATAAAATGAATATTAAAACAAGACCTTTGACTAAAAATTTAAAAGACGACTATTTATTTTTCTTTGATAATATGATTTTCAGAGAAAATCCTGATAGGTCAATTTGCTATTGTTATGACTATCATTTCACTGGAGATGTAGCAACATGTACTCGTGAATCTAACCGTTCTGCGGTAATAAATCTTATCAATGAAAATAAGCTGACAGGTTACCTGGTTTTTGAAAATGATAAACCAATCGGATGGTGTAATGCTAATAACAGATTAAATTTTCAAAGATTACTGAAAGACTTTGATTTGATTGATAATCCTGAAGATAAGGTTTGTTCAATTGTTTGCTTTTTAATACATCCCGATTATAGAAGACAAGGGATTGCTCAAAAGATTCTTAAAAAAATTATTAAGGATTATTCAAATAAAGACTACGATTATATTGAAGCGTATCCAAGAAAAGGAGAATTGTCGAGCGAGGGAAATTTCAAAGGACCGCTGGAATTATATAGAAGATTCGATTTCAAGATAAATAAAGAGTATGATGATTATTATGTAATGAGAAAGAACATAAAATAAACACAGTGTACAATTATGGGCTTCAGCCCATGGGGAAAAAGTAAAAATGACAGTAATAGATATGGTTAGAATAATCGACTGAGAATATACCGGACACGGGGCAGTAAACGAAATTCTACAGGTAATACTGTCGTTATAAAAAAGGAGAAATGATGAAGAAATTTAATCACGAAGTTGATACTTATTTTAATATAGAAGATGCAAAAATTTATTACGAGATAAGAGGGAGAGAAGACAAACCCGTGTTGTTGTTTTTGCACGGCGGCTTTGGAACCATCGAAGATTTTAACGACATAACGGATTCATTAAGTAATGAATTCACGTTAGTCGGTGTAGATAGCAGAGGCCATGGCAAATCTACTCTCGGTTCAGCCCAACTGACCTACGAACAAATTCAGAAAGATGTGGAACAACTCCTCCGTCATCTCAAAATCGATACCCTGAGTATAATTGGGTTTAGTGATGGAGGCATTGTTACGTACCGGTTGGCTGCTTTATCTTCTTTAAATATTGAAAAGCTTGTAACCGTTGGCGCTGAATGGCATGTTAGAAGCCTTGAATCAGTAAAGGGTATTTTTGCCAAAATTACCAGTGAGAGTTGGAAAGAAAAGTTCCCGGGGTCTTACAATTCTTATCAAAGACTTAATCCGGAACCTGACTTCGAGCTATTTACTCAACGAATATTAAGTATGTGGCTTGATGAAAGTCCAACCGGATTTCCTAATGAAGCGGTTCAGCATATTTCCTGCCCAATGCTCTTTGTACGTGGTGAAAATGACCATCTCGTTTCGGAGAAATCACTAACTGAATTATCAGAAATAGTTAGCGACAGTCGATTTGTGAATATACCCGGTGCGGGTCATGTCGTATTTCAGGATGAGAAAGAAAAGTTCATAAAACACCTTGACGAATTTTTATAAAACGAAGTGAAACTTAAGGCAAAAAATAATCTTGATCCAATAAGAAATCAAATTATGGATTTGATTGAAACAAATTCCACTGTAATTGAATTTGGATGCGGAAACGGAGACCTACTTCTTAAGCTGTCCTCTCAAATTAAATATGGTTTGGGAATAGATAAGTCTAAAAGGCTGATTGATTATGCTACGCAACAAAAGAGAAAAATGAATCTTAATAATGTTGATTTCAGGTGTGAAGAATTAAACAGCAATTACAAACAATCAGGAAAATACGATTATTCTGTTGCAAGCTTATTTTTTCATGTTATACCATGGTCAGATTCAATCTATTTAATGAAGAAGATGCAGGAAATATCAGATAAAATTGTGATTTGTGGATTCTCCCGACCAGGGACTTTACAGCAAAAGACTCTATTATGGATCGACCAGAAATCGTCCAGCCATTACCAACATTTTAAAGCATACAAAAAACGTGGATATTTGGAGGGAATTCTTTCAGAAATTAGAAGTACGGAAATTACGACTTTCGACACTCATATTCCTTTTGTTAAAATCCATGTAATTGGTCAACTCGATTAAATAAAAGTATCAGAAATGGAAAAACTTGTTGAGCTTGATGTCTGTAAAAATAGAAGATTATGATAGCAACCGGGAAATACCGAAAAACCGGCAAAGTCAGTAATAACCTGGGTTGAAAAGGAACATTCAACTTTGCATTTCACTATGAGACCAGACAATTATGAAAGGATAACTGAACATTATCAATCGCAACTACTGAAACCCCATAAATAACACAAAACCAGCTTACTAAAAACTCCGGAAAAGATTTACTATATCTTGTATTTCTCCTGTTTTTCTATGTCCGTAAACTTCAAACAGCATCACAATCTTCAACCAAAAAGTTCGACATTTTCCGGTTGGATTCACCCAAGCTGGGATTTTATCAATTTTGATAGAATCCCCTTTTTTGTTTTTCCATACCTTTCACTATTTATGGGATTGGAGAAACAAATGAATTTACTCTGGAGCTTCGCTAGTGGTCTAACCCACGACTATGTATAACTTTCTAAAAAATGGCTTATTTATTAAGGCCGGCGCGATTATTCCTGAATGGCCATATGTTGATTATGTTGGTCAGAAACCAATCGATACCATGACTGTGCAGGTATATCCATACAAAGAAAGCAATTTCACTTTAATTGAGGATGAGGGCGAAGGTTTTGGTTACGAGAAAGGGGAAATCGCAACAACAAAAATGACCTATGCAGCCGATGAATCTCAAATGATTTTTACACTTCATACAACTGAAGGCGACTATCAGGGAAGAGTTAAAGACCGAAAATATTTTATTCATTTTAATATTATCCCGAAACCTGCTGATGTAAAACTTAACGGAACTACAATTACAAACTGGGAATATGATTCTGAAACAAAAGTATTGTCAGTTAGTGGAATAACAAACGAAGAAGAAAAGAATTTAAGTATTTCTTTATTATAAAAGGAACTCCTGAAGTGCTGTAACTTGAGGGAAAAAATGGGGGCAAAAGATCCCACTCGTCTGGTGGCTGAATAAAAAATAAATTGGACTGTCCCCGTTTTTGTTTTTTTCCCCTTATGGTTTGTATCGAATTTCAAGAGCAAGAATTAAATAAAGCGAGTAGTACAAATTTCGAAATTGGGAATTTTACATTCAGAAAGAGATAAAATGAAAAACTACATTCAAAAAATACTCATATTACTATTTTTATTTATTCTGTTGAAACCGGACGTTTTTGCCGATGATTTACCGAAAACAGAAAGGAAAAAGAATAAAGCGCTTGAACAGTTAAAGGAATTTCATAAACGTGGTGGTCTTCCGAATTTTTATCATAAAATAGATACAGAGAGGAAAGTAAACGTTGCTTACCTCGGAGGAAGTATTACCGAAGCGAAACAAGGGTGGAGAACGCTGACCTATAATTGGCTGAGAATAAATTACCCTGAAACAATATTTTTAGAAACTGCCGCTGCAATTGGCGGAACAGGCTCAAATCTCGGAGTTTTCCGAGTTGAGCACGACGTTTTACAATACAAACCGGATCTTCTTTTTGTAGAATTTGCAGTAAACGATAAAAGCCAAAAACCGGACGACGTTTTGCGTACAATGGAAGGAATTATCCGGAAAACATGGCAGGCCAATTCAACTACCGATATCTGTTTTATTTACACGATGGTTGACGATCAGTGCAAAGAATTTCTCAGAGGAGAATTGTCTTCAACGATCCTGGCCATGGAAAAGCTGGCAGATTATTATGATATTCCGAGTATTCTGGCGGGGAAAAAAGTAGTTCAGCTTCGCGAAGAAGGGAAACTGGTTTTCACTGCCGACCCGTCGGAAAACGACAATATAATTGTGTTTACAAAAGATCACACCCATCCATTGTCAGAATCCGGCCATCCTATATATGCTTCTGTTATCGTAAAATATTTGGAGGAAATGGAAGCATTTGGAAAAGTTGGCGGCCATAAATTGACAAACCCTTTTGTAAACGACAATTGGGAAAATGCACAAAGTTATTCGGTTGTCGATGCCAGCAAAACAGGCGATTGGGAATTGCTGAAAAATGGAGACGAGTTGGCTGATAAATTTGAAAAATTTTCACCTCAGATTTACGAAGGAAAAACGGGCGCAAAACTCAGCTTTAAATTTAAGGGAACTGCTGTTGGTTTGTATGATGTAATTGGGCCCGGTTCCGGGAAAATAAAAGTAACCATCGATGGAAAGGAACGCGAAATTCAACGTTTTGATGCTTATTGTTCCTATTACCGGATTAACAATGTGATTCTTGAAAAACAGCTGGAAGATACGGTTCACACTGTGGAAATTGAAGTTGTTGATGATAGATTTGATAAAGAAAAAATATTGTCGAAAAGAAATCCTGATGTTTTCAAAAAAGATAAATTAAAATATAAAAACTACGATTATTTTCTTGGAAATATCCTGGTTGTGGGAGAAGGATTACGCTAAAAATGGAATGAAATGGAGCTTGAACAAAATATAAAAATTGGATTGCTGAAGAAAGGAAGCCTCTTTTTTTGGCTGACGTTTTTTCTTCTAAAAATTTCGTTTGCTCAGGAAATTGATTTTGGAAAATATGCCAGTTTGCTGACACCGGTTTCTACATACACTATTTATAAAACCGATTCGAAAATAACAATTGATGGGATTGCAAAAGAGACTGACTGGAGTAAAACTGAAAGATTGAGTGACTTTGGCGACATCAGAGGAAATGAATGGCCGGAACCGTTTTTACAAACTGACGTGAAATTGTTATGGGACAATGAAAATATCTATGTTTTTGCGAAGCTTGAAGAACCTAATCTGCAAGGTGAAATGACAAAACGTGATGAATTATTGTTCAACGAAAATGTTTTTGAAATTTTTATCGACCCCGATTGCGATACACACAATTACTTTGAATATGAAGTAAATGTACTCAATACTCTGTTCGACCTATTCTTAACAAGATCTTATCGCGACGGAGGAATGGCTCTGTTTACATGGGATTCTCCCGGATTTCAAAGCGCAGTTAAGACAAAAGGGACTATCAATAATTCTACTGACAAGGACAAGAGTTGGACTGTCGAAATGAAAATTCCCTTTGCCGATTTGCGTAGCGCCGATGCTGTTAAAATTCCACAGGATAAAGAAATCTGGAAAGTGAATTTGATGCGTGTGGAATGGGAAGGCCGAAATGCTGCCGACCAGAAAGAATATCCTGACAGAGTAAAAACAAATTACTGGACCTGGAGTCCGCAGGGATTAATTAGCATGCATTATCCCGAACGCTGGGGGCTAGTGCAGTTCTCAGAAATGAAAGCTGCCGAAGGGAACGTGGATTTTGAAGTTCCGGTTTCCGAGAAATTGAAAAAGTATTTGTGGTGGTTTTTCTACAAACAAAAAGATTACAAAAAAAAGGTTGGGAAATATGCTGCTTCCCTGGAGGAAATTTCGGTGCCGGAGCAGATAGCTACAGAAGTCTCGGATGGCAGCAAAACTTCCATCCAAATGTGGGCAACACCAACACAGTTTACTGTGGAACTGAAGCACGGGGATGAAATATTATCGTTAAATGAAACAGCCAAATTAAAGCAAAGAAAAAACCAAAAATAAATTCTGAAAAAAGTATTAACCGTTAGAGCAATAAACAAACATATTTACCAAATATGAAATCTAATTATTTCGTTATTTCATTGATTTCGTTATTATTTCAGGGAGCGGGGATAAGTAACGCACAAAAGCTGAATAGTTTTCATCCTCCTATTTCAAAAAATGAAGAACGGGTTCCCGTAAAAACAGAGATTCATAATAATGGCTACACCACACACTGGAGTGATACTTATTTGAATACTTTCCGATATGGGAACTTATTCAAAATGACTGTTCGTGACGTAAACCTTTCAATTAAACAAAGCAAAATTGACATTGCTGAAGAGTTGGGAATCATAGGCTTGAATTTGCAGGAAGGATTTATTAATGAATTGCTTTCTTCGGATACAAAAACAGTAAAAGAGCCATCGCTCAAAGAAATGGAAACAACTCTGAAAAGTAATGATGTACTTGTTTTTGCTTCGCCCCATTCTGAAGTTGGCAAAAAATTGTTGTCTCTTGCCGGCGACATTAACAGCTGGAAGAAAGATCTAACTGCACACCAGTTTAAATCGAACGACTGGCATCCAACTGATGTTTTCCGGTTGGAAAGCGGACAGCGAAAAATATTTGCAGTGATTTCGTCCGATGCAGAGGCGTTCGAAAAATTGGAGTCCGTTATTAAAAATATTCGTGAAATAGTAAGAACCTACGATTTCAGAAAAGGCTGGATGGGAATCGAAACCTTGCACATGTCTGTTACTACCGATTTTGTGCATCCGATGGATGTTATTTCGCAAGGAATGAATGAAGGAAATTCATGGTTCGTTTTTAGCGGTTACAACGAGTTCCGCGCGCTGGAAAAATACCAGTCGTGGATGGATGAAATTGGAAATCCGGCTTTTGTTGAAGCAGGTTCTTATGCGCCGGGATATGGACAACGAAATTTCGTTTTTGGCTGCGATAATTGGGACGGACTTCAGGAACAAGACATAAAACAACAGGGATACGTTGATTTTGTAAAAGAAAAAAACGGTTATATTTTTCGCCAGGTATTTGACAATAAAGCTGACGAACACGATGTGTATGACGGCTACATTGTAAACGAAGGAAATAAAAAACAACTGGATAACCAGGAGCTTCCTTTTGTAAATCTTACTTCATCCTTTTCTGGTGGAGCAACGTCTTCAATGGTGTTGTTTCTTCCAAAAGGTGCTTATGTAAATAAAAAATCCATAATAAAAGCAATAAAAGAACGCCGCGAAGTAGCTATTCTTCCACAAGGAAAAATTATTGGTGGAGACTATTTCAGACAAGCGATGCAAGTACTCGAACTTGACCGCATTTTCCTTGAAGATTATTTTGGAGATTATATAGATATTTATACCGAGACGAATGGCTCAGAAGTAAAAATAACCTTAACCAACTACTCAAATAAAGCCATTACCGGTAATTTGTCGCTTTCGTTGCCTTCAGCTTTGAAATTGGCAGAAAACGGGAAAGCAATTTCCCTACCTGCCAACAGTCAAAAAGAAGTGCGTTTCCCTGTTTCCATTGAAAAAGAAGCTATGGGAAAAACAAATCCTATTGGGATTGATTTTGTTTGGGATGGAAAGAAGAAATCGACTGTGACCATGCTGGATTTGCCACCTGCTATTTCTGTACCTCAATTGTTGTACGGACAAACGCCGGTTGTGCAATATCCGGTATCGGTTCACAATTTCACAAAAGAATCATCTTTTCCTGTAAAAGTGCAGGTTTTCAAAACAGACAAACCCGGGAAAGCTGTTTTTGAAAAAATTCCGCAATGTGAAGTTGCGCCCGATACATACAAAGAGTTGGTGTTTGATATAAAAATCAAGGCAGGAAATTACAAGCTTGTTACAACGGCACTTGGTTGTTTTTCAGAAACGCAGCTGGGCGTTGAAAAAGCACAAGGACAATCCACATTAACAACTGTTGATTTGAACGGTGATGGCGTGGATGAATATCAGATGGAAAACGACAAAGTTAAGGTGACACTGCTCACAATCGGAGCGCGTGTTATTGAATACATCGTAAAGAGTAAAGACGACAATGTACTTTTTAAATCATGGCCGGAAAAACCGGTAAATGAAAATCAGCCTTTCCGCGAACGGCATTATTATCCGTTTGGCGGATTTGAAGATTTTCTGGGGCAGCCCAGCATGGAAACACATAAAGTTTTTGATGCTGAGATCCTGAAAAGTGGAGGTACGAGCGTGAGTGTCAAAATGACTTCCGATTTTTATGGAAACCAAATCGAAAAAATATTTACACTTTATGGCGATTCACCTCTTCTTGAAGTGAAATTCAAACTTAATTTTACCAATAAAGAAACTGACATGTTCGGGCCGCAGCCTATTTTGGCGTTGGGAGCTGCGCACGATACTGTTGATGTGTTTATGGTTCCCGATGTGAAAGGTTTGTTGAAATACAGGATGAGAATGGACGAATATTACGGACAGATTTTCACCCTAACAGAAGGCTGGCAAGCCGGAAGAGATGAAAATGAAAACGTATTCTTTGTTGGCGCTTTTCCTGTTGATCAGCCCGATTTTTTGCACATGTGGATGAATCATCCGCGGAACTCAAGTACACGTCACTATTATGTTGAATTTCAACCCTGGATAAGAATCATTAAGAAAAATGCGATGTACTTTTCATATTATATGTGGGCAGATGAAGGAAATTGGGAAAAAGGCGTAGAAGCGTTGCGTGAGAGAAATCTGATAACAAAATCAAAAATAAACGTCGAATAACTTTTAAGAATTTGTTTAGAATTATTTGAAAAAATACCATACGATGAAACAAAAGATATCTTTTTTAATTCTTGCTTTTGTACTATTTGCCATGGGCAGCCAGGCAAAAAAGGAAGAGGCACAGCTTTCAATAAAAAGTATAAACCTCGACTATCCTTGTCCGGCAATTCCGTTTTATCATTTTTTTGCTGAGCTGGAATTGCCTGAAGCTTCGATAATTGAAGTAGAGGCAGAAGTAAACGGGAAAGTTTTGAGAAGCACTGATTTGTATCGCGAAAAAGATGTAATTGAAAAAGAATATCCGCCACTGTCTCATCGTCCGCCGTCGGGATATGGATTATCCCATGACGCCACGCTTTACAAAAATCCGAATGTAGTTGGATGGGTAAAGTGGGAACCCGGAAAAAAATACAACATAAAACTAACGGTAAGAATGAAGGAAGGCGTTGAAAATTCTTCTGATGATAAGTTTCTATCACAGACAGTAACACTTACTTCGCCCAACGACGCCAAAATTTTTGATACAGCTTGGAAAAATTACAAGTCGGTGGTGTTAAGCGAAACTGCCGGAATTGACAGAAAATCAGAAGCTGTGGAGGCGGTTGTTGCATTTTATCCGGATGAGGCTTTTGATTTAAAACGAGAGGTTCGGGTAGTGGAGTTCGATTCGAAAACCCATGCGGTTAAAGAAGTGCCTTGTCAGGTTTATGATTTACAAAAATACACCGAAGAAGATGATATGGCACCAGATGAAAATGGAAATCCGACACATGCGGTGCCACTTTGGTTTCCTACACTTAGCGCTCGCGTAGCATTCCTGGCCGATGTTCCGGCAAATACAAGTAAAGTGTATTTAATTTACTACAACAATGATAAAGCGCTGACGAAAGTTTATAATTCTAATTTGAAAGTTCAGGGTGAAATGCCCGGAATTAGTATAGACAATGGAGCTTTGACGGTTTCTTTGCACAATAATTCGGGGCACCTCGATCAACTTACGTTAAAAGATCGTCCTGATTTTCCATTGTTTCACCGTATGGAAACCAACGGCGCTGTTCACTGGAATCCCGGAATTTATTCTCCCCCACGCCCATGGACACATACTGCCGACTGGAACCCTCCAAAAAATATTAATCTCATTTCAGGACCAGTGGTTACTGTAGCCGAATTATGGGATAACCTGCGCGACATTCCCGAAGTTGACGCATCGGTTCGATATGAATTTCATCCGGATGTTCCATACATTATCACAACAACCAATATGCGCATCAACGAAACCATCAACTGCATTGCCTTACGAAATGGTGAGGTGGTTTTTAAACGAGAATTGATGACACACGCCGCCTGGTTCGACGCTGTAAGAAACAAAGTTATTACATACGATGTTACCGATATGCCTGACCTGACTGACCTTAAAATGGAAGACGACGTTCCATGGATCTCATTTTACAACAAAGACACACACATCGGTTTCGCAGGAATTCAGTTGTCATACGCCAACACCGGCATCGAATCGCGTGAACGCTTGTTAAATCCATACATGTACATCACCGGAGGTCCATGGATTTATTGGGCCCGTGCGCTGTCTCTGCCATTCCTTTCATCGAATATGCAACAAATGGTCCCGGCCATGAAAGGTAATTTCTTTACTGAAAAATGGGCTTACCTTGTTTTCGAAACAAAAGACGGAGAAGAGCCTTACCAACCTGTTTTAGATTGGAAAAAACGATTGACTCACCCTTTAAAAATTCATTTAGTGGAAGAAGTGGACAACCGTGTTTCCAAGACGGTTCAGGAAATTTATATCGATGAAGGAAAGAGCGGTTGGGAAGAACGCGAAACCGGAAAACATCACGAATGAAATAATCGGGAATACTTTGTGATGCCAATAAATACGGGCTTTGACTATTTCCTACGGTTGGTCGCTGCTCCGTGGCTGGGAAAAATGTAACCAAACTACGTTCGAAATGAGCCAGTATGAGCACCCGAAAACCAAACACTCACTCAGTATGGTAATGATATGCAAACAGACGATATTGAGAAATTAGAATTAATAAAACAGTTCTGATATTGCATTTGCGCCAGAGTTAAAGACAAAAATTTAGCAAATTAATTATTTTATTAGTTAACATATAAACACACGAAAAAAACAATAGGGAGTTGTAAATAAACCTTGCAACTCTCTTGTTAAAGTATGATATCCTAAACTGGATTTCATACCGTTTTATGAGCTTAAATTATTGTTTTAAGAAGATGTTAGAATTCTCCCTTTTCGATATTCTCTTGGCGATTGATTCATTACTTTCCTGAACATTCTTGAGAAGTAAAATTGGTCTTCCATTCCTATCTCTCTCGCTACATCAGCTATCGAGAGCTCTTTGTTGTCGAGGAGCCGACAGGATTGCTGAATCTTCAATTGGTTAAAATAGTCGATCGGCGGAAAACCGGTTCTGCTCAAAAACAGCCTGGAAAAATAAGAACCGGAAAGATGTACCTCCTTTGCTAACTGCTTAAGTGATAATCTTTTTTTTAAATTTTCCAACATAAAATTAATGGCTAAACCAACAGGGTCGTTATTTATCGGTTCATTGATACTTCGATATTGTTTAATATGCGTGAATGTTGCCAGCAACCGCGGTAAGCACATATTTACATATTCCAGTATTTCAATACCATGGCCCATCTCGAGGCATTTGAAAATCTCACCAAACAGTTCCAATCGGTCGTTAATGCGCGATGTATTTGTCCTTTCAATTGGTGTCGGTTGGGAAAAGGAATGGGAGATAAATTTTGATTTTTTCCCCTCCAAATGTATCCAGTATATGGACCAGGGATCTTTTTTATCAGCAAAATATGAGTGCGGTGTATTTTGTGGTATGATAAAAAAGTGATCAGGTGGAAGCTTATATAAATTTCCCGCTATATTAATAAATCCGGAGCCTTCAACACTATAAATGAGTATCGATTGCGAAATTCCTTCAGCTCTTTCCCTGTAATGATAAAGTGCATGAGGATAATAGCCAATATCGGTGAGGTATAAATCTTCAAACAGCGGATTTTGTATTAACTTTTGCAGAGTTCCTTTTGGGATAATATAACTCAGCTGACCGGGGAATCCTTCCTTCCTTTTCATTGTAAAAAGTAAATATTGTTAATGTTTAAGCCTTTTTATTTTCTTTTGAAAAGCAACAAATTTCATTACCCTATTTCTATTAAGGGCTTTCAGTCTAGTTTAAAGATAATGAAAAACAGACCAAGATGTCAATATCATCCATATAATTGAAATATCATACATGTTTATTTCCGATTTTCCCGGTTATTTTTGTATAACAATAAAATAATCAACCAATGAGCAAATCTGTCTTCAATAAACAATTCATATTTGGAATTACCGCTGTTTCTGCCATGGGGGGACTACTTTTCGGCTATGATTGGGTCGTAATTGGCGGTGCCAAGCCTTTCTACGAACGTTTTTTTGAAATTTCCACTTCTCCAAACCTCCAGGGATGGGCTATGAGCAGTGCTTTGATAGGGTGTTTCCTCGGCGCTTTAATTTCTGGTGTACTGGCAGATCGTTTTGGAAGGAAAATACTGCTGATTTTTGCTGCTGCTCTGTTTACCATTTCTGCGATTGGTACCGGAGCTGTCGGAAACTTTACAATTTTTATAATTTACAGGTTGATTGGTGGCTTGGGAATTGGATTAGCTTCGGCAATATCACCTATGTATATTGCCGAAATTTCACCTGCTCATGTACGCGGCCGTCTGGTTTCTGTTAACCAATTAACCATTGTTATTGGTATTTTGGCGGCTCAAATAGTTAATTTCCTTATCGCCGATGATGTTGCCACTGATGCTACTGATGCTGAGATTCTTAATTCATGGAACGGACAAATGGGATGGCGCTGGATGTTTTGGGCCGAAACCGTGCCTGCTTTTGCATTTTTTCTTTTGGCCTTTTTTATTCCGGAAAGTCCGCGTTTTCTCGTAAAATCAGGGAGAACCGAGAAAGCTGCAAATATTCTAACCCGAATTGGAGGAAAAAAATATGCTCTTGAAGAAGAGAAAAATATAGAACACACTTTAAATTCATCTACCGGGAAAATTGATTTTGGTGCTTTACTCGGTAAAAAAGTAAAGCCGGTTCTGATAATTGGAATTGTACTGGCAGTTTTTCAGCAGTGGTGTGGTATTAATGTAATTTTTAATTATGCTGAAGAAGTTTTTGTTGCAGCCGGATTTTCTGTAGGCGATATGCTTTTTAATATCGTTATTACCGGAACTGTTAACCTCATCTTTACTCTTGTCGCCATGCGCGTGGTTGATAGTTTGGGACGTCGCAAATTAATGTTGTTTGGTTCTGTCGGACTGGCTTTTATCTATTTTGTACTTGGGGGGAGCTATATATTAAAACTCGACGGTTTTATTGTTTTGGCGCTTGTCCTTCTGGGTATTGCTACATATGCCATGACATTGGCGCCGATAACCTGGGTTGTTTTGTCGGAAATATTCCCCAACAGAATCAGGGGCGCTGCAATGGCTGTGGCTACAACTGCGCTCTGGATAGCAAGCTTTCTCCTTACTTATACATTTCCCCTATTAAATAAGCTTTTACAGGCAGGAGGAACCTTTTGGCTGTATGCATTCATTTGCGTTGCCGGCTTTTTGTTCATTTTGAAAAAGTTACCTGAAACAAAAGGGAAATCATTGGAAGAAATAGAGGAACATTTTAACAAATAGAGGCAAGAAAAATGAGTAAAATGAAGGTTAAAGCCTGGCAAGAAAAGATAATGATTCCAACTTACGGAATCGGAAAACCTGAGAAAAATCCCATTTTTTTGGAAAAAAGAGTTTATCAGGGAAGTAGTGGTGTTGTTTACCCGCATCCTGTAATTGAAAAAATTATGGATGAAAAAGAGGATAAAGAATGGAATGCCATTTATCTGGAAAACAAATACCTGAAAATAATGATACTTCCCGAATTGGGAGGACGCGTTCAGATGGCTTATGATAAAACCAAACAACGCCATTTTGTCTATTACAATCAGGTGATAAAACCGGCACTGGTTGGATTGACCGGGCCCTGGATTTCAGGAGGTATTGAATTCAACTGGCCACAACATCATCGTCCATCTACATACGAACCCGTGGACTCGCTAATAGAAGAAAATAAAGATGGCAGCGCAACGGTTTGGTGCAGCGAAGTGGAAAGAATGTTTCGTACAAAAGGGATGGCTGGTTTTACGCTTTACCCTGACAAAGCTTACCTCGAAATTAAAGTTAAATTATATAACCGCACACCGCATCCGCAGACTTTCCTTTGGTGGGCCAACCCTGCCGTAAAAGTAAACGATGAATACCAATCGGTTTTTCCACCCGATGTAAATGCCGTATTTGATCATGGCAAACGCGATGTTTCCAGCTTCCCAATAGCAACCGGTACCTATTACAAAGTGGATTATTCTGCTGGTGTCGACATTTCTCGTTACAAAAATATTCCGGTTCCGACAAGCTACATGGCCATTACTTCAAAATATAATTTTGTGGGTGGTTATGAAAACGATTCCAAAGGAGGTCTGTTGCATGTAGCCGATCATCACCTATCACCCGGAAAAAAACAGTGGACCTGGGGGAACGGCGATTTTGGGCAGGCCTGGGATCGTAACCTGACAGATGAAGACGGCCCTTACATTGAACTAATGTGTGGTGTATACACCGACAACCAGCCTGATTTTTCATGGTTACAACCCTATGAAGAGAAAAGCTTCAACCAGTATTTTATGCCCTACCGCGATTTAGGAGTAGTAAAAAATGCAACCAAAGAAGCCATGATCAACCTGGAGCATGAAGGAAATGGAGTCCGGTTAAAAGCATATGCTACTGCTGAGTATCCCAAAACAAGTATTTCTGTTAAAAGTGAAGGACAGTTGGTTTTTGAGCAGGCAGTTGATCTGTCTCCCGAAATGAGTTTCGATAAATTTATCGGGGAAAATATTAATCTGGAAGATTGTTACGTTTCTCTTGTAAGCAGGGAAAAAAGAATTTTAGTGGATTGGCAAACCGAGCCTGAGAAGCTGAACCCCATCCCCTATCCTGCTAAACCAGCGAAAGATCCGGAAGAGATAAAATCGGTGGAACAACTTTATTTACGCGGTTTGCATTTAGAACAATACCGGCATGCAACCTACGATCCTACTGCCTATTACAAAGAAGCTTTAAAACGCGAACACGGTGATGTGCGTAACAACAACGCCATGGGACTCTGGTTGATGAGAAGGGGTAAATTTACAGATGCGGAACCTTATTTCCGAACAGCAACAGAGACTTTGACTGAAAGAAATCCCAATCCATACGATGGCGAACCGCTCTATAATTTAGGCTTTTGCTTGCGGATGCAGGGAAAGTTGGAAGAAGCCTATGATTGGTTCTTTAAATCAACGTGGAACGGAGCATGGCAGGATAGCGGATTTTTCCAGGCAGCGCAAATCGATTCTATACTCGGAAACAAAGATAAAGCGCTGACACTGGTGAATCGATCCCTATGGCGAAACGGGTTAAATCAGAAGGCACGTCACTTAAAAATGATTTTACTAAGGGGATTTGGGAAAACAGATGAGGCTTTAAAACTGATTCAAGAGTCGCTGGAAATGGATGGTTTTAACTTCGGTGCAATCTATGAAAAATACCTCATTACCAAAGAAAAATCGGTAATGGAAGATTTGAAAGAATTGATGCGGGATTACGTACACAATTTTATCGAATTCTCTCTGGATTATGCCATGGCTGGCTGTTATAAAGAGGCTGTTGATTTTATCGATCTTCATATTGCTGATAAAACCCGGGTTTACCCAATGCCCTTCTATTTTAAAGGGTACTATTATGCGCTAATGGGCGAAACTGTAAAATCGGAAAAAGTATTCAAAAAGGCAATGAAAATGCCGCCTGATTACTGTTTCCCAAATAAACAGGAAGAACTTTTAGCATTGCAAAAAGCAGTGGAAATAAATCCCGGAGATGCAAAAGCCTGGTACTATACGGGGAATTTCTGGTATGGAAATCGTCAACATAAAGAAGCTACTGAGTGTTGGGAAAAATCAAGGACGATCGATGATTCTTTTCCAACCGTTCATCGGAACCTGGCACTGGCTTATTACAACAAACAAAACAATCCACAGGCCGCGCGGGCATCGCTCGAAAAAGCTTTTAAACTGGATACAAGCGATGCTCGGGTATTGATGGAATTGGATCAATTATACAAGAAATTAGGAGTATCGGCTGAAAAGCGTTTGGCTTTTCTGGAAAAATATCCGGTTGAAGTAGATTTCAGAGATGACCTATACCTCGAAAAAGCAACGCTTTACAATCTAACCGGTAAGGAAGAAAAAGCTCTTGAATTGATTATGAAACGTAAGTTCCATCCCTGGGAAGGCGGCGAAGGCAAAGTAACTGGCCAATATTTGTATTCTCATATTGAGTTAGCTAAAAAATTAATCCATTCTAAAAACTATCGGGATGCCATTGAGCATTTAATGTCTTGTTTTTATTACCCTCACAATTTGGGTGAAGGAAAATTATTTGGTGCACAGGAGAATGACGTCAACTACTGGCTGGGGTGTGCATATGAAGGTTTAGGAGAAACAGAAAAAGCCAGCGAAGCCTGGGAAAATGCAGCGGTTGGATTATCGGAACCCAGTGTGGCAATGTATTACAACGACCAGCAAGCGGATAAAATATTTTATCAGGGATTGGCACTGCTAAAATTAAACCGTGGTGTAGAAGCCCGCCGCCGTTTTAATAAATTACTTAAATATGGTGAAAAATACCTTTTCATACCCTTTAAAATGGATTACTTTGCTGTATCACTTCCCGATTTACTGATCTTCGAGGAGAATTTACAAAAACGTCATGAGCAACATTGCCATTATTTAATGGCTTTGGGCCACCTTGGATTAGGCAATAAAATAAAAGCAAAACCGGAATTTGATAAAGTTCTCTCAGAAGATCCTTATCATGCGGGAGCATCCGTAAATCAAAAATTAATAAAGTAAAAAGATTTTCATAATGACTAGAATTATAATTATTTGGGTTTTAATTTTGAGCTTTAATGTCAGCTTTGCAACAATTAACGGTGGAAATACTAAAATTCAGCAGAAACAGCCGGACTATCAGCAAAGCAAAGCACAAATCTGGAAGTTTGATTTTGGTAAAGGAAAAGTAAATGAGGGTTTTACTTCTATTACAGATGAATCATTATATTCTGAAAAAACCGGCTATGGAATAATTCCCTTTGGAGATATAAAAGCATTCAAACAAAATGGTTTAGAAGAAGCAACAAATGACGGGCTTAGCTCGGATGCGCCATTTTATTTTCAACTTGATGTGCCGGAAGGACGCTACAAAATCACTCTTGCACTTGGCAATTCAAAAGAAGAATCAGCAATCACCGTTAAAGCAGAATCACGTCGGCTGATGCTCGAAAATATAAAAATAAATAAGGGAGATATTGTAATCAAAACAATTGTTGTGGATGTTCGTTTTCCTCAAATCAATGATACAGAAAGCATTCGGCTTAAATCGAGAGAACTACCATACAAGAACTGGGATAAGAGTTTGAATCTTGAATTCAACGGTAAAAATCCTTCCGTTCGTTCCATTCAGATTGAAAAAGCGGATGAACTTCCTGTAATATTTCTTGCCGGCAATTCAACAGTTACCGATCAGGACTATGAGCCCTGGGCATCGTGGGGACAAATGTTTACACGATTTCTGAAACCAGAAATTGTTGTTGCTAATTTTGCCGAATCAGGGGAAACACTAAAAGCATTTAGAGGGGAAAACCGTTTGAAGAAAATCCTAAGTGTAATGAAGCCCGGCGATTACCTGTTTATAGAATTCGCACACAATGATCAGAAACCGGGTAGTAGCCATGTGGAACCTTTTACCAGCTATCAGGAAGAATTGCGTTATTATATGAATGAGGCCAAAAAGAAAGGTGGAAAAACAGTATTCGTTACTTCGACCAACAGGCGCAAGTTTGACGATGAGGGAAAAATTGTGAATACACTGGAGGAATACCCCGATGCTATGCGGCAACTGGCTGCAAAAGAAAATATTCCACTAATCGATCTGAATGCTATGAGCAAGGATTTTTATGAAGCTTTGGGAATTGAGGGTTCAAAAAATGCTTTTGTGCATTACCCGGCAAATACTTTTCCTAATCAGGAAGAACCTTTGGCGGATAATACGCATTTTAATGCATACGGTGCTTACGAACTTGCAAAATGTGTTGTTCAGGGAATACTGGAGCAAAATTTAGATCTGACAAAATATGTAGTAAATGATTTCGGGAAATTTAATCCATCAAAACCCGACACGTTTAAAAATTTCTTTTGGCCGGATAGTCCGTTTGCAGAAATTAAAAAGCCCGATGGTAACTAAAGCTGAAAATCAAAAAAGTATCCTAATACAAAGTATTTGTATTACAGATATTCATTAATTAGCAGATAAAGTCAATTTTAGACACCACAGTTCTTCTGATAGAATTAAAGGAATACCCGCCGGTTCATCCGGCCCTGGACTTGTAAAAATGGCCAGTTCCTTCTTAACTTTTAGTTTCGTGGTGCTTCACCTACAATTGGTTCTACATTATATTCTGCTGTTCGCTTATCGCTGATTACACCCGACCAATTCAGACCAAATGCAAAGTCATAGCTATTGCCTTCATTGTCAGTATAACATTCCATATCCCTTGGCACATCCTCAAATTGCGCCTCGACAGTCTCCATATTCGCGGGCATCTGAAGCGGCAGCAATCCGGAAGGCTCTACCTGCCCCGCTATAATCTCAAGAAATACCTCATCAGGCAACCAGGCAGACCGGCCACCACCAAATCCCACGAGGATTGCATCAACTTCGCTCTCAAATTCCCCAAAAACCATAGGACTAGATGCATCTACTGCAACAATGACTTTGTCAGCCAGAGCCGCGATGTTCAGCACCAGGTCCAGATGACTTTCATTTGTTATGATTCCTGTCTTGCCATAATAGGAACGATTTTCCTTTATGAACTTCTTTGTTTCTCCCTCAGCCGATTGCTCTGGCATCTCTATCATATCTCCCCCTAAAGACTCCTGACGCACAAATTCTGAATTGGCAGTATATGGCCGATATTGTAATGAAATTGGCAGATAGATATATTTCTCGCGCTCAGCTGCGATATCTTTAGATTCCACACCGTCATCCCTCATGCCTCCGGATTCCATAAATGTTGGATTTCCGTTTTGCGGACTGGTTATTCTTACAACGGCAAAATCACATTCAGCTATTTCTTCTTTTGATGCGCGTATTATATCGTTTGGAGATAAGGTTGGATTACCTTTTTCATCAGCCGGGGCGGTAAACTTATCAGCCAGCGCATCGGTCACCACATCGTAATATTCTCCGGCTGCTTCAAGATTAAATCCCGGTTCTGCGGATGCAGGTGTCCTTCTCCACCCACCTGTCGCTGCCGAATATAACCGGGGAATATATACTTTGGGTCTTTCAGCTTCAGCTGATGCTTTGTGAATGATGCCGCCGCTGTTCTTCAGCATTACAACCGATTTAAGGTGTGCCTGATGGCCGGCCGCTTCATGCTCAGGTTTCTTGTAAGTAGATTCGGCAACTTTAACACTCAGATATGGATTGTCAACAATGCCGATATTAAAGTGAGTTCGAAGAATCCTCTCCGTTCCTTTTTTCATGATTTTATCCATTTCAGCTTTACCCCGATTGGCGCACCCAAGTTCATAAGCTTCCATTGCAATATCAACACTTTCCTGCAAGCCACCACCTTCGCCTCCAAATGCATCACAACCCGCTTCCAGGATGGCTAGTCTTTTTTCAACCGGGCTTAAATCTTCAACGCCATAATTCTTGCTGGTAAGAATGCCAAAGTCAGTTAAAATATAACCGTCCCAGCCGTACTTATCCCGCAACAAATCGTTGATTTTATATTGACTATAGCTTGAGCCTACACGCTCCTCTCCCACCGGCGATCCATCTGCTTCAATTCCTACCGAATAGTTTGTCATGGCAGCCGATACCGTTTTGGTTTTCCCGGGCAAATCCATGCAGGCAAGAAATGGCAAAACATGTGTAAAAAACTGACCTCCCGGGAAAATGTTATATGCTCCGTCACGTGTGTGCGACTCACGACCACCTTCAGCGGCACCGTCTCCGGGAAAATGTTTCATCTGATTGTTTACACTGTGTTTTCCCCAGCCCAGATCGTTTCCTTCTTCATCGTAGGTTGATTGCCAGCCATTGATTACAGCCCTGGCCATATCCATCGACAGCGCAGGATCTTCTCCAAACGTCCCTGGAATTCGTTTCCATCGTGGTTCCGTTGCAAGGTCCATTTGCGTTGCGACCTGCATTGATATCCCCATTGCACGCCATTCTTCTGACATCATTCTGCCATATTGGGCTCCAACTTCAGGATCAAAGGTCGCCGCCATACCAAGATTACTAGGCCAGCTTGATACGTCTCCCGACCGGGGATCATCTATCCAAACCGCAGGAACACAGACAATTTCATCCAGGCTTTCAATATATTCCTGTACCATATTGTTCCAGTTAACCTTTGTCTTTGCGTCAGCAGTGCCTCCGCGGGGCGCCCGAAGTTGTCTGTAACCCAGATCCAGTGAATTTTTCATTACGGAGTCAAGTGAATCAGGATTAACCCTCCAGCCGCCAAAAGGATTCATTTTCATGCCCATCATCTGCTCAACCGAAATCTCATCCACCATGGCTTTCGCCCTTGTTTCAAAATCAAGGCGCCAGTCTTCAAATTCATCCAGCAAGTTATTTCTATTGAGATCTTTAAATGCGTATCCATCCACCTGGATAAGTGAAAGCCCCGAAGTCATCGAATATCCAAGAGTAGTCCCGTTTTTATTGCTTACCATACTCCAACCTTCCGGAGCCTGTTTTTCCTCCCACTTAACATCGCCCGAACCAACAGGCTCAGTTTTTTGGGGATAACTATTCGTTTTACATGCGGTAAATAAAAAGGCTCCAAAAACCATCAATATTACCATCGTAAGTAACAGTCCTTCTGATGTGTTAGTTTTTTTAGTTCGGTTCATTGGTTTAGTTTTATTTGTTAAAAAATGCTTTATAATTAAGCTGATCAAGTACGTTTTTCCGATAAGTTTTTCCGATGGGCAACTCCTTCTGCCCGATAAAAACACTCACCGGGCCAAAGCTTGTTATTCGCTTAAGAGAAACGATATAGGAACGATGTATCCTTAAAAAACCATTCCGTGACAAAAATTCTTCCACCGAAGAAACGGTGCATCTGCTGGTAATCTCTCTGTTGTTGAGATAAAAGGTCAGGTTATCCCCCATACTTTCTGCATATACAATTTCAATGAGTGGAATTTTGTGAATAAAACTTCTTTCCTGCAAATAAAGAAATTCTTCGCTTTTTTCAGCTTCACGTAAAAACTTGCTTCTTCCCTGGATATGATAAGCAAAATATTTTTCAACGGCCTGCGTTAAACGCCCGAATGAAATAGGTTTTACCAAATAGTCGAGTACATTCAGGTCGTAGCCTTCAAGCGCATACTGGCGGTAGGCTGTTGTAAAGATAACAGCAGGAGGATTTTTTAACGATCTTAGTAATTCTGTTCCTTTCATTTCGGGCATGTGGATATCCAAAAACATAAGATCAACTTTATGTGTATTCAAAAAATCAATCGCATCAACTGCATCTTCAACTGCACCTGCTATTTCTATAGAACTAAGCTTACTCAAATGTAACTTCAGTAACTCAATGGCCAGAGGTTCATCATCCACGATCAAACATTGTACTTTTGTTTCCATAGTAAAATATTACACCCAAAATATTTTTAATTCCACCCCAAACAACCTGTTATTTGAATTGATTTCAAGCTCGTATTTATCAGGATAAATCAACTCAAGCCTTCTTTTCACATTGCTCAATCCAATACCTTCATTTTCAGGCTCCTCTTTTCCTTTTTTTTCAGGAACTGAATTGATTGCTTTTAAAGTAAGAAACTCAGACATGATATTTATTTCAATGTCAACCACTGGTTTTATACGATCTTTACTCGCACCGTGTTTGAAACAATTCTCAATAAATGGAAGCAATATAAGAGGCGCAATCTGGTGTTTATCAGCTTCTCCGTTTACCGAGTATGATAATTCGAGTCTTTCGCTATATCTCATTTTCTCGAGGTCAATATACCCCTCAACAATTTCCAATTCATTTGCCAGAGGGACAAACCTGATATTGCTCTTATAAATCATATAGTCAAGCAACTCTGATAATTTTAAGACAATATCCGGAGCTTCTTCAGATTTTAGTAATGTTAGTGTATATAAGTTATTCAAGGTATTAAACAGAAAATGCGGGTGTATCTGCGCTTTTAAAAAATTTAGTTCAGCTGCGAGTTTTTCTTCTGCCATCTTTTTATTCTTCTGTTCTTCAATATACCATCTTTTAAAGAAGTAGATTGCAGACGCTATACCCGGCAGTACATAATCTGAAGCAGCCTTGGTGAGAATCCTGGTCAAATCAAAAAACGGAATCCGCTCAAAATCGATATCCCCGGGAAAAGGATTCGTGAAATAATAGGAAGCACGAAGTATAATTCCATAAAGAAAAAAGTGAATCACTACAAAAACTCCAAAAGTCACAAATTTTCTTTTTTCGGTAGCCAGCGGAAGAATCAGGTAAATAAAAGTGTAAGTACCTATCATTTTGGCGGGTAACTGAATTACATTGATAATAAATTCCTGATAGTATTCGCCCCTGTGCCCGGCATAAATAAGCCAGAATACCACCAATACAACCACCCAGAACAGGACATGCCACCAAAACCTATACCTTAAAAATATTGGAGTATGATTCTTTGTCATCTTAACACATAATCTTTTAAACTTAATTCTTGTGTCGCAAACAAACAAATTCCTGCGATGAATGATAAACAAACTACGATGTTTGGCAGTAAATATGCTCCGTTCGGATTTAACAACAATTTTTTGAGAATTGAACTGAGAAAAATAAATTGGGGAATACTTCCAAACGTCGCAACCAGAAGGACATTCATCGCAGGAATTTGATTTTATACTCAATATCTTTTAGGTTTGAACAAATCAGATTATATCGAAAAAACAGGTGCAAAACCCAATTTGCTGAAACAATAATTATTGACATCAAAAAAAGTGAAGATATGGTTTAGTTTGTTAGGGAAAAAAATTTCACTTGCAAACTCTAACTCCCCGGAGAGACCGGGGAGTTTTTTTATACAATTGTTTTTTAAGTTTTTTTTTGAACGTTGTGAAAATTTGCAGGATTCGTTTATTCTATACAACTCAAATTTCTTAGCTAAACAACACCCAGTAAACAACTGGTTCTTGATAATCCGGTTTTGAATTAAGCAATAAAAAGAGACTGACCTTTTTGGGACAGTCTCTTTGATGTTTCTCACACAAATAATGTAAATCAAAAATCTTCAAAAATTCCACCGAGTAAAACGGTGCGTAGATTTTAACTCTTCCACAAATCACCAACCGAAACAAAAACCTATACAACAAGTACTTGCAAAAAAATATCAGCTATCTATTTTAACAAAAATTATCCTGTTTTTGATGAATTAGGGTGAGTATTTAAGCAAATCTTAATTTTTTTGAACTAACCATTTATTGATAAAATTTCTAATATTTTTTTTGTCTTCAAAGCTTTCTATTTCTGATATCAATTCATCTACTTCAGAGTCATCAACCATTCCGGAAAACATAACATTTTCTTTGAATTTAATCACTAAATCATTATAATCCTCAGGCCATTTATAACGTTGAAAGCTTTCGAATATTTGTATAAGTTTACGACCATCCTTTAATTCAAAATGCATAGCAAAAGGTGCATTTGGGGGCTCTCCTGTCCACTCATCCCAACTGCATATCCTTGTTCGACGTGCCAGTGAATCGATTTCCTTATCTTGAGTTAACCGCTGAAGGGATATCTCTGCAGGACTATAACGTCGGTTTTTTACAGCCGAAGCAGCTGCATAGGTAACACAAAATTGAGCCAGGACCTGGGGCGTCGGACTATCCTCCCAGGCTACTCCTGCAAATGGAGAGTTAATATCATCTCCAAAAAGCCTGATTTCCTTAATATCTTCAGGCTTTATATCATGCCTAATTGAGGAAAAATCTATTGCAGTTTTTATAGCCTTACTACTGTAGCCGCAACATGCATAGCGTTTATAATCCAGTTGTTCAATCTGCCATGTATCATATTCAGCCATAATTTCATTTATTGCAGGAGGAGCCAGTTCAGCATTACAGCCGTATATTTGAAGCAATGATGCTGGTTGTTCTCCAATAATACGAGTTGGACCAGTTATTCCGATATGGGCAAGATAAGCAGCAAATACACTTGCCTTTGCGGCAATTCCGGGTTGGATTCTCTTGGTTAGTGTACGATCAAAAAGAGCCTGCCTGTTCCCTGATGCATGAGCATACCAGATTCCCATCGCATTTACAGTTTCTTCAACAGAACATTTCTTCAAACGACAGGCTGCCGCAGTTGCGCCGAATCCACCTATTATTGAGGTAGGAAGAAACCCTGAATGTATCCTTCTCGCTTTGTAAGCGCGCCCTAATCTTCCGATTATCTCTGCACCAACTATAAGAGCTGTAAGAATTTCTTCTCCTGAAGAATTTGTAAGTTCTCCCATTGATATTACTGTGGGTACTAATATGGCAGTAATATGTGCGTCTGAAGCAGGATGGTAATCGTCAAAATCCATGGCATGAAGCTGGACACTGTTTGCAAAGGTTGCTTCAGTTATGGGAACCTTTGTTCCTTCAAACCAAACAGTTGCCTCTTCCCGGCCTCCCCAATATTTCGTTAGTTCAATAATTTCTGATACACCAGAACCACTATGTCCGGCAAAAGCACATCCAAGTGCATCTAACAAAGCAGCTTTAGCTGCTGAAAACGCTGCATCTGGAATTTCATCAGCTTTTGTCTCTATTGCCAGTTTTGAAAGAGCCAATGTTATATCATCTCCAACTTCTTTTTCTGATCTTTGTATTGTTTGGTGAAGGCGAAATGGCTCTCCTGCGTCAGAGCCAAAGCAAAATATTACTGAAAAGAAACTAAACAACAAAAAGAAAATAACAAAGCTTCTCATAATAAACAAATTATTGATTCTCAAATGAATTCAAATCAGAAATCATTCTTTTCTGACCATCTTCAAGCACTTTTATCCTTTTCAGTAGTTTTTCCCTGTACTGTTCCAGCGTTTGTTTTCGCTCTACTATCATCCTCTCTACTTCTTCAGGTGCAACACCTCCCTGGCTATTAGTCACATTAATAAAATGCTCCGGATTAAGGATTCCTCGTAATTGTTTATCATTAATATTAAGTTTTCTGCCAATAATCTCCAGGGCGGCATTATTTAGAAGATTTGCACTTGCATTTGTTGCGGGAATTGATTGTTCTTCGGAAGCAAGAACAAAACTATGAACAATCTTATGTGACGTTCGATAGTCCAAACCGTAGTCGCGTACCATTTGGTTGGCCAGTTCAGTGGAAGCAATGTAAGATTCTTTAATTAGATCATACATCCTTTTTTTATTTACGTCCAATCTACTAACTTCAGAAGTCATCAAAGTAATACACCTTTCTGATGCATCCAAAGCCTCCATTGTGGGATCTTCCATATGCAACATATGATGGCTATCTCCCTGAGGCACTCGCAATCCGGCTACCGATATAGAAACAAGGTGCCCGGTCATTTGGCCCGCGGTTAGCTGAACTATTTCCATTGCATTTGGATTATCACTCTTTTGTGGCATTAAAAAACTTGTTCCTTTGTTCCCACTTTCAATAAAACCATATTCCGCTCCCGACCAATAAGTGAGTTCCAAAGCCATCCTGCTTAGAATATTTGTTATATTGGTCAAACCACACACAACAACAAGATAACCATCGGTGTAACCTGCCGCATCGTTACTATTTTCAATTAATCCTTCCATTCCCAAATACTTGCTAACAAGATTTCGGTCAATATTCCAACTTGTCCCGGCAAGCGCTCCGCACCCCATCTCATTCAAACTCATTTGATGATAACCTAAATCAAGAGTTTCTGTACTTCTCTGAACCGCATCAAATACCGACATAAGGTAATGTGCATATGTTGTTGGTTGCGCATGCCGCTCATGGGTATAGCCAGGCATAATTGTTTCTTTATGTTTCTCAGCCAGGTTAAGCAATGCCAGTTGCATATCATATATCTGACAAAGTCGTTTTAACAGGTGATATCTTACATAAACCGTTTGGCGTGCTGGAGGAGTCGTTCTGACAACCATTAAATTACCACCTACTTCTTTACCTAATTTTTCATTAAAATAGGCCTGCGTATCCATAAAGTAGTCCCATCCACTTCCGCGCACAGGTCCTGGTTTTTCAATCATTTCCATAATAACACGAGCAGCCCTGCTTGCTCCTTCTTTAGGAACGATTCCCTGCTTTATTAGCATTGTACTCCAGGATGCAGTAATCCAATCATCGCATCCAATTTTATAAATTTCATCAATTCTATTTAGCAATTCGCTTACTGTTTCTGAATCAGTACTCTCATTGTTTACAGGTACAGAATGTCCCGCAAAAACAAAAGAAAACATACATTCGAAGAATATAGTAAGAATGGCTGTATGTGTAATTTTGCGCATAAAATTTTCTTGATTATTTCTTTTAAAATTCATTTTAATATTTTTTTGATTGTTGAATTAAAATTTAAATGGCTAACTGGATGTAAGTAGAGATAAGAAGTTAAAAGCTTTTTCTCTTAAAAAAACTTCTAACTTCTTATACATTTTTATCCAAAAGCTAAAATAAATCAGGCAAACCTCTTGGCTAATAAACTAATAACCTGGATTTTGTTCGTCTGCTGTAATTGCTTTATTGTATTCCAACTCTGAAACGGGAATTGGCCAAAGTAAATGTTTTTCCGCAACATCTTTACCTGTTGCATCTTTAATAATTTCAGTAACTTCCCCAGTCCTTTTCAGGTCGAGCCATCTTTTTCCTTCCCACATGGTTTCATATCCTCTTTCTTTCAGAACCAACTCAATAAAAGATTCTTTGTCGTAATCCAAAAGTTGAAAATCAATTTCAGAAGAGACTAAAGGATTTTTTCCATATGCCCGCCTGTGAATCATATTAAGCTTTTCCATTGCATCCGTTGTTGGGGCATTAGATACCTGGCAATCAGCTTCAGCATATAATAATAAAACATCAGCATAACGGTATAATGGATAATCATTCCCTGCTCCATATGTCGAAGTTGCATCTGGATCGGCAAATTTTTTATTTAGCATCGTACTGCTCCCAAAACCAATATCCCAATCATACCATTGATATTTATAACGAAGATCTTCTGTATCCCAATTCTTAATAAATGAACTTTCTTCTTTATCGGTATAAATAATGTAATACCCTCCGTTAGGATGTAATCCAGACCCCGGATGATGATTATACAAAACATAATTCCATCCCTGGTCTGCATCTCTTGAGTATTTCAAATAAAATATTTCTTCAGATGTTGTAATTACTTCCGGCCCATAAATATTAGCGAAATCATCGGCATCAGAAACTTCTACCAAACTATACTTATTTGAATTGATAACTTCTAAGGCTTTATCTCTTGCATCGGTATACTTTCCTAAATAAAAATAAACATCAGCGAGAACTGTTTTCGCAGCCCATTTTGAAGCTCTTCCTGATACGGGGGCTTCATCCGGAAGGTTTGCCTCTGCAAACAGAAGGTCTTCTTTGATCAGTTCGTACACATTGTCGACACTACCACGGGAAATATCTATTTCGTCCATATTGTCTTCTGTCCGGATTGGAAGTCCCCCCCAGTTTCGGACCATTATAAAATAAATTAAGGCCCTTAAAAATTTTGCTTCGCCCACTGATTCTGCAATCTCGTCGGAAGTTAACTCATTTCCTTCAGGAGCATTTTTTATAACTAAATTAGCATTTCGAATGCTTTGGTAAAAAGCTTCCCATATTCCCTGCACCCGGTTAATATTTGTAGAACCTAATCCTTGAAACTCACTTACTTCAGCATAACTTCCACGACCATAAGCATAATCAACACTTGCATTTTGAGCTGCCGGGTATCGACCTCCCATGCAACCACCGCCTTTCATTGTCCCATATATTGCTGCTATTGCTGCATCAAGTTCATCGGATGTATTATAAAATGTTTCTACTGCAATTGATTTTGGATTCTCAACTAAAACATCTTCACATGAAAATAATGTGAAACATATTATGATTATTAATATCTTTTTCATTATAAATTACTTTTAGTGATTAAAATGACACTTTAATACCCATCGAATATGTTTTTGCCGTTGGATATCGATAGTGATCCAAACCTTGTTCGCCACCTGAGTTAATTTCCGGGTCATACCAGGAATATTTTGTAAATGTTATCAGGTTCTGCCCGCTGAAGTATATTTGAACTTTATCAAGTCCGTAAAAATTCCAACGATGTAAAGGAAGGTTATATGTAAGCTGAATATTTTTGAACCTTAAATACGAGCCATCTTCAATCTGCCTATTTGAATATTTGGCGGTTGAGTTTGTAGATATTTTTGGATATTTTGCATCGGTGTTATCTACAGTCCAATGATTGTAATAAACTTCCTTTGGCAAATTTAAACCTCCCTGATAATCAATTCTTGAAATCCCACTAACGTTAAGAATATCATTTCCGTATGAGCCTTGTATAAATAAGTTCAATTCAAAGTTTTTGTACTTCATATTTGAATTAAAACCATAAATAAAATCAGGATTAGGATCTCCAATTATTGTCTTGTCTAATTCATTGATGACTCCATCCTCTTCCAGATCTTTGTATTTTTCAACTCCGGTTTCATCATAACCGTCTGTTAGATATCCGTAAAAAACGCCTAAAGGCTCTCCTTCTCTTATCAATTTTGCATTATCTGTAATCAAAGGATGGGAGAAGCTACCTGTGAGAATGTCCTGACCATCGTAAAGTTTAATGACTTTACTCCTGTTAATAGCCAAGTTGGCATTTAAGTTCCATATAAATTTTCCTGTAAGAATTTTAGAATCAAGAGAGAATTCAATCCCATTATTACGTATTTGCCCTACATTTTTTATTGTTGTAGAATATCCAAGAGAAGAAGGTAAACTAACAGGATTTAACAGATCATGTGTATTTTTCAAATAGAAGTCAGCAGTAAGTCTGTAACGATAATTATGTAAGGCAATATCTAATCCGAGATTAAATTGTTCGGTAGATTCCCATTTTAAGTCACCCGGTAATTGAGTCCCTGGTGCAAATGTGGTATATTGGTCATCGCCAAATACCGTTATTCCTGATGAAAGCTGGGTAAGAGTCTGATAAGCATTAATTGCCTGACTTCCTGTCACCCCCCAACTTGTTCTTAATTTGAAATCATCAATAAGATTATTGTCCTTTAAAAAAGGTTCCTGCTTTAATTTCCAGGCAAAAGCTGCAGAAGGGAAGTATCCCCATTTGTGGCCATCGCTGTATTTAGATGCCCCGTCGGTACGTATGCTTGCTGTTAGTAAATATTTATTGTTAAACGAATAATTTAATCGCCCCAAATAAGAAAGTATTACCGATTTTGAATATCCCGAAGAAGGGACTCCCGGATTGCCAGCAGCTCCCAAATCGTATGTTTCAAGCGCATCGCTTAAAAAACCGGAACCACTTCCTCCAAGTGATTTATAAGTAAAATCCTGGTAAGTAAATCCTGCAACTGCAGAAATATTATGAATTTTATTGATTGTTTTATTATAGCTTATTGTATTTTCATTTAATAAACTAAGATTGTTTGATACTGAAACATTAGCTACTCCTTGTGAATTTGTAAAATTTAAGGTTCGATAGCTGTCATCTCTATCTTCTGTATTTTTGAGGCCTCCCTGTATCCTAACTTTTAATCCAATAATTGGCTCAATAACTAATGCTAAATTAGCTAAAACTGAGTTTTCATCAGATTTATTATATTCTTCATTCAAATAATTTATTGGATTAAATAAAGCTCCTGATAAAAAGGAATGCCCCGTAGCCAAGAGCCTATAAGTTCCATCTTCGTTGTACGGTGTTAATGTAGGAGGAGCAGCTATTGCAGCAGATAATAAGGTTCCACCTCTGTTTCCTCCCTGTGAGCTTTCACTATCTCTTAGATTTTTTGTTAATATAGAACTGTATTCTACAGATAGTAATTTATTTATTTCGTGGTTTAAGTTTGCCCGGAGTGAATATCTTTTAAAATAGGTTTCCTGAATAATTCCTTTTTGATCCATTATACTCCCCGATATAGAAAACTTAGTTTTTTCATTTCCACCACTAACTGTTAATGTGCTGTTATAAACAGGAGCAGTGACAAAAATAAGATCCTGCCAATCATATCCTGCACCAAAACCATCTATCTCATCTTGCGAAAAATAAGGTTCAAGACCATCATTAGTAGCTTGTTCATTATAAAAATTTGCATATTCTTCTGCATCCATTAACTCCAGTTTTTTTCTCAGTTTCTGAACCCCAAATGAAGATTCAAAATCAATCCTGGTCTCCCCGGATTTTCCACGTTTAGTTGTAATGAGTACAACACCATTGGCTCCCCTGGATCCGTAAATAGCAGTTGCAGAAGCATCTTTTAGTATTTCAATACTTTCAATATCATTACTATTTATCATGTTCAAACTCCCGGTAAACAAAAATCCGTCAACCACATAAAGAGGTTCATTGCTTCCCTGTATGGAATTCGAGCCTCTAATCTGTACTTGCATATCTGCTCCCGGACCACCTGCATTTTGCATAACATATACACCAGGAGTTCTTCCTGCCAAAGATTGCATCGCATTTGCAGTTGGGACAGAGGCAATTTCATCGCCATTTACTGAACCTACTGAGCCTGTTAAGTCACTTTTTCTTACAGTACCATAACCAATGGCAACCACTTCCTCAATTCCAATTGATTCTTCTTCCATTACAACGTCGATCTGTGTTTGGGTACCAACAATCACTTCCTGTGTTCGCATTCCAATAAATGAAAATTGTAAAATTGCTTCACCGGAAACGTTAGCTAAAGCGTATTCGCCACTGGCATTGGTAACAGTACCATTTGTTGTTTCTTTAACTACCACTGTTACACCCGGCAGAGGAGCACCGGAAGAATCGGATACTTTCCCGGAAACAGCCTTTTGTTGTCCAACTGACGACTCTTGTTTACTGGTAAGCACAATCTGCCGATCGCTGATCTCGTATACTATTTTGGTGTCTTCAAGCAATTGATTCAGAATCGTTACGATGGGTTGATCTTCGCATTTGATGCTTTTTCTTTGACTTACATCAATTACTGTGGCATCAAACATAAAATAGAATTCGGATTGATCTTCTATTTTATTCAGAATGTTTATGATTGTTTCACCCTGAAAATTAAGACTTAAACGCTTTGTCTGCGCATAACTTCCCAAGGCAAATGTTTGGGTAATACTAAGCAAGAACAGTAATACAGCAATCCTCATTTTTCTTAAAAAATTGGATTTCCGGATATTGTATACACCGGAAATCAATTCACAATAATTTTTTTTCATAAATTTGTTTTGATTTGGATTATTAAAAAATTCAAGTTGACTATGCCTCTTGAGTTGCTTACCGCGAGGCTAAGAAATAAGGGAGATGTTACCAGCATCTCCTTTTTTGTTGATCGTTTTTGGTTTATATCATAAGCTCAGATTTTAAAATTTTATCAATAGTTATCTTTTCGAAATAATAATTTGAGGTTTAGCTTCTTTATTATAGTTGTGTACTATTTTACAATCAACTTTACATGCGATTCCTATTAACCTGAATATTTCTTCATAACTTTCATTTTTCACCGTACCGGAGAAAATAGAATTATATACTTCAGGATCGACAATTTCTACATTTACATTGTACCATTTTCTGAGCTTTTCTATCACATCTTTCATTGGTGAATTGCGGAAGATAAGCTTTCCTTCTTTCCATGACGAATAAACGCCGGCGTCAACATGACTGATATCTATTGTACGATTATCAGTTAAACTGGCAATCGCCTTTTCTCCGGGTTTCATTGTATAGGAAAAAGAATCGGAGTTCTGATGTGTTAATTCAACAATGCCTGATTCAAGCACGACAGCGATCTCATTTAATTCAGAATAAGCATTCACATCAAATTTTGTACCCAGAACAGTAACAACAAAACCATTCGCTTCTACCGAAAAAGGATAATCTCTTTTGTGAGAAACCTGAAAAAATGCCTGTCCGTTAAGAATAACTTTTCTGTTCTGATTAAAAAAGTCACCGGGGTAAGAAAGTGTCGTGCCTGAATTTAACCAAACTATTGAACTATCGGGTAAAACGACCCTGGATCTTTGGCCGTTCTCAGTAAAAACAGATGTGTACAGGACTGGGGCTTCAACTGTTTTTCTTAAATCACCGGACAAAAAGTATAAAATACCGGCTACTCCTACCAAAACAAAAATTGAAGCGGCAATTCTCCATCGAATCAGGGCACGTGTTTTTGATTTCAGGAGTACTTTCTCTTTAAATCTTTCCAAACCGACCTTTTTATCGAACAAGTCTGTCACCTCGTATTCCTGAGTCAGATTTCTATTGGTATTAATAGAATTTAGTAATTCCTTGTTTTCGGAACGCTCATTTATCCATTTATCAAGAGCTTCCTTCTCTTTAGCAGATTCAGTATTTGTTAAATATTTACCAATAAATTGTCCTAGTAATATTGACTCATGCAGATTATTCTTCATCTTGCCCGGAATAATTTCGTTTCATATTACTGAAAACAACTTCAAAGTGTAATGGGACTACAAAAAAATAAAAAAAAATATCCCTTCGCAGTAAAACACTGTCAATAAACTACATATATAAAAGTATTTTGAAATAGAATTAACTTGTTGTTCTATTGAAGAAGCTTTTGTTTAAAGTAAACATCATAAAAATAATATTACCCAATCTTTTCCGTAAAACCCGATAGGCTCTTGATTTGTGTGTTTTTACTGTATTAATTTTAATATCCAGCTCGTTTGCAATCTGTTCATTGGAATATTCTTTTAATGACAACAGTAATACTTTCTTTTCCATTTGGGGAAGATTATTTATTTCATTGTAAATTATTCCATTGGCTTCCTTTCGAAGAATTCCTTCCAAAAAAAATTCAGTTGATTCCATTTTATGCTGATTCTCCTGAAAATATCTTTGTTTTACCAAATCATGTTTTATACGATTAAGGCACATATTTCTTATTGAAGTATAAAAATAGGCCTTCACAGAAATGAGATTGGGAAATGTTTTTTTCTGCTCCCAAAAGGTGATGAAAGCATCCTGAACAATATCTTCAGATTCATTCTTGTCCGATAGATAGTTAAATGCAAACGAATTAAACCGAAGATAGTTGGAATTAAAAAAGTCTTCCAGATTAATTTCAGAACCGTCGTTAAATTTGATTTTTTTTCCCCTTCTTTCTGTTATCATATAATATTGAGACAATTCAAATGAACTAAAACAAATGTAAAAATTATCTTAATATCGAAAAACTACATTTTCTTTTACTGAATGATTACAAGGTGAACATTCGTTTGTTTTTAACCTTTATTTTTATTTCAAACCATAAACAAAACCTGTTTTTGTAAGACAGACCATATTTTTTCAAATGATTAAGCGCTTACCAAACATTAACGGTTTTATAAACTCTTTCAATTAGTTCGACTTTCCAAAACAAAACGTCCGATTTCCTTAAGTTTGTCGATTCATTGCAGGTTCGCGCTATAATTTTGTGGGAAATTGTAATTATCAATCTGCAATGAAAACGTTAGCTATGAATCACCTTACAATTATATTCTTCGCTTTGGCCGGGGGAGTATTTTTATCCATTCAGGGAGGCTTGAACGCCCAACTTGGTATCCTGTTAAAAAATCCGATGCTGGCAACGTTGGTCGCTTATTTATTTAGCACCGTGTTTGCTTTTGTTTTTGCGTTGTTCAGTTTAAAAAGTGTCCCAACAATTCATCAAGTCAAAGAAATTCCATATTATTTGTGGTTTAGCGGTGCGCTTTTTAGTGTAATAGGAATCAGCCTTTATTATTATACCATTCCCAAACTGGGCATTTCTTCCATGATTTCAATAGGCTTGTTTGGGCAAATTCTATTCTCATCAATTGCCGGTCATTTTGCCTGGTTTGGACTCCCTCCCGAGCCGATTGATCTCCGTCGGTTGGCCGGGATATCGGCGTTGGTAATTGGAGTATTTCTTCTAAATAAAAAATAATTATGAATTTAATAAAAGCGAATATTGAGAATTTGACAAGTCTTTGGCAACTCGTTGGCCAGAAGACAAATGCTTTTTACACGCAAGAGGAAATGAAGTATTGCGAGGTCATCAATTCAGAGTGGCCAAACCGCCTTTGGTTTCCAAATAAAGTAAGCGAAGCAAATTTGGAAGCAGCGAAACAAATTCTTTTGAAATCCAGCGTTGAAATGAAAATTTCTTGTTGGAATGACTCAGAAGAAGATTTCGATGGTTTATTTGAGAAATGCGGCTTTGAGAAGGTTTCCAAACAAATCGGAATGGTACTAAAATTCAACGGAAACGTTGAAATCACCAGCGCCATCAAATTAGAAAGAGTATTGGATAAAACAAAAGCCGTTTTGTGGTCAGAACTATTTGGGGAAGCCTTTAATTACCGAATAGCTCCTGAGTTGTTATTGTTAAGCTGGAACGATGTAGAATATTTTATCGCTTATGACAACGAACAGCCTGTGGGGACTTGCCTTTTGTACAGTTCCGCTTCTGATGTTGTCGGAATTCATTCGCTCGGTATAATTCCTTCCATGAGAAGGAAAGGTTATGCTGAGAAAATCATGAAACTACTGCTAAATGAATCGATGGAAAGTGGATTTTCATATGCAACACTTCAGGCCTCGGAAATGGCGAAAGTAATGTATGCAAAGCTGGGATTTTCCACACAATTTATGATGAATAATTATCGACTAAAAAAATAAGAAAATGGAATTACTAAAAAATCTGGAATGGCGATATGCCACAAAAAAATTTGATCCGAATCGGAAGGTGAGTCAAACGAATCTTGAAAAAATAAAACGAGCGATACAACTTTCTGTGTCTTCGTATGGCCTGCAGCTTTATAAAGTGCTTATAATTGAAAATAAAAATATTAGGGAACAGCTGAAACCCGTCTCCTGGAATCAGAATCAAATCACAGATGCATCGCACCTTTTTGTATTTTGTAATTATACTAAAATAAATGATGACGACATTGATGATTTTATCCGGCTGACTTCACAGACGCGAAACATTGAAATGGCAAAATTGGAAGGTTACGGCGAATTCATAAAGATGAAATTGGCAGAAAAATCAGAAGCAGAACAAACCAACTGGCTGGAGAGACAACCTTATCTGGCAGTTAGTAATTTATTAATAGCTTGCTCAGAATTGGAGATTGACGCCTGCCCGATGGAAGGTTTTGAACCGGATAAATACAATGAAATTCTTGGTTTGACAGAAAAAGGATTAAATACCTGTGTAATTGCAACTATTGGATATCGTGATGACTCTGACCGCTCTCAGGATTTGCCAAAAGTCAGAAAATCAACGGATTTACTGTTTGAAGAAATTGAACAAAAAGTCCCGGAGTCTCTTGTAAGTTCTTAACTCTATTAGATATTCAAAAGAAGAGAATAAGACTTTTGGGTTCGAAGTTATAATTCCGAACGTTTTATTCTCCGGCGGTTTTACTTTTGTATTGTCGTTTAATAATGAATTTACGTCTGCTAAAAACATAGAAAAATGAATTCAAAAAAGGAGTTGAAAAAAGCGTACAAAGAAATGAAATTTCAAATTGGTGTTTTTCAAATAAGAAATACGCTTAATGGGAAAATTTTTGTTGGCAGTAGTACCGATCTTAATGCAATCCGGAACAGAATCAGAACAGAATTAAAATTTGGAAGTTATCCGAATGCCGGGCTGCAAAAAGATTGGATAAACGATGGCGAAGAAAATTTTGTTTTTGAGGTTCTGAGTGAGCTCAAACAAGGGGACGGCGATAAAAAAATGAATATTCGCAAAGAACTAAAACAACTTGAAAGAATGTTTATCGAAGAGCTTCAACCTTTTGAAAACAGAGGATACAACCTAAAATAGAAGATGGGCAAAAGTAGTTGGTAATTCATTCATTAAAAAAAAATCCCAATTGTGTGATTTTTTTAAAAGTTACGCGATTGAGAAGGTAAATTAATATTAAAAAAAATATAAATATCAGATGAAAACTACATTACTCAATCCAAATAAAAAGTACCCGATGGTAATGCCGGATGGTACAGAAATTAAAACCGTGGTTCACTTAAACCAGGTAATCAATCACCCCCGAATTGAAATTGGCGATTTTAGTTATTTTGGTCATTTTGAGGAGTTGCAAGATTATGCTTCTTTTTTGGCACCCTACCTGTTTCCATTAAGTCCGGAGAAGTTAATTATCGGAAAGTTCTGTCAGATTGCACACGGAGTTCGGTTTATTACCAGTTCAGCCAACCATAATATGAATGGTTTTTCAACCTTCCCGTTCAATAACTTTATGATGACCCCCGAAACAACAAAAGAGGAAATTGAAGCCATGTTTAAAGTTCCGGGGAAAAAAGGCGATTCCATTATCAGAAATGATGTTTGGATAGGTATGGAAGCCATTATTATGCCCGGCGTAACTATTGGCGACGGAGCAATTATCGGTGCACGTTCGGTAGTGGTTAAAGATGTTGAGCCTTACACTATCGTTGGTGGGAATCCTGCAAAAGCAATTAAAAAACGTTACCCGGATGATGTTATTCAAAAGCTACTCGAAATAAAATGGTGGGATTGGGATGTGGAAAAGATTGAACAAAATCTGGAGGTAATTTTAAGTTCAGACATTGAAATGTTACAGAAACTCAATCTCTAATAACGATGAAGAATCTTTTACTTGTATTGTTTCTAATAAACTTTTTCACATGGAATTCACAATGCCGGGAAGAATCAGTTTTTGTGAATAGTACGATTTTTAATCAAACAGATGCTTTCCTGGGAAAAATGATGGATCGCTTGAAAATAGTCGGATTAAACTATGCAATTTTAATCGATAACCAACTCGTACATGAAAAAGCTTTTGGATTAGCCAACATTCAACTTCAGGTGCCAATGACATTGGACAATTCTTTTCCTGTAGCTTCCATTTCTAAATTGTTTAGTTCTACAGCGCTTCATCAGTTATTACTTAGTCACAATCGAAGTGTTGATGAAACCGTAGAAGAATTTCTTCAGGATAGAAAAGATTTACCGGAAGCATGGAGAAAACTAACTTTGAAACAATTGCTGTCTCATACTTCCGGAATTCCCGATCAAATCGATTATCAAATTTATTTGGCTCCGGAAAGTGAAAAAATGGTGATTGATGCCTTGAAAGACAAACCATTTAGTTCACAGCCTGGGACAGAATCAAAATACAATGCCACCGGATTTTTACTGGTTCGTATCATCATTGAAAAACTGGCTGGTCAGGACTTTGAGTCTTATATGCAGAAACAATTTTTTGACAAACTCGGATTAAGTTCTGCTCAATATGGCGGCTTTAAGAAGATTATTCCCAACCGGGTGACCTGCTATCAAAATGTAAATAATGAACTGGAAATGTTTCCGTTAAACTATTCTTCGCCTATGTATGCAGGAGCTGGATTAAACATTACTATCCACGATTTAGTAAAATGGTTCCAGGCCATTCAAAACGAACAAATTCTGACCAGAAAGCAGCTTGAAAAAATCTGGACACCAGTGAAGCTTAACAATGGAGAATATGGTGATTTTGGAAAGGGTTGGGAAGCCTATAAATTACCTGGCAATTATAGAATGGTTGGTCACGGAGGAGCCGGGATTTCGTCCTTCAGGCACTATTGGAATGACAAAACCAATGAAAATGTTACGGTAATAATTCTAACCAACGGCGCCGACAATTGGGAAGTCAGGCCAAACCAAATCAATGCACAAATAGCAAGCATGATATTAGCCGATTAAATACGAAAAGCAAAAACGATGGAACAAATTACAAGAACACTTGAAAAACAAAGAGAAGAATTCTCAAAACGAAAATTTCTGGCAACACCATTGGCCGGATTATTGGCTTGGCTGATGGTTGGGATCTCAGGATTAACAATGCCTGTAACAATAACCGTTTGGGTTCTGTTTATTGCAACCGGAGGAATCGTATATCTGGCTTTGTTCTTCTCAAAATTTACCGGCGAAAACTTTCTGGATAAAAATAAAGCCAAAAACGAATTTGATAAACTTTTTCTCTTTACTGTTTTTCAGGCCGTTTTGGTATATTCAATAGCCATTCCCTTTTTTCTTGTTGACTATACTTCATTGCCCATGAGTATTGGCATTTTAACCGGGTTAATGTGGATTCCGTTTTCATGGATTATCAACCATTGGGTAGGAATTTTTCATTCAGTTTCCAGAACAGCAGTTATTCTTATTCTGTGGTATATTTTACCTCCGTTTCGCTTTGTGGCAATTCCTTTTGCAATTGTTTTGATTTATATAATAACGATAGCAATATTAGCTGGCAGAAGTATAGAGAAATAAAAAAGAGAGCGTTAAATTAATCATCCCTAAACTTTTTTATCGCACCCATGTTTAAAATTGATATATTCGGATCAAACGATATATCAAATGCAATTTCTGGTACTGTTAAATTTTGCGGCTGCATTACAGGGTATTTTTTTAACCTACCTCATTATTCAAAACCGACCAAAGAATGTTAAATCCTTGGTTTTGGCTTTGTTGACTTTTGTGCTTTCTGTTAGTCTTTTAGGTGGAATTTACGGGATGTCTGGTTATTACAAAACATTTCCTCACCTTGTTAATGTAATGGACCCTTTGTTTTTGCTTTATGGCCCATTGCTTTACATCTATATTTTTGTACTTGCAAAAAACAGGATGCCCAAATTCTTTTGGCTTCATGGAATCCCTTTCGTCATTTATATTATTTCATTTCTTCCGTTGTATTTAAAAAGCGGAGCAGAAAAAGTTGAATTTGCCGAGTACATTTTTTTGAACAAAGAGGTTCCTGTGGAAGCTTTGTTTATGCAATTGGGAAGAGTAATTTATATTTCTGTTTATGT